>CAVXCX010000014.1:0-23039 GCA_963760395.1 uncultured Gammaproteobacteria bacterium
TATCAGTCTTTCCAGAATCGCTCTATGAACATGTCGAGGTCACCACGACTGAAACGAACCGGCAGCAGTTCAGTTGGCACCGGCTTCCAGTGGGGATTGCCAAATTCCGCAACCGCATGACTGAAAACGTATTGCGGTTCGGCGCCCATACGCAGATCCGTCAGCACCAGGCGCTGCTCACGCACTTCGGTCTTCAGAAAATCCTGCGCGAACCAGCGCAGTCGTGACACAGCCCATATATTGCTCGCCGCTTGCAGAGATTCGTTGTCAGTCGAATACGACTCGAAGCGTATTGGTTCCTTGTTGACCAGCAGCGAGTCGTAACCCTCCAGGTAACCGCCCTCTGTCAGGACGACGACGCGCCACAGCAGGGTGTTGAACGGCGTCGGTCCGGAAAACAATGGCGCATCAATAATTCCGAGCCTCGAGAGTTCTGCCCTCGCATGTCGTTCGACCTGCAGCTTACCGACCCACGACCAGCCGAGGTACGCCGTGCTCAGCGCAAGCCCCGCGACCAGCGCAACGCCGGCGCGCCTTGCTGCCGGGGAAATCGCGGCGACGATAACGCCGATCAGCAGCGGTAGCGTATAGATCGGATCGATAATGAACAGTGTCGACCACATAACCGGGGGCGACGGCAACGGCCAAAAGAGCTGCGTCCCGTATGCCGTGTGGGCGTCCAGCAGCGGGTGGGTCAGGAGCGCCAACACGATGGCAGCCAGCCAGGGCAGCGGCGCACTTCTTACCGGTTGCCACCAGCGCCGCAATACCGCCCAAAGCGCGACAGAGAACGGTGCCAGCACGAACAGGGAATGGCTGAAGCCGCGGTGAAATGTGAAATTCTTGACCGCGTCACCGTAGCGGATAGCGACGTCCAGGTCTGGCAGGGTGCCGAGCGCCGCGCCGGCCAGCAGCGCCTTACGACGGTGTCCGCGCGGCGCGCACGCACCTGCGATTGTCGCACCGAGAACCGCCTGGGTTAGTGAGTCCATACCTTGAAAGCCTGCGGGCCGTACTTTGCAGCTACGAAGACACAGGCTATCGTTAACGCCGCTTGCACTTCAGCGTCAGCGATGGGAAATCCTGAATATACGCGGGGGCTTCCGAGGCCCGGCGCCCTTCGTTCGCTTTGGCGTTCTGCGTTTCAGAACTGTACCGCATCCACTCGCCGAACTTGATGCCGTCTGCTACCCGGTAGGATGGCCGCACTGACCACCGCAGAGTCTTGCACGGCAATTCCTCTGCAACGGTATGGCTGGACTGTGAAACCTGCTTGGCCGAATAGACCAGCCGCTGCATGTCATAGATCTCAACGTCGTAGGCGATGTCAGTGGGCTTGATCTTGCTCACCCATTCGCCGTAATCATCACCGCCCAGCAGTTTCAACTCCCAGGCCAGTGTGGGCGTGGACGATTTGCTCAAGCCCTGCCAGTCGTTTTTCTTTACGCGCTTGACGCTGGCCGTTTCCTTTGGACGCAGCTCATGATTGAGCTCGACACGATCAAATACTTCGGCAGAAATTTCACGCCCGATGTAGTGACGCGCGTAGTTTGCATAGTCATGCCACAAGGCATTGTCATTCCGGGTCCAGTTGCTCAACGTATCCCGGTCCTGGTATCGCAACTGCTCTTCATACAGGTGCTCGCCATCGCTCAATCGCCGCAACGTTGCACTCGCTATTGTTGAAATGACGGCGTCTTTGCCCTGGACATCGATAGTCATTCTCTCGAGGCCGACATAGAGAATGGCGTCGGTGTCTTCCGGAATCGGCGTGGTCAACGCGAAGACTTTGGAATCGAGGTTGGGTAAGCGGCGCAGGCCCCACCAGACATCAGATGCCAGTGCGTCGTTCGTGAGCGGCGGGCTCGCCTCGTCCGCAAGATCGTCTGTGAGACGATCCCGAAACTCCTGAATGTCTCGCTCCGTCTTGCCGGCGGCGCCACCAATCAACATGCCAGGGATGGCCAGTATGGGAATTGAAAGGCGCGTGCGCACGGGTCCGATTTCGACGCCAACACCGCTGCCTGCGCTCGAGCCCTTTGCGGCACCACCGTAAAGGCCCTGCGTCTTCTTCCTGTAACTTCCGGTAGTCGCGTCTCCGACCGGGCCCTGGGTTGGCAGGACAACAACTTTCTTTACGGTGGCCCTGACGGCCTCCGTCAGGTGCGTGCGCTCGGGCTCTGCAACGGCCTGCTCGACGGTCGCCTCTTCATCGGCGGTCGCCTCGATGGCGTGAGCCTGGGTCCCGACTATCATCACCAGGACGGCAACCGGAACGAACGCGTGGGGCTTGCGCGATGCCGGAATTCGGTCGATTGCTGATCGAGTTTTCATAGAGACGTTGCTCCTTGCTTACTCGCTTCCGAGCTGATCCCACAGGTAACTGTATATCAGCGCTTCGTTGCGTGCTGCCTGGGTGTTATCGGACGCACCGGCGTGTCCGCCAACCGTATTCTCAAAGTATAAGAGATCGTGGCCCATCTCGTTCATACGCGCGACCATCTTGCGTGCGTGCGCCGGATGCACACGATCATCGCGCGTCGAAGTCGTGAAGAACGGTTTCGGGTAATCGACGTCATCGCGAACATTGTGATAGGGCGAATACTCGCGGATGAACTCCCAGTCACTCGTATCGGGGTCGCCGTATTCACCCATCCACGAAGCGCCGGCAAGCAATTTATTAAATCGTTTCATGTCCAGCAGCGGAACCTGTACGACGACGGCGTTCCAGAGGTCCGGACGTTGCGTGAGCATGACCCCCGTCAGCAAACCACCGTTTGACCCTCCGCGGATTCCGAGGTGCTTCGCGCTGGTAATGTTGCGCTTTATGAGATCCTCCCCGACCGCGATAAAGTCGTCGTAGGCGCGCTGACGATTGCCTTTCAATGCGGCCTGGTGCCAGGCCGGGCCATACTCGCCGCCACCACGAATGTTGGCCACAACGAAAACGCCGCCTCTTGCCATCCAGCTGTGGCCGACGGTCGCGCTGTATGACGGCGTTCGACTTATCTCAAAGCCGCCATAGCCATACATAAGCGTGGGTGCCTTCCCATTCGCTTCGAAACCGTCCGGCAGCAACACGAAATAAGGTATCCGGGTACCGTCTTTGCTGGTCGCAAAGTGTTGCTCAACAGTCATTCCCTTTGTATCAAAAAAGTCCGGTAGCGACTTCAGCGGTTCGATCGAGGCGCCGCCGTCATTGGCCACATACAGAGTATCCGGCCGCAGGAATCCCTCGTAGCTAAAGAAGAATACGTTCGAGTCCTCGGCGGCCGTTACCAGGCTGATGCTCCCCAACGGCTCGGCATCGATCGCTTCACCCTGCCATTCACCGTCGACGTAGGAAAACCGCATCATGCGGCTGACGACGTTGTCGAGCAGATTCAGGATGACGTAGTCGCGAGTAGACATTACGCCACCGCGCTTAACTGCGATTGTGCCGGTGGGCTCAAATATGATTTCAAAGGCACGATCGCCTTTCAGGAATTGGGCGAAGTCGATGGAGATGATCGCGCCCTGTTTGTATTCGACCGCAGCAGGTTTCCAGTCGGACTTGAGCTCGACAATCATCTGGCCATTCATAACACCGTGGAAATCGGCATCTTCAGGAATATCGATACGCGTAAATTCGCCGTCATCTGTACGCAGATAATTTTCCGTGCTGTAGAACGACGGTGCTCTGTACGCTATGTCATACGGCGTATCCTGGTCCCAGGTTCGGAAGACGCCTGCCGAGACATCCGCTTGCTTGCCAGCGAACACCTCCGTGGCTTCCGTAATCGGCACACCACGCTCCCAGACTCTTGAGGTGCGCGCATAGCCCGAATCGGTGACGCTGCCGTCGCCGAAATCGGTGCCAACGTAAACCGAATCCTCATCAATCCAGCTTAACTGTGTCTTGGCCTCGGCGAGGTAGAAACCATCCTCGACGAAAGCCCGTTTCTCAACGTCAAATTCGCGAACGACAACAGCGTCGGCACCACCACGGGACAGCCTGAGCAAGCAGTGTCGATACTGCGGACGAAGACAGCTGGAACCCTTCCAGACCCAGTCTTCGCCATCCTCGGCGGCCAGCTTGTCGAGGTCCAGGATAATGTCCCACTTCGATTTGCCGGCGGCATAGTCATCCAGCGTCGCTCGTCGCCAGAGGCCGCGCTTGTTATTCGCGTCCCGCCAGTAGTTGTACACGTACTCACCGCGTAACGCCGGGAACGCGATGCGTTCGTCCGAATCATAAATTTCGAGATTTCGGCTTCGAAAAGGCTCAAAGGTTGGCAACGACTCGAGATACGTCAGCGACTGCTTGTTCTGCTCCTCGACCCAGGCAAGTGCCTCCTCTCCCTCGACTTCCTCCAGCCAGAGATAAGGGTCCTCGTCCGCGTAAGCGGCCATGCAACAGAGCAGCAGCGCTACAAACAACTGTCTTGACACTATCCTTTCTCCCGGTATTTGAATAACTGCTCGCCACCACGGGCCTGGTCCGGTTCAGCGGCCATCATTCTTATGATATTTGGCTACAGATTTACTTTGAGTAACGAACGCGGCCAAAGTTCGGGAAAATCAGGCCCCGAAATAAATACGCATCGTCGCGTAGCTGAAATACAGCAACAACAGGAAGACGCCCTCTTTTCTGCCGAGCCGGGCATCTCCAAAAAGAAAGATCGGTACGAGAATCGCCGTGAGGAACAGCGACAACAACAGATCGCCAATGCCACCCTGAGGTACCGGGACCTGAGCAATAATGCTGCTTGCCGGCAGCACGATCAGGGAATTAAAGATATTGGAGCCAACAATATTGCCGAGCGCGAGGTCAGATTCACCACGCGTGGCGGCAACAATGGAGGTAACAAGCTCTGGCATACTCGTGCCAACAGCAATAAGAAACAGGCCGATGATGGCCGGCGAAACGCCCAGGCTGTCAGCGATTGACACGCCATTCCGCACGGTCAGTTCACCGCCGATAGACAGTAGCGCGATGCCAGCAATGACGAACAGCCATCGAAAACGGCTGTACGGATCGGACTCGACATATTGATGATGCGCGATATCGGTAATGAGCGCATCCGATGCCCTGGTCTCAACGAAATCGAGCACGTTGATATAGGCAAATATGCAGAACAGCGAAACCAGAACGATACCTTCCGAGCGCCCAATCATGGCCGGCAAGCCTTCAAACATCTGGTCGAGCGCCATCACCGTAATAACGGTGGTCGCCAGCAGAAGCAGCGGAACCTCTCGCCGTACCAGCTGACCCTGGATTTTGATCGGCGCGATCAAGATGGCTACGCCGAGAACGAGCGCGAGGTTGCTGATGTTGGAACCCACGACATTACCAAACGCGATATCGGTTTCGCCGCGCAATGAACCGACAACATTGATGACCAGCTCGGGCGCGCTGGTGCCGAAACCTACGACCGTCAAACCGACGACCAGCGGCGATACGCCAAGACGGGTCGCAATTTCGGAAGCGCCGCGAACCAACAAGGTACCGCCGCCAATAAGAACAATTATTCCTGCAGACACACCGAGAAAAGAAAGCATTTCCGGAGCTTACCGCAATGTATTCGGCAGGACATTTTGCAGGCCACTATTTATGACCAGGTGCAGCCAGATACTCAATGAATAGCCCAATGCGATAGCTGGCGTCCAGCGAAGATGCCCGAAAAATGTGTAGTAACCGCGCGCCTGCCCCATCAATGCGATTCCCGCGGCGGAACCGATTGAAAGCAGGCTACCTCCGACGCCGGCGGTTAACGTAACCAGTAACCACTGCTGTACGTCCATCGTCGGGTTCATTTCAAGGACCGCCACCATAACCGGAATGTTGTCGACAAGTGCTGAGATGATTCCGACAAGCACATTGGCGGTGGTGGGGCCGAGCTCGTCGTACATATACGTTGAGAGGACTTCAAGATAGCCAATAAATCCGAGCCCACCCACGCACATGATGACGCCGAAGAAAAACAGCAGCGTATCCCACTCGACCCTGGATACCTCGCGGAAGCTGTCGAACGGCATCGTGTCGCCGATTTCCCCGTACAACCTGCGGTCGAAGATCACCGTATCGTGGGTCTTCCGGAGGTAGAAACCGAAAAATTTCAGGATGGCCAGGCCGGTCATCATGCCGAGGAACGGCGGTAGATGGAGATAGTTATGAAACGAGACCGCCAGAAAAATGGTGCAGGCAAAGAAGAACATGATGAGCCTCGCGCCCCGCTTCATAATGATACGCGGCTCTTCCTCCTCCCTGACCGGCACCTCGTTTGGTACAGCAAAGGACATTAGCAGCGCCGGCACCAGGAAGTTGACTGCGCTGGGAAGAAACAGCAGCAGGAATGTCGAGAAATCGAGAACGCCACGCTGCCACACCATCAGCGTCGTAATGTCGCCGAACGGGCTGAAAGCACCGCCGGCATTTGCCGCCACAACGATATTGATGCATGCGATACCTATAAAGCGCTTGTGGCCTTGCCCGATCGCCAGCACTACCGCACACATGACCAGCGCGGTCGTGAGGTTATCGATAACAGGCGACAGAAAGAAACTCAGGAGGCCGGTAATCCAGAACATGGTGCGATACGTATAAGACGCTTCGTACCAGCCAGCCGCGAAGCGCAACGAAACACGTTACGTTCGCTCATCGCGTTGACGTAGGTCATCGCGGCCAGCAGAAACAGAGAACAGCTGCGCAAATTCGGTGAGGTATTCGTGAACGGCATCGGCGGCTGCATGCGGCTGATCCGAATTCGAGTACTGGTAGGCAATCAGAGCCCCAGATTATTCCGGCCGCAAGAATTACGGGCTTCGATTTTCGGAGGTGAGTAAACTCCTCCGTAATCACCAGGCTGTAGGCCAAAACAAATAACGCTATTGCCGCGGCACCAACCCAATGTGTGGTTAGATCCACCTAAATATATGCTCCGTCATATCGCATAATCTCGCTCGAATGCGGAATTTGAGTGAAACAGCGGTGTTACCAGTTCTCTGGCGGCGGTTTGGAGGTACCAATCCAGCCACGACGTCTGAAGAAGAACACCATGAAGATCGCGGTCGCAATCATGACTCCCCAGACTATGAAGTAACCGACAGGATTTGAGAGTTCGGGGATATTTTCGAAATTCATTCCGTATACGCCGGCGATAAAAGTCAGCGGAATGAAAATGCTTGCCATCAGCGTCAGCACTTTCATGATCTCGTTGGAGCGGTGGCTGACATTCGACAAATATGCGTCAGCGAGGTCGGACGCCATCTCTCGGGACGAGTCGATGAGCTCAACGATCTGCGCAATATGGTCGCGCGTGTCGCGCACAAAGAGCTGCACCTCATCAGAAAAAAACGGCGACTGTGGTCGCAGCATGGCGTTTATCGCTTCGCGCTGCGGGTGGCCGATGCGCCGGAGAATCACCAGCTCTCTGCGAATGGCGTGGATTCTCTTCAGTACGTCAGGATGCGGGTTTTCCACGACCCAGTCCTCAAGATCTTCAATTGCATCCGAGAGCTGCTGCGCGACCGGGTAATAACGGTCGACCATGGCGTCAACGAGTGCGTAGGCGAGATAATCCACGCCGTGTTTCCTGAGTTGTCCTCCGCCTCTGCTGATGCGCTCTCGCACCTCGTCGAAGAAGCCGAGGTAACGCTCCTGGAAGGTAATTATGAAGCCCTTGCCGACAATAAAGCAGACCTGCGGGACGGACAGATCCCCGTCGTCATTGAGCAACGGGGCTCTCGCGATAATGAGGTTGTGGTCCGCATAGGATTCGGCTTTGGCACGTTGCGGCACATTGACCGCATTCTCAAGCGCAATCATGTGAAGCCCGAAAGCCTCGGCGACCCCCCTGAGCTTGGCCTCATTGCCAAAACCCTGAATATCGACCCAGGTGACATGATCTGCTTTCACCAGCGCGGGTAGCGTTGCAACGTCGTCAATATCCACGACCTCGACATCGTCGGCGGAGTACTGCGTAACGCGAATGCGCGGTTCGGGTGAATCCTCGGGTATCGCCAGGGTTCCCGGTCGCGCCCCTACTTCAGGATTATTCTTCTTAAACATGGATTTGCTCCCGACACCCGTCGCCCCTGCCAGCACTGCACAGAATCGGGTAAGACCCTGTATAAGCCCGCTTGGGGCTGGAGTCTACGCGCTTCTACCGGGATAATCAGGCACCGCCCGTCAAGTGACCCCGAAGAATGGCACAGCACGTAATTTTCGCGGCGCCCTTTTTCATGGACGCGACCCTGCGCTTTCTTAGAGGCGCCTCGCGCCTGCCCGACGTCAATCTTACCGTCGTCAGCCAGGACCCCGAGGAGCGCATGCCCGATGATCTCCGCGCGCGCATTGCCGGGCACTGGCGTGTCGACGACGCGCTGGATGCACAGCAGCTCGTCGACGCTGCTCGCCAGCTGGAAACGAGTTTCGGCAAGGCGACGAGCTACATCGCCACGCTGGAGCAGCTGCAGGTGCCGCTGGCGTTGGCACGAGAGGCGCTGGGCATCGATGGCTTGTCAGCGGATGCGGCGAGAAATTTTCGCGATAAGTCGCGTATGAAAGACGTCCTCAGGGCAGCGGGTGTTCCCTGCGCACGGCATGCACTGGTGGGCGATCGCGAAGCGGCAGAATTGTTTACCAGCCGCGTCGGTTTTCCGGTAGTGGTCAAACCGCCCGATGGTGCCGGGGGCAAAGCCACCTTCAGGCTTGACCAGCCCGCAGATCTGAATGCCTTGCTAGAGCGTTTTCCGCCAGATCCGAATCGCCCGACGCTGTTTGAAGAGTTTGTGCACGGCACGGAGCACTCCTTTGACAGCGTCGTTGTCGGCGGCAGGCCGGTCTGGCATTCGATCTCCCGGTATATGCCTTCGCCCCTCGAGGTGCTCGAAAACGACTGGATCCAGTGGTGCGTTCTTCTGCCGCGGGACGTCAGCGGGCCGGAATTCGATCCGATTCGCGCAGCCGGATTCGCGGCAATCGAGGCGCTTGGTCTGCAAACCGGCCTGAGCCACATGGAGTGGTTCCGCCTCGCGAACGGCAGTATTGCCATTTCCGAGGTCGGCGCGCGACCGCCGGGCGCGCAAATATCTTCGCTGTTATCGTATGCCCATGACATCGACTTTTACGAGGCGTGGCCGCGACTAATGGCGTTCGGCGAATTTACGGCGCCGCAACGCCGCTACGCTGCAGGTGCCGCCTATATTCGCGGGCAGGGCCGTGGACGCATCGCCAATATCCGCGGCGTCGATGAGGTACAGCGACGCTTCGGATCCATCGTCGTCGAGGCGAAGCTGCCAGACCAGGGGCAACCTCCCAGCGACAGCTATGAAGGCGATGGCTACATCATCGTTCGACACCCGAATACGGAGGTTGTCGAGGACGCACTTCAACAAATCGTCGCGACAATCAGGGTCGAACTGCGATGACCCACAAGGAACCTTTGCGACTGTTGCTGGGCCCGCAGCGGCCCACCGTTAACCTGGACAAGGCCGTGACGCGCTGCGGGATCGGAGACGGCCCGATTGCCGTCATATCTGCCGCGTGGCAAGAGGCCGAAGGCGATATCGATGATGTGCGTCGCCTCTTGAAGAACCCGCTTACGGATCTCGGCATCTATCACAAAGCCCACGAGCTATTTAGTGGTGACAAATCGCTGCACGATGCTTATCGTTTGCGCCAGGATCGCCTCAAAGAGCAGCAGCGCCTGTACCGTATGCGCCTGCGGCAGCTCATGATCGCGGCTCGCGCGACCCTGCGCACCGAGGGCGACACTACGGTCGTCGCTGCCGAACGACGCCATGCGATATCACAACTTCGCGCGCTCGATCAGCACCACCTTCGCCAGGTCGGCAAAATACACGGCCGTTTCGACAACGCGTGCAACATCGAATCCAACGCGCTGCTTGCCGACCAGGTCGCCAATCTCGAGGAGCAGCTGGCCAATTTCGAAACGGTTCTGATTACCGGCGGCAACGTCGTAGTGCTCATGAATCGGCTGCGGTTGTTTGGCCTGCACCGGCTGCTGCGAGACAAGAATATTATTGCCTGGTCGGCGGGTGCCATGGTCCTGACTGATCGTATCGTTCTTTTTCATGACAAGCTGCCGCAGGGCCGCCGCGATGCCGAGATCATGAGCCAGGGCATGGGCGTGCTGCCGCGCCTCGTGCTGCTGCCGAACCCCAGCGACCGGTTGCGTACCCGTGATCGACTGCGCGTCAGCCTGTTCGATCGGCGATTTTCACCGGCAATTTGTACCGCACTCGACAGTGGCTCTTTCCTGTTGTTTGAGGGAGAGACACTCAGGGAAAGCGAAGCCGCCAAACGCATGACACGAAATGGACAATTCAAATGGGTGCGTTCCGCATGAATCCGGCACTGCGCAAACTGATTAGCAAGTCCGAGCCGAGTCCAGCGGATATTGATGCGCTCATTCAGGACCAGGTGTTTCCGCTGGTCAACGGCACTGACGTAACGTTCGTATTTCGTGGCGAGGCTGACGCCGTTTACCTGCGCTGCTGGATAGCCGGCCTGGATACGGCGCAGCCGTTTCAGCCGCTCAAGGGCACCGACCTGTGGGCGACGACCATCGACTTGCCGAAGGGCTCGCGAATCGAATACAAGTTCGAGCTCGTCAAGAATGGCCACAAGGAACTCATCCTTGACCCGCTCAACGACGTAGTCGCACATGACCCGTTCGGTGCGAATTCAGTGTGCCAGGCTTTCGGCTACGAGCGACCTGAATGGACGCTGCATGATGCGGCTTCACGACAGGGCTCGCTGCACGTTCGGCACGTCAAGAGCGCAGCGTTTTCCGCGGAAAGGGAGATACAGGTCTATCTGCCCGCGACCTTCCGCGAAAACCGGCGCTATCCCTTGCTGGTCGTGCACGACGGCGTTGATTACCTGAAGTACGCAGATCTGAAGATCGTACTGGACAACCTTATCCACCGGCTCGAGATACCCTCCGTCATCGTGGCCCTTATCGAGTCGCCGGACAGGCTCAAGGAATATAGCGGCGACGACAGACACGCGCGGTTCATCGCGGAGGAGCTTCTGCCCTTCATGAACGACGCCTATCCGCTGGTCGACTCTGCCGATTCACGCTGCCTGATGGGCGCAAGCTTCGGCGGCGTTGCGTCGCTGCACACGGCGTGGCGTTATCCGGAGCACTTCGGCTCACTGTTGCTGCAGTCGGGTTCTTTCGCGTTCAGCGATATTGGGCGTCACAACCGCGGCCCGGTTTTCGATCCCGTCGTGCGTTTCATGAATGAATTTCGCGAACACTCCAGCAGTCCCGCCGAGCGCATATTTCTGAGCTGCGGCATGTACGAGTCGTTGATATACGAGAACCGCTCGCTGGTCCCGCACCTGCAGCAGATGGGTGCAGAGGTCCGTTTCGAAGAAGCTCGCGATGCGCACAACTGGGAAAACTGGCGTGACCGGCTGCGTATCGGCCTGTCATGGCTGATGCCGGGGCCGGCCTGGATGGTGTACGACTGATGAATCCGGAGTGCATTATCAGGGAAATTCCCCTGTAGTATTGATCAACCACCCTTGCTTAACAGAGGAACCGCAGATCATGGCTGAAAAAACCAGAATAATCGGCCTGTCCCTTGGTGCAGATATTTGCTGGCCGATCTGCTACGAAGGGCTGCTCGGACAACTTGACCTCAAGATCCCTTACGGCGACGACACGCTGTCGTTTGAGGTCGAACGCGTGCACATCGAGCCCTTCGACCTGATGCAAGGCTGCAAGTACGACGTCGTCATCGACCGCCTGACGCACTGGTATCACACCTCGCGCGAATGGATTAAGAAAGCGATTGCGATGGACGACCTGTATGTATTCAACAACCCATGGTCGCTGCAGTCCATGGAAAAACACACAACCTATTGCGCGATGATGCGGCTGGGACTGCCGGTGCCGGACACCTGGATGATACCGCCGAAATCTTACCTCGAATCCTCCGACCTGCAGCCCACCCTCAAACGCTATGCGCGGCTATTCAATCTCGGCGACATTGGCGACAAGATTGGCTACCCGCTATTCATCAAGCCCTACGACGGCGGCGCCTGGGTCGGCGTCACCGCAATCAAGGATCGCGACGCGCTGCTCGAAGCCTATGACGACAGCGGTACGCGGGTCATGCACCTGCAGAGGGGCGTTGTTCCTTTTGAAGGTTTCGTCCGCTGTATCGGGCTGGGGCCGCAGTGGCGATGCGTCAACTACGATCCCGATGCGCCGTTACATGATCGTTACCGTATGGACACTAACTTCCTGTCCGACGAACAACAGCAACGGCTTACCGATATCACCATGGTGATCAATGCTTTTTTCGGTTGGGACTTCAATTCCTGTGAGTCGCTGTTGAGCGATGGTGTGTGGCATCCAATCGACTTCGCAAATGCCTGCCCGGATTCGCAGGTGACTTCACTGCACTTTCACTTCCCCTGGTTGATCAAGGCCAATCTGCGCTGGTCAATCTTTTGCGCGGCCACAGAGCGACGTTTAAACACGGACTTGAACTGGCGCGCCTATTTTGACATCGCCGAACAGGACATACCGTTCGAGGAGAAGCTCGCAGGCTATGTGCGTATTGCCCGGGAACGCTTCGATATCGATCGCTTTGAAGAATTTTGCGATCAGCATCTGGGGCATCTCGACGAGGTCGCCCACGAGTACTTTGGCTCGCAGGCCGTACGGGACGCTATCCGGGAAAAGGTCGAAGCGCTCTATCCTCCTCAGGAACACGAAGAATTCACCGAGCTGTTCTGGAACCGCATCCAGTACTGGCGACAGCAGCAGGGCGGTGTCGGACCGCTGGCATGAAGGATATTTTTCGCTGGTATTCGCCGCGCGTCGAACAGGAGGTACAGCTCGTGCGTTGGGGTACCTTCGGCACGCCTGTGCTGCTGTTCCCTACCGCGGGCGGCGACGCCGAGGAGATCGAACG
Source organism: uncultured Gammaproteobacteria bacterium (assembly GCA_963760395.1). Taxonomy (GTDB): domain Bacteria; phylum Pseudomonadota; class Gammaproteobacteria; order Steroidobacterales; family Woeseiaceae; genus UBA1847. Next base: position 12,940 of record CAVXCX010000014.1, read on the forward strand.
GTTCCACCTGATTGCTGCGCTGCAGCCGCTGCTGGACGCCGGGCGTATCAAGGTGTACTCGACAGACAGCATCGCCGGCAGGGCGTGGTTTAACGGCCAGCACTCGGCGGAATACTGCTCGGCATTACAGAATGCGTTCGACGCCTTTATTTATCACGAGGTGACTCCGGCCATACGCAAAGACTGTGCTTCGGACGACATCGAGATCGTCACCGCCGGCGCGTCAATCGGTGCCTTCAACGCGGTGGCCACGCTGTGCCGGCATCCGGATGCCTTCAAACTGGCAATTGCGATGAGCGGCACGTTCGACCTTTCCAAATACCTGGAGGGAAAATTCAACCTGGATTTTTACTTCTCGTCGCCCGTGCATTACCTCTCGGATCTCGAGGGCCCGCAGCTCGAAATGCTGCGGAAGAGGCTGGTTCTTTTGCCAAGCGGTGAAGGCAACTACGAAGACATTGGCGAGTCCTGGCGCATTGCCCGGCTATTGGGCGCCAAGGGTGTTCCGAATCGTGTCGACCCCTGGGGCCCGGAGTGGCATCACGACTGGCAGACCTGGCGCGAAATGTTACCAAAGTACCTGCATGAATTTGCCTGAACGTGGAGTAACGACGTTCATTTGCCTGAACGTGGAGTAACGACGTTCATTTGCCTGAACGTGGAGTAACGACGTTCATTTGCCTGAACGCGATTACTCCGCGTACATATGTAGCTCGGAACCAACGGCGTCGGCCATCGCCATGGTTTCTGCGAGCTCCGGATGGCGGAGCATGATGAAGCCATCGGACACCAGCGTCTTTTTCCAGTCACGCCGTGGCGTGCCGGGTGGCAGCAGCGTATTCCAGACGACATGTTCGCCGAATCTCGCCTGCAGTGATTCGGTACCTTCTATGCGAGAAATACGTCCGACGCCGCGCGCGCGCTTGAAAATCGTTGCGACGTTGTAGCGCCGCTCGAAGCGCTCCTCGATGCATCCCTTCGTAACGGCCTGCCCCCACGCCTTGAAAACATCGAAGTCGCAGGCGTATTTCATCTGATCGACCTGGTGCGCGCCGGGTGGTCGCCCGCCGATCTCCCCGAACACGACCTCCCCGTCCGCTTTTCGGTACCACTCCATGTGCGTAAACCCGGTACCGAATTTTAGCGCGCCAATAACGTCGTGGCCCATCTGCACGCCGCCCGCCAGATCGGCGTCCTCGACGTCCCGCAGCGCAATGACCTGCGGACTGATCCATTCGTTGCTGCGCGCGATCAGCGGTCGGGGCCGGTACCAGGCAATGTTGTAGTAGGCGATCTTGCCGTCGACTGTGATTGTATCGAAGGTGTACTCCTCGCCGTCGATGAACTCCTCAACGCTGATGGTCGGGACATGGCGCAGCATTGGCAGCACCGCTCGCAGTTCTTCGCGGGATTCGACACGATAGGTATCTGCCGAGCCAGCGCCATCAATCGGTTTCAGGATGACTGGAAAACCGATCTTCTCGACCGCCTCCCAACAACCGGCAACGCTGTCCACCGCAACATGGCGCGGCGTACGTATACCAGCCTCATCGAGGGCCGCCTTCATCGCCTCCTTGTCGCGAAACAGCCGCGCGTGTTCGACGCCCAGACCGTCGACGCCGAAGTGTTCGCGCAGCTCAGCCGCCAACATGACGCCAGGCTCCCACAGGCACTCGATCCGATCGAGCTCATGACCGCGGAGTCGCTCGCTGAGCTCGGCGATGACACGGCCGCTGTCCCACAGCGACGAGACCTGCACGTATTCGCTCAAGGACCCCCGTACAAGCTCCGGCAGCCCGGAGACATGCTGGTCGCCGACGCCATAGACCCTGGCGCCGCATTCCGCGAGACCCCGGGTGAATTCGGGCATGTCGGCCGGGTATCCAGGCGAAATAATGAGTACATTCATGAAATGCGGCCTCGATTGAAGATGACCGAGCAGAACGGCGGTTTATCGAAGTAGAATAACATCCAAACCCTCGAACGACGGCGGCGAATTGGCTACGAAACACAAACTAAAAATCTGCCTCGCGAGCTCCGAGCTGACACCGCTTGCCAAGACCGGCGGGCTGTCCGACGTGAACGCGGCGCTCTCGGCGTACCTGAACGATGCGGGCCACGATATCCGCGCGTTGATTCCGTTTTATTCAAGCATGAAGCGCGACGGCCTGAAGATCGAACCTGTCAGCAATCTGCAGAATTTATCGATCACGATCGGTTCCCGGAACTTCAGGTATTCCATCGACGTTACGACGCTGCCGGCAACCGGTCTGCCCGTATACCTGCTGCGCTGCCCGGCCTTGTACGATCGCCCCGGTATTTATACGGAAGGCGCTGACGAGCACCTGCGCTTCATCCTGCTGTCGCGCGTCGCCATCGAGATGTGCCAGCGCATGCGCTTCGCGCCGGACATTTTCCATTGTCATGACTGGCACACCGCGTTGATTCCACTTTTCCTGCGCACCACTTACGCGTGGGACAAATTGTTCGCCGACACGCGCTCGGTAGTGACCATTCACAACATCGGCTACCAGGGCGTGTTCGGCGCCGAAATTCTCGGCGACCTCGGCCTGGGAACTAGCGAATACCTGCTGCACCAGGACGACCTGAACGCCGGCCGTGTCAATTTCCTGAAGACCGGCCTGCTCCACGCCGACCTGCTCACTACCGTAAGCCCGACGTATGCCCGGGAGATCCAGGGGGCCGAATACGGCATGGGCCTGGACGGGATTCTCCGAGACCGGGGCGACGCGCTCGTCGGCATTCTTAACGGCGTCGACTACGGCGAGTGGAACCCGAAAACGGACCCGCTGATTCCGCAGACATTCACCAGCAAAGATCTGAGTGGCAAGGCGTTTTGCAAGCAGGTCCTGATGAACGAGCTGGGTCTCGCCGGCGGCACGGATCAGCCATTGATCGGGATCGTCAGTCGGCTGGTCGGGCAAAAAGGTGTCGACCTCATGGAACGGGTATTACCCACGCTACTTGCGCGGCGAAATTTTTCACTGGCTGTGCTCGGCAGTGGCGAAGCGCGATTCGAGCGCTTCTTCGATTCCCTGCAGCAAGCGACCCGCTCGCGGGTCAGCTTTTTCCGCGGCTACAACAACAAGCTGGCGCACTGGATCGAGGCGGGCAGCGACATGTTCCTGATGCCATCCATCTACGAGCCCTGCGGCCTCAACCAGATGTACAGTCTCAAGTACGGCACGATTCCTATCGTGCGTGAGACCGGCGGCCTGGCAGACTCGGTCGAACAGATAAACGCGCGCAAGAGGACCGGCACGGGCATCCTGTTCGCGACTACGACGAGACGGGGCTCGCCTGGGCGATCAGCAGGGGGCTCGAGCTGTACGCAGACAAACCTCTCTGGAAGAAGATTATGCTGAACGGTATGGCCAAGGACTTTTCCTGGGCACAGCAGGGCGAGCAATACGTGACTTTATTTCGCGAACTGGCCGGCAAATGAACGTCATATTCGTCGAGCCGTCATTTCCAAACAACCAGCGTGAATTTGTGCGCGCACTGCATGCGACCGGCGCCAACGTCATTGGCATCGGCGAGCGGCCGATCGACTACCTCGATTCGGAGGTCAAAGGCTGGCTGGCGGAATACGTCCAGGTGCGTTCGGTTGTACACGAGCCTTCCCTTCTGAAAGCCGTACAGTTGATACAGGAACAGGTCTGGGTCGATCGCCTGGAAACAACCATCGAAGCGCATATCATGCCGGCGGCCGCCGTTCGCGAGGCGACCGGAATTCCCGGCACTTCGACGAAGACCGCGTACCTCTGCCGCGACAAACCGGCGATGAAAGAGGTGCTCCGGAACGCCGGCATCTCGTGCGCGCAGTCGACGCGCGCAGAAACGCCGCAGGATGCGCGCGACTTCGCCGCCGCCGTTGGCTTCCCGTTGATCATCAAGCCGCCGGCCGGCGCTGGCGCCTCCGGGACATTCAAGGTCCGGGATAATGACAGCCTCGAGCGCGTCATCGGCGAATCCGGACTCGCCGACGGTCAAGAGGTCGCGATCGAAGAATTTATCGAAGGCCACGAAGGCTACATCGACACGCTAACTATCGACGGCAATGTCCGGCACGAATTTATTACGCACTATTATCCGAACGTGCTGGAGGCCATGCGCGAACGCTGGATTTCGCCGCAGATGGTAACCACCAATAGGATCGAGGCGCCTGGATATGCCGAAGTACGCGAAATGACGCGTGAAGTCATCAGGATCCTCGACATCGGGACATCCGCGACGCACATGGAGTGGTTCTTCGGCCCCAAAGGCTTGAAGTTTTCGGAAATCGGCTGTCGTCCGCCGGGCGTTGGGCAGTGGGACGTTTACAACGCCGCCAACGAGTTTGACCTGTATTTTGAATGGGCGAATGCAATAGTGAACGGCAACATTCACAGCCAGCCGTCGCGCCGCTATGCCGCCGGCATGATTGCCCTGCGCCCTGATAGCGACGGCCACATCAGCGCTTACTCTGGCGTTGATGCCATCAACCATCGCTACGGTGACTGCATCGTTGCCGCGCGACTGCCGGATGCCGGCACGCCCACGCAGCCTGTCGAAGCCGGCTACATGGCAAATGCGTGGCTACGGGTTCGCCACCCCGACTACGACCAGCTGCGACATATCCTCGACGACATTGGCCAGACGCTCAAGGTTCACGCTTCGTGAGTGCCGGCGATTCCGAGTCGTTGCGTTTCAAGGCACTGCAGAAGCAGCTACCGATCGTCTGGCGGCGCTACCAGGAGGACCCCTGTTACGAGCACACCTCGGTGATCGTGCCGTCGATGAGCGTCAACCAGGAAGAGCTCGCCAAAGTCACCGGCGCTTCGTTTTACGAAGAACGGCTGATGTTCGCGCTCATCCGGCTGCGAAACCCAAATGCACGGCTGATCTACGTCACCAGCCAGCCGGTGCACCCGGATGTCGTCGACTACTACCTGCAGCTGCTCGACAGCGTATCGGCCGGCCATGCGCGGCGGCGATTGCACATGGTGTCGGTGTTCGATTCGAGCGCCCGCCCGCTGTCCGAGAAAATACTCGAGCGCCCCAACCTCCTGAAACGGCTGCAGAAGTTTATCGGGGACACCGATCACGCCTACCTGACCTGCTACAACTCCACCGCACTCGAACGCAAGATAGCTTTGCAGCTCGGAATACCGATGAACGGCCTCGACCCGGATCTGCTGCCTCTCGGAACAAAGTCTGGCAATCGCAAAGTATTTGCCGAGGCTGGCATCAATTACCCGGCTGGTTTCGAAGACCTGCACAGTGAAGACGATATCGTTCGGGCATTGCTTGAGCTCCGCCGAAAACGCCCGCAGCTGGCGCGCGCCGTCGTCAAACTAAACGAAGGTTTCGGCGGTGAGGGCAACGCGGTATTCAGCTATCCGCAGGACGCTGAAAGCGAAGCCGCTATTCGCGACGCGCTCGGAAACCTCGCGTGGCTGTCCGGTATCGAAACCTACGAAAATTTCATGGCCAAGTTCGACAAGATGGGCGGTATCGTCGAGGAACTCGTCGTTGCCGATGAAGTGCGTTCGCCCAGCGTGCAAATGCGCATCCTGCCGGACGGCAGCGCTCGCCTGGTGTCCAGTCACGAGCAGGTGCTCGGCGGTTCGACCGGCCAGTCCTACCTGGGCTGTCGCTTCCCTGCGGACGATGACTACCGCAGCAGGTTGCTGGCCGAGGCTGCCAAAGTCGGCAGTGTCCTTAGCAAGCATGGCGTAATCGGGCGGTTCGCTATCGACTTCCTGGCCACGCGCGCGCAGGGGGATTGGGACGTGCACGCCATCGAGATTAACCTGCGCATGGGCGGTACCACGCCGCCGTATCACGCGCTCGAGTTCCTGACCGAGGGCGAGCTGGACACGAACAGCGGGCTTTTTATAGCGCCCGATGGGCACGCGAAATACTACAAGGCGACCGACAATTTTAAGTCGCCTGCGTACCGCGGCCTGCTACCCGAGGACCTGTTCGAAATCATCTGGAATCGCGACATCGGCTTCAAGCACTCGACGGGTACCGGCGTGCTCTTTTACATGATCGGCGCCCTGTCACAGTACGGTAAGCTCGGCATGACCTGCATTGGCAATAGCCCGGAAGAAGCGCAGCATCTGTTCGACCAGGCCGCGAAGATCATGGACGACAGTACCGTGGGCAAAGGACATGGCGTGGCAGCGCCGATGAATGATCGCTACATTGGCATGGAATAAGTGCGTACTTGACGTTGCCCCGTCTACCGGAGCAAGGTGACCTGAATATGGCGAACGAAACCAAGAACTTCCTGTTTGTTTCTGTTGGCGCACTGATTGGTGACATCGCCTGGATGGTCAGCAAAGAAGGCCACGGTGTTCGCTATTACATAGAGGCGGAGTCCGAACGCTCCATCGCCGATGGCTTCGTTGAGAAAGTGGACGACTGGGAAAGCCACGTCGACTGGGCCGACGTCATTGTCTTTGACGACGTCCTGGGCCAGGGAGAGAAGGCCAAGAAACTCCGAGACGCCGGCAAACTCGTGGTCGGGGGCACGCCCTACACGGACCGGCTCGAGGATGACCGCAGCTACGGCCAGGAAGAGCTTAAGCGGCATGGCGTTTCGATCATTCCATTCCAGGATTTCAATGACTTCGACAGCGCCATTGATTACGTCAGCAAGCACCCGGCACCGTATGTCATCAAGCCGAGCGGCGAGGCGCAAAACATCAAACGCCTGCTGTTTGTCGGCCAGGAAGACGATGGCAGAGACGTCATCCACGTGCTCGAATCATACAAAGCCGCTTACGCGGATACGGTCAAGGTATTTCAATTGCAGCGGCGCGTTCGCGGCGTAGAAGTTGCGGTCGGCGCCTTCTTCAACGGCACCGATTTCATGATGCCGATCAACGTCAACTTCGAACATAAGCCGCTATTCCCGGGCAACATCGGCCCGGCGACTGGCGAAATGGGCACCTGCATGTATTGGAGCGGACCGAATCGCATATTTGCCGCAACCCTTGCGAAACTACGTGATCGGCTGGCCGAAGAAAAGTACGTCGGCTACATTGATGTCAACTGCATTGTTAACGGTCATGGCATCTACCCGCTGGAGTTCACCGCGCGCTTCGGCTACCCGACGATCAGTATCCAGGCGGACGGCCTGCAAATGCCGGTGAGCGATTTCTTGCACGGCATGGCGGCCGGGACGCTCACCAACTTCAAGACCAGGCGCGGCTTCCAGATTGGTCTTCGTATCGTGGTGCCGCCCTTTCCGTACAACGACCCGAAGACCTTCGAGGCGAATTCAAAAGACCGCGTCATCATTTTCAGGAAACCAAACTACGACGGCATACACATTGAGGACGTAAAACTCGTTAACGGCGAATGGCTGATCACCGGGACTTCGGGTGTCATACTTATCGTCACAGGCTTTGGCGTTTCCGTAAAACAGGCCCAGGCCCAGGCCTACCAACGTGTCCGGAACATCCTCATACCCAACATGTATTACCGCACCGACATCGGCGACCGCTGGTTCGAAGACCATGACAAACTGCATTCCTGGGGATATCTCAGGGAAAGCTGAGAAGTACTGCCTTCCAGCCTCTCGCACCTTCCGTCAGTTATCGTGGCTTGTTAGAGTTGCGGCGGCGGCTGCTGGCTGGTGGCAGAAGAGCCGTTGATGCGCGTTAGAAGCCGCATCAGGACTGATAGTCTTTCTAATGAGCGAGGTAGCTATGCTAACCATTGAGATGACGCTCGAACACCCCGAACGCCGCGAACTCAACGATGAAGTTCACGCCAGGCCGCCAGACAGCTTGCCGACACCGTGTGCCGTTACGTATGTCGCACGACTGCCGAAGCGCGACCCACAAAGCGGTGTCGGAAAAGACCTGTTGGGCGACCTGCTGGGACGCTTCGGACAGGAACGACCCGATCGGGCTGCCAACCATTTCACGACGATACTGGGTAAGGACCGGCTGCGCTGGGAGCGCCATACAGAATACAACCGCTACACCTTTGTAGCGCCGGTAGACGCCAAAGATACGAGCAGCCGTTTCCAGGAACCTGGAATTCCTGCAGATTGGCTCGATGAGATGCGCGGTGAAGTCTTTGTCGGTATACGAGCGAAGATCATCGGGCCGGAAGAAATAGATACGCCAATCGAGGAGCTCAGCAGGAAGTGTTCAATGGTAATACGCTGATTGGTTCGCGCGTTGGCGACGATAGCGGCCTGGCGCTTACAGATATGCGTATTCATGAGGACGGCTTCAGTCGAATTGTCCTTATTAACGAAAACATGTCGGAGGCCCAGACGGGCCGGGTTCTGCAGCGCCTGTTCGAGATCGAGACCTACCGTATGATGACGTTGCTGGCTTTACCGGTTGCGCGTGAACTCTCACCGATACTTGACGACGAAGAGCTCGAGTTGTCCGCAATCGGTGAATCCCTGGTTAACGCAGAATCTCATCATGAACAGGAGTGGCTGAAACGCCTGACCCGGCTCTCGGCAAGTAGCCAAAGTCGTCACCAACGCAGCAGTTACCGATTTGCGGCGGCCGATGCTTATTACGAAATCGTATTGCAGCGCATCAGTGAACTGCGCGAAACACGCGTTCACGGCTTACAGACATTTGAAGAATTCACTACCCGACGTTTGACACCTGCCGTCAAGACATACCGTGCCGTATCACAGCGGCAGTATTCGATACTCGAGCAGATGGCCCGTGCAACGAAACTGTTATCAACGCGAGTCGATATTTCTCGTCAACAACAGAATCAGTCGCTGCTGGCGTCGATGAACCGCCGCGTCAAAATGCAGCTGCGTCTGCAGGCGACGGTCGAAGGGCTGTCGGTTGCAGCAGTCACCTACTATGTTGTCGGATTGGTTGGCACGCTCGCGCGCGGCATTGAAACGCTGGGCGTGCCGTTAAACCAGTCACTCGTATCAGCTTTCAGCATACCGATTGTTGCTGGCGTGGCGTTTTTGGGAATCCGACAGTTGCGCAAGAAAATTTCGCGCGAGGAGTTCGAATAGGTGAATAGAGCCAGTATCGACATGATAATCAAGCCGAATGAGCGCGATCTTGGCGAGTTCACGGTTCGCCGCGTCCTGCCTGCGGCGCGACGACGCATGGTCGGACCATTTGTTTTTTTTGATCACATGGGGCCGGCAGAATTCCCTCCCGGAAAGGGTGTTGCCGTACGACCGCATCCCCATATAGGCCTCGCGACCATTACCTACCTGTTCGAAGGACAGATCATGCACCGTGACAACCTTGGCTTTGTGCAACCGATTGAAGCCGGTGCCGTAAACCTGATGACGGCCGGCCGCGGTATCGCGCATTCGGAGCGCGCGGGTGATGATCTCGATGAGACGTCGCGACTCCATGGCATCCAGTCATGGATGGCGTTGCCCTATGAAATAGAAGAGTGCGAGCCTTCTTTCCTGCACTACGCGGCGGCGGAGCTGCCGGAATTTGTAATCGACAGTTGTACGGTGCGAATCATCATGGGCGAATGCTTCCGCCACCGCTCCCCGGTAATGACGTATTCGGACACGCTATACATGGAATGCCTGATACCCGCCGGAAAGCAACTCACGATACCGGGCGAAAGCGCCGACCTCGCGGCCTATGTTGTATCGGGCGAGGTGCAGATCTCCGGGGATGTCTATGGGGACGGCGTCATGCTGGTCGCAAAACAGGGCGCGGCGATCACCCTGGCCGCAACAACGGGGGCTCGCGTCATGATCATTGGCGGAGAGCCCCTTGGCGAAAGGCATGTGTGGTGGAATTTCGTGTCCAGCTCACGCGAGCGCATCGAACAGGCCAAAGACGACTGGCGCGAAGGCCGTTTCAAACCCGTGCCGGGCGACAACGAGTTCATCCCTCTACCGGAGAAGTAAGTGGTCATCAGCAGCCGCGCCGGGAGCCGGCATGCCGCAGCGTAGCGCCAACGGCATCAACATCGAGTACGAATCGTTCGGATCCACGTCAGATCCGACGATCCTGTTGATCATCGGGCTCGGCATGCAGCTGATCGCCTGGCCCGAGCCCTTTTGTCGTGAGCTCGCATCGCAGGGATTTCACGTCATTCGCTACGACAATCGC
>CAVXCX010000015.1:0-25127 GCA_963760395.1 uncultured Gammaproteobacteria bacterium
GCCGTTAGCAGACGGTCATCACTTCCCTAAAACAGACACTCGAGCGGCTTGTTTCGGGAAAAGCAGACGTTCAGCCGGAGCGACAAGAAAGGGTCAGGACTTGCGGCTCTGAAGTAGCGCCCCGAGTGCACGGCGACGGAGTTTAGGTTGCCAACGTCGCTCTAGCTGGCAACATGAATCAGCACGTTACGCCACGTTTCGCGACGGAATCAGGTTGTCCGGTTCAGCCTGGAGCCTCGCTTCCAGCACGACAACACGAGCACGACATGAAACAATTAGCCGCTGCCGACCACGGATAACTGACATGCTGAAGACCACGCGCAATACATCAGTTTTTGTTATTAGTCTCATAGCGTTACTCGGCTGCTCGCGAACTGAGTCGCCGCAGAGCGCTACACCAGATCTACGGGAGCAAGCGGCCGAGCCGGGAATTGCAGCGATGGCGATGCCCGACCGTTATGGTGCCGACGTAACGGAGGAGATTCTTCATGCTGGCGGCAACGCTGTCGACGCTGCAATAGCAGCGGGTTTGGCATTGGCCGTGACCTATCCGGAAGCCGGTAATATTGGCGGCGGCGGTTTCATGCTCATTCGAATGAACGGGGAAAACGCCTTTCTCGATTATCGCGAGAAAGCGCCGGGCGCCGCGGATCGCGACATGTACCTGGACGTAAACGGCGACGTCATCGAAGGCCTGAGCCTGGTTGGACATTTATCGGTCGGCGTACCGGGGACGGTTGCAGGATTCTGGAAAGCGCATCAACGATTCGGCACGTTGCCCTGGCGCGACCTTGTCATGCCGGCCGTCAGACTCGCGGAGGCGGGCTTTATCGTACCGGACAACCTGGGTGGCGGCATGCTGACGGAACTCGAGCGCGTCGAAGGACAGACGAACTTCACCGATTACTTCAGCAAAATGAAAAGCGGCGAGCGCTTCAAGCAAGCCGAGCTGGCCGCGACACTTCGACGCATCGCGGAAGACGGCGTTGACGAATTTTACAAGGGAGAAACCGCTGAGCTTATCGTCGCAGAAATGAAGCGTGGCGACGGCCTGATAACCATGCAGGACCTCGCAGACTACAAAGCCGTATGGCGCGAACCGCTTGAAGCGAACTGGCGCGACTTCCAGGTCCTTTCCGCGCCGCTGCCGAGCTCCGGTGGCTTCGCCCTCATCCAGCTTCTTAAGATTCGCGACTACATCAGCCGCGAGTTCGAAGGCGTGGCACACAACTCCGCTCAGTACGTGCATCTCGTAGCCGAAATTGAGAAACGCGTGTTTGCCGATCGAGCGCAGTACCTCGGCGATCCGGACTTCGTGGAATCCCGTATCGATGAGCTACTGACCGACGCATATATTCGCGGCCGCGCACAGGAAATCGACGCGAAAGCCATTTCGATGGATGTCGGTGCCGGCACGGGTCTCGAAACACATGACACCACCCACTATTCGATTGTTGACCAGTGGGGTAATGCCGTTTCCAACACCTATACGCTCAACCTTGGCTTCGGCAGCGGCGTGGTCGTCACCGGCGCCGGCTTCCTACTGAACAATGAGATGGATGACTTCAGCGTCAAGGCCGGCGTTCCGAACGCTTACGGTGTCGTCGGCAACGAGGCGAACGAGATAGTGCCCGGCAAACGCATGTTGTCGTCGATGACGCCGACGATATTGTTACGCGATGGCGAGGTAGCGATGGTGCTGGGTACGCCAGGCGGATCGACCATATTCACCTCGGTTTTTCAGGCGATTATTAATATTTTTGATTTCGGTATGACACCGCTCGAGGCTGTTAGCGCAACGCGATTTCATCATCAACTGCTGCCGCCCGACCTTATTATGACGCAGCCTGCGTCACCATTGCCGGAAGAGACAATTTCGCTGCTGGGTGATCGCGGCTACAGAACGCTGGACATCTGGAATTTCGGCGATATTCAACTGATCTACGATGACGGCGACAACGTCGAGGCAGCGTCGGACCCACGCAACCGCGGCGAGTCACGTGTTATTGATATGACAACAGGCGCGGCCCAATAAGGTTCGGTACGATCCGCGCTATGACGTAGCTTTGATAGACCTGCATCAGCAAGACGACACTACGAACGCACCGAGAGCAATTCTCGCTCCGGTAATTTTTCCAGGCCGTAGCAGGCACGGAAACCCATCGCAGCACAAATCTTCAGCGTAGCTTCAGCTTTCCTGCGGCTTAATGAGTGCGCATAAACGCTATGGGCGTTTAGTTCGCTATAAGGAGATAGCTATGTTTCACCAAAAGAATATGCTGCCGGGTCTGACGGTGGCAGCACTACTGTTGGCACCGCTCGCACAGGCAGATACCGGCGTCTTCGTCGGCGCAAGCTTCGGCTCGTCGCATCTCGACAATGACTTTAGCGGCTTCAATATCGACACCGACGCGAATGCGTACCGTATTGTCGGTGGCTTTCAGTTCGGTGACTTTCTGGGTATCGAAGCCGGTTACCACAACTTCGGTGAGTTCTCGGAGGCGATTGTTTTTTCTGGTTTACCAACACGCACGGCAATCGCCGCTGACGGCTGGACCCTGGGCGGAACGCTTGGGCTGCCGCTGAATGAGCAGGTCTCGCTGTACGGACGAGCTGGTGTATTTTTCTGGGACGCCGATGTGGCGATCGACGGCTTTTCGATCGACGTGCCAGATGATGAAAATCCGTATTACGGTGGCGGCGCCAAGGTCGATGTCACCTCGAGCCTTTCGCTGGTTGGTGACTGGACACGGTACGAACTCGACGACATCGAAAGCGATGTAATTTCAGTTGGATTCGAATTTCGCTTCGGCCAATAACGCTAATACGTTAATCCTGCGCGAGCTGTGCTCGCAGCTCGCGCAGGCTTCGCCGGATGACGGTGGCGTGATTACTTCCCATGCGAAGCAGTAGTTTTTGACCGCTTGAAAGTGCCTCCAGCTCAGGATCGGCAAACTCGTACAGGACGTGTGGACGAACTACCTGAATCGGTTCACCCGGCTCCGGCGTTTCAAGCAGGTGATCGATAACCTCGATGACCCGGTCATTAAAATAGGCATTCGGGTAACCGAGGCGCTCGTAGGACTGCTGCAGTAGTGGATAGAATCGGCGATACGTATCAGCCAGGTCTCCGATATCGGCTGAGGCTATCTGATTGACAAGCCTATCGTAACGCCGATAGTTCTCAGGGCTTATGTAAGCCTTCTTATCGACGCCGTTCGTATCAACACGAAAGGTCTCACTCAATCGGCCGACCGGCCGAATTTTCTCTGCGACTTTGTCGCGCGGCAGATTATCGACCGTCGCGACGAAGCGGTCGATAATGGCGTCCTTCAGAAGCAGCGGCTCGACGGCTCTGCCAAAGACATCTACCAATGCCAGCAGGAAGTATCCGTCGCTGTCATCCAGCGGCGGCAACGGAACCAGCTCAGTTGGCTTTCCCGACGACGGTTCATAAGCAGCGACCGGATGTTTGGGACTGTCGTCGACCGAGGCTTCGATCGGCGCCGGTACGGGCGTAATCACTTTCGACTCGTCAGGTCCGGGCAGCAGTTCGTCACGGAAGTACCAACCAGCACCTGCCGCCGCCACGACAAGCAGGATTATTACCAGCAGTCTGTTATCGGGGTCATCCATAGCGCCTACTGTAAACTATTGGCCAATGAACACGGGTCGGAACGCATCGAGCAAACTCCCTGCAGCATTTTACACGCGCGGCGACGTCGTGGAGGTCGCACGTGATCTGCTCGGCAAAGCACTCTGTTCACGCATAGACGGTCGCCTGACAAAAGTAATTATAACGGAGACCGAAGCCTACGCCGGTATCGATGATCGGGCGAGCCATGCCTACGGTGGGCGGCGGACTCCACGAACTGAGCCCATGTTCGCCGCCGGCGGTATAGCGTACGTCTATCTTTGCTACGGCATTCACCACCTGTTCAATGTGGTCACGAGCAGCGAAGGAAATCCGCACGCCGTGCTGGTCAGGGCAGGACTGCCGCTTCTCGGCATCGACGATATGCTCGCCCGGCGTGGCAAGGCCAGCGTCGATAAATCCCTGTTGGCCGGCCCCGGATCGCTGTCGCGCGCGCTGGGCATTCAGACCGGACTTAGTGGCACCAGTCTGTCCGGCGACATTGTCTGGATCGAAGACCACGACATCCGTATCTCAGGGGATGCAATCATGACGGGGCCGCGGGTTGGCGTTGACTATGCGGGCGAAGACGCAGCACGGCCATATCGTTTTATCGTCGATGGTGACCAACTCGGACGGCAAAAAACGCTAGCGGCTGCTCGAACTTAGATACGGCAGGCCAGCAATTTTGACATACAACGTACAGCCATTCGCTGAATGCGGATGGTGAATCGAGCCTGCAGGCATACGCAACCAGCTTCCCTGCGTGTAGCTTCCCTCTTCGTCACTGAACTCGCCCTCGACAACGAACAGCTCCGCCCCGCTTTCGTAAGCGATCACACCCAATTCCGCGCCTGGATCCCAGCGCTCCAGCGCCACTTCGTCGGAGTAGCCCGACTGTTTGTAAAGCGGCTTCGTAGCGACACCCGCAATGGCGCCCGCTTGCCATTCGACTGCTTTGCTGTCGATCACGACGTGATGCCGGTCGAGACCGGCGAACTGCCGCAGCTTTACGAACAAGAGGCAGCCTTCCCGCGAGAACGGCGCATGTCGAAAACCTTCCGGATTCAGTAGATACGTGCCTGCCGGCCAATCGCCATGCTCATCGGAAAACACACCGTCAAGCACCAGGATCTCCTCGCCATCGGGATGGTCGTGCTGCGGAAACGTTGCTTCGGGTTCGTAGCGAACGATTGACGTAACCTGACCGGATTCCGGCGGACCAACCAGGTGCACACGCTTGCGCCAGACGGTGCCGCTCGGACTCTCTGTCCACGGCATCTGCTCAGTGTGCGCGACCGCGCGGACGGACAGGTCCGCATTGATTTCATTGCTCATCAGATGGGGCGTCCGTGTCTTTCCAAAAATGTTGTCCCTACTGCAACAGGCCGATAAGGAGAAAGCCAATGCTCGCAATCGCGGCCGCCAGCAACGCATACGGCAGCTGGGTACGAACGTGGTCGATGTGATCCGTGGCCGACGCCATCGATGCCAGCACGGTCGTGTCACTGATAGGTGAGGCGTGATCGCCGAATATCGCACCGGAAATCGCTGCCCCCAGTAACAACGGAACCGGAATACCAAGCGTCACAGCTATTGGTACGGCGATGGGAATCATGATGGCGAACGTCCCCCAGCTCGAACCGACTGAAAATGCAATGAACGCAGAGACCAAAAAAACCAGCGGTGCCAACAGGACCGGCGAAATATTTCCGCTGACCAGATTGGCCACGTATATGCCGGTGCCGAGCGCATTCGCCACATCGCCAAGCGCGAGTGCCAGCAGCAGGATAATCGCGATAGGCAGCAAATCGCCCGCACCCTTCATGAAAATCCGCATGAGCTCGGCAATCGAGCTGTCGCCTTTTATCAGGACCATCGTCCAGGCGACAGCAATTGCGACGCAGACGGACCAGAGAACCGACACCGACCCGGAACCCTTGATGATGTCGCCATCGCCTGTTACGTACAGCGCAATCGGCATCATCAATACCATTGACAGAATTGGCAGCCCCATCAACCACGCGGAAGGAACATTCTGTTGGTCGAGCTCCTCACGCTCGGCCGATACATCAACGAGCGGCACCGACCCTGGCCACAGTACTTCGCCACGCGCGGTACGCTCCTCGGCTTTTTTCATTGGGCCGATGTTGATGTTTTTCCAGGCCACAAGCCCGGCCAGCAAAATGGCTGTGATGGCATACAAATTCAGCGGAATTGCGGCGATAAATGTCTGCAACGGATTTTCCACACCCGTGGAGGCGACCAGGCTGATGATGAAGGCGCCCCATGCATTCAGCGGAATCATCACGCAGACTGGCGCCGACGTAGCGTCGATCAGGTAAGCCAGCTTTTCCCGCGAGACCTGGTAGCGGTCAAAAAGCGGGCGACTTACGGATCCGGCAACCAACAGCGTAATGCTCGACTCAACGAAAATAAGCAAACCGACCATCCAGGCCAGTATTCGTGCACGCAAGCCATTGTGGACCCAACGGCGCGTCTCCAGATAATGCACAAAACCGCGGACGCCACCTGAATGCTCGATCGTTGCGATTAAAGGTCCTATTAACAAAGTAAAGACGAGCACTCGCGCGTCGCCCGGATCGGTAAAGACATTGATCACGCCGTCCAGACCCTTGCCAACGCCAGCCAACGGATTGAACTGGCTCAAGAGCGTGTGGCCCATCCAGATACCGGCGAATAGCGAAAGAATCACCTGCTTGCTCCAGATGGCAAGCGCGATAGCCAGCAATGGCGGTAGAACGGAAAGCCAGGTGGGATCATTCATTGTTTATTGTCATGACCTTTTGACGTCCTGGCGAGACGCATTTGCGATTTGAAGGATTGTCTTTCCCCGCGCTAGCAACATTAAACCACAGTCGAGTTCCATTGCGCTCAGCCACTGTGGCTTATGTGAACCCTGCCCTTCCGTCACTGCCGCACAGCAGTAATCTGGTGGGATGCAAGGCGCAGGCGACAATATCGTCGAGAGTATTGGCGAAACTCACAGGCTTGGGGCGCGTGGTTTCGCCGCGCTGAGCCTGCTTGCCGCGAACGTGGGCATGCTGTTGATTTACGTCGCTTTCGACCTGACCCTGTTCCAACTGGTACTTATTTATTGGTGGGAGGCCCTCTGGATCGGGACGTTCAGCGGGCTGAAACTGCTAACCGCCTCGCTCTTCGGAAACCCCTACGAAAATCGCTGGGTAAATGTATCGCCGGGCAGCGCCCTGTTCATTTCCCTGTTCGCAATTTTTAAATCGACGGCATTTTTCATCACGCTGCTCGGGATATCGGGTTTCGCTCTGGTCGTCGCACAACAGGAGCTGACCGGAATATCAGGCGACGTGTTTGTGCAGCGAACAGGCAAGCCTGATGCTGAAATTCTCGCTGATTTTCTTCATCGGCCACGGCCTGTCCTTCGTCATTAACTTCTTGCTTCTTGGCGAATACCGCGATGCGCGATTCAGCGACTTGCTTATGCTGCCGTTCAAGCGCGCGCTGGCGCTACTGTTCGCGATCGTTGCTTCACTGACAGCCACCCAGCTGATGCCCGGCGTCGCTACCGACACGCTCTTTGCGGCATTTCTGATTGTCTTGAAACTCGTGTGGGACTATTTCCTGCACCGTCGCGAGCGGCACACTTTTTCCACGGCGGGCATCGAATTGGCAGCGCAGAAATGAATACCGCATTAAAGATCGTCCTCGGCGCCGAGATTATCCTGGGCGTGATCTGGACGCAGCTTGCGGCGATGGCCCATGGCGCCGGAGGCCTGGCTGTCGTCGGAGTATTCTTTTTTGTCTATGCGCTGTACGCCGCGTTCTTCCTGTTTGCCGCGTGGGCATACTGGACGTTGCCGGACAGGCGCAGGATTGCCGGCTGGATCATGGTGCTACCAATCGTATTCTGGTTTTTGCCGCAGGTAATTCGATCTCTGTCAGGAGGCGTGTTGACGGAGCAGCAGTTCCTGAATTTCCTGTTGGTTCTGTTAGTCGTTGCCATCGCTGTCTGCTGGGTGTTACCGCAGAAGGTTGCCGCCGTCATTCCGAATTTTCTACTGGGTAGTCGACTCTTCAACTGGCTGATTCTGCTCGCCATGATTGCGGGCTGGCTGTTTCTGGTGTTCGCCGTGGTGTACATCGCAAACGACGACAAATCCAGCACCGCCATAGCGAGCGGGGGAATGGCGCTCGGCTACGCCATAATTTTCGCCACCATGTATCTGATCGGCCTGGGTCTCGGCTGTTTTGGAGTCTCGACCTGGGCATGGGTCAGCCTGCGAGGCAGCGTCGAGACAACCACTCGGCGCTTGAATATCGCTCAGCTGGTCGTAGCGTCGCCGGGCATCCTTATCGGCGTCGTCTCCGCCGTCTGGATGGCAGGTCAGACGAACGTCTAAGTCGACCTAGCGTAGCCGTGCCGCAATACCTTTGAGCGTGCCTGCCAGAGCTGCCCGTCGTTGCCTGGTAACGGTGTTGCCGCTGTCATTCGGCAGCGACTTCGCCAGCGATACCAGGCTGGACGCCAGTTTCTTGTCTCGCGCACCCGCCTGCAGCTGTAACGCGGAGCGATCCAGCGCCGTCGCCACGTCCGTCACAAACGACGCCTGCAGCGCGTCTTCTCGCTGTAGCTGATCAACATAGGCCCTGGCTACCACCGGCTCGGCCGGCCAAGTGACCGGAAACTGCTGCTGTGGATTGAAAACACCACCCTGATCGGCGATCGCGGCTGCCGCTATTTCATTGTCCGAAAGGTATTCGCTCGGCACCAGTGCGAGAACATCCAGTCCACGCACGATCTCCGTGCCATAGATGCGGCCGTCATACCAATACGCCGACCAGAAGCCGCCGGCAACCAAATCGTCTGCATCGATGGGGCCGCGGTCAAAATAGGCGATCTCGACCGGGTTGGCTGAGTCGGTGAAATCAACCACAGAGATACCACCCTGATACCAGGCCTGCACGAAAATGTCGCGCCCGGGAACCGGAATGATGGAGCCGTTGTGTGCAACACAATTCTCCTGCTCAACCTGCGGTGCCGGCATCTTGAAATAGCCGCGAAACTCAAGCTCGCCATCAACGATGTCGTAGATAGCATCTGCACCCCAGGTTAATGGGTCGTAGGTACGACAGCGCGGTCGACCTCCGCCGCCCCATTCGTCGGTGAAGATGACTTTGGTGCCGTCGTTGTTAAACGTTGCCGAATGCCAGTACGCAAAGCCCTTATCAACGACCTCATCAATACGCTGCGGTTTCAGCGGGTCGGAAATGTCAAAAACGATGCCGTTACCTGAGCACGCTCCGGCAGCAATGTTGAGTTCAGGAAATACAGTAATGTCATGGCAATGATCAGTACGGTTCGTCTCTTGCGTTTCATCACCGTGATCGCCGCCCTTCCAGAGACCGGCCAGTACGCCCTCCTCGGGGTCCGCAAATACCGCGGGGCTATCGACGACGCGCGCTTTGGACGGCTCGTCCACCGGGATTTCGATCACGTCTATGCGAAACAGCGCCGTTCGGTCATCGCCCGGCGATTCATCGATGCAGCCTTGCATCTCGTCTTCTTCGCGGATGCTGGAGGTACCGGAGTTGTAGACGATAATCTTGCCATCCTTGCCGGGGCCGGAAACCACAGAATGCGTGTGCGAACCACGACAGGTCTGGACTGCACCCACCTGTACCGGCCGCGCCAGGTCGCTGATATCGAAAATGCGAATGCCGCGGAAGCGCTCGGCACTGACATCCTCAAGAACACCACCAAGACCGCAGTCGAGCCGCGCCCGCGTCTCTTGTACCGACATGATCAGGAGGTCGCCGACGATTGAGACATCGCCCTGTCCGCCCGGGCACACAACCGAACTCAATAGCTCAGGCGCTTCGCTTGCCTCGAGTCGGTAGACATTGAAACCGTGGTAGCTGCCAGCCACGAGTACGTCGCCGGAAAAAGCCATGTCGGTATTCGCGAAACTCAGCAGCGGCACCCGATCATACTCTTCGTCTTCTTCCGCCTCGGGATCGTCGTCCTTCGTTGCCACCGCGTCGGTGCCTTCGCTTTGCGCGGCTTCGTCAATGGCCGCCTGCAAGCGTGTCGGAGGAAGCTCGCCCGGGTTACGTGGATCGAAAAATCCAGCCGGCTTCGGCAAGGATGCGACCAGCTCGAGATTCTTCAGCGCCTGGCCGGCGTTGTCGAATCCGGCGGCAAGGCCTGCGCGCGGGTCGTCGGACAAACTAACCAGCAGCGCATTCATGCGCTCGATCTCGGTAGTCTGGTCGTTCGTAATATCGGTAGTGAACTCGAATAGCACCGGGTCATAAGCGGCTCCCGGTTGCTCCAGCAACTCCTCGACCATCGTTACGGCGCCGTCGTGATGAGCAATCATCAACGTCAGGAACAAGCGGTCGAAAGCCGTGCCTTCAGCCTGAGCGAGCTCGGCCATCTGTTCCGGCGTGGCCATACCGGCCATGGTGTGCGTTGTGTGCATCGCGTGGTGGGCGGTTGGATCCGGAACGTCCTCACCACGCTGATCCAACCAGGTTTGCATGAATTCGATCTCATCGCCCTGCGACACATTGATACGCCCGGCCACATCGATCAGCTCGGCCCGGTTGGTACGATCAGCCACCAAAGCCGCCATCTCCAGCGCCTGGTGATGATGCGGAATCATGTCCTTCATGAATTGCGCGTCGGCCGGCGAGTAACTCGTATCAGCGATCTTGATCGCCTGCTCCGCGCTGAGTTCCTGTGATTCGTCGCCCGGCATGCCCGGTTGAATAATAGGCGCCTGTGCAAGGCTAACCGTTGCCTGGCCCAGCAAAATTACGCCAACGCCAATAATCCCGGGCAGTCTGGATGTGAAATCAGTATGTACAGTCAACGCACTCGCTCCTGTGCTGGATTTTTATTTGAGGCCACCAGGCCGCTCGGGTTCCTCAATAACTAACCCGGATCCGATTCGGCCCCGGCAGAGCTTCGCAACAAGCCACGAAACGCTCGCTTCGCATCGCGCTTGTTATGCACAACCTCGTAGACCTCGGCAGCAATTGGCATTTCGACGCCATATTCTTCTGCAAGTGCCATGACCGTCGGCGCACTCTTGACGCCTTCGGCAACCATAAACATGCTGTCGATAATTTCCGTAATAGACCGGCCTTTGCCCAACTCAAAACCCACCGTGCGGTTTCGACTTTGAGCACTGGTGCAGGTCGCCACCAGGTCACCCATTCCGGCAAGGCCTGCAAACGTCTGCGGCTCTCCGCCCATCGCCACACCGAGGCGCGTAATTTCGGCAAGGCCGCGGGTAATGACAGCCGATCGCGTGTTTTCGCCCGCTCCCTGGCCGTCGCCCATGCCTGCTGCAATCGCGATGATGTTCTTGAGGACGCCCCCCAGTTCGCAACCAATAACATCATGGTTCGAGTAAACACGAAACAGTCCGCTGTGGAAGACCTTCTGAAGCTCCTTGACGATCGTCTCATCGGCCATCGCGACAACGCTTGCCGCCGCGTAGCCAGCCATGATCTCCCGCGCCAGGTTCGGGCCAGTCAACACGCCGGCGGGGTGGCCGGGCAATACATCCTCAATAATTTCGGTCATGCGCTTGTGAGTATCGAGCTCCAGTCCTTTGGAGAGGCTGACTACCGGAACCCAGGGGCGGATGTGGCCCTTGATATGCTCGAGCACACTGCGAAAGCCCTGCGACGGAATACCGACAATGATCACGTCAGCGCCGGCGACCGCCTCTTCCACATCAGTCGTTGCAGCCAGGTTGTCAGGAAGCGTCGCATCCGGCAGGAACTTGCTGTTCGTATGTTGCCCGTTAATCTCGTTAACCGTCGCCGCGTCCCGCGCCCACAGCGTGACCGTTGTATTGCGCGCAACCAGGGCGGCTACGGTCGTACCCCAGGAGCCTCCGCCCAGCAGTCCAATTTTCAGGTTCATTGATTTGCCCACCCTTACGTCTGCAACTGAAATCATTGTACTAATAATGTCGTGCGAATCGGGTAACTAATCCGGATACGCACCCGAATGTTGTTATTAAAGCGCTTTGCCGACAAGTCCGCGTGATTGAAAGCCGGTATGGCGGTAGTCTTGTCATCTCGAATGGATACTCGAAACGCAGAGACCCTCATGATCAGACGAATGAGTTGTACCTTCATTATCGCCCTTGCCCTGGCAACCGTCGCCAGCGCAGAGGTCAAGGCACCTTCTGAACATACCGTTGCCCGGCAAGCGGCCCTGCGCGAGAGCCTGCCTTTCGACGATCGACGCGACTTCGAAGAACATCAGCGCGGTTTCATTGCGGCACCGGAATACCGCCGTATTGTCAGCGATTCAGGTGAGACCGTCTGGGATATCGGTCAGTACGACTTTCTACTGACTGGCGAGGACATCGACAGTATCCATCCGTCGTTGCAACGCCAGGCAACTCTGAACATGAACTATGGCCTGTACGAGGTCGTGCCAGGCAGGATCTACCAGGTCCGCGGCTACGACCTGGCCAACATGACCCTGATCAGGGGCGACACGGGCTGGATCGTCTTCGACGTCTTACTGGTCAGAGAGACCGCTGCAGCGGCGCTCGCGTTTGCAAACGAGAAACTTGGCAAGCGCCCCGTCGTTGCCGTCATTTACTCACATTCTCACGCCGATCACTTCGGCGGTATTCGGGGTGTCGTTGACGAAGCCGATATCAAATCCGGGAAAACGCCCATTATCGCGCCGCGCGGTTTCATGGAACACGCAATCGCTGAAAACGTCTACGCCGGCAACGCTATGACGAGACGCGCGTCGTATCAATACGGGCGCGTCTTGCCGGTCAGCCCGTTCGGTCAAGTTGACTCGGCGATAGGCAAGGCAACCGCAAGCGGCACACTGGGTTTGATTGCTCCAACGCAGGTCATAGAAGAAGACTTCGAAGAGCACACAATTGACGGCGTCCGCATGGTCTTCCAGAACACGCCGGGGACTGAGGCGCCCGCCGAGATGAATACCTGGTTTCCGGACTTCAGCGCATTCTGGGCCGCCGAAAATATTACCGCGACGATACACAACATCTACACCCTGCGGGGCGCCCTGGTTCGCGACGCACTCGCGTGGTCGAAAGGCATTAATGAGGCACTGTATCGATTTGGCGGCGATGCCGAAGTCATGTTTGCATCGCACAGCTGGCCGCGCTGGGGCAATGCGCGTATCCAGGAAGTCATGCGCGCACAGCGCGACGCCTATGCGAACCTGAACAACCAGGTGCTGCATCTCGCCAACCAGGGCGTCACTATCAACGAGATACATAATGAATACGTGGTGCCCGAAAGCCTGCAGAACAAGTGGTCGGTGCGCCAGTACCACGGCTCGGAATTTCATAATTCTCGCGCGGTGTTGAATCGCTACCTTGGCTACTGGGACGGCAATCCGGCAACGCTCGCACCATTATCCCCCGCCGATTCGGCGCCACTGTACGTCGAGATGATGGGTGGCGCGAAACGCATCCTGAAGAAAGCTCGACAGCTCTTCAGTGAAGGCAACTATCGACATGCGATGGAGATCGTAAACAAGCTGGTCTATGCGGAGCCTGACAACGTCGCCGCGAAATTGCTGCTCGCCGACACGTTTGAACAATTGGGCTACCAGTATGAGAGCACCAGCATGCGGAACTCCTTCCTGTCAGCAGCAACCGAGCTGAGATCCGGTGTCCAGGAGGTTACCGGCATAGAAAGTGGGGGACCCGATGCTATTCGCGCACTCACAACCTCGCAGTGGTGGGATGCTATCGCCATTCGCGTCGACTCCGCGAAGGCCGATAGCATGAACTTCAAGCTCAACTTCGTTACGCCAGACAACGGTGAGGAACTGGTTGTGGAAATGAGTCATGGGACATTGACGAACATCGTTGGCCATACAGCGCCCGATGCCGATGCCACGCTTACGATCGACAGGGCCGATCTGGTTCCGGTGATGATGCAGCTAACGTCCCTCGGCGCACAAATTCAGGCCGGCAAAGCGACACTGAGTGGCAACGCGGAAGTACTGGCGCATCTCGGCTCCACGCTGGTGGCTTTCGAGCCGCTATTCGAGATGATGCCGGGAACAAAGGCTGGCGAGTAAGCTGCTATGGCGACCGGCCATCTGGCCGGTGAACTTCGATATGCGCCGGACAGGCATGTCTGGCAGATCGGCGAACCCGGGTGATAACCCTGATTAGAGTTTGGCGGCTTCGACAAGACTGCCATCGCAAACCGAGATGATTCGGTTACAGGCATGGATTGCCGCAGGCCTGTGCGCAACGATGATCTGCGTAATATTCATCGCCGAGATACTCGCCAGAACCCTGCTTTCAGATTCCTCGTCCAGATTAGCCGTGCCTTCATCCAGGAACAGAACGATCGGTTCCTTATAGAGTGCGCGCGCCAGCAGCAGCCGCTGCTTCTGTCCGCCCGACAGCGCGGAGCCCATGTCGCCAACCAGCGTGTGAAAACCCATGGGCATTCTTTCGATCTCGCTAAGGATATTTGCCGCTTTGCTTGCCTCCGTAATTTTTTCGAAATCCGGTGCTTCGTCAAAGAAACAAATATTCTCCGCCAGAGTCCCCGACAACAGCCTGTCGTCCTGCATCACCACGCCAACCTGCCGCCTGACGTTGTGCATGCCGCGGGCCCTTAGCGGTATGTCGTCGTAGACAACTTCACCTTCATTGAGTGGGTGCAGGCCGAGGAGGACCTTCAGCAGCGTTGTTTTGCCGCCGCCTGAAGGACCCACAAATGCGATACGTTCACCCGCCTCAACCGTTAGATTTACATTGTCCAATACCCAGGGCTGGTCTTCGCCATATCGAAAGCGCGCATTTCGAATTTCAACCTTGCCTTTCAGGTCAGTGGATACTGTCTGTTCGACGGCATTCGGCTCCTCAGGATCTGTATGCACAATGTCGGTGAGACGTTCGAGGTGAATACCGACCGTTTTAAACGCAAAGTACTGCTCGATTAGCGCAGCCATTCGGCCTGAGAATTGCGACCGATAACTCTGGAATGCGAAGAACATACCGAGTGTTAATGTACCGCCGATGACGGATTGAGCGCCGACATAGAATACCGCCAGATCGAGGCTGCCGAAGAGCAATGTCGATCCCGCTCCAGCCGTTATCCCAAATTTCTTGATGCGAATACCGATGTTGCTCGAGTCGATAAACGCGTTTTGCCAGAAAGTATGTCGTTGCGACTCTCGGCCGAACAACTTGACGGCGCGAATAGCCCGGATCGACTCCAGCAAGACGGACTGCAAGTCGGCATCGGCATGGATCCTCTCTTCTGTCAGCCGACGAACATACGGAAACGAAGCGAGGCGCGTAAGCAGTGCCAGCACAGTGATGCTGACGACCATCAACGCGAGCTCAGTGGAGTAGAGAAACATGACGGCGAAGGTCGTTATACCCAACAACCCGTCCAGCAGAATTGTGATAACCGCCGATGAAATGAGATCTTGTACTGGCGCTATGGAACCGAGCCGTGAAGTAATGTCACCAATATGTCTTTTTTCGAAGAAATCGCGGGCAGACTGAATAGATGCCTGAGAAGATTTGATCGCAGTTGAAAGGAGAGCATCTGACCGAGATACATACCGATAGTCGATCGCATGAACTCGATCGCAGTTCGCGACAGCAGTAACAACCCGAAGCCTATTAATATTGCGACGAGAAAGTCCGAATCATTCTTGGCTATTGCTTCATCGACGACGAGCTGATTTATGAGCGGCGAGAGTAGTGCGAGTAATTGAAGCGCCGCGGAAAGGGCAACGATCTTGAGAAGCGTGGCACCCAGACCTCTGGAGCGAGTCCATAGGTCCCAGAGTCGAACTCGCTCAACGGCTTCCTTTTTTTCGAATGCTTCGGACGGAGTCAGCTCAACCGCAATGCCCGTGAAGAATCTCGAGACATCTGCCCAGTGAATTAGACGCTTGCCACAGGCAGGGTCATGAATCGCAATGCCTTTGCGCTTGACTGCCTTAAGAACTACAAAATGATCCAGTCGCCAGTGCAATATCGCCGGTTTGCGGAGCTGCCGAAGCTCGTGCATGTCGAGGCGCAAGGAACGGGCAGACATGTCGAGAGAATCGCAAATCGTGATTATTGACGCCACGGTACTACCGGTTATCGACACATTGAACCGTCTTCTCAGCTCGGTCAGTGACGTCCGATAACCGTAGAAAGACGCCACCATCGCGATACAAACGAGCGCGCACTCGCTGATTTCATTCTGGAGAATTACCGGCAGCCGGGCGCCGATATGAAAAGTTGAGTCGTTCGAACGCCGAGCTTCGCGGCTGAACGCCCCGAATGGCATCGTCGGCTCTTGCGGAATTCATGGCCTTGCGGATGCCAGCACGAGATGGTGAGACCTAGAGCCGAACGGATAGAAGTGGATCTATCATCCAGTCCAGCAGACGGCGTCGATCCACAACCAGATCGCCCGTCAGGGTCATATCAATCTGCAGGGGTTGCCGCTGTCCGTAAGCAACAACGTAGTCCTGGTCCAGCGCAACGACCACCTTGTAGACGGCTTCTTCATAGTTCACTGGCGCATCCAGCTCACCAGGCCGATAGGAAGATCGTGAAATTTCGATGACGCGTCCCGATCGGACACCGAATCTCTGGTACGGAAAGGCCTCGATCCGAAGATTTACCTTGCTGTCTTCGTTGATAAAACCAATGGCCCTCGATGGTGCCAGCAGGTTGGCAACGATCCTCGCATTCGCGGGCAATATCGCGACCGCTGGCTGCTGTACAGACAGCTCCTGGCCAACCTCTCCCTGGATAGCCGTCACTCGGCCTGCTATCGGGGCACTGACGATATAGCTGCTCTGTGCCTGCTGTTCGCTGAGTGATTGCTGCAACGCGTTGCGGCGAATCGCCAGCTCAGATAGCTCCCTGGCCTTTCTGTCGGGCAGCCTCTTGATGTCCATTTCGATTAACTCGTATTCACTTCTGATCGCGGCCAGCTGACTTCGTAGAGACGCGGCTTCTGCCTGGTGCCCCAGAAGAACTCCTTTTTGCCGAGAGACATCACGATCCGACGCATACTGCTTAAGCCGCAGTGAATTGATTCGGTCGAGGTCGTTTCGGGCAATCTGCAGAATTTTCCTCTGAAGAATGAGCCGACTATCGAATTGATCAGCCCTGTTTAGCAGTCCGGCCTTTTGTTTCTGTAGATAGGCTTCCTCATCGTCATAGGTTCTCTTCAGAATGTCCCGTTGCGCGTCGATTTCTGCCAGTCTTGCGTTCGTCGTCTTTATCTGCGCGTCTCTTGTCAGCCCATTGGTAGACTCGATATCGGTGCCTGCTTCGAACAGGGGCGCGCCCTTTTCGACCACATCACCAACATCGACAAAACGCCGCCTCATCACGCCGCCGTATCGAGAGTGCAGTGAGACGATTCCAGCTGATGACGCTATGTAGCCTTTTACCGTCTCCTTTCTCTGGAATTCGTACGAAAACAGAAACCACATGACACCGGCAACCAGCACCAGAAGAACAACTGCAATCACGCGCACGCTAAGTGGCTGCGCAATTACAACGGTACCGTGTATTTTGCGGCGCTTTTCTTCAATCGCTTCCGGCCGAAATAGCACTGACTTTAATCCGAAACCTGATACGCGATCCGACAAGACCATTAGGAACGCGTTTGTCACGGATTTCGAGGCTCATTTCGGGCTCATAGCGTGAGATATCTGCTCGTATCTTCTGACGACGACCTCGACACACCAAGCCAACTTCGCGCTGTCGAGAGCCTTTACTCTTTTTGTTTACCAACCGGGCGGCTGGAGGCTGATCGTCTGGTGGTCCTCAATTTTCGCAGTGAAATACTTAAGGTTGCGCATATTCTGAAAAGTCATCGCCGGGCAGATACTGGTAAGGGCACCTGCCTGGCACCCTTACCAGCGATACTGCATGAGTCCAATTTGAGCCCTCGGCGTATCTTACGTCTCGCCGTTACATGTCGAGCTAGGCCGCTTGTCCTTTGGCCAGCGCATGTACATCTGTTGTCGAGAGGCGCTGCCCGCCGATGGCCCAGTCGCCGCTTTCGAACTCGTTGATGCGAACCCACGTTACGGGCCGCATGTTTTCGCCTTCAACGTCGATCATCGCTGCCGTGACTTTCTCGATCAGCTGCTCTTTTTGCTCTGGTGTAAAGACATTCTTGATGACATCAATTGTTACTAGTGGCATTTCTCTTCTCCTTCAGATTAATAATTTTGAATTCAGGTGCTTTATCAGCGCGCCCATCGGGCCGCTCGGGCTGAACTCGACGGCCTCGTAGTTCTCTTCGGCCCTGACCGTGTGGCCAGTAACGCTATTTGTACGCCCTGCCGACAATCCAAACATGACGATGGCATGGAGATTTGCTGGTGATTCCTTGGTGATACAACGGGACTGCACTATGCTCGTTGCCATGATTTACCACATAGGCTCTTTTGAGCTTGATCTCGCCACTGTTGAGCTACGGCAAGACGGCGCGCCGCGCCCGCTTGAACCGCAAGTCTTTGCTCTGCTTGCGTTTCTTATCGAGCACCGCGAACGAGTCGTTTCCAAAGACGAAATCTTCGAAAAAGTCTGGGACGGACGCATCGTCACCGACTCCGCGCTGGCCAGTCGCGTGAAATTCGCCCGAAAGGCGCTCGGTGACGACGGCAAAGCTCAGAAATTCATCAAAACGATTCACGGCAAAGGCCTTCGCTTTGTCGCCGATGTTCGCGTGCAACGCGATGAGGCTTTGCTATCGCTAACGCAGGACATACAGCCGGGCAAGATTGGGGAATCTGATACGTCACTAGCGTCGACCGACGCTGGTGTGAAACCGTCCATTGCTGTCCTGCCGTTCCAGCCCATTGGCGATCTGGGCTCTTTCAACAATATTGCGGAAGGTCTGCCACATGAGTTGATCACAGAGCTTGCGCGCTTGCGCTGGCTATTCGTCATCGCGAGGGGTTCGTCGTTTCGCCTGCGTGGACAGGAACTGGACGCGCGCGAAATCGGCCGCCTCCTGGGTGTTCGTTACTTTCTTTCAGGCACGGTTGAGGTTGGCGGCCGGCAACTTACCGTGACGACTGAGCTCGTGGATACACGTGGCGGCGACGTGGTCTGGGCGGAGCGTTACACCGGATACGTCGACGATGTACACGCGGTCCGAGACGAGATCCGATCCAAGATTCTCACCTCGCTTGAAATCCAGATTCCGTTGCACGAAGCAGCTGGCGCGCGCCTGGTGAACAGCGACAGCCTCAGCGCCTGGTCCGCTTACCATCTTGGCCTGCAGCACCTGTACCGATTCAATCGCAAAGACAACGCACTGGCGGCCGATCTGTTTGAGCGCGCGATTGCTCTGGACTCCGACTTTGCACGGGCGCACGCCGGCCTTTCGTTCGTGCATTTTCAAACGGCGTTCATGTCGTCAACCGAGGACGACGTCGGTGAGGTTACGCTCGCCCGCAGTTGTGCCCAACGCAGTCTTGATATCGATCCACTCGATCCGTTCGCCAACTTCACAATGGGTCGCAGCTTCTGGCTCGATGGCGATCTTGAGCGCGCCCGGACCTGGCTTGAACGTGCGACTTCTCTCAGCCCGAATTACGCACAGGGAATCTATGCACTGGCATTGACGAATACGATGGCGGGTTACGACCTTGAAGGCCGTGGACAGGTCG
The DNA here is from genome assembly GCA_963760395.1 of uncultured Gammaproteobacteria bacterium. Taxonomy (GTDB): domain Bacteria; phylum Pseudomonadota; class Gammaproteobacteria; order Steroidobacterales; family Woeseiaceae; genus UBA1847. The sequence goes on from CAVXCX010000015.1 coordinate 19,326, forward strand.
ACCTGTCAATGCGCCTGAGCCCAATCGACCCGCTGTATTACGCCATGTTGGGCACACGTGGTTTTACGCACATCGCAAAAGGTGAATATACCGAAGCGGCCATCTGGAGCGATCGAGCCGCGCGATCACCAGGCGCTCATGTGCTGATCGCAATGATCGCTGCAACCGCGCACTCACTGGCAGGCAACGAGGATCAGGCGAAGACGTGGGTTGCCGACGTACGCGCACGCAGCCCGTTGCTTTCCAGCGCGCATTTCCTGCGCTCGTTTCCGATCAGGTCAGAGCCGCTGCGTACAAACGTAACTACCGCACTGCGACAGCTTGGCTTCTAGGATCCTTCTGTTTTTCGGAGTTAGCGACACAGGGTAATGACTCGCAGCCACTCAAACGCGGTTCTCGACTACTGGAAGCCGACATACACTGACTTAAAACAACAACTGCAAACGTGACACAACCGACCCCTACAATTTCTGACAAACAGATGTCCGCCTTTTTGTCACAACATCGCCTGCCAGCTACGTTTCGCCAGGTCGCGGAACAGTACTATTTGCCACTCGCGCGGCAATTGCCGGCGATTCGGGGCACCAGGAAGCAGCTGCTGCTTGGTATCAACGGCGCACAGGGAACCGGCAAATCAACCCTTGCCGATTTTCTCCGCGTTGCGACGAAATCGATGTTCGATTGGCGTGTTGCAGTCTTGTCCATTGACGATTTCTACTACACGCTTGAGGAGCGGCGGGCATTGGCCAGGGACGTCCACCCGCTGTTGCTGACTCGCGGTGCGCCCGGCACGCATGACACTGACCTGTTATGCGATTACCTTGAACGTCTACGCCAACTGGACACGGGTGAACACGTCGCCTTGCCACGTTTCGATAAGGCGACCGACGATCGTGCCGATGAGACCCGCTGGCCCACCGTTGATGGTCCGGTCGACCTGGTTATTCTTGAAGGATGGTGCGTTGGCACAACGGCGCAAGCAGACCTCGAACTCCGGCAGCCGGTAAACGAGCTGGAGCGAAACGAAGACAGTGATGGAACGTGGCGCCACTACGTCAACGAACAGCTCAAGGCGAGCTACCAACAGATATTTGACGAACTGGACTTCCTGGTATTCATGCAGGCACCCGATTTCGATTCGATACTCCGCTGGAGGGTAGAACAAGAAGAAAAACTCGCCACCGTGTCACCGCAAGGTTCGTCAGGATTGATGAACAGAGAACAGCTCGAGAGGTTTCTGCAGTTTTATGAGCGGCTTACACGAGCGAACCTGAAGGATCTGCCGAGCAAGGCAGATGTCGTGTTCAGCCTCGATGAAGCACATGTAATAGCGTCTCAAGCCCAAAAAGATGGCAAACACTAAGCCAGTAAGCAGAAAGGATGAGCATCCTGGAGCAAATCGGTGTTCGCTATCCTGCCTGATCGGTCAGGAATTCATGCCGCGGCCACCTTCTCTATCCGGGGTGCCGGGAAACATCGAGAAGCTGGGAGCGCGGTTGTTGCCTTCGTACTCAGGGACGACGCTGCAGCGACAACGACGCCATCGATAAAGCACCTGCCGCCAACAGACAGTAAACGCCAAAGAACATCATTTGCGCTGGCAGACCCATACCCCGATCAATCAAAGTACCGGTCAGGCCGGGCCCTGCGGCTGTCGCCAGAACCGCCGCCGAGACGGTAATTGAACGAACAGCGCCAAGATGCGCGAGACCGTAGATTTCCGGCCATAGCGATCCGAATAACGTGGATGATATGCCGTAGCTGATTCCGAGCAACACCATTGCTATGAACAGCGTTGTTTCCGGTCCGCTGTAGCCCACTGCGAAACAGGCACCCGCAAGCGGCAACAAGAAGTACGGCAAGACCAGGGTAGCCCCGAACCGATCAATTACGGCACCGGTAATCAAAGCGCAGCCGACGGTTGTCAACGCCATGACCAGCAATGACACTGAAAATAGCTGCGGTGGCCAATCGTGCAACACCGTCAGGTAGTTCTGATGATAGAAGATCGTCGTGCCTATGAACGCAGGCGCCAGCACACCCGTCAGGAGTACCCAGAATACCGGATCTCTCAGCACTTCCCGCCGCGTCCAACTGCGCACCGGGGTGGACGTCGTTGTCTCGGTTGATAATTGCCCATGGGGTACACGGGGTTTGCGGTAACACCAGTAAATAAATGGAAGACCGATGACCAGCAATGCGATGGCGGCAGAAGTCCAGCCGACACGGTATCCACAGGCAATCGTTAGTGCTGCAAACGCCAGCGGAATTGTAGCCTCGCCACCCTGGTGACCGAGTACTACCAGCGACACTGCCCGACCCCGCTCGGCAACAAACCACCGCCCGGTCGAGGTCAGCGCTATGTGCGTCATCATGCCCTGACCGAACAGCCGTAGTAGAAAAACCGCGACGACGAGTATCGGTACGGAAGAGGCGTAGCCGGCCATCAATGCCGCACCGGCGAGAACGGGTATCACCATAGCTACCAGGTGATGCGCCGGCACGAGGTCCGCCAGCCTGCCGACGAGCGGAAGACAAACTGCACTCGCCAGCGTGGCAAACATATAAAGCCGCCCAAATTCTCCGTGGCTCAAATCAAAAGTGAGCTGCCACTCTGAAACCGACGCCGAGATGAAATACGTTTGACCAACGCTGGAAAAGTACGTAAGCATGAATCCGCCGGCAATCCAACGGAAGTTGCGCCTTATAAATGCAAGCATGAGGTCTCTATCGGTTTGTCCGGGGGCGGCGAGCGCAATTGGAACATGATCCAGCGTCGATTTCCCCCTGCTTCAGACAGTACCGGTCCGATCTGGCGAATCCTTAGGTTCGGCGCCCAGGAATCCGGGTCCGCGGCGCGTAACAAGTTGTATCCCTTGCGCCTGAGCATCTTACGTGCGACCGACATTGGCAGTAATCTCTACTCTCTTACGAGACCGTGGTGTCCGGGTAAGCGATCGACTCAGGCTTTTGTGGCCATCGCCCTCTTCGCCTGTACCGTTAATCCCGTATATTCGAGCATGTCATGAACGAAGTGAGACATTACGAAGCCGACAACTTCACTGTCGCCAGCAAGACCGAAGGCAACCCGGACGGAAAAGGCGTCAGCGGGTTCCTGCTTGACTGGTATCAGAGTGAAGCCAGAGGTGTCGTCGCGAAGCCGCGACGTCAGATACTTGCCGAGTTTTTCACGTCCATGCTTGTTCTGTCCGCAACCTTCAAGTTTCGACCGGCAGTCGGTGGGGCGTATTATCTTTACTGGATCAATGGAGCGTGGTCATTGAGCCTCATCGCGCCCGACGAGTGGTCGGATGAAAGGCAGGCTGGTTTTGCCGGCACCTGTGTACTGCAACACGACATGACCTGGACGATTGCGCCATCCGACTCGTTGGCTGAAGAAAACGCTGTATCCGACGCTATTGGTCGTTTCTACGACGCTTTTGCCGAGACGCTCGACACAGACCTTACACTGGAAGAGATACTGCCGTTTTATGTCGGCGGACTTCATTATTACCCGCGACTGTATGCGAACGCCCTGAGCCGCTCGGTACGCGCTGCCGTGATACTCGGTGATCAGGCATCGAGCAGTTGCCGCGAATGGCAAATGCAACTTCCGCAGCTGAGAAATGTGTTGCTGGCTTACAGGGGCTGACAGGATGCCGACTCGAGAAACAAGTCGAATAATTTTTTCGCTGTCTTTTGGATTTCTGCATCCGACCAGCATGGCGCCGGTTCGGCAGAGGTACTCGAAAGTTCGAGACCAGGAATGGACTTACTCGCACGACGACCGCAGAAACATGTACTCAATCGGGAGAAGCCGAAATGGCGGAGCGCAGTAACGCACAAATAACTATCGCAGTAGCAATCGCCATCGTTTTGGGCGCACTCATCTCATGGGCGGGCAGCGACGGTGGCGATCGCGTCGGCACTATACCGGTGTTTGCATTGTGCGGCGTGCTGGCGTTTGCCGTTAACTGGCTCGCTTTCATCCCCTCGGCGCTGGCGCAGACGGAGCGCTACTACGACCTGGTCGGTGGCATCACCTACATCACCGTGACAGTCGTAGCCGTACTCCTGTCCAGCCAACTGGACGTGCGTGCGATGCTGGTAGCGGCCATGGTTCTGATCTGGTCGCTGCGACTGGCGACGTTCCTGTTTCGGCGCATCTCGCGCGACGGCAAAGACAGTCGCTTCGACACCATCAAGAACCGACCGTTGCGATTCTTCATGGCCTGGACCATACAGGGTCTGTGGGTACTGCTGACCGCGGCGGCTGCCCTGGCCATTATCACCGGCGGCGTCCGCGAGCCGCTTGGGGCTATCGGCGTTGTCGGCCTCGCCGTGTGGTCGATCGGCATGCTCATCGAAGTCATTGCGGACCGGCAGAAGTCCGAGTTCAGGAACAATCCGGACAACAAGGGGAAGTTCATCAACGTCGGACTGTGGGCCTGGTCACGCCACCCGAACTACTTCGGCGAAATCGTCCTGTGGACGGGCATGGCGATCGTAGCCGTTCCGGTGCTGCAGGGCTGGCAATGGGCCACGCTGATATCGCCGGTGTTTGTGACGTTTCTGCTTACCAAGGTCAGCGGCGTGCCGCTATTGGAAGAAAAGGCCGACAAGCGCTGGGGCGGCCAGGATGACTACGAGGAATACAAACGCAAGACACCCGTGTTGATGCTGAAGCCGCCGTCGAGTTAATCCGCACGATCCAGCTGGTAGATTTTCTTCAGCGTCGGTGACTGAAAAAGCAGCGCAGCGCACAGCGTTACGGCTGCGACCAGCCCGAGGATGACGATCATGCGAACGTAAGGCTGGCCCAGGGCGACGCGGACTTGAGCTAACTCGTAGAGCGTACGAAGCCACTCCAGCGCGCCGAGAACAAGGATGACCTGCATCAGGCGGGCAACCCATTCCTGGCGAACAAATAGCAGAGCAATCAGCACTGCGGATCCGGCAACACCGATCGAGTTGTCGTAACGCATGAAATGGGCGCCCAGCACTACAAGACTAAGAACCACAGGAATGTAAAGCAGGACCTTCTTCATTCAAAAACTCGCCGTGATCATATCCGCCAGCTATTTTACACGTCGTCGTAGCACGCGACTCGACGGAAACGATATTCGGACATACCAACGCGAGCAACAGTGCACCCATCTCAACGCAGCGACCCTCGCAAACGCGGTAGAATTTCCAGCCTGGCCTACGGGTGACGAGGTGGACACGCATGAAGAATGACCAGGAATTTATCGATTTTGTCGTCGACCAGGTTCAGAACGGCTGTAACCTGACGTACCGCCACATGTTCGGTGGGACTACGCTATACCTCAACAGTAAAGTAGTAGCGCTGATTTGCGACAACCAGCTGTTCATCAAACCAACCGAAGCTGGGCGTGCGTACATCGGGACGGTTGTCGAAGCGCCACCCTACGAAGGCGCCAGGAACTCGTTCCTGATCGCGGATGAAGTCGAGGATGCCGAATGGCTGACAGGGCTGTTCCGCGTTACCGAGAAGGAACTTCCAGCGCCAAAACCAAAGAAGAAGCGCAAGAAGAAGCGGCAATCATCAAAAGAGTCCTGAAACACCGAAGCGCTGGGAAACCACGGCACATGCCTGTTTGACACCCGACCCCAGGCCGTCCTGTACAGTGAACCGAATAACGAAAGTCCATAACTTTCGAGGTCGTAACGTATTGATCTATCGTTCGTACCAATCATCAGATCAACAGACTAACTCCGTCACATTGCGTGACAACCCCCCTACTCGTGAGCCGAAAGTAAGGGTCAGGACTTGCTGCAGCC
>CAVXCX010000016.1:0-100397 GCA_963760395.1 uncultured Gammaproteobacteria bacterium
CAGCGACCAGCAACGCACGCTCGCGTGCAAACGTCACGGCATTGGCGACATCCCGATCATTCAGGCAGCGGGCGATCAGCGCAGGGCGCTTGTCGTGCATGCCGTTCCAGATGGATCTGGCGCCGTCGTAGTCGGGATGGCCGGAAAGCATCACCGGGCCGGTCATCGCCTCACCGAGTTCACGTATCGCCGCCTTCTCAAGCTCGATTTCGGCACCATCCAGCGAAATGCCGCGAATGCTGGTGTTGGCGGAAGTGGCGACAGGTGATTCCGACCGACTACAAGCGCTCAGTAGCGGGTATGAGGCTGCGACACCTGCGGCAATGGCGGTTCTGCAAAACTTGCGACGATCCATCAGAGGCTCCTTACGCAGGGTCGATGTTGCTATTCAACCGGAACAGGTTGCCAGGATCGTACTGGCCTTTGATCTTCGACAGGCGCTCGTATGCCGGGCCGTAATTGCCGGCACCTCCAGATGCATCGAAGTTGATGTTGTCATAGTAACCGCCAACGTGTGGTTCGATCGCTTTGTAGACGGCGCGTGACGCGGCAATGAATTCGTCATCCTGCGCAGCATCCTCCCACCCGGACACGACAACAAGCATGATTTCCGCATTACGGTGCGGGAACGCCGTGTCTCCCTCGCCGACGCGTTTCACAGCGCCGCCGGCGACATGATTGGCAACGAAGATCCGAGGATCGTCGGCCTCAATTAATGAATCGACCAAACCTTGCGACCACTCCTTCACCATGCCGTTCTTGGCATATGAGCGGATGCCGTGATGAAAGGCCGCGTCCATGCTGGTTTGCATAACGCTGTAGTCTTGAAGCATAACGAGATCAGCCATCGGGGTGCCGATCTTGCGCAGTGGCGCGAGCTCTTTCTCGCCGGCAGCCGGGTCACCGTTGTAGACCACATCCATCATAATCACGCGAACACCGTCGGGTGTAGTAGCAATGGTCGGGCCGACGTATAGCTCATCGGACAATCCTGCCGACCATTCCGCGTAGAACTCCAACACATCTCTCGCTTGCTCAATGGGCCAGATGACGCTACCCGACAGAACGTTGCGATCAAACGGATGCAGTTGAAACTCGAAGCTCGTAACAGCACCGAAGTTGCCGCCGCCGCCTTGAAGTGCCCAGAAAAGATCTGGATTTTCATCCGCGCTTGCGGTGCGCACCTGTCCGTCAGCGCAAATAATTTCGGCTGAGCAAAGGTTGTCGACAGCGAGCCCATACTTGCGATTCAGTCGGCCAAAACCACCGCCGAGAGTGAAGCCGCCGACGCCGGTATGAGAAACCACACCAGCGGTGGTGATTAAACCGTGAGGCAGGGTCGCCTGATCGAGGTGGCCAAGAAGAGCGCCGCCGCCGACCATGGCGCGGTTTGTGTCCGTATTGATCGTTACGTCAGTTAGCTGCGACAGGTCGATCATCAGCCCGTCGTTACAAATTGATTTGCCGGGCCAGCTATGTCCACCGCCCCGCACCGCCACAAGCAGCTCGCGCTCGCGCGCAAAGGTCACTGCATGCGACACATCCTGGCTGTTCATGCAGCGGGCGATCAATGCCGGCCGCTTGTCGTGCATGCCGTTCCAGATGGATCTGGCGCCGTCGTAGTCGGGATGGCCGGACAGCATCACAGGGCCTTTCATCGCATCGCCCAACTCTTTGATCGCCGCTTTTTCGAGTTCGATTTCGGCACCATCCAGCGAAATGCCGCGAATGCTGGTGTTGGCGGAAGTGGCGACCGCGCCTTTTTTCTCGCATGCAGCGAGAAGTGGATATGCCGCGGCCACACCGGCCGCAATTGTTGTCTTACAGAATCGTCGTCGGTCCATAGCTAATCCCCAGTTTCTTGTTTTTGTTGTATTGCCCTAACCTAAAGCGTACCGGATAGGGGTATATCGCCATTACTGCTCGTCTTGTTCCGATTTCAGCTTGCGTCGCATGAGTGTTTCCACCGCTTCTCGTGGCGATGTACCTTCATACAAAATTTTATAAACCTGCTGACAAATGGGCATGTCAATTCCGAGTTTGTCAGCAACCTCTTTGACAGCGCGAGCCGCCAAAACGCCTTCCACGACTTGCTGGATTTCTTCCTGCGCTTCGTCGATCGACATGCCGCTGGCGAGCGCCAGGCCCATACGCCTGTTTCGAGACAGGTTGTCGGTGCAGGTCAACACCAGGTCGCCCATGCCGGCAAGCCCCATAAAGGTTTCCTTGTTGGCACCGAGAGCAACGCCCAGCCGCATAAGCTCGACAAGCCCCCGGTTGATTAACGCGATGCGGGTATTGGCACCGAAGCCAAGCCCATCCGACATGCCAGCGGCGATCGCGAGGACGTTTTTTACGGCACCGCCAACCTCGACGCCGACGATGTCGTCCGAGGTATAAGCGCGGAAATTGTCGCTGGACAACGCTGTTGCCAGAGCCTCGGCAAACTCGGTGTCCCTCGAGGCAATCGTCATTGCCGTCGGCAGGCCGGCGCCCACCTCTTTGGCAAATGTCGGCCCCGACAGCACGGCCGTCGGTCGGTCCGCGCCGAGCACTTCGGCTGCTACCTGGTGCGGCAGCTTTCCTGTGCTTAGCTCAAAGCCCTTGGTTGCCCAACATACGCGCGAATCCGATTGGAGCAAGGGCTTGATCGTTGTGAGCGTATCGCGAAGGCCGTGACTCGGTACCGCGACAAGAATGTCGCGCGCGCCGTCAAGGCAATTGGCAAGCGTCGGATCAGCGCTCAGGTTTGGCGGGAAACGGATGCCGGGCAGATAACGCTTGTTCTCACCGTTCGCCGCCATGGCCTCGAGCTCGTCGAGCTCGAGTATTCCGCCAAGCCGCACGTCGCAACCGCTGCGCGCAAACTGAAGTGCCAGCGCTGTACCCCAGGAGCCGGCGCCGATGACCGCAACGGTTCGTGGCGCGTCGCTCTTGATCAGTGCTTCTCCGCAGTATCGGCAGCAGCCGTCATCTGCTGCTGTTTGGACTGCATATACAGTGCGTCGAAGTTAATGGGCTGCAATACGAACTCCGGAAAACCGCCTTTCTGGACCAGTGACGCGATCGTTTCACGCGCATACGGGAACAGGATGTTTGGACAAAAGCTGCCTACGATAGCCTCCAGCTCTTCGCCCTCGTAGCCTACAATCTCGAACAGACCGGCCTGTTGCAGCTCGATCAGGAAGCAGGACTTGTCGTCTTCCTTGGCCTCGATCGTAATCGTCAGAACGATTTCATGATGATCGTTTTCAACGGCATGATGCGCGCTGCGCAGGTTAAGGTTCGTCTGCGGCTTCCATTCGCCCCGCCGAAAAATAGCCGGAGACTGAGGTGACTCGAATGAAGAGTCCTTCAAGTAGATCTTCGTAATTGATAAGCGTTTTTCAGCGGCGTTTTCGTTGTCTGCCATTTCCCTTCCTGTTGTCTAGTCGAGAGCCGCCGATTCAGGCGGCGAGTATTTTGTCCAGCTCGCCATTTTTGTCGAGCGCATAGAGTTCATCGAAACCACCAATTGATGTATCGCCAATAAAAATTTGCGGTACGGTCCGAGCGCCGCTTCGCTCCTGCATTTCGGCGAACTGCTCGGGGCTACCCGCAACGTCGATGTCCGTGAACTTGATGCCCTTCTTTGTCAGCAACATGCGCGCTGCGCCACAATAGGGACACATCGCATTGCCGTACATCGTCACAGGTTTCATGCCGCGATCCTCAGGCGTGTTTCTTTTGTTTCTTGTGTTTAGCCGGTTTGCTGCGGGTCTTCTTGCCCGTGACAACCGGCAGCCCGGCCTGGCTCCAGCCGGACATGCCGCCTTTGAGGCCGAAAACGCTCTCAAAGCCAGCCGCACGGAGCTTGTTGACGACACCGGTCGTTGTAACACCGGTATCACAAACAGCGACGATCGGCGTTGCCTTGTACTGTTGCAGCTGTTCCAGCTTTGCGTCCAGTTCGTCGTTGGGTACGTTCCTGGCGTTGACGATGTGGCCTCGTGAATAGGCGTCAGCGCTGCGAATGTCGAAGACTACGGCATCGTTATTAATCAGCTTGACCGCTTCGCCCGCATCCACGTTGACGAGGCCGCTTGCTTTGCGGCGCAACTCGGAGAAGACCAACACAAAAAAGCTGACCAGCAGTGCGGACACAAGCAACACGTTGTTACTTGAGAATTCTAAAAATTTGTCCATGAATCAATAATTTCGGCGCGGGGTGTTGCGCCATGAGCAGCCCTAAAACGGGGATTATACGCGGTTTGGCGGGCGGTCATAGCCTTGAGCTACTACACTCGCGCCCATGAACTGGCGAAAGACCCTTATCGTAGGAATATTGGCTGCCTCTGCCATGGCACAGGCACAGCGGCCAGACAGCGAGCCTGGCAAGACCAAGGAACAAGAGCTCGAAACCGTTCGCGAACGCATAAGCGAGCTGAAAAAGAGCATGGATACCGCGGCCGAAGAGCGAGATCGACTGGCCGGAGAGCTGCAGGAGCAGGAGGTCGCGATTTCGGAGCAGCGCATGCGGATTGCCGAGATTGAGCGCGAACAGCGCTATACGACGAGCAAGAAGGAACAGCTGGATGCCACCCTTCTGCAACGTGAGGCGCACCTGGACGACGAGTCCGCGGCGCTGGCGGCGCAGGTCCGGTCAGCCTATATGAGCGGCAGCCAGGAGAAGATACGGTTGCTTCTTAACCAGCAGGATCCGGCAACGCTGGGCCGATTGATGGCTTACTACGATTATCTGAATGATTATCGGGCCGAGAATATTGAGGCCGTTATCGCTGAAATCCGTGAGCTCGATGCTTTGCGCGGAAAGATCGCCGCGGAGGAGGCGCGCCTTGGCGCCCTTGCAAAGTCGCGCTATGCCGAGCTGACGCGCCTCAATCAATCGCAGGAGCGGCGAGCGGCATTGCTTGTGTCGCTGCGAGAGAGAATTAGTCGCGAAGGTGAGGAGGTCGAGCGGCTCGCCGCGCAGGAAAAAGACCTGACGCGCCTGATTGCCGAACTCACCAGCATACTGTCTGACTATCCCATCAGCTCCGAGGAGCCCTTCAGCGACCACAAAGGCAAGCTTACATGGCCGGTTGCCGGAACTTTGCTACATGACTTTGGCCAGCCTCGTGGCGGCGGCAACATGACGTGGAATGGCGTCGTGATGGAGACGCCCCGCGGTACCGAAGTGCGGGCGATCTATCACGGCCGAATCGCATTTGCAGACTGGTTGGCCGGCATGGGCCTGCTGGTCATCGTCGATCATGGCGAGGGCTACATGACGCTGTATGGCTACAACGAGACCATTCTTAAGAAAGCCGGCGACTGGGTTGCGCCCGGCGACGTTATAGCGACGGTGGGAGATAGCGGCGGCCAGTCGGAAGCCGGTCTGTACTTCGAGTTACGTAAGGGAACGCAGCCGGTTAACCCGCGCCGCTGGATAACGCGCCGGCCAGGGGACTGAGGCCCCTGCCTCGAGCGTCTCGGACTGCTGCCTCGCCCAAGTCGCTGTGCTAAGGTCGGGCGTCCAGCCGAAAACAAGAATGTTGGCGCGTGGAAAAACCTATGTCATTGAAAGTTCGTGCACTTCTGGTCGTGGTGATCGGCGTCGTACTGGGCCTGAGCCTCTCGGTGGGCGGCGGCCTGATGGGCGACCACGGGGCGCCAGACCGCGAGGCGCTCGACTGGGAGCAGGCGCGCCTTTTTGCAGAGGTCCTCGAGCGCGTCAAACGGGATTATGTCGAGCCGGTCGATGATGCCGTATTACTTGAGAGCGCAATCCGGGGCATGGTTAGCGATCTGGACGCGCACTCGCAATACCTGGATGCCGGCGAGTATCGCGATATTCGGATCAGCACGTCGGGCAGTTACACCGGCATTGGCATTGAGGTCGACGAGGTCGACGGCGCGCTGCAGGTGGTAACACCGATTGCCGGGTCGCCGGCTGCGCGTTCCGGGATAAAGGCGGGCGACCAGATCATCGCCGTAGACGGCGTTGCGATCGAGACGAATAAATTGCAGCAAACTGTTGGCCGACTTCGAGGCCACGCCGGCAGCAAAGTTACAGTGACAGTGCTGCACGACGACGTTGCTATTGATCATGAAATGCGTCGCCAGACAATTCGGGTTGCGAGCGTACACAAGGAGTTCCTCGGACCCTCCTTTGGCTATGTTCGCGTAAGCCAGTTTAGTGAGAACACAGCGCGCGAACTGGGCCGGGCGGTCGATGCACTGCAGGACGCGAACGCCGGCATGCTCGAGGGCCTGGTGCTCGATTTGCGCAATAACCCGGGAGGAGTTCTGGATGCAGCCGTAGACGTCTCCGACCTGTTCCTGGACGCGGGCGTGATTGTTACCGCGGATGGCAGAACACTGGAGTCGCGTTTCGCGCGTTCGGCCCATCGCGGCGACATCCTGGATGGCGCAAACATGGTTGTGCTGGTCAACAGGGGCTCAGCGTCAGCGTCTGAAATCGTGGCAGGCGCGCTACAGGATCACAATCGCGCGCTTGTCGTCGGTACCCCGACATTCGGCAAGGGGCTGGTACAAACGGTCATGCCACTTTCGAAAGGGCGCGCGATAAAATTAACGACCTCACGCTACTACACGCCCTCCGGCGATTCGATCCACGATGTTGGCATCGAACCGGACATCCTCGTCGAGGATACGCCCGGCTTTCCGGACCTTACGCTGGCCGGCGTTCTTGATCGCGAGGCCGATGCGCAGCTGGCCGAGGCGATGGCGTACCTGAATCCTCGCTCGGTGATGCACAGCAACGCCCAATGAGTTTGCCGAGAATATTTCTGGCGGCGCTGCTATTGCTCGCCGCATCGGACTCCGTCGATGCCGGGCCAGCGCGTGTCGCCATCATTATCGACGATCTTGGTTACCAGCTCGCGGCAGGGCGGCGCGCAATCGCGCTGCCAGGCCCGATCGCCTTTGCCGTACTTCCGGGCACACCCCGTGCGGTGGCGCTGGCCAGGTGGGCGCATGATCAAGGCAAGGAGGTGTTGCTCCATCTGCCATTGCAGGCGAACAGTGATGAAGACCATGACGAGCCGATCGGCATTGATCTCGACATGAGTCGCGAACGGCTGGCAACGACTTTCGAGGCGGCAATTAACTCGGTGCCGTACGTCATTGGCGTCAACGGACACAGGGGCAGTTTACTCACTCGCCATCCTGGTCACATGCAGTGGTTGATGGAAGAGATAGGAGCACGAGAGGGCCTTTTCTTCGTGGATAGCTATACGACGGCGCACAGCGTGGCGTTGCAGATGGCGACCGAGGCCGGCGTCAGTTCGTTGCGGCGCGATGTTTTTCTGGACCCGGATCCGTCGCCCGAAACCGTCTTGCGCCAATTCGAGCGCATGAAGACTCTGGCCCGGAAGCGCGGCTTTGTCGTGGCGATCGGACACCCGTACGAGGCTACGCTGGCGCTCCTGGAAGCAGAGCTGCCGAAACTGGGAGAGCAAGGTATAGAGCTCGTCAGAATTAGTGAGCTCATCCATTGAGCTGGTATGAGGAACGCATACTGCCGTCACTGATCAATCTTGCCTGCAGCACTAAACCGACGCGCAAACAGCGCGAGAAGATCGTGCCGCAGGCAACCGGGGATGTACTTGAAGTCGGTTTCGGCAGCGGCCTCAATCTTCCGTACTATGATCGCAACAAGGTCCGCCGCATTTGGGGGCTCGAACCGTCGGTTGGAATGCGCCGTCTTGCACGGGGCGCTGTTGGCGAGGCAGGCCTCGATGTCGAGTTCATCGACCTGCCCTGCGAGGAAATACCTCTGGACGATGATAGTGTCGATACGGTTCTCATTACCTATACCTTGTGCACCATTCCTGACCCGGCGAAGGCGCTCGATGGCGTGCGCCGCGTCTTAAAGCGGCATGGGCGGCTGTTGTTTTGCGAACATGGCAAGGCACCGGATGAAAACGTACACCGGTGGCAGGAGCGACTGAATCCTCTGTGGACCAAGGTTTCGGGCGGCTGCAACATGCATCGCGATATCCCGGACATTTTGCACCGGTCCGGGTTCGTCGTTGAGGACGACAACCGCATGTACATACCGGGCGCAAAGGCACTAAGTTATAACTACTGGGGCAGTGCGCGAATTCGTTGAACCGCCGACGCTTTCTGCGCTCTAAGCTTATAGATCACAACCGACTTCTTATGACTCGAATCCACACTTATCCGATACTGCTGGTCCTCCTGAGCGTCCTGCTGGCCGCGCCGGCCGGCGCCGCGGATGTTGATCTGGACGCCCTGTTCGCGGCGACAAGCTCGACCGCTCTCCCGGCTCAGGGCGACGACGTCGCCTGCACTATGCAATACGACCCGGTTTGCGGCGACGACGGCCAGACCTACAGCAACGATTGTGTCGCGCGGGTCGCCGGCGTGAACGTCGCGAGCGCCGGTATTTGTCCTGGGGTAACGCTCGGCTGTCCGGAGACTTTCGATCCCGTCTGCGGTGTCGACGGCAATACTTACATTAACGAGTGTTTCGCGCTGAAGTCAGAAGCCGAGATCGCCGGGCTCGGCGCCTGTACGCCGAACGGCTGTCCTTCGATTAACGCGCCCGTCTGCGGCATGAATGGCCGCAGCTTCATTAATCGCTGCGAAGCCGACGCGGAGCGCATTCCGGTCCAGCACAAAGGACCGTGCGACCCGGATAACTGCCCCAAAGTATTTGCGCCCGTGTGCGGAGGCGACAATGTAACCCATGACAATGCCTGCTTCGCCGACCGGGCTGGACTGACCACGTTCAAGCCGGGTATCTGCGGAGTACGCCCGTGTCCCAACCTGTTTGTGCCCGTTTGTGGCTTCGACGGTATGACTTACGGCAACGCCTGCCAGGCGGAGCGTCGCGGCGTGCGCATCGAGTACGCGGGTGTTTGCGATACGCTTGGGCGAAATTGCCCGCGAAACTATTCACCGGTCTGTGGCATGGACGGCGTCACTTACGACAATGAATGCCAGATTGAAAACGCCGGCGTAACCAAAGCCTATGCAGGGTCCTGCCTCGGCGATTGACCGTGCTGCCGCCGCGCAGGAGCGGCGAATAAATTCGCCAGGAAACCTACCAGGCCGGTCGCAGGCGTCCCTTTTCGTCAGCCGTGTACGGCAGCCAGGCCAGGCCGGTCAGAGCAACATGAATATCGGTGCTCTTGGCTCGCACGACGACTTCATCCAGAGCTTCGGACTGCGCGTCGAAGGACGTGTCGAGATCCACTATTTCTTTTTCCAGTGCTGCACTAAGTGCCGCGATTTCTTGTTTGACCTTCTCAGCCGTTTGCATCGCGCGCCCGACATCGGCCGCTTCCTTGCTCGCACCGCCCGCGGTCTTTATGGCGGAACCGATCTTCGTCGCCGTAGTGCTGGATAGTTTCTTGCGCCCCAATACGGCGCCCAGGATCGCAGTGCCGAAAGAGATGGCGGTATCGAGCTTTTTCTTTGTTGACTGCTGTTTCTCACGTGCGATGGACTGCTGCGCACGCATGAGGCGGTTTTCAAGCGTATTTACTTTGCCTGCGTAACGCTTGCGAATTTTCGCGATCGACTGGTCGCGCAATTCGCTGGCAGCATCCTGCAAGCGCGCGCGAAAGTCGCCCTCGGTCTCGTTGCTCGTTGACGTAAGGCGAAATCGCTTGCTCTTGTACAGCGTGATGTTCTCGTTTTGCCGCAGCCATCGGCTGTAGTCCTTGGCCCAGCGAGCATAGGCTTTCGGGTTGTTGGCCGACGACGGGCAATCCGCGAAGCTTGCGTCCGCTTCGCCTTTTTCGAGAAGGTCTGCTATCGAGAGCTCAAGCGGCTCGGAATTATCCCAGTCGATTTCTACCGGACCATCTTCGAACTCGACGGTGTGAAGAACCTGGCGTTCGTCCTCGATGTTGTAACGAGCGCTGGTAAAAACGACATCGCCGGCACCGATCAGGCGGGGGTGATAAATAATCTCCTCCCCCTGCCCCTTGACGAAAAACTGGTCTATCGACGGCGGTAATGCAGGCGCACTATCGGCCGCCTTGCGCCGGGGCTTGGACACAGCCTTCGCGACCGCCTCGAGCTTGCGCTTCGCGCCAGACATCAATGTGCGAATGTGGTCGCGAGTGAGCGGGCCGGCAAGGTAGGACATGACCCAGCGCGTATTAAAGACGACGGCTTCATCTTCGTGCACGTTGTGCAGCAGGAACCGGCGCTTGCCGAGCCCGGCAATCGTGCGCTCCATTTTCTGCTTGTTGAAAGTGCCACCGCTGGCGCCCTCCAAACCTTCCATGACACGCGCTTTGTCGCGTTCAGTTTGAAGACGACCGATAAACCAGGTGCCGGTGTTGGACAGGCCCTTGTAATCGAGGTCGACAGGATTCTGAGTGGCGAGGACAAGGCCCAGGCCGTACGCGCGCGCCTGTTTTAACAACGTGAGGAAGAGCTTCTTCGAGGGCGGGTTCGCGACCGGCGGCATGTAACCGAAGATCTCATCCATGTAGAGGATTGCACGCAGGCTTGAGGTGCCCTGCTGTGCCCGCATCCAGGCGATGAGTTCATTGAGCAGCATCGAGACGAAGAACATTCGCTGCGCATCATCGAGATGCGCGATCGACATGATTGAAATTCGTGGCTTGCCTTCTTCCGTGTACAGCAGGTTCTTCGCGTTCAGCGGTGTGCCTTGCATCCAGGCTTCGAATCCCGGTGCGGCCAGCAGGTTGTTCAGACGCATCGCCAGGGCAAACCGATCTTTGGCCGGGAAGAAGGAGTCCAGGTTCATGACGCCGACCTTGGTGATAGGCGGGTCCTGGATTTCCGTGATCAGCCCGGCAACGTCAAGATCACGGCCCTCGCGCCAGGCCTTATCCAGCAGTCGGGATATCAGGATGTGTTCACGGCTGGCGACCGGGTCCGCATCGATGTTGAGCAGCGTCAGGATTCCGGTCGCTGTCGACTGCACGCGCTCCCGATACAGGTCGACATCATCGATGAGCGCCTGCCCCGGCGCGCTGAACGATTGCAGCACCGAAACAGGGACACCGGAGTTGCTGCCAGGCGTATAGATGTTGAGGTCGACGTTCTTCCTGAGCTGGGCAATTCTCTTGCCGGTCTGACCCCATTCACCGAGGCCCTTCTTCCACAGCGCCGCCTGCCCGGCGGCAAACTGCTCGACGGTCTGACCCTTGTCCATTGCCGTGCGCGCATTCACCCAGGGCTGAAAATCTTCGGCCGCGAGCTTCGGAAAAGTCAGCAGCAGGTTGCCCATGTCGCCCTTCGGGTCGATGGCTATGACCGGAATATGATCGAGCGCCGCCTCTTCGAGTATGCCGATACCGAGTCCGGTTTTGCCCGAGCCGGTCATGCCGATGATCACGGCATGGGTGTTCAGGTCCTTTGAGTCGTAAAGGACAAGCTCCTCCGTGAGTTTCTCGGAGTCCGTGTCGTAGCGCTTGCCGAGGTAGAAAGCGCCGAGCTTCTCGAAGTCATGCATGCCGTCGTGTCCTTAGCTTGCCGGGTAGGTGTAGCTGGAGCCGATGCCCAGCGGAATCCCAATCGTCCAATAGATCAGCAGGAACACCGTCCAGGTCGCAAGGAAGGTCAACGAATACGGCAACATCATCGCGGCAAGAGTGCCAATACCCGTGCCTTTCACGTAGCGCTGGCAGTAAACGACCACCAGCGGGAAGTAAGGCATCAACGGTGTAATGATGTTGGTGCTGGAATCACCGACGCGATATGCCGCCTGCGTCAGGTCCGGCGAGATGCCGAGCGACATCAGCATCGGCACGAAAATTGGTGCAAGCAATCCCCACTTGCCGCTTGCTGAACCGACGAAAATATTTA
This sequence comes from uncultured Gammaproteobacteria bacterium, assembly GCA_963760395.1. Lineage (GTDB taxonomy): Bacteria > Pseudomonadota > Gammaproteobacteria > Steroidobacterales > Woeseiaceae > UBA1847. The sequence continues at coordinate 11,821 of CAVXCX010000016.1, forward strand.
CGAAACCGGTCAGCAGGATGATGCCGATGATCAGTACGGACGGAAAGTCCTTCAGGTTCGTTAGTGCTTGTGCACCTTCGAGCGCCATCAGCGTGCCAAGGTTCGAGGCCGAGAAGGCGTATACGAATTGCGCGATAAAAAACATGATGACGAGGTAATAAGCCATGCTGTTCATCGCATGCGACATACCCTGAATGATGTCCTTGCTGGTCTTGAACGCGCCGGTTGTGTAACCGAATACGATGCCCGGTATTAAAAACAGGAAGAAGATCAACGGAACGATCGAGCGCATGATCGGTGACGAGAAGTTGACCAGGGCGCCTTCCGCATCACGCCAGGCCGACGACTCCGGCCACATTGAAACGAAGAGCACGACCAGGCCAATTACCATGACGAGCAGCGATCGACGCAAGCCCTTGCGCTCCGGGTCAGTCAATGCGTGCAGCTCAGGCAGGTCATCCGCATCGCCATCTACAGCGGTACTCTGCAAGCGCGGTTCGACGAGCTTGTCGGTTAGCCACCAGCCGAGACCAACGATCAGCACTGAAGAGGCCGTCGTGAAGAAGTAATTATTCAGCGTGTTGACGACGATGCCGGGCTCGAGGAGCTGCGCGCCGCTTTGTGTAAGGCCCTGCAACAACGGGTCCAGTGCCGACGGCACGAAGTTCGCCGAGAAACCACCGGACACGCCGGCAAAAGCGGCTGCGATACCGGCCAGCGGGTGTCGGCCGGCGGCATAAAAAATGACGCCGCCTAACGGTATGACCAGGACGTATCCGGCATCGACGGCGGAGTGGCTGACGATACCGACGAGGATCACCATCGGTGTCAGGAACCATTTCGGAGTGACGTTTAGCAGCGCGCGGATAGCCGTCGTGACGAAGCCGGAATGCTCCGCAACGCCGATGCCAAGCATTGCCACAAGGACCGTACCGACCGGGCCAAAGCCAACGAAGTTGCTGACCATTTTGGTAAGGAACGTCGTAAAGCCTGAGCCCGTCAGCTGATTGATGACAACGATGGCCTCGCCTGTTCGAGGGTCGACAACGTCATAACTGAAATAAGACATGAACCAGGACAACAGCCAGACGATGCCTAGCAATCCGACGAACAGCATCGCCGGATCCGGCAGCTTGTTACCAACTCGCTCGACGGTGCCAAGAAAGCCGCCAGGAGCGGCGCTTTTTTGTTCAGCCATGATTTTCCCCGGTTATTGTTATCAGGTGATTCTACCAGCCACAGGAGCGGCCCGCGTTCTGCTCTTTCAGGTAGCCCATCAAAGGCGCGAAGTAATCGATGATGGCGCTCGCGTCCATTTCGCGAGTGCCGGTTAGTTTCTCGAGCGCATCCTGCCAGGGCTCGCTACTGCCCGACGCCATCATGGCGTAGAAACGTTCACCGGCTTCTTTGCTGCCGTAGACCGAGCAGCTGGCAAGGTCACCGTCGTGCCCCGCGATTTCGCAAAGCGAGCGCTGGAACTGAAATTGCAGGATATGGGCGAGGAAGTAGCGTGTGTATGACACGTTCGCGGGGACATGATACTTCGCGCCCGGATCAAAATCAGCCTCGCTGCGCGGAACCGGCGGCGCGATTCCCTGATAGTGCGCGCGCAGGTCCCACCAGGCTTTATTGTAGTCACCCGGCGCGATGTCTCCGGAAAAAACGCCCCAGCGCCACTCGTCGATCAGCTTGCTAAACGGCAGGAACGCTATCTTGTCGAGCGCCATCTGCATCTGCCGGTTGATGACGGCTTGTTCGCTTTCCTCCGCCGAGCCGATGAGGCCTACCTCGGCGAGGTATTGCGGCGTCATCGACAGCGTTACGGTATCGCCGATGCCTTCGTGAAAGCCGGCGTGTGCGCTGTCCTGGAATAATGGCGGTTGATTCTTGTAGGCCGCGTCATAGTAGATGTGGCCAAGCTCATGATAGATGGTGCGTAGCTCATCATACGTCTGCTTGATGCACATCTTGATGCGCAGGTCGTCTTTGCCGTCCAGCGACCAGGCGCTCGCATGGCAGACGACGTCCCGGTCCCGGGGCTTGGTGAACTGCGAACGCTCCCAGAAGGTGTCGGGCAGTCGCGGCATGCCCAGCGATACGTAGAAGCTCTCCGCCGAGCGCACCATCTCCTGGGGAGAGTAGTCTTTCGTCTTCAGTGTGTCATCGACGTCGAGATCGGCAACACCCGGATAGGGCTCGATGAGGTCATAGATAAAACTCCACCCCTGTGACCACATGTTGCCGAGAAGGTGAGCGGGAATGGCGCCGTCTTGCGGAACCTTGTCTTCGCCGTAAACGTCGCCGAGCTTCGCTCGAACGTGACAATGCAACTCGTCATACAGGGGTTTGACCTGCTCCCACAGGCGCTTGGTTTCCTGTTCGAACTCAGCCGGACTCATATCGAAACCGGCGCGCCACTTTTCACCAAGATTGTCGTAACCCAGCACCTGCGAACCCTCGTTCGCAAGCTCGACGTAGCGCTGATATTTGGCGCGCATAGGAGGCGATATCGTGCGCCACCCCTGCCATGCGTCGACCAACTCGTCGTAGTCACGACTGTTGGCAAGAACATCTTCGAGCTCCGGAAGGCTCTTACAATCATTGTCATTGCGACAATATTCGCCCGCGCCGTACATGCCCTCGAGCTCGGTCGCAATCACGGTAAGCTCTTTGCGCCTGGCCGGATCGGCGGGCGTCGGCAGGGTCGTTCCAAGTTTCAACAGCTCAATGGCGCGACGGGTTTCCGGGCCGAGTTCCTGGCCGTCGTATCGCAGCGCCTGTTGCACCATGCCGCTGTGCCACTCCGCATACTTCTGACTCGCCGCTGCCGCCAGGACCGCGGTGTCTGCGGTGATATACGTTGAGCGCACCCATTCAGCGGCACCGACTTCCTTGCGAAGCTCGCCGAGTTCGGCGTTGGCTCGGGCAACGAATTCCTGCGGCCGTTTCGGCTGGCGTGGGATGTCCGTGGCCACGGTGCTCGGTATCTTGTTTTCGAACAGGCGACGATCGCCAACAGGAGCGAAAACTCGCTGCAATTTTCACAAGGATCTCTCATTTGCTTATTCCGAATTTCAAGGAGTAATTAGTGTATGCCGTGCATCCAGCGACGCAGGACAGGCGAGATAATAATCATGAATACGCCGACACCGAGCCCGGTCCACATCAGGAACTCATAGAGTTCGGTATAGGTTGCGAGCGCCGTTGCCACGTCAGCCACCTGGCCTTGCGAGGTGTCAATTGCGGCCATGCGGCCAAGGCGCGTGGCGACGGTTTCCGACAGCGCGGTTGCGAGAAACCAGGTGCCCATACTGACGCCGACGACATTGCCTATGGAAAGCTTGGTAACGGCGGACAGGCCGACCGGCGACAGGCAGAGCTCTCCGGTGGTGTGCAGCAGGTAGGCGAGGATCAGCCAGATCATGGCAATCTGCCCGGCCTGGTCCGGAAATTGTGCGCCGAAAACCAGCGCGCCAAATCCAAGTCCGGCCTGAATAATGCCAAGGCCAAACTTCACGGGCGTTGACGGCTCGAGGTTCTTCTTCGCGAGCCAGGTCCAGAGAATCGCAAACGGCAACGCCAGCAGCATGATGAAGCCGGCATTCAGTGAGCCGAATTGTGCAGCCGTGAACGTGATTCCGCCGGCGGTGCGGTCCACAACGCGATCGGCATAAAAGGTCATCGACCCGGCCGCCTGTTCGAACAGCGCCCAGAAGACGATCGTCGAGAGTATCAGGATCATCAGCACCACCGTACGCCCGAACTCATCGGAATTGTGGGTGCGGAATCCATAAATGATAAAGCCGATGATCAGGATAATGGATCCGTACAAGACGTTCTCGGCGAGCTCAACGCTGCCGGGAATGAAATGCAGGTTTACGAGTACGGCATAAATGCCTGAGGCCACCGCGACACCGGCAACGATGTACGCGGTCGTATTGTTTGATTTCGACTTGTCGTAGAGCATCGAATACAGAATCAGGCCGACGACCGACACGATCAGGAGAACATTCTGCGATGCGAGAACAACATGTTCATGCTGCACCAGCCACCAGACGACAGAGAGCGCCGGCAGCGTAAGCAGGTAAATTGTCCATTCCGTATTGATCGGACCAAACACTTTCTTTTTAAGCTTCTCAGGCTCGGCGGGCTCAGCGTGTCCCATCAGGTACTTCTGGCCACGCAGGAAGGTGAACAGGCCAATGACCATGCCAATACCGGCGGCGCCGAAGCCGTATTTCCAGCCGTAGGTTTCACCGAGCCAGCCGCACAGCAGCGTTGCCACGAATGAGCCAATGTTGATGCCCATGTAGAAAATCGTGAAGCCTGAATCCCGGCGGGGGTCGTCTATGGAATAAAGCTTGCCGACGATCGTCGAGATATTCGGTTTCAGGTAACCGACGCCCATGACGATCAAAGCGAGCGCCAGGTAGAACACCTTGAGGGCCGCCGTATCACGAATCATGATTTCTTCGGCGAGCACGGTGCCTGCGGCAAGAACCTCACCGGAAGCGAGTGTGAGACTTTCTTTCAGCGTGCTGCCCGCGGCGTAATAAACAGCCTGGTAGCCTTCGACGGCCATCAGCAGGTGACCGAAGCAAAGGAGTATGCCGCCGAAGACAACGGACTTGCGCATGCCCAGGTAGCGGTCGGCGAGCATGCCGCCGATGAGCGGCAGCGCGTAGACGAGACCCGCATAAGAGCCGAGAACATCCAGCCCCATCTGGTCTGTGAACAGGTGATATTTCGTGAGGTACAGCACCAGCAGGAACTTCATTCCGTAGAACGAAAAGCGCTCCCAAAGCTCGGTGCCGAAACAGACATACAAGCCCTTGGGGTGACCCCACAGCTGGTCGTCGTGCGAATAGTCCTCCGCGGTCGCGGCAACGGTATCGGTCATGTTTTCCCCCGGAGTGCTGTTTGCCGCCATGAGCTGTAATTATTGTGGCGGGCCAAGCTGCCCATTAAACACTATTTTCAGCCTGTCCTGCCACTGTGCCGCGCATCGCCGCTGATGGGACGAGCACCTTGAATTATGTTGGATTACAGGGGATTAGCTTTCGCTGGCTGCTGACTCGTCGGGCTTGCGCCGGACCAGGCGCGACATGATGATGCCCAGTTCATAGAGCAGATAGACCGGAACGGCGAGTATCGTCTGGCTAATCACATCCGGCGGCGTCAGCAGCATGCCGACGACAAAGGCGCCGAGAAACACATACGGGCGGGCCTTACCGAGTTTCTCCGGCGTCGTCAGGCCGGTTAGTACCAGTAACAGGGTCGCGATCGGCGTTTCGAACGCGATGCCAAACACCAGGGCCACCATCATGACGAAGCTGACGTAGGCCGCCATATCCGGTTTCCACTCGACAACGTCCGGTGTAAAGGTTGCTACAAACCCGAAAATCAGTGGGAACACGACGTAGTAGGCAAACGCCAGCCCAGCGAGAAACAGCAAAATACTGGTTGCGAGCAGCGGTGCCGCGAAGCCCTTTTCCTTCTTGTAAAGGCCGGGCGCAACGAACGCCCAAATCTGATACAGGATGATCGGCATGGCGATAAAAATGGACAGGTAAAAAGTCAGCGATATGGTGGCCGTCAATGAGGTAACTGCACCGATCGCCTGCAATTCTCCGCTCGGCACAAAGCGCGTCAACGGCGCAGCGACGAAGTTAAAGATTTGCCGGGAAAACGGCACAAGCACCAGGAACACAATAAAAATACTGGCGACAATCTTGAACAAGCGATTCCTCAATTCCATGAGGTGCGACATCAGCGTGCCTTCACCGAGCCCGCCGCTCGCGTCTTTTACGTCGTCACTCATCCGGCTGGTTTTTCTTTCGCGGCAGCCGGAGTCTCGGCGCCGGGCTCCGCTCCCTCATCATCGTCTTTATCTTCGTCATGCAGCGGCGAATAAGTGTCGTCTTCGCGAGGCTTCAGCAAGGCGTCGGGGTGAAGTTCATCGGGATTGAAGCCGAGGTTTTTTTCAAGGTCGACCTCTTCTTCCAGTTGTCGCCGCAAAGCACGCGTCATCTGCCGCGCCTTGCCGAGCCAGGTGCCAATCTGACGTGCGACCCGCGGGAGACGCTCGGGACCCAAAATCAGGAGCCCGATAATGCAAATAAGCAGAAATTCTGATCCGGCTATTCCAGACATGGCGGCGTTGGAATCAGGCGTCTTTTTCTTTGCGCGGTTCTTCGCTCGGCGTATTGTCGAAATCGGCGTCTTTCGATGAATCGCTGAGCTGATCGGTCGTTTGCTCAGCTTCGCTCATCGCCGAACGGAAACCCTTAACGGCGCTTCCCAGGTCCGAGCCCAGTGAACGCAGTCGCTTTGTGCCAAAAATGGCCAAAACAATGACGAGAATGATCAATAACTGCCACGGACCAATATTGGCAAACATTCTGTTACTCCTGGGGCGGTAAGCCGCCGCTTAATCATAGGGTTGCGCCGGCATCCGGCCGGGCGCGAATTATGTTCATGATACCCCCGGGCGCGCAACAAAACCGTACCGGCGTCACACGCGCCAGAGCCGCTCAGGATTCGAGCCAGAACGTCACCGGACCATCATTCACCAAGCTAACCTGCATATTGGCGCCAAAACGGCCGGTTTCAACGGCAGCAAGGCGCTGCCGGCAAATCTCAACAAGGCTGTCGAAGTAGGCGGAGCCTTTCTCCGGCGGGGCGGCCTTGGTGAAGCTTGCGCGGGTGCCCTTCTTCGTGTCTGCGGCCAGGGTGAACTGAGGCACCAGCAACAGGCCGCCAGCCTCGTCCAGCAGGCTATGGTTCATGCGGCCGTCTGCGTCCGGGAAGACCCGATAGCTCAACACTCGCTCGGCCAGCCGGGCAATGTCTTGCTCGGAATCGTCGCGATGTACCGCAATCAGCACAAGCAACCCACGACCGATTTCGCCGACGAGCTTGCCGTCGATCCGCACGGCGGCTTCGGTAACGCGCTGTAACAGCCCTATCATAGTGATCGGAACTCCTTGATTTTTATAGGCCTGTAGAGTTTATCCACAGACCGGTCAGAATGATAATCCACAAAGCAGGGCCGCGGGTGAGAGACTTGTTCGTACCGGCCGGTGAGAAGAGCCCCTAAAGTGGGCGATAAGGGCGCGCCAGGGACGGCAATATTGCCCCCAGTCACCGGCTGGACCAGGGAAGGGGGGCCTCGGCGTCAACGTCGGGGCCTTTTCCGGCTATCTGGTGGGTTATCCACAGCCCCTGTAACGCAGCAAAAAAGAACCAATGTGGGATTTCATGCCTGTCTATTTTTCCCACTTAACGTCTATTGCATTGCTGCAGGCGATCAATAGACTGGCGGCAGTGAATCAACAATGGGATCTGCCATGAAAAGACGACAATTCGTTGGCGGCCTCGCGGCTGCCGCGACGCTTTCGGCCTGCGCCAAGCAAGGGACTAACTGCGATGGCGACGCCAGCCAGGAGTCGTTCGAGTGGTCCTGCGTGACGTCCTGGCCGCCGAAATTCCCGGGCCTGGGCATGGCGCCGGAAAATCTGGCCGCCAGGATCGAGGCGGCTTCCGCCGGTCGGCTGAAGATCAAGGTCTACGGCGCCGGCGAGCTGGTGCCGGCCTTTGAAGTTTTTGACGCGGTCAGCCGTGGCACCGTCGAAATGGGCCACGACGCGTCTTACTACCACAAGGGTAAAGTCGACGCCGCGCAGTTCTTTACAGCAATTCCCTTCGGCATGACCAACCTGGAGCTAAACGGTTGGCTCTACTATGGCGGCGGCATGGAGCTTTGGCGCGAACTCTACGCTCCCTTTGACCTTGTACCGTTTCCCACCGGCAATACAGGTGTGCAGATGGGTGGCTGGTTCAACAAGGAGATTAACAGCGTCAATGATCTGAAAGGGCTCAAGATGCGCATTCCCGGCCTGGGAGGTGAAGTGCTGCGGCGCGCCGGCGGCACGCCGGTGACGCTACCGGGCTCGGAGATCTTCACCGCATTGCAGACGGGCGCGATTGACGCCACCGAGTGGGTTGGTCCCTACAATGACTCATCGTTCGGGCTGCACAAGGCGGCGCGATACTACTACTACCCCGGTTGGCAAGAGCCGGGCCCAGGACTTGAGACCATTATCAACAAGGCCGCATGGCAGGCGCTGCCGTCCGACTTGCAGTCCATCGTGACGACAAGTTGTCAGGCAATTACGACTGACATGGCGGCGGAGTACACGCACGGTAACGCCATGTCGCTGCGCCAGCTCAAGCAAGATCCGAACATCGAAATACGTCCGTTTCCAGAGGAGGTGCTTGCGCTATTGCGATCGATAGCAAAAGACGTTGTCGACGAACTTATGGCCACTGACCCGGCAGCGGAGAAGATTGGCCGGGCCTACTTCGAATATCTGGCATTGGTCTCCGACAATTCACGCATATCCGAACAGGCTTACTTCGATACGCGTGAATACTAGTCAGCCTGTCGAGGTTGCTATCATCGGTGCCGGCATCGCCGGCATTGCAACGGCCTACTATTTGAGTGTCGAGCAAAAGAAGAACGTCGTGCTCCTCGACTACCGACAGCCAATGAGCTACACAAGCGCGCAGTCAGGCGATAATTATCGCAATTGGTGGCCACACCCAACGATGACTGCGTTTAGCAACGACAGTATCGAGCTGATGGAGCGCCTCGCCGAACAGACGCAAAACGTCTTCCATATGACGCGGGGTGGCTATGTGCTGGCGACACGTCGCAGGGATATCGGCGACATGCTTGCCGATCTGCCGCCCAATATTGACGTTGATGTCATCACGGGCGGGAAAGATATCCAACGCCGATTTCCCGCGCTCGCCGACGACATCCGAAACGTTGTTCACATCAAGAGAGCGGGCGACATCAGCGGCCAGCAGCTCGGCGCGCTCATGCTCGAGCGTTTCCGCGAGGCGGGCGGCCGGCAGCTGCGTGGCGAAGTTACATCGATTGACGGCAACAAGTTGCACGAACTCCTCGTCGATACCGGACAGGACACGCTGCAGGTCAGGGCGGACGTGATCGTAAATGCTGCCGGCCCATTCGCGAACCGTGTTGCGCAGATGCTCGGGGTGGAGTTACCGATCAAGAACGTCTACCAGCAGAAAATCAGCTTCACTGACAGGCTGGGCGTAATACCCCGGGACATGCCATTTTCGATCGACATGGACGAAAAGCAGCTGCATTGGAGCGACGAAGAGCGAGCGCTACTTAGCGCCGATCCGGACGTCGCGTGGCTGACCGAACGGTTACCGCCAGGAACCCATTGTCGACCAGATGGCGGGGTGCATGGCACGTCGGTGAAGCTGGGCTGGGCATACAATCAGACAGCAAGCGAGCCGCAACGGGAGCTCGCTGATGAGGCCGCAATCGATCCTCAGTTTCCGGAAATTGTCATGCGCGGCGCGGCGGCATTGTTGCCGGCGCTGAACGCCTACGTAGATGAGCCGCCGTCGCGCTTTGCACATTACGGCGGCTACTACACGATGACGCAGGAAAACTGGCCGTTGATCGGTCCGATGGGGCCTGAGAATTCCTACGTTGTTGCTGCGCTATCGGGATTTGGCAGCATGGCGGCTTGCGCGGCGGGCAAGCTCTGCGCCGCCTGGGTATGCGGTGACGCGCTACCGGACTACGCCTCACACCTGAGTCTCGAGCGTTACGCTGATAATGCGCTCATTGATCGGCTGCAAAACCAGAGCAACAAAGGCCTGCTATAAAAAAGGCCGGTTGCGTGACGCAACCGGCCTTTAGTTTCAGGCGACATCCGCCGCCACTAGCTGTTAGCTAAACTTACCAGGCGTAGATACCACGAAGGTACCAGGCGGCGCCTTCGTAGTTTGCCGCACTACGGCGTGGGTACTGCAGACCGACGCTAAGGCGGTTTGCATTAGGCGGCCCGATTTCGTCGATGTACTCGTCAAGGATGTTAATGCCGCCGGCAACGACCTTGAAGCTCTCCGTAAACTGATAGCCAAACTCAAGATCAACGTAGATGGTTGAATCGATCTGTGCGCTCGGGTCAGTCGCGGCTCCAATCGTGCCGCGCTCATCGTAATGGTCACCGTAGTAGTTCAGTCGCAGCAATGCATTCAGCTTCTCACCAAAGAAGGTGTTGGCTGTTGCCACCCATCGATCGTTCGGATAGTTGTTTTCGATATCCTCGATCAGGCTGCTGCTAACCGGGTTTACACCGTTGATCTGTGATTGCCCCGCAATTTCCACCTTGTTGTAACCGTAAGCGAAGGTCAGGGTGGAGTTTGCGGTATCACCCCATTCCCAGCCGCCGGTCACGACCAGGTCTACACCGCTGTGAACGACATCCAGAGCGTTGGTGTAGAACGAAATCGTGTTGGTCGTGTTGGGCACAGAGATATCGCCGGTGCGATAGATGCGGTCGTCGACCTCGATACGGTAAAAGTCGAGTGTTGCGCTCCACGAATCGGTGATGTCAAAGGCGGCACCCAGGCTGTAGTTAAGCGACTTCTCCTCTTTCAGTGAAGTGCCGCCAACCGCTGCGACGCGAGGGTCTGTAGAAGGAACGAGGCCCTCCTCGACCTGCAGTCCGGTGACGCCGTCAAACGTCGTGATTGTCGTCCGGACATTGGCCTGACCAGGTGTCGGCGCATGGAAGCCGGTCGATACAGCACCACGCATCGCAACAGCATCGCTGAAGCGATAACGCCAGGCGACCTTGCCGTTAATCGTGTCACCGAAATCCGAGAAGTTCTCGTAGCGCAGCGCATACTGGATGAGTGCTGCATCGCTGAGGTCGTGCTCGACGTCGGCGTAAAACGCGATGTTGTCGCGACTGAACTCACCGGAATCCTGTGGCGTGATTCCCTTGAAGCCGCTGGAGCCCGCACCGAAGTATGAGTTCGGCTCGCCTTGTACGACCGTGTAAGTCTCTTCACGCGCCTCTGCGCCAAACGCAAAGTTGACCACGTCACTGATTGGCAGAGAGAAGTCGGCGTTGAGATTTACCTCTTCCTGTGTGTAGCCACCAACGTCGAAATCCCGCTGTGGCAGCGACTGCAGGTCGCCAGGCCCCAAGCTTTGATTGGCCGTGTTGTTCAGGAAATAGTCCAGTTCGTTCTTGCCGAAACCCCAGCTCAGGTCGTAGGTCATGCCACTGTCGAACTCACCGTTGACGCCCATAACCAGGCTGACGTCGCTTTGAGCGCCATCCAGGTATGGCGTGAATCCCGCCGGCAATCCAGCGAAGCCCTGTTCGCGCAGGCTCGCCGTGTCGGTTGGGTCGGTGGGATCACAGGTAGGACAGCCAGCACCGAAAGGGAGCTGCTGAGAAAAAACCGCGTTACCGACAGGATCACGATAGAAGAACCGGTAGCGACCGTCGGTATCGCCGATACCGAGCCTCGCGTACAGCTGCGCGCTATCGTTGATTTCGAAACCCGAGTTCATGAAGAAACGCGTCCCCGAAGTTTCCGGACGGCCCCAGGTTTGCAGCAGCGGCGCATCACCAAACGGTGAGTCAGCACCGATGATTTGCGGATTCACGCCGGCCGCCCGTAAAGCGGCAACGCTACTGTCTCGTTGGACGCCGCGCGACAGTGCTTCATTGTCGACGACTTCGAGGCTGACATTGATGAACCCCGAGTCCCCAGCGGCAAAGCCTGCGTTAGCAGCGAACTTGACGCCCTGCTCGCCGCGATTGGCATGTTCACCGTATTGAAACTGTACCTGGCCGCCGTCGGATGCGTCTTTCAGGTTGAAGTTGATCACGCCAGCGATAGCATCAGAGCCGTACTGTGAGGCAGCACCATCGCGAAGAACCTCAACACTCTTGACAGCGATGCCGGGAATCATGCCGATGTCGGCGCCATGCGCACCGTTACCGGCCGCCGGGGCGAAAAACTGTACCAGCGCCGAGCGATGACGGCGCTTGCCGTTAACGAGCACCAGGCTCTGGTCAGGCGCAGTACCTCGCAGCGATGTCGGGCGCACAAAAGCGCTACCGTCGCCAGTCGCTGGCGTCGCTGTGTAGGAAGGTACCAGGGCCTTGAGGTTGTCGGTCAGGTCCGCGGTTCCACCCAGGGCGTTGAAATCCTCACCGCCAATCACGTCGATGGGCGCTGTCGAATCGGAAGCCGAACGCGGTTTCGCGCTACGTGTTCCGAGAGTGACAATCTCCTCGATCAGCGTGTCTGACTTGTTCTGTGCTATGGCCGCCTGAGGCGCCAGTGCGCTAGCCGCCAGCACACAACCTAGTGCTGCGAACGGAATAGTCTTGCTCTTCATTCTCAATCTCCCCCTGCTGAAAGCAGTTTTTATCTTTTTTCGGGCGCTAGAATGCGCCGCTCTTGATGAATCGTCGTTCAAAACCGTAGCCGATCGACCCTTTTAATGCAATGGATGATTCAGTAACTTCAGGGTCGGAATCACGCCTGTCGGTGATCCCGGACATAGCTGGATCGAACGAATACACTCGAGTTTCGGAGCGCGAGGCGCCAAATTGAGCGACACGCAGACAGCTGAGCTGGCAAATATTCTCTTGATGACGGTAATACATCTATGAGCCACATGATTCACAGGCACCTGAAAAACCTGCCGCCGCAGGCCGTGCGCGGTGCCGGATCGTACGTCATTGACGTCAACGGCAAGCGCTACCTCGATGGTTGCGGTGGCGCCGCCGTATCCTGCCTGGGGCACAGCCATCCGGCGATTATTGAGGCCATCCAGAAGCAGGTCGAGACGTTACCGTACGCACACACGTCTTTTTTCACGACCGATGTCATGGAGGAGCTTGCTGACATACTTACGACGCAGGCGCCGGGCATGCACCGGGTGCTGCTGCTAAGCGGCGGCTCGGAGACAATCGAGGCGGCGTTGAAGCTGTCGCGACAGTACTTCGTGGAAGTCGGTGAGCCGGATCGCCACCTGTTTATCGCGCGTCGGCAGAGCTATCACGGCAACACCCTCGGTGCACTTGCGGTCGGCGGCAACGAGTGGCGGCGAAAAAACTTCGCGCCGTTAATGGTGCCGGGCAACCATATATCACCGTGCTTTGAATACCGGGAAAAGGACGCCGACGAAAGCCGGGCGGCCTACGGCGAGCGCACGGCAGACGAGCTCGAACAGAAAATTCAGGAGCTCGGCCCCAACAGGGTCGCCGCCTTTGTGGCCGAGACCGTCGTCGGTGCCACCGCGGGAGCTGTTGTGGCCGTGCCGGGCTACTTTCAGCGCATCCGCGAGATCTGCGATCGCTACGGCGTTCACCTGATACTCGATGAGGTTATGTGCGGCGCTGGCCGCACCGGCACCCACATGGCCTACGAACAGGAAGGCATTGTCCCGGACATGGTTACGGTGGCAAAAGGACTGGCTGCCGGCTATCAACCCACCGGCGCGCTGTTGTGCAGAGGCGCCATTATCGATGCGATCCGGGCCGGAAGCGGCTTCTTCCAGCACGGCCACACGTTCATGGGGCACGCAACGGCCATCGCCGCGGCAGTCGCTACGCAGAAAGTCATCGGTGAGGAAAACCTCCTGCAAAACGTGATAAAACGCGGCGCTTCAATACGCGACCGTTTGCAGCAGACGCTTAACGATCACGAGTATGTCGGTGATGTGCGCGGCCGCGGGCTTTTTATTGGCATCGAGTTTGTGCGAGATCGTGCGAGCAAGACACCCTTTGAGCCGCTACGAAAAATTCACAACCAGGTGCAAAAAGCGGCCTTTGAAGAAGGGCTGATGTGCTATGGCATGGGTGGCACGATCGACGGCAGGCGTGGCGATCATATCCTGTTGGCGCCCCCGTACAACCTGAGTGAGACCGAAGAAACGGAGCTCGTTGAAAAGTTTACGAAAGCCGTGGCGACGATAGACGGGGCCGTCTAGTTTCCGTAGATCTTGCCCGGCAACCAGGTTACCAGCTCCGGGAAAATGGCAAGCAACAATAACGCGAGTAGCTGGATGCCGACGAAAGGCACGGCACCACGATAAATCTGCGCCGTGGATACCGAGGGCGGCGCAACGCCGCGCAGGTAAAAGAGCGCAAAACCAAATGGCGGTGTCAGAAATGACGTCTGCAGATTTATCGCAATCATGATGCCGAGCCAGACGGGATCGAGCCCCATTGCAAGCAGCACGGGCCCGACGATCGGTACCACGACAAACGTAATCTCAATAAAGTCGAGAACGAATCCGAGCAGGAACATGACGGCCATGACAACGATGACCGCTCCGACAACGCCGCCGGGCAACGCCTCGAGAATGCTACGCACGCCGTCGTCGCCGCCGTAGCCGCGAAACACCAGCGAGAATACCGAGGCACCGATCAGGATCAGGAACACCATACTGCTGATTCGCAGCGTACTTCGCGTGATTTCCTGCAGACGTTTGAGCGATAGCTGGCGGCGGGCGAGCGCCAGCAACAGTGCGCCCATACCGCCGACGCCGGCGGCTTCAGTCGGCGTTGCAAGCCCTTTGAGAATCGAGCCCAACACCGCAAATATCAGCAGCAGCGGCGGCAGCAATGCACGCATGACCTGAACCAATGAAATGGACTCACCGGCTTGCCGATGATGCGCCGGCATGCTTGTTGGCCGAAAGAAAGCGAGCCCCAGGATGTAAAGCATATACAAGCAGACCAGCATCAGCCCGGGGATCAGCGCGCCGGCGAAAAGATCGCCGACAGAAACCGTCTTGGGCGAGTAGACGCCCATCTGTAGCTGCGCCTGCTGGTAAGCCGTTGTCATCACGTCACCCAGCATGACGAGGATAATCGACGGCGGGATAATCTGTCCCAGCGTCCCGGACGCACAAATGGTACCCGCCGCAATCTCCGGCGAATAACCTCGCTTGATCATGGTTGGCAGCGACAATAAGCCCATGGTGACGACGGTGGCGCCGACGATTCCGGTGCTGGCGGCGAGCAACATGCCGACGAGCGTTACGGAAATGCCGAGGCCGCCACGCAGGGTCCCGAACAGCGAACTGAGTGTTTCGAGCAGCTCTTCGGCAATGCGTGCGCGTTCGAGCGTTACGCCCATGAACACGAAGAGAGGTACGGCGACCAGCGTCTCATTGCTCATGATGCCGAAGATCCGATTCGGCAAACCGGAGAGCAATGCCTCGTTGAAGCCGCCGCCGAGCACGCCGGCACCGGCGAACAGCAGGGCCGTGCCGCCAAGCGTGAAGGCAACCGGGAAGCCGGCCAGCAGCAGCAGAATGACAGCAACAAACAGCAGCGCCGCTACCCACTCCATCTTCAGCTGCGCCTCAGGGTCTGTAGAGAGCGCAGGGCCAGCGACACGCCCTGCAATGTGACTGCCGCCGGCATGAGAATCAGCACGGTTTTCAGTAGGGGCAAAAATGGATACGGCAGGCCGCCGGATTCCCTGGAAGCTTCGTGCAGACTCCAGGAGGCCACGACGAAATCAAATGACTTCCAGCCTAAAAAAGCGCACAGCGGAAACAGAAACAGGATGACGCCGATCAGATCGACCAGCGCACGACCCCTTGCGCTCATCGTTCGATAGAACACGTCTACACGCACATGATCTTCCTGTTGCAGCGTGTATGCAGCACCCAGCATGAACACGACGGCATGCATCCAGATGACGGATTCCTGCAACCAGATCAGACCCGCGTCGAACACGTAGCGCAGAACAACCACAACAAACGTAACGATAACCATGAACAGGGTCAGCCACGCAGCCGCCTTGCCGGTAAAGGCGCTTAGTCGGTCTACAAGGCCCTTTGGCGTTTCGCTGCTCACGGCCGAGACTTCTCGCTCAGGTCCGCCAGAAGGTCGGCGTGATGAGAACCAGCAGGGTGAAGATTTCCAGGCGACCCAACAGCATGCCGACGACGGATATCCACTTGGCCGTGTCGGTCAGGGACATAAAGCCGGAGGCGACGTCACCGAGGCCAGGGCCGAGGTTGTTCAACGTCGCGGCGACGGCCGAGAAAGCAGTGACCTGATCGAGGCCGGTCGACATCATCAGGAGCAGCATCACCCCAAACACGATCATGTAGACGGAGAAAAACCCCCAGACCGCATCTACGACGCGGTAAGGCACCGCCTTGTTACCCAGTTTGACCGGAATTTCAGCGCTGGGGTGGACCAGCCGCCCAATCTCACGAACGCCCTGCTTGTAGATCAGCAACCAGCGAATGACCTTGATACCGCCGGCCGTTGAACCCGCCGAGCCGCCGACGAAACTCGCAAATATCAGCATCACCGGTAAAGCGCCCGGCCAGATCGCGAAATTTTCCGTAGTGAAACCGGTTGTGGTTGCTATCGAAACCGCCTGGAACAGGCCGTTAATAAGTGTCTGCCCCCCGACACCTATTCCCCGGTAGGTGTAAAGGATGGCAACGACGACTGCGGACAGTGCGATCAGCATCGCACTGTAAGCGCGAAACTCCGGATCCTGAAAATAATGCTTCACCGAAACGTATCGCCAGGCGAAAAAGTGCAGTGAAAAATTGATGCCCGCGACGAACATGAAGAACACGGCGACAAGATCGATGGCCACGCTGTCGAAATAGCCAATACTAAGGTCATGCGTCGAGAAGCCGCCGATTGCGACCGTGGAAAAGGCATGGCAAAGGGCATCGAACCAGCCCATGCCCGCAAGACGGTAGCCAAGCGTGCAGGTAATGGTGAAGGCGAGGTAAACATACCAAAGTGCTTTCGCTGTCTCAGTAATACGAGGCGTCAGCTTGGTGTCCTTGACGGGCCCCGGAGTTTCCGCCCGATACAGCTGCATGCCGCCGACGCCCAGCATCGGCAGCACGGCGACGGCAAGAACGATAATGCCCATGCCGCCCAGCCATTGCAGTTGTTGCCGATAATAAAGAATGGAAACCGGCAGATCGTCCAGCCCGGTGAGCACCGTGGCACCAGTCGTTGTCAGGCCCGACATTGATTCGAATACGGCATCGGTAAAAGACAGTGACAGACCGTCGGCAAAATACAGCGGGGCGGCTCCGAAGGTGCCAAGTACCGTCCAGAAAGCAGCCACCACAAGAAAACCGTCGCGCAAGCGCAGGTCCTTGCGTGAACGATGCACCGGCAGCCAGCAGAGGAAGCCGGCTACCAGCGTTATTGCAAAGCCCTCAACAAAGGGCAGCCAGGAGTGATCGTTGTAGTAAATGCTGAACAGAATCGGCGGCAACATGGTTACGCTGAACATCATCAGCAGCAGCCCGAGAATGCGTTGTACTACGGTCCAGTTCATGAGCGCACGAGTCGTCAGATCCTAAACGAAGGAGACGCCGACCTGAAAGAGCTTCTCCAGGTTTTCAATTTTGCGGCGATCAGTCATGAACAGGATCATATGGTCGTCCGCCTCAATGACCGTGTCGTGATGAGCAATTATGACCTGCTCGCCACGCACAACGGCAACGATGGCCGTACCTTTCGGCAGATCGATATCCTCGATAGCCCGACCAACCACTTTCGAATTCTGTTCATTGCCGTGCGCGATCGCTTCCATGGCCTCAGCAGCGCCGCGTCGCAGGGAGTGCACTTTGACCACGTCGCCACGCCGCACATGTGCGAGCAGCGAGCCAATCGTGACCTGCTGTGGTGAGATCGCGATGTCGATGCTGCCAGATTCAACCAGATCAACATAAGACGCACGATTAATCAGCGCCATCGCCTTGTGAGCACCGAGTCGCTTGGACAGCATCGAACTCAGGATGTTGGCTTCTTCAGAGTTCGTCAGCGCGCAGAAGACATCGACGTTGTCGATGTTCTCTTCGAGCAGCAACTCCTCATCCGCCGCATCGCCGACGAGAACAATGGCCTTATTGAGTTGTTCGGAGATATCACGGGCGCGACGTTGATCACGCTCAATGATCTTGACCTGGTTGGTTTGTTCGAGCGCCAGTGCGAGTCGCACACCGATATTACCGCCGCCGGCGATAACGACCCGGCGCACCGGGTCTTCCAGGCGCCGCATTTCGCTCATGAACACGCGGATGTCCTTGCGGTCCGCGATGAAAAACACTTCGTCGCCTTCCTGAATCACCGTATCACCGTCGGGAAGCATGGCTTTGCCCTGGCGATAGATCGCCGCGATGCGACTTTCTGTATTCGGGATATGATCTTTCAGTGTCGCAATACGTTGACCGACGAGCAGGCCGTCGCGGTCGGCTTTGACGCCTACCAGGCGCACCCGGCCATCCGCGAAGTCGAGGACCTGCGACGAGCCCGGGTAGAGGATGAGTTGTTCAACGTAGGTGCAAACGAGCTGTTCCGGGCTGATACGCACATCGATTGGTATCGCGTCCTGCGTAAACAGCTTATTCGCATTCATGTATTCGGCGGATCGAATGCGGGCAATCTTCGTGGGGGTCCGAAACGCTGTGTAGGCTACCTGGCAGGCCACCATATTGGTTTCGTCGCTGTCAGTGAGGGCAACGACAATATCAGCATCTCTGGCGCCGGCCCGTTCGAGCACTTCGGGGTAGGCGGCATGGCCGACGACGGTGCGGATGTCGAGTCGATCCTGCAGCTCGCGGAGGACCTCCGGTCGCCGGTCGACTACGGTAACCTCGTTGGCCTCCTCGCGAGAGAGATGATAGGCCGCCGAGGAGCCAACCTGGCCAGCGCCGAGAATGAGAATTTTCATCGCGCCTGGTGTCCTGTCTTGTCAGTTTGCATTATTTCAGAATGACGCAAAGAGGGCGCCAGTTTACATCAGATCGAGATTGGCATAGCTGAGAACCAGCCATTTTGTGCCAGCCGTCTCAAAATTGACTTCGACACGCGCATGGGCGCCCTGGCCTTCGCAATTCAGGATCACACCTTCGCCAAATTTCTTGTGGCGAACCCGCTGACCAAGGCGAACCCCCATTTCGGCACCGGGAACCACTGTTGTCCGTTTTTTTTGCGATGATGACGCCGGGCGCATGGGTCGAGATACCTGCACCCGGGGGCGCACCTCCTCCACGTGTTCGTCCGGGATCTCCGCGATAAAACGCGATGCCTGTGAAAAATTGTCCATGCCGTGCAGTCGCCGCTGTTCGGCATGTGTAATGTAAAGAACCTGCTTGGCGCGTGTGATCCCTACGTAGCAGAGTCGCCGCTCTTCCTCGAGGCCCTGGGGATCCGCGATCGAGCGCTGATGCGGAAACAGACCGTCTTCCATACCGCACATAAATACCAGCGGAAACTCGAGGCCCTTCGCCGAATGCATGGTCATGAGTTGAACGCAGTCTTCCCAGGCATCGGCCTGACCCTCCCCGGCTTCCAGCGCCGCGTGGGAGAGGAACTCATCCAGCGGCGTCATCTCTTCGGCGGGGTCCGGCTCAAAACTCTTGGCGGCGCTCACAAGTTCGAGCAGGTTCTCAACGCGCGTTTCCGCTTTCTCGCCCTTGTCCTTTTTGAAAAATTCGATGAGCCCGCTGGCGTGAATGACGTGGTCGACCTGGTCATGCAGGTCGAGCCCGCCCGTTTCGCGAGCCAGGCGCTCGATCAGTGAGAGAAATGCGTTGACCGACTTGGCGGCACGGCCGTTAAGGTCATCACTCGCGATCGCCCCCGCAGCGCGCCATAGCGAACACGCATTCGCCCTTGCGTAGGCGCGCATCAACTCTACGGTTCGGGCGCCAATACCGCGCGTAGGCTTGTTAACGATACGCTCGAAGGAGCTGTCATCGTCACGATTCGAGATCAACCGCAGGTAGGCAAGCGCGTCCTTGATTTCAGCGCGCTCGAAAAATCGCAGGCCACCATAAACACGATAGGGTATGCGCGCGTTTATCAGGCCCTCTTCCAACACTCGCGACTGAGCATTCGAGCGATACAGGATTGCCGAGTCGGAACGCGCGTTTCCCTGGCTGATCCAGTCACGCAGGCGGCCGATAACGAAATCGGCCTCGTCACGTTCGTTGTAGGCGGAATAGACCCGGATCGCCTCGCCCTCGGCCCCCTCGGTCCAGAGGTTCTTGCCGAGCCGTGAACTGTTGTTGGCTATAACGGCGTTTGCCGCGTTGAGAATCGTTGCGGTCGAGCGATAGTTCTGTTCCAGCTTGACAACGGTTGTGCCCGGGAAGTCCTTCTGGAAAGCATGTATGTGCTCAACCCTGGCGCCGCGCCAGCGGTAGATAGACTGATCGTCGTCGCCAACAACAAACGGGATGCCGTGTTTGCCAGCGAGCAGTCGCAGCCACGCATACTGGATGGCGTTGGTATCCTGAAACTCGTCGACCAGCAGGTGCTGAAAGCGGCGCTGGTAATGAGACAATAACTCCGCGTTGTCACGCAACAGTTCGTGGGCGCGCAACAGCAACTCCGCAAAATCCACAAGGCCGCCGCGCTGGCATATTTCTTCGTAAGACTGGTATAGCGAGATCATTTGACGACGATCCGCGTCGCCCTCATCGTCGAGATGCTGCGGCCGCAGGCCTTCGTCCTTTTGCGCGTTTATGAACCACTGGATTTCCCTGGGTACCCAGCGACTATCGTCAACTTCCAGGCCCTTCAGCAGCCGCTTGATAAGTCGCAGCTGGTCGTCCGAATCAATAATCTGAAAGCTTTGCGGCAGCTTGGCTTCGCGCCAGTGACGGCGCAGCATTCGGTGCGCCAGCCCGTGAAAAGTGCCAATCCAGAGGTGTTGTACGGGAAGCTTCAGCAGCGCCTCGATACGGCCTCGCATCTCGGCCGCCGCCTTGTTCGTAAACGTTACGGCGAGCAGGCTCTGCGGCGACAGGCCCTCGACATCGATAAGCCACGCGGCGCGGTGCACCAGCACGCGCGTCTTGCCGCTGCCTGCACCGGCAATGACCAGCGTCGGCTCTGCCGCAGCCGTAACGGCCTGACGCTGCGCGTCATTGAGCTGGTCGAGGATTGGTGTTACATCCATGAGATCGGGTGCCGCCTGCCCATCGCGGGGCTTCGAGAGCGACGAAGTCTAGCAGCCTGTTAGCAAAGATTCAGGTGAGAGTGCCGCTGAGGAAGTGCTGTTGGGGCGCCCCGGAGGAGGTGCCCTTGAGGTACAGGCGCGATACGCCAGGCAGCAAGATTGCGCCGTGTATTGGTGACTACATGAAACGTCTTGAGCCGCCCGGCTACGACGTATTACGGCGCTTGAGGCGTTGCCAGCGGGCTGCTGGCAGAGCGTTACTGCTCCCAGCGCACCCCGAGAATATACTGCATGCGTTCATACTGGATGCGCGTGTCGTTGGAGACTGTCTCTCGGTAGCTTGCTTCTGCAACGAGGCTCAGGTTGCGCGTCATCCGGAAGGTCACTGCTGCACCGCCGTCGGCTGATTCCTGGGTTTTGCGACCCACGACAGGGTTATGAAATGCGAATGCGTTCGGATAGTCGTAGAGTCGATAGGTGCCGTTAACTTCAAAATCGAAGCGCTCGCCAGGCATCCAATGGAACTCGAACCCGAAGCTGTCACGGGAGTAATCGTTGTAGCCGACGTATTGATCGATACGCTCGACGCGATCGACATCAAAGCCGAACCACATGCTATCGGTAATGCGCTGCCGCGCCCTTAGTCCTAACGAGTAGTAGTCATAGCGAATATTCGGGTTACCGAGACGCTGCTGGCCGTCCAGATCGTGCGACACGCGATCGCCAAAACGCCGGCTGTAATACTCGGCTGTCACGCGGAACAATGAGGTACGCGTAAATTTATACTGGCCATAGAGGCTTACGAAAAAGTACTCGTGGTCATACTCCGGCAGAACTTCGCTTTCCTCGTAATTCCACAGCTGGCCCTTGAACTTCGCGCCAATCGAAAGCCGTTCATGCGCTTGCCGCAACGACAACTCGGGCCCATAGCGCAAATAGTTCATGCGGTCGTCGACCGCAATGCCATTGACGATTCGGCTGGCCCCATCGTCAGGGTCGTAGTAGACGTCGTCGTGCTGCGCGACCTTGAACGCGCTTTTTATCTCGCGGCTGCGCGACTCTTCCTTGCGTGCGTAATCGCTACCGAAGCTCACTTCATGCACATACTCGTTGGCATTCTCGAGCTCTTTGTCCTGGTAGTAACGACCGGCCAGGCGATAGGCGCCATAAAAGCCTTCAAAAGGCAGGGTGTTGACCCGGTACTTGGCGCTAAGGCTGACCGGCATGAAGGCACCGCTTTGCGGTACCGGCGTGACGACAGGCAGGGCGGGGTTGGCAAAGTCGATGTAGTTCTGATCGGGTGACCGAAACACGTTGTCATCGTTGCCAAAGCTCACGCGCGCGCGAAACTCCAGGTCCGCGAAGTTTCGCTTCTTCTCTCGCTCGGCAACGCGAATCTGGAACTCGTCCGGCACGGCTTCCGCATCACGTATTCTTGCGATTGCGACGACGGCATACGTCTGAAGCTTCTTATTCTGGCTTTGGTCGCGTACAAGTCGAAACCACCGCAAAGCCTCATCGTTATCACCAGCGGCATAGGCGTTCAGGCCCAGGTTGTATTGTGCGGCGATACGCAAGCTGGAATCCGTGAGCGCCCGCTGCAGCGACTCGCGCGCACGATCATGTTGCATCGCCTTGTAGTGCGCGACACCCGAGTTGTAGTGAAGCAGCGCCGAATCCAGGCCTTCTTCAGCCGCCTGGCGGTAACGCAGTAACGCGGCCCAGTAGAGGTCGTCGCGAAACAGCCGATTGCCGTCCTCGAAATACTGCCCGGCCGTCATCGCAAGCGCGTTCTGCACAGGGACGGTTGCCGCAAATGCGGCGAATATCAGCAGGGCGCTTCTGAGAATTGTGTTCTTGGCCATTGAGGTTGGGGGCTTAAGCGTTATGTCAGGTCGCAAGAGTACCGGCATTGTCGCTATCAAAACTATGACGTGGCGCAAAAAAATACCCCCGGAAGGTCAACAATCGGGGGTATTTTGTGATTTCAGGCGAATTACGCCCGATTGCGGACGAGAATTGCCGGATTAGTCGATGTCATCCTCGTCATCATCATCCTCTTCGTCTTCCTCGTCGTCGTCGATTTCGTCATCGTCGATGTCCTCGCCATCCTCGAAGTCGTCCTCATCGTCCAGCTCGTCTTCTTCGAGCTCATCGTCGTCTTCGAACTCGTCCTCGAAGTCGTCGCCGGACTCATCTTCCATGTCATCCTCGGACTCGTCTTCCATCTCATTTTCGTCTTCGTCCGATTCATCCTCCGAGTCACCGTCGTCGCGATCGTCTTCTTCCTCGTCTTCCCAGTCGTCATCGTCGACGTCGTCGTCATCCGGACCGCGCATCTTCGACATGGCAGCCTCCAGTTCGGAGGCGTCATCGAGGACTTCCATTGTGACTTCGAGGTCTTCCATCCTGTCGGCGCGCGCGATAGCGGGGAAAAACGCCGCCAGCGTCAACACAAGAACTGCGAGAAATACATTTGCCTGTTTCATAACCTGCTCCCTTAGGTCACATCGATACGCAGCCGAAACGTTCGGTTGCGATCATCATGTTCAAGTCGCGCAAGTACCTCGCCGCCCATTGGCGATACAGCAATGAGCTCCAGCGGCAGCAGGTTCTTGCCTTCATTTAAACTGGTCTTCCAGGTGATTTCGCGTTGTCCCGGAAACCCGGCAAGCTCGACGCCATCTGGCAGCGTTACGGTGAGCATTGCGGAGTCGAGCGCCGTCGCCGAAGCGAATACGAGGTTCACCGTGCGCGGCTCCTCGAGCGTCATGGTGATGCCGGGAATGCCCGGGTCCGTGACGGTCGCATCCGGGGTTGCAAGGAAGAAGCCACCAACGAACCAAAGCGCAATACCGGCGGCCACGGCGGAACCGAAGCCCGTCATGATCCAGCGGTTACGCTGTCGTCGTGAACCCTCATGCGTGGCACGCGCGACTGCCTGATCGTAAAAGCCCGCGGGCGCCTGCGGCGCCGGGTAGTCTTTTAACAGCGCCTGCAGCTCAGGGTCCTGGTTTTTGATGTCTTCAGTTTGCATACGAATGTCCTGTGTATCCCTTACACGCTGCGACTCAGAGAATGGTTCCATTCTGCGTCAGTATTTCTCGCAGGCGCGCCCGTGCGCGGTGCAGGCGGGACTTGATCGTACCCACCGGAACGCCCGTAAGTTCTTGTATTTCAGCTAGTTTATAACCTTCCGTGTCGTGCAAAAGTACTACGACGCGGTGCTCGTCGCTGAGCTGGGATAAGGCCGTATCCAGCGCCTCGATGCGCTGCCGACGCTCGTTGTCGTGAACCGGGTCATCCGGACCGGAAAGGCCGGCGATGCCCTCGCCCGGCATCTCGCCCTCTTCAATGGTATGCATGCGTTGCCTGGCGAAGCGCCGCCGCTCATCCACGAACAGGTTGTACATCACGCGCGATAGCCACGATCCTGGTTCGTCGATTTTCGTGAGTTCGTCGAGCTTCCCATAAGCTTTGATGAGCAGCTCCTGAAACAGGTCTTCTGCCTGCGACTTCTGCGCGCACAATCGCCAGGCGAGCCGGTACAGCCGGTCAAAGTGTGGCCGAACCAGGCGCTCAAATGCGGCCCTGTCGTTTTGATTGTCCTTGCTCATACCGTCTAAGAGTCTCACAGTATCGCGCGACAATAGTCGACCGATTTGGCACTTCTATTTGCCGACCCGCATCCTCAGGGTTGCGAACCACGAGCGACGAACACGAAATTTCGATGTCGCACTGACGGGTGTACGTGTGGGTAGCTGGCGCGCTGATCAAACGGTATGAACTCACCGCGGCCCTTGTTGAACAGGCTCTTGTGGTCGCTACGTGTCACGTAAAAAAAGTAGCCGTCGTAACCGAGCCCCGTCAGGAAGTCGAATAACTCACCCCGATCTGCTTCGTCATCGTGGCACTCGAACAACAGGGCGGGCTTGTCGCGGCGCAGCAGTTTTTCGGCGCCGCGGAACACGTCGAGCTCATGACCCTCGACATCGCACTTAATGAACGAAACCGGTCCTGTTGCGTGCTCCGCTACGTAGTCATCGAGTCGGATAACCGGAATCTCGATCTCCTGCATATCGGACGCTGCGGCGTTGTGAAAACTGGCCATGCCTGACCCCGCTGCCGTGCGCCGCATCGTAAGAACCCCGCTGCTGGAGGACAGACCCTGATTCACGAGCGTCATGTTGTCGAGCGCGAAGCTCCGTTGCACATCACGCAGATGCTCGCCAAGCTCGGGCTGGGCTTCAAAAGCGATCAGCCTGCCGTCCGGACCGGCAGCGCGTGACATATAAATAGAGAAAACACCCTTGTTGGCACCAATATCGAGCACGGTCGTCGCAGCGAGGCGGGCCTCTCGGACGTACTGAATCGACGGAACTTCGGACTTGAAGCGCAAGCGCCAGCAGCGGTGCACCATGTGCAGTTTTTGATAGAGGTTCAGAGGCTGACTCGAAACAACAGGTAGTGGTCGATGAGGATGGCCGCAAACAGGAAGCCAAGATAGCTGATCGAAAACTTGAAGGTCTTCATCGGCAGTTCTTCGTCGTCGTGAACACGGTACATCCGTATCGCGTAATACAGGAACACGCCGTCAAGTATGAGCGCTGCCAGTAAATAGATAAGCCCACTCATGCCGATCAGGTAGGGCATGAGCGTGACAATCGCCAGCAGTATCGTATAGAGCAGAATATTGAGTCGCGTGTAGGCTTCGCCGTGCGTGACCGGCAGCATCGGAATATCCACCTTCGCGTACTCTTCTTTTCTCGCGATCGCGAGCGCCCAGAAGTGCGGCGGTGTCCACACAAAAATAATCAGAAAAAGCAGCAACGCGCCGGTATGTAATTCGTTCGTTACGGCGGTCCACCCCAGTATCGGCGGGGCGGCTCCGGCAGCGCCACCTATGACGATATTTTGCGGTGTAGCGCGTTTCAGGAATACGGTATAGACAACGGCATAGCCGATCAAAGAGCAAAATGTCAGCACGGCGGTTAACGGGTTCACTGCGAACCAGAGAATAACCATGGAAATAACACCGAGCCCCGATGCAAACACGAGCGCCGCCTGTTCCGTCAACTTGCCCTGCGGCAGCGGTCGGCCGCGGGTGCGCATCATTTGAATATCGACACGCGCGTCCAGCACATGATTAAACACAGCAGCCGATGACGCCGCGAGCCCAATACCGAGGGTGCCCAGCACCAGTGCATTGGCGCCCGGCCAGCCGGGAACGGACACGAACATACCGACAATCGCCGTGAATACGATTAGCACGACCACTCGCGGCTTGGTCAGCTCGTAGTAATCGCGCCAGTTCGTGTAAGTTTCTACGTTCGTGTTCACACTCAATATACCGCCTAACCGATGCGAGACAGCTCAAGTAAATGATCGATATCATCGACCATGTCGCTGGGATCGATGTCGGGCCTGAAATACATCACGAGGTTGCCGAGTGGGTCGATCAGGAAATAACCACCTGCCGCGAGTTTCGGGGGCCGCTTTTTCTCCAGTAGCTCACTGAAGTTGCTGTCTCGCAGGGTAATCAGGCCCGAATGCTCGCTGTTAAGAAACACTGTATCGGGGGCCGTATCGCCGTGCAAGAAGACTCGCAGCAGGCGGTCCATTTCCTTGCCCAGCATCAGCCGCGACTGGCGCAGAGTCAGAAGCGCGAATTCGCAGCTTGAGTCGCAACTCCCGGTGTTCGTGTAGACCAGCAGCCAGCGGCCATCATTGTATGCATGGATCTCGGAGTCCGGTAGCGCATCGCCGATATCGAGGAGCGGTTCGATCAGTTGTCCGTGGTTGGTTCGTCCTTTCGGCTGGAAACCAGCGCCACTGAAGTACAACCAGGTCGCCAGTATCAGGGGGCCGAAAAATACCAGTGAAATCAGGAGTAATTGCAGCCGGCCGGCCGTGTCTTTCTGTTTTGTCATGACTCAAATCGCTTTTTTCGATAATTCCATGTCAGCAGCGCAGCCAGAACCACGGCCATCGCAAACCACTGGAAAGCATAAGCAAAGTGCTTGCCGGGCCCAAACTCGGTGGGTACCCACTGGCGCAGGAAGCCATGCTGTTCTTCACTGTCCATCAGCAATACGAACGATTGCACCCCTTCGCCCAGCGCCGCAGAGACCTCGTCGCTGCTCGGGTAAACCGCGGGCCTGGGCCAGCCTGCCGCAGGATCAATCGCCGCGCCCATCTTGTAACCGGCTCGTGGCAGCGAGCCCGCACGACCGCGCACGGTAATGCGTGACGTCGGTACATCAAGCAGACTCGCCTTTACAGGTTCCCTGCCCTTTTCGATCCAGCCGCGATTGACGAGCAGCAGCGGCTCGCCGGCCTCACCGATCAGGGGCGTGATCACGTAGTACCCGTAGCGGCTGTTAACAATGATGTTTTCGAGCAGGAACTGTCGTTCAGCGTCGTAGCGGCCGGTAGCCCGGATTCGCTGATACGGACGGACTTCCACGCCGTCCTGCCAGGCGGCGAAGCTGCTCTCGGCATTGAACAGGGCCTGGTTCGCGCGTTTCTCCATGCCGCGGCTGATCTGCCATGCTCCGAGGCCGGCAAACTGTATGACCAGCGCGGTGCCGACGATGAGCGGCAGCCAGGTGGGCAGCGGCTTTTTGGTCCTGGTGTTCAAGGTATAATGCTCGCCTCGGAGGGCTCTCACATGAAATACATTGTTTTCGCGTTGCTGGCTGCGATTGTGATCAGTCTGGGCACGGGTCTGTTTTACCTGCGTCGCGAGGACGCTGACTCCCCGAAAATGCTACGCGCCCTGCAGATCCGCGTGGGCCTGTCGCTGGTTCTGATCCTGTTCCTGACCGCGTCCTATTTCCTTGGCTGGATCGAGCCACCAACACGATAACAGTTGCCGGCGTCGCCGTAGAACAAAACGGGCGCCTTGGCGCCCGTTTTGGATCTATTGCAGCGTGATCTGAACGTCACATCCAGTAGACGAATACGTAGAGGCCTATCCAGACAACATCGACAAAGTGCCAGTACCAGGCAACGGCTTCAAAGGCGAAGTGCTTATCCCGGGTGAAGTGGCCTTTGACGACGCGGAAAAAGATAATCGTCAGCATGATCGCGCCGATCGTAACGTGCATACCGTGGAAGCCAGTCAGCATGAAGAACGTGGAGCCGTAGATGCCTGACGTCAGCTTCAGGTTCAGGTCTTGATAGGCATGAACGTACTCAACGCCCTGCAAGTAGACGAACACGAAACCAAGAATAAACGTTGCCGCCAGGAAGACGGTCAGCTGCATACGTTTGCCGGCCAGCAATGCGTGATGCGCGATAGTGACGGTAATACTACTGGTCAGAAGCAGCGCCGTGTTGATCAGCGGCAGGCCGAACGGCGGCATAACCTCATATCCACCGCCTATTTCGCCCGGGCCGTTCGTCGGCCAGGTGCTCTCATAGCCTTCCCACAAAAGTAGATTGGTAAAGAAATTGTTACTGGAGCCGCCCAACCAGGGTATCGCCATGTTGCGTGCGTAAAACAAGGCGCCGAAGAACGCGGCGAAAAACATGACTTCAGAGAAGATGAACCAGAACATTCCCTGCCGGAACGACCTGTCTACCTGGTCATTGTAGAGGCTGCTCTGGCTTTCGTTGATAACGTCGCGGAACCAGCCTGTAATCATGAAGATGATTACGGCGACGCCGCCGAGCATGATGTAGAAGCCCGCATCCGCTCCGTTCAGCCAGCTTGATACGCCAACCATCAGGAATAACAGGCCAACAGAGCCGACGATAGGCCAGTGGCTGCCGTGCGGGACGTAATAGTGGTCGTCTGTGTGTGTGGTCATACGGGTTCGCTTCTCAGGTTAGCGCGCGTCGTTGGCGGCAGCGCGTGGCGTGTCATAAAAAGTGTATTGCAGGGTAATGGTATCGAGGTATTCCGGCAGGTCAGGATCGACAATAAACTGCAGTGGCATCGCGCGCGCCTCGTTCGCGATGAACTCCTGACTTGTGAAGCAGAAACACTCGATCTTCGTGAAGTGCTCGGCAGCCGCTACAGGCGCAACGCTCGGCACAGCTTGGGCAACCCTGTCGCCCGATGTCAGGTTTTTTGCCGTAAAAGTTGCAAAGTACATCTTGCCCGGATTGACGATCATGCTGTCAACGTCAGCAGCAAATTCGAACGGTGCATAGGAGTTCACGGTCGTCATGAATTCAATACGAATTTCGCGTGACAAATCCGGCGCCTCTTCGACAACGGCCGCCGTTGTATTGGTGCGGCCGCCAAAGCCCGTGATCTCGCAAAAAACGTCATACAGGGGCACCAGCAGGAAGCCGAAGCCGAACATCGCCGCCGCCAACAGCAGCAGTCGCCGTGTCAGCGACCGGTTACTTGTTTGCAGGTTTTTTTCCTGGTCGTTCATGCCTGTCAGGAGCGAAGTACGCCCATCATTATAAAGCCGACATAAAAAGCGACGGCAATCAACGTCACAATCACCGCCGTGCGACGAATGCCCTTCTTGCGTTCAGCGTTGTCCATATTTATTCGAAGGACTCGTTTGCGATACGCGCCTTCGGCGGCGTGCTGAAGGTGTGGTAAGGCGCAGGAGATGGCACCGTCCATTCCAGTCCGTGCGAGCCTTCCCAGACCCGATCCGTTGCCTTGGCGCCTTTCCACGCGCTGAGGAGTACCGCCACGAAAAGAAGCTGCGACAGGCCGAAGCCGATGGCACCGATGCTGGCGATTGTGTTGAAGTCGGTGAACTGTGTCGAGTAGTCCGGAATGCGACGCGGCATGCCGGCCAGCCCCAGGAAGTGCATGGGGAAGAATGTCAGGTTGACGAAGATCGTCGACAGCCAGAAGTGCAGTTTGCCGAGCCCTTCGTTGTACATGTGGCCCGTCCACTTCGGCAGCCAGTAGTAGGCGCCCGCCATGATGGCAAACACGGAGCCTGGAACGAGCACGTAGTGGAAGTGAGCGACGACGAAGTAGGTGTCGTGATATTGAATGTCAGCCGGTGCAGCCGCGAGCATCAGGCCCGAGAAACCGCCAATCGTGAACAGGAAGACGAACGCCAGTGAAAACAGCATCGGCGTCTCGAAGGTCATGGACCCTCGCCACATTGTCGCGACCCAGTTGAATATTTTCACGCCGGTCGGCACCGCGATCAGCATGGTTGCAAACATGAAGAACAGCTGGCCTGTGAGCGGCATGCCTACAGTGAACATGTGGTGCGCCCAGACGATGAACGACAGGAAGGCGATACATGAAGCGGCATAAACCATCGAGTCGTGACCAAACAGGGGCTTCCTGGAGAACGTCGGAATGATTTCTGAAACCACGCCGAACGCCGGCAGGATCATGATGTAGACCTCAGGGTGGCCGAAGAACCAGAAGATGTGCTGGAACATCACCGGGTCGCCGCCGCCAGCCGCGAGGAAGAAACTCGTACCGAAGAACTGGTCGGTCAGCAACATCGTGACTGCGCCAGCAAGTACCGGCATGACCGCGATCAGGAGATACGCTGTAATCAGCCAGGTCCAGACAAACATCGGCATCTTCAGGAGTGACATGTCGGGAGCGCGCATATTGATGATCGTAACGATCACATTAATGGCGCCCATGATCGACGAAATACCCATCAGGTGAACTGAGAAGATCAGGTACGGAAATGCGTCGCCGGTCTGCAAAATCAGCGGCGGATACATGGTCCAGCCACCGGCCGGCGCGCCGCCCGGCATAAACAGCGTCGAAAGCAGGATGCCGAACGCAACCGGGAGGATCCAGAACGACCAGTTGTTCATGCGCGGCAACGCCATATCGGGCGCGCCAATCATCATCGGGATCATCCAGTTAGCGAGCCCGACAAACGCAGGCATTACTGCGCCAAACACCATGATAAGCGCATGCATGGTCGTCATGGAGTTGAAGAACTCGGGATGCACAAACTGCAGTCCGGGAATGGCCAGTTCGGAACGAATCACCATCGCCATGGAGCCGCCGATGAAAAACATCGTGAGGCTGAAAATAAGGTACATCGTGCCGATGTCCTTATGGTTGGTCGCAAACAACCAGCGCCCTATGCCCTTTGCCGGGCCATGATCGTCGTGTGTTTCGTGTAGATCAGCTACTGTGGTGCTCATTCCGCGTTACTCCGTTTGCGCGCCGTCATTCGCGACAGGCAAAATTTCATAATTACTATTGTGTGCGTGCGACTCGTGGTGCGCTTTCTTCCTTACGCGTGTCGACCCAGGCCAGGTAGGCGTCGGGCTCAACAACCTCTACGACCACCGGCATATAGCCGTGGTCTTTGCCGCAAAGCTCCGTGCACTGGCCGCGATAGGTGCCGACTTCGGTCGCTTTGAACCAGGTTTCGTTGACAATTCCCGGAACGGCATCTTTCTTGATGGCCAGGTCTGGCACCCACCAGGAATGAACGACATCATTCGAGGTGATCAGCAGGCGCACCTTGGCGTCGCGCGGTACGACTACGCGACGGTCTACTTCGAGCAGGTAGTTTTCGACCGCAAAAGGATCGACTCCCGACTGCTTGCGTCGCGCTTCGACGCTCGGCTGCGCGAGACTCGAGTAGAAGGCGATATCCTCATCCTGGTATTTGTAGTGCCAGCGCCATTGATAGGCTGTAACGACAATGGAGATGTCCGGGTTGCGTGAGTCTTCGAGCTTTACCATCGTCTCCGCTACCGGAATCGCGATAATCATCAGGATCACAACGGGAATGGCGGTCCAGATGACCTCGGCGAGAGTGCTATGCGAGAAGGTCGCCGGCTTGGCGCCTTTCGACTTGCGGTGCTGGAACAGCGAATAAATCATTACGCCGAAGACGACCACGCCGATTCCGACGCACCACCAGAAAATCATCATGTGGATGTTGTAGGTTTCGAGGCTGAGTTCTGTCACGCCCTTGGGCATGTTCAGCCCCCACTCTGCCCTGGCAACGCTACCGAGGCTCAAGGCCAGCAAGCTCAATAATGACTTTCTTAACATTAACGATTCACCTTGCAGATCGTCGTGACGATCGCATTACTAATTGGATTTCAGATGTGACGAATAGTGGAACGTTATGGTTCGTCCTGACCCGGTGACCCCGGAAATTCGTCTGTCGGCCGCCTTGCCCGATAGTACCGTGCAAAAAAGCATGCGCAGTGTACTCAAATCATGGCAGCCATGCAACGCGAAAGCACCAATCCTTAGTGAGATTAATTCTTATTTAACAACGGCTTAACGACGGCTCTGCGGTAAAAATGTTACAAACAGCCGGGCTGGGTCCTGTCAGCGTTGACGTCGCCCTATTTGAGAGGCGGCGATCGTGTAGCTTCCCGGCTCCATTTTGCGGCCACCGCCCCAGCAGTGACCGTAGACGAGCTCCAGATCGAGCTTGATCTTGCCGTCGGCCGAATCGGCCGCTAAAGCCGCCCGCATTTGTGCGAAGCGCTGCTTGCCCGTTAGCGAGCTGCGACGCTGCTGGAGGGTATTTCTCGCACCGACATTGCCCAGGTCGTCGAAAAGGCGAGCGGGATTTTCGTAGTGAATTTGCAGGCGGTCCACATCCAGTACCGGCTCGCTGAGACCGGAGCTGACCAGTGCGTCGCCGATATCGTGCATGTCGAGGAACTGATGGACGTGCACGTCGCTATCGACCTGGCTCCAGGCGCGCCTGATCTCTTTCAGGCTGTCCGGTCCCAGCGTCGAAAATGCGAATATTCCGCCCTTTCGCAATACTCGGGCGACCTCCTTGAATACTGCCGCGGGCTGGTCGATAAACGGTAACAGCAGGTTTGCGAAGACCATGTCGATGCTGTGGTCCTGCAGTGGTAATCGCGAGGCGTCCGCCTGAATGAAGGAGGGCCGGGACAGGGAAAGCCAGGCGCGTTTGCGTTGTGCCTGCTTCAGCATGTTCCTGGAAAGATCCAGAGACAAAATATGCGCGCCGCCGAAGCGCTTCCTGAGTGGCGCTGTTGCGCTACCTGTCGCCGAGCCGAGATCTACGATGCGCGCCGCTTCAAGAACGACGGGCTGCAAGCGCTCGAACAACCCATCGCGCGTAACGGCGTGCACGAAATCAGCGCTGTCGAAACTCTCCGCCGCGCTATCAGAGCGGCGTCGAACATCCCGCAAGTTCAGCGTCGGTCTTTCCTTCACAATTTGCTTTGATCAGTGGATGGAGGCCGACAAAGCTATCACGCTTTATGGTGATTATCGCCGAGAATGTGTTGTGGCGAAGCGCTGCCCGGTCGCGCAATGCTGACAGCATGCAGCGTTTCTCGATTTACCGGACGTGCGCCAGGAACGCAGAGCGCGCTCTGCGGTTATTTGACGACACCTTGATGCCGCTTTGCTGCGTGTTTTGCGGGGCGCGCAGTAGCCCAGAAAATCAACGCACCTGCCGCGGATGTCTTGCTGACTTACCGTGGATCAAAAACGCCTGCCCGCGTTGCGCCGCGCCGCTTGAGACGACGCTGCCGGTCGGTGTGGACTGTGCCCGGTGCCAGAAGCGACCACCGCCATTCGTCGTAACGGTTGCTCCGTTGCGCTATGAATTCCCCGTGGACGCCGGCCTCAAGGCCCTGAAGTTTGGCCGGCGCCTGCACTACGCGCCTGCTTTCGCCGCGCTGCTCGCCACGCAAAGCGGCCGCCTTCCGTCGACAATCGATGCGTTGCTGCCAGTGCCGCTGCACTGGCGGCGGCAAATGCGACGCGGCTTTAACCAGGCGAGAGAGCTCTGCCAACCGTTGGCACGAGACTTTGGTCTGCCCATCGTCGATGTCGCTAAACGTCGTCGTTTCACACGTTACCAGTCAGGCCTGAGCGCGGCCGAGCGACGCAGGAACCTGCGCCATGCATTCGATGTTGCAATCGAGCCGCGCTATCGCCACATCGTCATCGTGGATGATGTTGTCACCACCGGCGAAACCACGCGCCAGTTGGCAAACGCGCTTGTCGCTAGCGGCGTGCCGCAAGTGAGCGTACTCGCCGTGGCACGGGCGGTAGGATTCAGCCGGCGGCGACCGGATTAAACGTGTAGTGCAGCACTATGCCGATAAAGACAAGCATGCCGATCAGATGATTGTGAAGGAAAGCGGCGAAGCATCCGGCCGGCTGACGATCACGCGCCAGCCACTGATGCCACCCCATGAAAGCAGCCGCAATAAGGACTGACAGGTAGTACCAGAACCCCAGCTCGGCACGCACGCCGATCAATATCAGGGCGACCAGCATCAGGGCCTGAAGCCCACCGATGACGAACAGATCGGCCTCGCCGAACAGGATCGCCGTTGACTTGACGCCTACTTTCAAATCGTCGGCGCGATCCACCATCGCGTAAAACGTGTCGTAAATAACTGCCCAGATCATCGCAGTTCCAAAAATCAGCCAGGCGAGTTCCGGCGTGTTGCCCGTTTGTGCCGCAAATGCCATGGGTATTCCCCAGCCAAACGCAGCGCCAAGAACGAATTGCGGGATCGAGACGAAACGCTTAACAAAGGGATAGGTAATCGTGAGGATTGCGCCAACAATCGCGAGTAGACGAGCGGGTGTATTTAACATGCTCGCAAGGCCCACCGCGATCAACGCGAGGGCAACGAACAGCGTCAACGCCTCCATCGGTGCGACGGCGCCTGAAGCAATCGGACGTGATCGCGTTCGCTCGACATAGGGGTCGATGTTGCGATCGGCGTAGTCATTCAGGACGCAGCCAGCCGAACGCATGACAATAACGCCGAGCACAAAGATAACGAACAGACCCTGGTCGGGAGCCCCATCTCCGGCGAGCCAAAGCGCCCAGAGCGTGGGCCATAGCAAAAGCCATATGCCGACTGGCTTGTCGAGACGCATAAGCTTGCCGTAGTTGCGAAGCTGGCGGACGAGCTGAGGTCTGAAGGTGTTGGCGGGAACCGATTTCATGGCGCGTAGTGTACTTTAAGGGAGGTGAATGTAGGAGCGCGTCGCCGCCCAATAGGCGGGCACACTCCTAGACCTTTCCGTAGCGACCCGCATCGCCGAGCCAGCGCCGAACGATCGCGACAGCGGTCTCTTCCGAAGTCTGCCGCAGCGTCTCCGCTGTGATCTGTACCTGCGGCATCAATTCGGCGTCACGAACCAGGTTGGCGACCCGGTAATCAGGCAGGCCTGTCTGGCGCGTTCCGAGCAACTCGCCTGGACCGCGGAGCTCGAGGTCACGTTGCGCCACCACGAAGCCGTCATTGGTATCTCGCAATACGGCGAGCCGCTCTTTGGCAATGCGGCCCAGCGGCGGTTTATAAAGCAACACGCAGTGACTTTGCTGCGCGCCTCGCCCAACCCGGCCGCGCAGCTGGTGCAGCTGGGACAGGCCCATGCGCTCGGCATTCTCAATAATCATAAGACTTGCGTTCGGCACGTCGACGCCAACCTCGATCACCGTCGTCGCAACCAGAAGCTGAATCAGACCCTCTTTGAAGGCGCTCATGCCGCGTTCTTTTTCCACCGCTCGCATACGCCCGTGAACGAGCCCGATACGCAGGTCCGGCAGCGCCTCAGTCAACATTTGATAACTCGCCTCGGCAGCCTGGTAGTCGAGGACCTCGGATTCTTCGATCAACGGACAAACCCAGTATGCCTGCTGACCGGAGGCACATGCTGAGCGCACGCGCTCCACTATTTCCGATCGGCGTGTGTCGGGCAACGCAATCGTCGTGACCGGCTGCCGCCCCGGCGGCAGTTCGTCGATGACTGATGTGTCGAGGTCGGCGTAAGCGGCCATGGCCAGCGTCCGCGGTATGGGTGTCGCCGTCATTACGAGCTGATGCGGTTGACCGTGAGACGATTTGCCCTTATCGCGCAACGCCATGCGCTGATGAACGCCAAAGCGATGCTGCTCGTCTATAACCACCAGTGCCAGGTCGTTGAACTCTACGCCCTCCTGGAACAGGGCATGTGTGCCAACGGCGAGTTGCGCCTGGCCATCGGCAATAGACTGCAGCGATTGCCGTCGCGCCGCCACGCGCTGGCTACCACTGAGCCAGGCGGGCTCGATGCCCAGTGGTCGAAACCAATCGGAAAAGTTTCTCCAGTGCTGTTCAGCGAGAATTTCTGTCGGCGCCATAATCGCCGCCTGGACACCGCATGCAATGGCCTTCAGACAGGCGATTGCTGCAACGACGGTCTTACCGGAGCCGACGTCGCCCTGAATAAGCCGCATCATCGGGTGTGGTTTCGAAAGGTCGTCAAGAATCTCCCGAACGACACGGTCCTGGGCACCGGTCAGCCTGAATGGCAAAGCGCTCACAAATTCATGAACTTCACGGTCCCCGCCCTGCAGAGACTTCGCATCTTCGGTCTGGGCGAGCGCGCGCAAATTACGAAGGCTCAGGTAGTGAGCCAAAAGCTCTTCAAAAGCGAGCCGCTGCTGACAGGGGTGCCGACCCTGTAACAGCTGCTCTACATTTGCATTCGGTGGCGGTCGATGCAGAAACAAAATGGCATCGGCCAGGGATGGCATGCCCAGCTTGCGGGTAATCGCAGAAGGCAACAGTTCGGCCGGTGGTGTTTCGCTCATCAGGCGCAGCGCCTGGTCCGTAAGGTTGCGTAACCGACCTTGCTGGATCCCCTCGGTCGCCGGGTAGATTGCAGTCAGGGCGTCGTCGGTTGCTGCTGATTGATCCTCGCGGAGAATCCGGTACTCGGGATGGATCATCTCCAGCGAGGTGCCGCTGCGACGACACTCGCCGAAACAGGTCAGCCTGACGCCGGGCTGAAACTGCGCCTGCTGCTGCCGCGAAAAATGAAAGAAGCGCAACGTAAGCTGGCCGCTGCCGTCGCCGATTCGAACAAGAAGGTTGCGGCGCCCCCGGTAAACGGTTTCTGCCAAAAGAACTTCACCGCTAACCAGGCAGCGCTGCCCGGGCAGCAGCGCGCCGATTTTGACAAGCTGTGTTCGATCCTCGTATCGCAGCGGTAACAGAAACAGCAGATCTTCTACGCGATACAGCCCGAGCTTCTCGAGCTTCGTCACGAGCGCTGGGCCAACGCCCTTGAGGGAGGTCAGGTTTGAATGCAGGTCCACGATAAATGCACTTTATAGAGCAACAGGGCAGGCTGTCAGGACAAAGGCGAACAGGGTTGAAATGCGGTGTCGCTGTATTGCACTTCCCCGAACTGCGTACGGTGGCTCGGGCCTTTATAAGATCAGGATTGCGTCAGCCTCGACATCGGCACCTTTTGGCAACGAGGCAACCCCGACCGCGGCACGCGCCGGGTAAGGCTTCTCAAAGAACTCTTCCATAATTGCGTTGACGGTCGCGAAGTTGTCGAGGTCAGTCAGGAACACTGTGACTTTGACGACGTCGTTGAGTGTGCCATCGGCAGCCTCGGCAACGGCTTTCAGGTTCGAGAACACCTGGCGTGCGCGGCTTTCGAAGTTGCCATCGATCATCTCCATGGTTTCGGGAAGCAGCGGGATCTGTCCGGAAAGAAACACGATGTTGCCGCTACGCACGGCCTGTGAGTACGTGCCTATTGCGGCCGGTGCGCTGTCGGTGTGAATTGCCTGCTTGGTCATTGTGGTGTCCTGGAATTGAAAGGGTTCGAGCTACGCGCACTCGCGCGTAACCTTCATAACGTTGGGCATCTTGCGCACGCTGCGCATGATCTTCGCAAGGTGGTTACGATCTTTGACGGTCAGCAAGAACGACAACACAGAGCAGTCGTCATGCCGGCCGAGCACCTCGACCTGTTCGATATTTGAACCGCAATCAGCAATGGTCGCGGCAACTTCCGCGAGCACCCCGGTTCGGTTTCTCGTTTCGGCCTGAATTTGCGATGAGAAGTCCCGGTCGAGCTGTTTTTCCCAGGTGACTGTAATCCACTTCTCCGGCTGCTTGCGGAAAATTCGCAGGTTGCCACACGTATTCCTGTGAACGACGACTCCCCGGCCGGCGGTCAGGTAGCCCATCACCTCGTCACCGGGAATCGGATGACAACACTTGCCGTAGCTGACCACCATCCCTTCCGTACCCGCGATAACAAGATGCGCGACCTTCTCGTCCGTGTCACCGGCCTCATCGGTGCCGATAAGCATGCGTGCTGATAGCGGCGCGAGCCGCTCGCCCAGCCCGATTTGTTCGAAAAGTTCGGCGGTGTTATTGAGCCCGAGATCCTCCACCACGCTGGCCATGCGTACTTTGCCAACCTTGCGCAGCGACGAGCCCAGGTCTTTAAGAGACTTGTCGAGCAGGCGTTTGCCCAGGTCAATGGACTCGGTGGCGCGCAGGTTCTTCATATGATTGCGTATCGCGGTACGCGCTTTGGCCGAACGCACGAATGTCAGCCAGTTCGGATTAGGCTTGGCGCCACGGGACGTAACGATCTCAACAGTCTGGCCGTTCTGCAGGGGCGTTCTTAGCGGCACCAGCCCGCGATCTATTTTCGCGGCGACGCAACGGTCGCCGATATCGGTATGCACCGCGTAGGCAAAATCGACAGTAGTGGCGCCTTTCGGCAACGGCATGATGTCGCCCTTCGGCGTGAATACATAAATCTTGTCAGGGAACAGATCGACTTTGACGCTTTCAAGAAATTCTTCCGACGTTCCCGACTGCTGGATTTCAGCCAGGTTGGCGAGCCATTCCCGGGCGCGCCGTTGCGGTGTCGCATCGGCTTTCTCGTCAGCTTTGTAAATCCAGTGCGACGCCACGCCCGCCTCTGCGACGCGATCCATTTCACGGGTTCGGATCTGTACTTCCAGCGGCAGCCCTTTGGGCCCGAACAGCGTGGTGTGTAAAGACTGGTAGCCGTTAATCCGTGGTATCGCAATGTAGTCTTTGAAACGGCCGGGCATCGGCTTATAAAGCCCGTGGATGAGGCCCAGCGTCTGATAACAGGTGTTTACATCGTCGACGATGATGCGAAAACCGTAAACGTCCACGATGTCCGACAAGGCCCGTTTCTTCTCGGCCATTTTGCGGTAAATGCTATAGAGGTGCTTCTGGCGCCCTATGACCTGGCCAGAGATACCCTCTTCCTCAAGCGCCTTGCTGAACTCCTCAGAAATTCGTTTGACGATTTGACGCTGGGAGCCCTTGGCCTTCTTTAACGTGCTATCGAGTACGCGGTAGCGATACGGGTACAGGTGCTTGAAGCCGAGATCCTCGAGTTCGATCTTCATACGATTGATGCCGAGGCGGTTGGCAATCGGCGCATAAATATCCAGCGTCTCCCGCGCAATGCGTTTTTTCTTCGCAGCCGGCATCGCGCCAAGCGTTTGCATGTTGTGCAGGCGATCGGAAAGCTTGACGAGGATGACGCGGATATCCTCAATCATGGCGAGCATCATTTTGCGAAAACTCTCGGCCTGAGCTTCAGCGCGACTGTGGAACTGAATCTGGTCAAGTTTGCTGACGGCATCGACCAGTTGCGCGACCTCGGGTCCGAAGTTTTCTTCGATCTCGGCGAGCGAAGCCGGCGTGTCTTCAACCACGTCGTGCAGTATGGCGGCGCAGATCGCCTGCGCATCGAGGCGCATATCGGCCAACTCCTGGGCGACGGCGACCGGGTGGGTAATATAGGGTTCGCCAGACTTGCGCGTCTGTCCTTCGTGGGCGCTTGCGCCGAACTCGTAGGCCTTCAGTACCTGTTCGACATGCTCGTTGGGCATGTAGACCTTAATCGTCTCAACCAGCCGACGCAGCCCGAAGTCTCGACGGGAGGCGCCGGGAAGTTTGGAGAGAAGAGTGGCTGCGTAATCCATGCTCCGATAATAGCCGTAATAAGCACGGAGCGGCGAGCCCGTCGTTATCGAGCGAGGGCGCTCTTGTAGCAGCGCCTAGTCGCCGATTGAAATGCCGCGAACCGGCAAAACATCTTCTGCAGGCTCCGGCGAGCCCATCAGGTCATCGACCACCGGCTGATCGATTTCCTCAAGAATCGCGGGCGTAACGTGACCCTCGGCAATCTCACGCAGCGCGATCACCGTTGGTTTGTCGTTTTCCAGCTCAACCATTGGGTCTGCGCCGTGAGCGATTCGACGTGCACGCTTGGCGGCAACAAGCACCATCTCGAAAATGTTTTCAATATTGTCGAGGCAATCTTCGACCGTGATTCTGGCCATGGGTCAGTGTCCTGTGAGTTGGGCCTTGCGTACGGCCCGAAATAGAAGGCCGGGAATTGTAGACGGCAAGCCGCGTATTTTCCGAGCCCATATAACCAAACGCTATATAGGGCCCCGGGTTGCTAACCGATGATTCGGGAAACTACGCGTCGTAGTGCGACATTAACGCGGGCGCAGGCCTGCCCGGATCCCTGAAGCACGCCCTCGAGATCTGCGACAGCCTGTTCCAGTTTGTCGTTGATGATCACGTAGTCAAACTCGTCCCAGTGGGCCATGTCGTTCAGTGCGTCGCGCAATCGCCGCTCAATGACTTCCGCGCTGTCGGTGCGGCGGTCGCGAAGGCGTCGTTCGAGCTCCTCGAGCGATGGCGGCAATATAAAGATGGTGATGCATTCGGGCATCGACTCCCGGACCTGCCTGGCTCCCTGCCAGTCGATTTCCAGAATGACATTCTGGCCTTCGGCCAGATGCTTCTCGACCTGGCTTCGACTCGTCGCGTAAAAATTATCGAACACTTCTGCAGACTCGAGAAGTTCGCCATCTGCGTTCAGCCGCTCGAATTCATCGACATCCACGAACAGGTAGTCGACACCATCGACTTCAGTGCGCCGCTTTTGTCGTGTCGTATAGGAGATTGAAAACCTGAGCTCCGGATTGCGTGCAACCAGCGCCTTTACGATCGTCGTCTTGCCGGCCCCCGAGGGTGCCGCAATGACAAACAGTTTTGCATCTTTCCTGACCACCGTTCGCTACTCGACGTTCTGGATTTGCTCGCGCATCTGTTCGATCAGCACTTTTAGGTCGACGGCGGCTTTGGTGGTTTCTGTATCGGCAGACTTGGAGCCGAGCGTGTTGGCTTCGCGGTTCAGTTCCTGCATCAGAAAATCGAGACGCCGGCCAACCGGTTTGCCGCTATTGATGGCATCCTGAATTTCGATGAGGTGACTTTCGAGCCGATCGAGCTCCTCATCAACATCAATCTTCTGTGCGATCAAGGCTATTTCCAGCTCGAGGCGCGTCGGATCTGCCTCGACGTTCAGGTTCTCTATACGTTCTTTCTGTTTTGCCCGGGTCGCCGCCAAAACCTCCGGCATACGGGTTCGAACGCTTGCAGAAATCTGCGCGATATCGGCGCAGCGCGAATTGAGCATTTCGGCAATGCGCTTACCCTCACTGGCGCGCATGTCATTCAGGCCCGCCAACGTTTTATCCAGCAATGCCGTTGCCTGTTCGAACAGCGGCTCGGTATCCGCTTCGGTCTGCAAGACGACGCCCGGCCAGCGCAGAATCTCGATCGGGTTTGCAGCGGCGACATTGGGTAATTTTGCCGTAAGCTCGGAAATCCGGTGGCCGATCAGTTCGACCAGATCGGTATCCAGTTTGAGCTCATTGTCCTGATTGAGCGCGCGCCGAAAGTACAGGGCGCACTCCACCTTGCCTCGGCCCAATGCGGCGCTCGCCTGCTGGCGGAATAGCTGTTCTTTTGGCCGCAGGTCTTCCGGCAACTTGAACTGCACGTCGAGATAGCGATGGTTGACTGCCCGAATTTCCCAGGTCAACGTGCCAATCGGTGTTTCCACTGACTCTCGCGCGAAGCCTGTCATACTGTGTAACATCAGCACCCTTCTCCCGGCAATGCCGCAGTGTGTCGCCTGGGTCACGTTTTAAAGAGGACGGCCATTCTATGCTGTGGCCGCCGCCGAAGGCCAATCATCACCACCTTTAAACTATGAAAATCGAATACGCCAAAGTATCTGCTCTGGGAGATCGCCAGGACAACCAGGATAGAGCCGCCGTCGTCGTCGCGGAGGATGCGGCTTTGATGCTGGTATTCGACGGTATGGGCGGACACTCGGACGGCGCCAAGGCGGCTGAGACCGGACTCAGGGTTGTGCAAGACCTGTTCATGGAGGCGGCGCTGCCGCTGTTCGATCCGCAAGGCTTTCTGTACAAGGTGCTATCGAGGGCGCACGACGAAGTGGTCGGGCTGGGTAACGAGCTTGCGGTCGATTTTCGACCGCGGGCAACCTGCGCGATCTGCCTCGTGCAAGAGGGCGGCGCATTCTGGGCGCATATCGGCGATAGCCGTATCTACCAGGTAAGGGACAACGCGGTGCTCAGCCGGTCTCGCGATCATAGTCACGTAGAGGTGCTGATTCAGGAAGGCGCTATTACGGAAGACGAGGCCAAGGACCATCCGATGCGAAACTTCGTCGAGTGTTGCATTGGGGGTGACGCACCGGTTCCGGACATGAGCATTACCGACAAGATCACACTGCAACCAGGCGACGTGCTACTCGCCTGCTCTGATGGACTGTGGTCGGGACTCAGTGATGACGACATGGCAGAAATCGGCGACCCCGGGGTCGACAACCTGGTGGACAACCTCAAAGCACTGAGCGTCAAGGCGCTGACCGTCAACTCTCCTTACAGTGACAATACGACCGGTACCGCGTTAAGGTGGATTGGCAGCTAGTCTGGCTGTTAACAGGAGAGACAACATGCGCCCTAGCGGTCGCGAAGCATCCCAGATGCGCGAACTTCAGTTCGTCACAGATTTCACCAAACATGCCGAAGGTAGCGTGCTCGCGTCTTTCGGCGACACGCAGGTGTTGTGCACGGCCAGCATTGAGGAGCGCGTGCCTGCGTGGATGCGCAACACCGGCCGCGGCTGGGTTACCGGCGAGTACGGCATGTTGCCCAGGGCAACGCACACACGTTCGGGTAGGGAGGCGGCGCGCGGCAAGCAGGGCGGCCGCACCGTCGAAATTCAGCGGCTGATTGGTCGTTCGTTGCGTGCAGTGACGGATCTCGACGCGCTCGGCGAACGTTCGGTAATGCTCGACTGCGATGTTATCCAGGCGGACGGTGGTACACGGACGGCATCGATCAGCGGCGCTTACGTCGCGCTGGCGATTGCCATGCAGCGGCTCAAGAAGAAGGGAC
The DNA here is from genome assembly GCA_963760395.1 of uncultured Gammaproteobacteria bacterium. Classification (GTDB taxonomy): domain Bacteria; phylum Pseudomonadota; class Gammaproteobacteria; order Steroidobacterales; family Woeseiaceae; genus UBA1847. The sequence goes on from CAVXCX010000016.1 coordinate 54,678, forward strand.
GGCTGAAGAAGAATCCGCTGCACGGGCAGGTCGCCGCCATATCGGTGGGCATCTACCGCGGTGCGCCGGTGCTGGATCTCGATTACGACGAAGATTCAGAGGCAGAAACGGACATGAATATTGTGATGAACGACGCAGGCCGATTCATCGAGGTGCAGGGTACGGCTGAGGGCCACGCTTTCACAGACGATGAGTTCAGCGCGATGATTGGTCTTGCGCGTCTCGGCATCGACTCTATTCTGGCGGCACAAAACGAGGCTATAAGCGCCGCGACCCGGTGACTCTGCCGCAGAAGAAAATTGTCATGGCCAGCGGCAATGCGGGCAAGCTCGCCGAGCTCCGGCGGCTGCTCGACGGACTGGCCGTGGAGGTTATTGCGCAGTCCGAACTTGGCGTCGCCGATGCGGAAGAGACCGGCACAACGTTTGCCGAAAACTCACTGATAAAAGCACAGCATGCAGCCGATGTTACCGGGCTGCCGGCAATCGCCGACGACTCCGGCCTGGTGGTCGACGCGCTCGGCGGCCGCCCTGGTGTTTACTCGGCTCGTTACGCCGGCGCCAATGCGACAGACGATGCGAATATCGACAAGTTGCTCGGGGAACTGGCGGGCGTCAGCGAAGACCAGCGCAGCGCTGCTTTTCACTGCGTCGCGACCTGCGTATTGCCCGGCGTCGCGAACGCTATCGTTGCGGAGGGAATCTGGTGCGGCAGGCTGCTGAAGGCACGCCAGGGCGACGGCGGCTTTGGCTACGACCCCATCTTCCTGGACCTCGAAAGCGGGCGTAGCTCCGCTGAGCTAACGCCGCAGGAGAAGAACGCGCGCAGTCATCGTGGCCAGGCGCTGCGCTCACTGGTCAGCCAGCTGGCCGATCATTTCAAATGAAGCCGCCGCTCTCGTTGTACGTGCATCTTCCCTGGTGCGTACAAAAGTGCCCGTACTGCGACTTCAACTCCCATGCGGCTGGCGATTCGGCGCCACGAGGGCGATACCTTGATGCTCTGCTTCGCGACCTCGAAAACGAAGCGTCGCGAGCCTCGGGTCGAAAGATAGGCAGCATTTTTCTTGGCGGCGGTACGCCGAGCCTGTTCTCCGCGGATGAAATCGCACGCTTGCTGAATGGCGTCCACACGTTCTTCGACGTGGATACAGACGCCGAGATTACGATGGAGGCGAATCCCGGCACGGTGGAATGTGGAGATCCGGCGGGCTATCGGGACGCCGGCGTCAATCGCCTGTCGTTCGGCGGCCAGAGTTTCAACGATGAAACACTGAAAAAGATCGGGCGAATCCATAGCAGCGCAGATATCGTCCGCGCGGTCGAAGAAGCTCGAGCGGCCGGCATTGCCAATATCAATATCGATCTGATGCACGGTCTTCCGGGTCAGGACATCGAGGCGGCGCTCGCGGATTTGCGTGCAGCAATCAAGCTCGAACCTGCACACCTGTCCTGGTATCAGCTTACGCTGGAGCCCAACACGATCTTTTACGCCCGGCCACCAGAAGACCTGCCGGACGACGAAATGGCCTGGGAAATTCAGGATCGTGGCCAAGCGCTGTTGGCCGCTAGCGGCTATGCCCAGTATGAGGTCTCAGCTTACTGCCGCGACCAGCAGCGCTGCCAACACAACCTCAACTACTGGCTGTTTGGTGACTACCTGGCTGCAGGTGCCGGCGCGCACGGCAAAATAAGCAACGAGCGCGGCGTTTTCCGTTACATAAAGCCGGCGAACCCGCTGCAGTACATGGTGTCATTCGAAAGCGCGGCATCGGAAACGTCGCTTATGCCCGTGTCGGACGCCGAACTGGTCTTCGAGTTCATGCTCAACGCACTGCGACTTAACGACGGCTTCAGCGAGGCCATATTCGAAGAAAGGACCGGCAATAGCCCGGAGGCGTTATCGGGCATCATGCGGCGGGCGTGCGAGAAAGGCCTGGTGTTGCGCGGCCGCAACGCGGTCTGGCGAGCCACGCTGCAGGGGCGCCGCTTTCTGAACGACCTGCAGGCCGAGTTTCTGCCGGAATCGCAGGTAAATTTCCCGTATCGATTCTCGGCCACGGCGCACATTTCAAACGCTTTGCGGCGAAGCGGATAGCCACGCGGGAAATTTCCAATGTGTTCATTTATGCACAAGGATTCTCCGGGGCCTTGATTTTTAGCGTATAGGGCCTCCGAATTCATTCGGAGCGTTGCAAAAAGCAGATAAGTTATTGTTTTTCCTATTAAAACGAAAATGGACACAAAATAGTCATTCTGACAAGCTTGCTTGAAAATCCGCACCTTAGAGCATCCACTCAATTTCCATCCACAGTGTTATCCACAGGTTCTGTGGATAACACGCAGGGGCTTGCGGAGCCGGCCGCTTCGCTATATCCTACGCGGCCTTTTCCCTAAGTAGCGCGCTCCGGAGAGCCAAAATGAAAGCCGACATTCACCCCAATTACAACGCCATCAAGGTCACCTGTAGTTGTGGCAACGAATTTACAACGCGCTCCACGCTTGGCGACGACCTTCTTATAGAGGTGTGCTCTTCTTGCCACCCGTTTTATACCGGCAAACAAAAGATCGTCGATACCGGCGGTCGTGTCGATAAGTTCCGTAAGAAATACGGAATGGGTTCCGCTGCGAGCAGCGAGTAAGCCAGTCCCGGCGCCAGCCACCTGGTTACACTATTGCGTTATTCCACGACTTCCGGGGTCGTGTAGCTCTGCTATGCTCGTCATGTTTATTCGAGTAAATCCTTGAAGGAGTCATGATGACTGACGACGTATTTCGCCTTACCAGCCCGAGCGGCACCGAATCGCAACTGCCGATTCGCACAGGAACCACCGGCCCGGACGTCATCGACATTGCGAAGTTGTATAAGGAACAGGGGGTCTTCACCTACGACCCCGGATTCGTCGCAACCGGTAGCTGCGAGTCTGATATCACGTTCATTGATGGCGAGAAGGGCATCCTCATGTACCGGGGATATCCGGTCGAACAACTGGCGGCCAATTCGAGTTTCATCGAGGTCGCATATCTGTTGTTGAGGGGAGACCTTCCGACGGTTGCTGAACTTGAGAAGTTCGACAACACGATTCGCACGCACACCATGCTCAACGAGGGCATGCTGAACTTCTTCAAGGGATTTCGTTACGACGCTCACCCGATGGCCATGCTGTCGTCAGTGGTCGGCTCCATGTCGGCCTACTATCACAACGAGATGGACGCATCGAATCCCGATCACCGCGATATTTTCGCGCACAGGATTCTGGCGAAGTTGCCGACCATCGCTGCCGCGGCTTACAAGCTCAATATCGGCCAGCCGTTTATCTATCCACGCAATGACCTGAATTACGCGCAGAACCTGCTGCACATGCTGTTCGCGGTTCCGGCGGAACCCTACGAAATTGATGAAGTCGCTTCCGAGGCGCTCGACCTGCTGTTTATCCTGCACGCCGACCATGAACAAAACTGTTCGACGTCGACGGTCCGAATGGCCGCAAGCTCCGGTGCAAATCCCTACTCCGCGATCGCTGCAGGCGTATCGGCGCTCTGGGGTCCGGCGCACGGCGGCGCCAATGAGGCGGTTCTCGAGATGCTCGAGGAGATAGGCGACGCGAGTCAGATCCCCAAGTACGTTGCGAAAGCAAAGGACAAGAACGATCCGTTTCGCCTGATGGGTTTCGGGCACCGCGTTTACAAGAACTTTGATCCGCGGGCAACGATCATTCGGGACATGTGCTACAAGGTTTTGCAGAAGCTCGATCGAAAGGACACGCCGTTGTTTGATCTTGCTCAGGAACTTGAGCAGGTTGCGCTGAAAGACGACTATTTCGTCGAGAAAAACCTCTATCCGAACGTCGACTTCTACTCCGGCATTATCTACCGGGCGCTGGGCATACCCACATCGATGTTTACGGTAATGTTTGCGCTGGGGCGCTCAGTTGGCTGGGCGTCACACTGGCGCGAAATGATTTCGGATCCGGCGGGCAAAATCGCGCGGCCGCGACAGCTGTACACCGGCGCGCCGGCACGCGACTACATGCCAATCGAAAAGCGTTAAGACTGCCGCCGTTCGCAACCTGCAGAAGGGGCTCCGACTCGGGAGCTCCTCTTGCTGAATTTCATTCGTCCCCTGACCAGCCACGGCAAAGCCCTTTAAGTCAGGCAACTGCCCGACATTTTTCCCGGCGAACTGCTCTCACCCGTCGGCGAGTGCAAGGGCATTTCACGAAGCGACTTTGCGTACCTCGCTCGCGCTTGACGGGAGCACTATCCGAGCGACTAAGACACCCTTGCGGTAGGCGCCGCGATGAGAACGCACGTCGTGAAATTAGCCTGTAATCAGACGTGTTCGAGGAGTTGCTGAACGGTGTCTGACGCAGCCCGCCTCATCGGTTTGCCATCGATCGGGCTCATCGGTGCTTGTCGAATGCCGTCAACCGGGAACACCGTTACCTGAATGGCGCTGTTACTGTGATGAAACTCGAAGCCGGCGTACGTCTCCGAACGATTGCGACGACTTTTCAAGCGACGTTCGTACGGCCGATAGCTGATTCCCATACAAGAGAGCTCCATGGCTACCGCTTCGGGGCTGTCAGCGAATACATGCAGATTGACGGCGGAGTTTTCGTCGGCCGTACCGACCAGCACGGGGCCAACGAGCCTGGGAGTGAAGGTAACCAGCAGTTCCATAGCTGAAAGCGCAGCGACGCGCATCAGGCGCAGGTGGTCGGCATGGGATTCGCGACCAAAGATCTCGAGGTGCTCGGCGACAGCAGCTTCGACTTCCGCGTTGCCGGGAAGCGCGCCGCGGCCGACGATCCCCAGGCGGTCTGCGGCCTTTTGCTTCGCCAGGCGGTAGTCGCGCACCCCATGATCGACGATAACTCGTGCGGCCTCCTGTGCGACCAGCTTGCGGGCGCGATCGTTATCGCTGTTCTTTTGTCGGGCCATGGCTCTAGAAAAGAGACTCGTCCGATTCGTCCTCAGCCTCTTCCTCGGGTGGCGCATCAATGCCGGAAGCATTATTGAAAATGTCTGGAATATCGTCGACGTACTCGCAGGTTGGCACATTGTCCGCCATAAATACCTCGAAAATAACGTTGCCCTGGCCTGCACGGGCCGGGCAACCCGTTTCCCGGTCGATCTTTACAGACACAATTCCCTCGGGCATCGGCATCTGGTTTTCAGGTACGCCGGCCAGCGCGATGCGCGAGAACTCGACCCATATCGGCAGAGCGGTCCGGGAGCCTTCTTCGCCCGGGCCCAGTGGCAGGTCGTTGTCATAACCGACCCAGACGATGGTCGCCAGGTCGCCGTTGAAACCGCCAAACCACGCATCGCGACGATCGTTCGAGGTACCGGTTTTTCCGGAAAGGTCGCGACGTCCCAGCGCCATTGCCTTTCGGCCGGTGCCGCGTCGTATGACGTCGCGCATCATGTCCTGCACGAGAAATATATTCTGCGGCCTTACTGTTTGCCGCGCGACATTGATGCCTTCGAAAAGCTCGGGCGCAACAGATGCGTCCGGGCGGTAGTCGAGCGCTACGTCGGCCATTTCGTCGAGCGACAGTGTGCTTGCCGCGGTATCGTTGAACGAGGTCGCGGCTTCTGCCACAACACATTCGTCGCAGACAATGGCCGGTTCCGCGCGATACAGAGTCTCACCCTCGGGCCCGTAGATCGCGTCGATGACGTAAGGCTTAACGGCATGCCCGCCATTGGCAATGGTCGCATAGCCCTGCGCCATATCGAGCGGCGATGCTGCGCCGCCGCCTAACGCCAGAGAGCCATTACGCGGCAGTGCGGCATCCCCGAATCCGAATTTCTCGATGTGACGCACCGCATTGCCAACGCCCGTCTCGAACAACAGCAAGCGTACGGAGACCAGGTTCATCGAGCGCACCAGCGCCTCGCGCATGCGCGTCGGACCGTAGAACCGGCCGCTATAGTTAATCGGGCGCCAGACCGCTTCAAGCTCCGACGAATTGATAACAACGGGAGCGTCCAGCACCACTGTCGCTGGCGTATTGCCGTGCTCGAGTGCCGCAGAATAGATAAAGGGTTTAAACGAGGAGCCGGGCTGTCGATAGGCCTGCCTTGCGCGGTTGAACTTGCTCATCGCGAAGTCGAAACCGCCGGTCAAGGCGCCAACAGCACCATCGTAAGGATCCATGGAAACAATGGCGCCCTGCGCCTCCGGTACCTGTGCGAGAGCCCAGTTACCGCTGGTCGTAGGCATGACATATATAAGGTCGCCGACGACAAGCACGTCGCTGGCTTGCTCCGGGGCAGGCCCGGTGGTCTCCCGGTCGATAAATGGCTTCGCCCAGCTGATACCTGACCACGGCAGTGTCGCCTCGACGCCACCACCCAAAACGATACGTGCAGAGTTGTTGTCAGAAACTTCGGTAACAAGCGCGACCGACAGGCCGCCCGGTGCGTATTGTTCGAGAGACTCGCGAATATCTATCGGCCATTCCTCGAACGGTGTTGCCAGAACGCCAGCGTCGAGCTCCAGGGTTCTGTACCGGCCCACGATAGCCACGTCGACGCGTGAATTCGAGCAGACCGTTTCTGAGGGCGTAGTTGGCAGCCCGTTGCAGGCGCGAGTCGAGACTTGTGACGACCTGGAAGCCGGCGGTGTACGTGTCCTCTCCATAACGTCGCAACATTTCACTGCGCGCCATCTCGGCGACATACGGCGCGTTCAGCTCTACAGCAGCGCCATGCAGCTGCGATTCCATCGCAAAATCCATCGCGTCTTCATAAGCCGAATCATCCAGGTAACCCAGATCATGCATCCGCCCGAGCACGTAGTTGCGTCGAACGGTCGCATTAGCGGCACTGTAGACCGGGTTGTATCGTGAGGGAGCGGGCAACACGCCGGCAAGCGTTGCGGCCTCCGAGGCATTCACTTCGCTCAGCGGCTTGTCGAAATACACCTGCGCCGCGGCTGCGACGCCATAGGCGCGCTGGCCGAAGAACATCTTGTTCAGGAACAGCGCCATGATCTGTTCCTTCGTAAATTCCTGTTCGATCTTGTAGGCGAGAAACGCCTCGCGCAATTTTCTCGTGAACAGTTGTTCGCGAGTCAGAAAGTAGTCTCTCGCAAGTTGCTGGGTCAGCGTGCTGCCACCGCCACTGATTTCTCCGCTCTGCAGCAGTCGCGCGAACGATCGTAAAATGCCCTGGTAGTCGATCCCCGGATGCTCAAAGAAGCGGCGGTCTTCGGCGGAGACGAACGCATGTACGACGTGCGCTGGCAAATCCTCGAAGGTCACGAGGATGCGCCGCCGCTCGCCGATCTCGGAAAGCAGGTAGCCATCGCGACTGAATATGCGCAACGGGATCTGCAGCGGGATATCGCGAATGGTCTCGGCCTTCGGCAGGCCTGGCGCCACGAAATAGTAGGCTCCAATAACGGCAGCGACTCCGCCGATGCTGGCGGAGATTCCGAGTCCGACAATCAGGACAACGCTGCGCAACAGGCGCCGTCTCCGTTTGTGACGTGGATTCTTGTTTGTTTTCCGTGGTTTATGCATAGTTGCTGGCGTTTTCCACCGAATATCCAGGTTTTCCGGGCCCCAGGCGGCCTTATTTAAAGGTACCGTACTGTCAGGCAGGTGTCGGAAAAGTGGCTTTTCAGTGGCAAGGCTTGGTCCGTAGGAGATCGGCGGCCGATAATAGACGCGCATTGCTGAACGCTGCAATAACGAGTCTCACTCACAGCCGCCGACTGGTTCACGGAATGTTGTCTTGCAGGGGCATTACTATAGGGATCGGTGGATCGTGAGCAAAGTCACGTTTTATTTAACATTTTATTGATATATAGTTAAATCGCTTTGCTCAGGTCCAACCTACGTTTGACTCGCAACTTACCGACTTAGAAGGAAAAAAACGTGCTTTTTGGCAATAAGAAACCGCCATTGCTGGGCCTCGATATCACGACGTCGTCGGTCAAATTGATAGAGCTTTCGCAGAGCGGAAAGCGCTATCGCGTCGAGTCCTACTCAGCAGAGCCCACGCCTCCCAGTTCGGTGAGCGAAAAAGCCATCGTCGACGCAAAAGCCGTCGGCGAAGCAATTCGTCGCGCCGTTAAACGCGCTGGAGCAAAGGCAAGCGACGTGGCTGTCGCAATCAGTGGTGATGCAGCTATTACCAAAGTCATTCAGATGCCCTCGAGCCTCTCTTCGAGAGACATGGAAGGGCAGGTCGAAATTCAGGCCGACCAGTACATTCCATTTCCGATGGAAGAGGTCAGCTTCGACTACGAAGTGATCGGCCCGAATGACAAAGACCCCGAGCTCATGGATGTGTTGCTCGTAGCAACGCGTACCGAGAACGTCGAACAGCGCCAGTCGGCTGTAAGGGCGGCAGGGCTGGAGGCACAAATTGTCGATGTCGAAGCTTTTGCTCTCGAGAACGCGTGTCGGCTTCTGAGTCATCAGATTCCGGACGGCGGTATCGGGCAGTCAGTCGCTGTTGTAGATATCGGCGCGAGCAGCACGACCTTCAGTGTGCTCTACGACCTCAAGGTAGTGTATACGCGCGACTTCAACTTCGGCGGCCAGCAGCTGACTGAAGAGATTATGCGCACCTACGGCTTATCCATGGAGGATGCCGGGCGCGCCAAGAAACAAGGTGGCTTGCCGAGTAACTACCAGCCTGAAGTCCTCGAACCTTTTATTGATGACATGACACAACAGGTCAGCCGTTCCCTGCAGTTCTATCTTGCTTCCGGCGGTGGCAGGGAACAGCCGGACATGATCCTGGTCTGCGGCGGCTGCGCCAACATTCCGGGAATCGCCGACGTCATCTCAAGCCGCGTGGGTATTCCGACCGAGGTCGGCGATCCGCTCGGACAAATGAAGATTTCATCCAAGGCTAAATCACAGGGCGTCAATAAAGATGCAACAGCATTACTTACCGCCTGCGGCCTTGCACTAAGGAGCTTCGACTAATATGCCAAATATTAATCTACTCCCATGGCGCGAGGCGGAACGGAAAAAGCGTCAACGAGATTTCGGCGTTGCCGCCGCCGCCGCCGTTGTCGCCGCGATTGCGGTCGTAATGGGCACGGTGTTTTCTTATTCGCAGATGATCTCCAACCAGCAGGATCGCAATCAGCGACTGACGACCGAAATTGTTGAGCTCGAGAAGAGCATCACCGAGATCGACGGTCTGGAGCGCCAGAAGGAACGACTGCTTGCTCGCATGGAAATCATCGAGGAGCTGCAAAAGAGTCGTCCCGAGATTGTCCACCTGTTTGACGAATTGGTCCGGCAGTTGCCTGAAGGCGTCTACCTGACCGGTATGAAACAAACCGGGTCGCGTGTCGAGATACGCGGCATCGCGCAGTCCAGCACGCGAGTATCGGCGCTGATGCGTCAGATAGATGCGTCTAACTGGATGGGCGATCCTGAGGTTTCACGAGTTGAAACCAAACAGTCCGGCGCGTCCCGCCAAGCTGAGTTCATCGTTTATCTGAAACAGATGCGATCGGATCCCGACAGGGAGGAAGCGGAATGAACGTAGTAGAAGAACTCCAGAGTCTGGACGTCAATGACGTTGGTCGCTGGCCGCTGCTTTTCCGTGTTGCCGTCATTGCCATTTTGTTTTCGGTAGTCGTGGGCCTTGGCATCTACTGGTTTATTGTCAAGGACAAGGCGCCGCAGCTGGAGCGCGTACAACAGGAAGAAGAAGCACTGCGCGTCACTTTTGAAAGCAAACAGCGCAAGGCGGCAAATTACGACGCTTATAAAGCGCAGCTTGCCCAGATTGAGCAGTCCTTTGGCACCATGCTTCGGCAGCTTCCGGGTGAAACAGAGATTCCGAGCCTGATTGTCGACATTTCCCAAACGGGCCTGGCAGCCGGCTTGCAGGAAAAGCTGTTCGTGCCGCAAGGTGAGGTGCCTCGAGATTTTTATGCCGAGAAGCCAATTTCGATTCGCCTGGACGGCAGCTATCATGAGATCGGGAATTTCGTCAGCGGAATCGCGGCATTGCCTCGAATCGTGACACTTCACAATATCAACATTACGCGTGCGGATGCCTCTACCTTCGACAAGCTTAGCCTCGAAGTCACGGCAAAAACCTACCGCTATCTTGACGAGGAGGCAGACTAGAAATGCGCGCTTCCCTGATAATTAAGAATGCATTGATCGTGGCTTTGTCTGCATTTTTGCTGTCGGCTTGTGCCGGCGACATGGATGATCTCGACGAATACGTCAATAAAATCAAGGCAAGGCCGGGTGGTCGTATCGAACCGCTACCGGAAATTACGCCTTACGAAGTATTTACCTACGTCGCTGACGCGCAGGGCATGCGCTCACCGTTTGTGCCGGATACGCCGCAGGCATCCGGTGCGGGTGGCGGAGCACGGCCCGATCTCGACCGTAGCCGGGAGTATCTCGAGAGCTTTCCGCTGGACTCGCTCGGCATGGTCGGAACGCTCTATATTGGCGAAACAATGTATGGTCTAGTACAAACGTCTGACGGTTTGATTCACCGCGTCGTTCCCGGCAACTATATCGGGCAAAACGACGGACGAATCACCGAAATTTCTGAATCAGCAATTGATCTGATTGAAATTATTTCTGACGGAATCGGCGGCTATATCGAGAGAGATGCCGCAGTCGGTCTATCAGACTGACACCTGAATGGAACTGGGAGTAATTGGAATGATGCTCAAAATCAAACCGACGGCCGGTCGTCGCACATCGGTGCTAAAACTGGCTGCATTGGCACAGGCAGCATTGCTGCTTTTCTGGGGCGCGAACGCAAGCGCTCAGGAAGGTAATCGGCTGCAGGACATTCAGGTGCAAAGCCTGCCCGGCCAGCGAGTCGAGCTGAAGCTGATCATGAGTGACACGGCGCCCGAGCCGCTGGCATTCACGATCGAAAATCCTGCGAGGATTGCGCTCGATCTTCCAGGCACGACGCTGGGTCTTACTTCCCGCCGTCGTGACGTTAACCTGGGCCCCCTGGACACCGTGCTGACGGCTGAGGCCAATGGCCGCACGCGTGTCGTACTGAATCTGGGTTCCATGGTTGAGTACCAGACGAGCCGGAGTGGTAATACGGTAACCGTTATTCTTGGAGAGAGTGGTGACTACAGCGCTGATACTACCCAGTTCGCCAGCGCACCTGCATCTGCAACTCGCTCCTACGCAGCTCCAGGAAGCCGCGCTATCTCCAGCGTCGATTTTCGTCGCACCCGTGAGGGCGGTGGTCGCGTCATAGTTAACCTGACGGACCCGTCGACACCGGTCGATATTCGCCAGGAAGGCGGTCGCGTTGTTGCTGTATTCAAAGATACGAGCCTGCCGGCGGAGCTAATGCGTCGTCTCGACGTCATGGATTTCGCCACGCCGGTTACGACCGTGGATACGCTGCGCACCAACCTCGATACGCGCATCGTAATTTCGGCAGAGGGCAAGTATGAGCAGCTCGCCTATCAATCCGATAATGAATTCACAATTGAAGTCAATCCGGCGGCGGCTGAGGGTTCCGAGGAATCCAGCCTGTTCTCGGAAACCAAGGAATACGAAGGTCAACGTCTGACGCTGAACTTCCAGGACATCGAAACGCGTGCGGTTTTGCAGCTTCTGGCCGAAACGTCGGGCAAGAACATCGTTGTTTCCGATACGGTCCAGGGCAACGTAACGTTGCGCCTGCGCAATGTTCCATGGGACCAGGCGCTGGATATTGTCATGACGACCAAGGGTCTGGACATGCGCCAGAACGGCAACGTCATCATGGTTGCGCCGGCCGAGGAAATTGCGGCTCGCGAAACGGCCGACCTCGAGGCGAAGCTTGCCATACGCGAACTGGAGCCACTGTATTCCGAGTTCCTTCAGGTGAACTATGCGAAAGCATCGGATCTGGCTTCGCTGGTCCAGGCAGGTAGCGGCGGAAGCTCGATGATGTCAGACCGCGGCAGCGTTGGCGTGGACGATCGCACCAACACGCTATTGGTACAGGACACAGCCGAAAACCTGCAGGCTATTCGCAGGCTGGTTCGGGCGCTCGATATTCCGATCAAGCAGGTCTTGATCGAGTCGCGCATCGTTGTTGTTAACGATGACTTCAGTCGTGACCTGGGTGTTCGACTGGGCGTCACAGCGTTTAACGAAAGTTCCACGGGCCTTACGGCCATCAGCGGCACCGGCGATGGTACTGACAACATGATCAGCACCTACCTTGAGAACCTGGCCGATCCGACCAGCACCACGCTGCTGGAGTTGCCTTCGCTCAACGATCGCTACAACGTACCGCTGCCGGTTGGCAGCGCTGCCGGACGATTCTCACTGGCCGTCCTCGAGAACGATTACCTCGTTGACCTTGAGCTGACTGCTCTTGAAGCTGAAGGTCGCGGCGAGATTGTATCGACGCCTCGCGTGATCACGGCCAATCAGAAAGAAGCCACGATTAAGCAGGGTGTGGAAATTCCATACCAGCAGTCGGCTTCTTCCGGCGCAACGACCATTCAGTTCAAGGAAGCGGTTCTCGAGCTGGTTGTGACGCCACAGATTACGCCTGACAACAACATCATCATGGACCTGCGCGTCAGCAAGGATAATGTTGGTGAAATTATCTCGACCGGTGGTCTGGGTGGCACGGTTCCGAGTATCGACACGCGCTCGGTTGAGACCCAGGTGCTGGTTGCTAACGGTCAGACGGTTGTGCTCGGCGGAATCTACGAAACGGAACGTCGCGAGACGACCACCAAGGTCCCTTTCCTCGGCGACATTCCCTTTGCGGGCTCGTTATTCCGAAGCAAGCAGCGCACAGACAACAAAGCTGAGCTGCTGATCTTCGTAACGCCGCGCATTCTCGAGGAAGGCTCGACCGTTTACTAAGCATTTTTTGCCTTAAGACGAGTAAAGCCAACCTCCGGGTTGGCTTTCTCTTTTGAGGGCTTTTCAAGAAGCCAATGAAACATCCCAAGAATATCTTTCTGGTTGGGCCCATGGGGGCTGGCAAGTCGGCCGTCGGTCGACAGCTTGCCCGCACGCTACATTTGACGTTTATGGACAGCGACGACGAAATTGAGTCTCGTACCGGCGTCGATATTCCCTTCATTTTTGAGAAAGAGGGCGAAGCCGGCTTTCGCAAGCGCGAGGCGGCGGCTATTGAGGACCTGACGAAGATCGACGGTGTTGTATTGGCCACCGGCGGCGGCGCAATTGTCGACGCGGAGAATCGCAGTCTACTGGGTGGTCGCGGCTACGTTATTTATCTGTTTACCTCCGTCGATCAGCAGTTCGCCAGAACCAGTCGTGGCAGAGAGCGACCTTTGCTCGAGAACGGCGACAGGCGCGAGATACTGGAAGCCCTGTTGAACGACCGCGACCCGCTGTATCGGGAAATCGCGGACCTGGTGGTCGAGACTGACGGCCGCAAAGTGCACTCCGTCGCTAAAGAGATCATCGAGCAGGTCTCGTAAGAGCTCGCCGTTCCAACGAAGGGGACCGTGGCAGCGCGCGAGCGTGTCATGACCCGGGAAAAACCGGCGACCTGACAGCTGCTGGGGTGCGCTCCAACATTGTTGTACCCTAGCCCCGTATGAATACGCTCTCAGTTGATCTCGGCAACCGCAGCTATCCGATCGTAATCGGACGTGGATTATTGGACGGCAACTTCGACCTGTCCCGTCACCTGCGTTCGACAGACTGCCTCGTCGTCAGCAATGACACGGTAGCGCCGCTTTACCTGGAAAGGCTATTGGCGAACCTTACCGGGAGCAACGTCAGCAGTGTTTGTATTCCGGATGGCGAATCTTACAAAACGCTTGCGACGGTTCAGACGATTCTCGACGAGCTCGTCAGTTCCGGCGCCAACAGGGACACAACCATTGTCGCGCTCGGCGGCGGTGTCGTCGGTGACATCGCCGGCTTTGCCGCAGCCTGTTACATGCGCGGTGTGACGTTCCTGCAAATTCCCACTACCTTGCTTGCACAGGTCGATTCCTCGGTTGGCGGTAAAACCGGCGTCAACCATGAAAAAGGCAAGAACCTGATCGGTGCGTTTCACCAGCCCGGACTCGTGCTTATTGACACGGACACGCTGCAGACGCTGCCTGATCGCGAGTTCTCTGCCGGATTGGCCGAGGTGATCAAGTATGGCGCGATTTGCGACGTGGATTTCTTTGTCTGGCTGGAATCGAATATGCCGGACTTGCTTGAAAAGGACCCACAAGCACTGGCACATGCGATACAGCGCTGTTGTGAGCTCAAGGCTGCCGTCGTTGCAGAGGACGAGCGGGAGGTCGGGCGTCGCGCAATCCTCAATTTTGGCCACACTTTCGGCCATGCGATTGAGCACAGCCAGGGCTATGGACAGTGGCTGCACGGCGAGGCTGTGGCAGCCGGTATGATAATGGCGGCCAAGCTGAGTGGCATTGATACCGCCGATCTGGCGCGCCTCTCTGAACTGCTCGCGGCCGCCGGCCTGCCGACGAAACCCCCGCAGATCCCGGGCGAACGCTGGCTGGAAACCATGGGTATGGACAAGAAAGTCCAGGACAAGAAGCTGCGCTTCGTGCTGCTGGGGGCCCTTGGCGACGCCTACGTCACCAGTGACTACGATCAGGGCAGGTTGCAGGCGCTGCTCGGGGCTGGGGGCTGATGGCCGCGACGGCCTTCGCGCCCTACGCTGCAAACGAGTCTCAAAGTCGCGGCAGACGCTACGACGAGCCGCGCTCTGCCTATCGCGGCGAGTACCAGCGGGATCGTGACCGAATCATCCATTCGACAGGGTTTCGAAGGCTGGTTTACAAGACCCAGGTGTTCGTCAATCACGAAGGCGATCTCTATCGCACACGCCTGACACATTCACTCGAGGTATCGCAAATCGCGCGCACGGTCGCCGTCGCGCTCAATCTCAACGAGCCGCTGACAGAGGCTATCTGCCTGGCGCATGACATTGGGCACACGCCGTTTGGTCACGCAGGCCAGGATTCTCTGAATGCTTGCATGGGCGACTACGGCGGCTTCGAGCACAACCTTCAGTCGCTCAGGGTTGTCGATGTGCTTGAGGCGAAGTATGCGGACTTCCCGGGGCTGAACCTGATGTTCGAAACGCGCGAGGGCATTCTCAAGCATTGCTCTGCACGAAATGCGCGCGAGCTCGGCGACGTCGGCGAGCGCTTCTTGTTGCGCAAACAGCCGGGCCTGGAAGCTCAGCTGGCGAATATCGCGGATGCCATCGCCTACAACAACCATGATGTTGACGACGGTTTCAGGGCGGGCCTGATCAGCCTCGATCAGCTGCGCGAGCAAACAATCTTTGAAAGCCAGTATTCCGAGGTGCACCGCCTGTACCCGGACCTGGAAGATCGTCGTCTTATTTACGAAGTCATTCGGAGAATGATTGGCACCGTTGTCACGGACTTGATCGAGGAAACGCGACGGCGGATCGAACAGGCGGACCCGGCCTCAATCGACGAGGTACGAGACGCCGGTGAGCCGCTGGTTTCGATGTCGGAGCAGGTGTACGAACAGCATATGGCGTTGAAGCGTTTTCTCAACCGCCATCTATATCGGCACGAAAACAAACTCGCGATGACGGCAAAGGCGCAGATCATGATCAAGGACCTGTTCGCGGCTTATATGGACGACGTACAGCTCATGCCAGCCGAATTCTCGGACGTAGCTGCGAATCTCGACAAGCCCGGACGGGCGCGCATTGTAGCGGACTACATCGCCGGCATGACGGATCGATACGCGATCGCCGCACACGAGAACATCGCGGGCTGATAGAATGCGCCGCGTTACCGAGGAGCCTCAGTGAAGCACAAAGATATTCCTGCAAAAGACCGCCTGATATTCGCTATGGACGTGCCCGACTGCGGGCGCGCCCGCGAACTGGCCGACGAACTCGGCGACGCGGTTACGTTCTACAAGATTGGTCTCGAGCTGATGATGAGTGGAGAGTACTTCGAGCTGCTCGACTGGATGCTGGCGCGCGACAAGAAGGTCTTCTGTGATCTGAAGTTCTTCGATATTCCGGCAACGGTTGGTTCCGCGGTCCGCTCACTAAAGGACCGGGGTGCCACTTTCGTCACCGTACATGGCAACCAGTCGATCATGGAGGCGGCCGCCGAAAACAAGGGCGACAGCCTCAAGGTGCTCGGCGTTACCGTGCTGACGAGTCTTGATCGTGGTGATCTCGATGATCTCGGCTTCGACTGCGACCTCGAGTCCCTGGTTTTGTCGCGGGCCAAGCGTGCGCTGGAAAGCGGTTGTGACGGAGTCATCTCTTCGGGCCTCGAAGTGCCGAAACTGCGCGAGTATGTTGACAACAAATTGCTGGTCATTTCGCCGGGCATAAGGCCGGTCGACAACAAGCCGATGGGCGACCAGAAACGCGTGGTCACCGTAGAAACAGCTTTCTCTAACGGCGCGGATTACATTGTTGTCGGCCGTCCGATTCGTGATGCCGAGAGTCCTCGCGCTGCGGCCGAGGCGATGCAGGCGTCCATTGCGGCAGAGGTAGGAACCTGATGACTGAACTTAAGAACGACCTTTTTCTGCGTGCTTTGCGGCAGCAACCCGTACCGCGAACGCCCGTCTGGATCATGCGGCAGGCTGGCCGCTATCTACCGGAATATCGCGAGGTTCGCGCCGAGGCGGGTGACTTCATGAGCTTGTGCCGGAACGCGAAGCTCGCTTGCGAGGTGACGCTGCAGCCGCTGCGCCGTTTCAAACTGGATGCGGCGATTCTTTTTTCGGACATCCTGACCGTGCCTGATGCGCTCGGCCTCGGCCTGTATTTTGCGACGGGCGAAGGCCCGCGCTTCAAGAGACCCGTACAGAGCGCGAAAGCGATTCGCGCGCTGGCAGTGCCGGATGTTGCCTCAGAGCTTGGCTATGTCTTCGAGGCCGTCAGCACGATTCGATCGGCCCTCGATGGGCAGGTACCGCTGATCGGGTTTGCGGGAAGCCCCTGGACAGTTGCGACCTACATGGTCGAAGGTCGTTCGAGCCGCGATTTCGCAACCATCAAGGGCCTCGCTAAAGAGGATCCCGATGCCCTGTTGCACCTGCTGGACGTCGTCACCGAGACAACGATCCAGTACCTGAATGCACAGATCGATGCGGGCGCGCAGGCAATCATGGTTTTCGATACCTGGGGCGCTGCCCTGGAAGCCGACGATTACCGCCGTTTCTCACTCGCCAACATGCAGACGATCGTCGACAACCTGGCGCGTGAGCGTGGCGCAGAGCCGATTCCGGTAATCCTTTTTACGAAAGGTGCGGGCGAGCTGCTTGCGGACATGGCAAATACAGGCTGTAACGCGCTGGGCGTTGACTGGACTACCGATCTTGCCACCGCGCGCCGCTATGTTGACGACAAGGTCGCGCTACAGGGCAACCTGGATCCCGCAACCCTTCGCGAAAGCCCGGAGGTTATTCGCAAGGGCGTTGCAGACACGCTGGCGAGTTATGGCAAAGGGCCAGGCCACGTCTTTAATCTCGGACACGGTATAACGCCGGACATCGATCCCGAGCACCTCGGCGTACTCGTCGATGCGGTACACGAGCTCAGCCCGCAGTATCACGAGTAACCCGGCCTATTGACGAGACGCGTAGTAAGCGACCACGTGTGGATCGCTTTCGATGCGCTCCTTGTGCGCGATCAGCCCCGGTGCCAGTCGCTGCACGATATCGGCTGGCACATGATCCAGCGTGCCGGCCAACAGGGACTTGGTCTGCGTGTACACCTTGAGGTCAGCCACAGTTAAACGATTGTCGGCGAAGTATTTCCCACCGCCGCGGGTGAGGAGTTCATCCAGGCCGCGGAGATAAACAGACAGCCAGCCGTCGACCAACTTTTCACGCGCCGACTTAAGTTCTTCACCTTCGATGCCGAAGGTCTGCACGATATAGTGAAGCAGGTCTTCGATAGCGCCCATCGCCTCGTCACAGTAAAGTGCCTGCAATTCGTCTTCCGGATACAGCCCCGCCATCTTGCCCACATAGCGGCACATCGCGTTCGATTGTGTGACCGCTTCGCCGTCGATTTCGAGCACCGGCACTGAGCTGAAGCGCGTGCTGCTGCGCATCTTGCCGAACTCGGCAAACGAAATGCGGTGATCCTCGAATTCGACGCCAGCCACATGAAAGGCAATGCGAATGGGCTCGGCGCGACCACCGTCAAAATCGAAGTAAGTCAGTCTGTAACTGGGCATCAGGTAATCTCCAATCGGTTGCTGACGATCTTATCAGCTATCCGGCCGATATCGGTCCGCGCCCAATCGGCCGTAGATAATCAGAAGCCGGATCATCGGTGGCCGGTTTAGGCTCGGCGCCTGCCTTCGTGTGATATTGTCATTACAGGCTGGAAATGACCAAAAAGGGGCCATCCAGTAGCTCTGCGGACGCCCCTGGTCGCCGTTGCGGAAGTGGGCTATAGGTAGTCATATGGGACTGGTGTCAGAACTCAGGCGCCGCAATGTGTTCCGGGTAGCGATCGCCTACCTGGTGGTCGCTTGGGTGATTCTGCAGGTAGGCGACACATTGGCGCCAGCGCTGCACCTGGACGAGTGGGTCAACACCGCCCTGGCATTTTTCCTGATTCTCGGCTTTCCCGTTGCCCTGGTATTTGCCTGGGCCTTCGAAATCACGCCGGACGGCCTGAAGAAAGAGAAAGATGTAGATCGCGCGCAGTCGATTTCTCATGTCACGGGACGCAAACTCGATTTTGCCATTATGGGATTGATGGCCGGCGCTATCCTGCTCCTGGTTTTTGAAAATTACGTGCTTCCGCCGGCGCCTTCCGAGGTTGCGGAAACTGCCGGTCAGGAAGCTGTCACGGCCTATGAAGAGGCTGGCAATTCCATCGCTGTTCTGCCCTTCCGCAATCGCAGCGCCAAGACTGAGGATGCGTACTTCGTTGACGGCATTCGTGATGACATTCTGACTCAGCTCGCCAAGCTATCGTCCTTTGGAAAAGTCATTTCGAGGACCTCAATGGAGCAATACCGGGACACCAGTAAGGCCATTCCGCAGATAGGCCGGGAACTGGGTGTCGCGACGATACTTGAAGGCGGTATTCAGCGAGCCGGGGACCGGGTACGCATCAACGTGCAGTTGATCGATGCCACCACCGATGAGCATCTGTGGGCGGAAACCTATGATCGAAACCTGACAGCAACAAACATTTTCGACATACAGTCAGAAATTGTAGAAACGATCGTCCAGCAGCTAAACGTGAAGCTCACCTCAGAAGAGACTCAACAGCTCGCAACCATGCCGACACGCAACATCGCTGCCTACACAGCCTATCTGCAAGGCAGAAGCGAAGCGGGTATAGAAACAATGGAGTCGCTGGTTGTGGCGATAGACCATTTCAATACGGCTATCGAAGCTGACCCGGAGTTTGCCCTGGCTTACATCGGGCTTGCGGACGCGTACTTAACGCTCGGCGCGAACTTCCTGGGAGGATTGTCGAACGATGAGAGTAACGCGCTTGCCGAACCGCCACTCAAGCAGGCGCTTGTATTGGATCCGAGCTCGGGGGAGGCACAGGCGGTCCTCGGTCTGCTCAGGCTGCAGCAAGGCAATATCGAAGGAGCCGAACAGGCGTATACGCGAGCAATAGAATTACAACCAAACTACGCACGCGCATTCCGTTTGTATGGCCGCCTGCGTTCGTTGCAAGGCAGGAACGAAGAGGCGATGGAGCTACTGCAAAAAGCGCTGCGCCTCGATCCGTTTTCAGCGGGTGTAATTTTTGATATCGGACGGTACTACGATGTGTCCGGCCAATTCGACGAGGCACTTGAATGGTACCTCAGGGTTCTTGAGATAGAACCGGACCATGCGTTTTCGTATGTATATATCGCCGCGATTCATTTTCTCGTATATGGACGTGCCGATGATTCCCTGGTCTGGTATCAAAAGGCAGCAAGAAACGACGCGCTTAGTCCCAGTCTGCAGTCCGCACAGGCAATTGCGTACCTGGAACTCGGCGACCCCGACAGCGCAAAAGAGTGGGTAGACCGTGGTCTGGAATTGGAGGCCAAGGCCTTTTGGCCGCTTTGGACCAGCGTGCTGCACAGCCTCTACACGGGTAACGATGCGGCGGCCCAGGCAGATGCGCGAACGTTGCTGGAGCTTTACCCACAGAACTGGGGTTCACTGCACGTGCTTCGCAACGCGGACCTGGCCGCGGGTCGATACGAGGTCGCGCGGTCGCGTTTCAAGATGGCGTTTCGCGAGCTGATTGAGCCCGAGGTGCCAAACGTTACGGCGTATAACTATTCCTCGGCAGTCGATCTGGCGCTCGTCCTGATACACCTCGGCGAGCAGGACCGAGCCGACGATCTCCTCGAGCGCAGCCTGCAAGTCATCGAGACTCTGCCTCGGCTCGGTACCGACGGTTACTGGATCAGTGACGTCAGAATCTTCGCATTGCAGCAACGTCCGGAACGTGCCCTCGAAGCGTTACGAGAGGCGATAGACGACGGTTGGGGATTTCTTTCGTGGTTCTACCTGGAGCAGGATCCCAATCTTGAATTGATCCGTGGCGAACCCGCGTTCCAACAAATGTATGCAGAAGTACAAGCAGATTTGGCTGCACAGGCCAAGCGCGTGCAGGATCTTAGGGCTAGCGGTGAGTTATCATCCGCGACCATAATTGGGCAGTAATAGCCTCGACGCGCGCGGGAAAAGAACCATGCAATCAATAGTGAACAAAAGCCTCGTCGTAGCCCTGTGCCTGGCCAACCTTGGTGGTTGCACGAGCAGTCTGGAAAAGGAGGCCGGGCAAGCAACGAATTATGGCAGTGCTGCCGGGCTCGACAGATTCTGTGATCGACTGCCGCGCGCCGCCTACGGCGCGTTCGACAAACACGCTGCGAGCAATGACTGGTTCGAGGTCTACGAAGTTGAGACGAACACCTTCGCCATCTATGAGCCTTTCCAGTGGCAGGAAGTCATTTCCTACCTGATCGTTGGTACGGAGGCCGCTGTTCTTTTCGACACTGGCAACGGTATTGGCAACATAAAGGCGGTCGTCGATCAGCTCACAAACAAACCAGTCCGGGTTATAAATTCGCACAGTCATTTCGATCACATCGGCGGTAATCACCAGTTCGACGAGATCCTGTCAGTGTCGACGCCGTTTACGCTGGCCAGGACTGGTGGCATGCAGAGCGATGAACTTTCGCTGGAGGTATCAGCCGAGGCGCGCTGCAGGGACCTGCCGGCAGGCGCTAGCGAAGACGATCATCGGATACAGCCATTCGTCATCAGCCGGAAGATCTCCGATGGCGACGTCATTGATATTGGCGGGCGCCAGCTCGAGATTCTGCAGGTGCCCGGGCACACGGATGACTCCATTGCGTTGCTGGAGAGGAACGCCGGTTTCCTCTGGACGGGTGACAGCTTTTATGAAGGGGGGCGCGTCTGGCTGTTTTTTCCGGAGACGGATCTCGTCGCCTATCGCGACTCCGTAGCCCGTTTTGCCGGTCTGGCGCCGGACCTGAAGGCCATTTTTCCCGCACACAACACGCCAAAAGCAGATCCGGCCTTATTGCTGGACCTGCGGACCAACCTCGACCGTGTGCTTGCCGGGCAGGTCCCTCCCGTGCCGGTAGCGGACGGTAACGTCGAGTTCCGCTTTGAGGGCTTCAGCCTGCTGATGCGGGCCAACTACCACAGTATTCCGGCGGAATAACCCGCAGAATCCCTCCTGATTCACGAAAAACCGTAATTCCTGCGTCCTGGCCGGCGGGGCAAGGGTGGATTGAAATTACGAAAAACCGTGAATTTGTGCGGTGCGCCCAGGCCGTCTGTCAAAAATATTTGACATCCTGGCCTGCCCGCTCGTATTCTTCATGTTAAATATTTTTGACATAGGAGACACATCATGCCTTTCCAAGAAAAATCCGCCTGGATCATGGCTGTACTGCTGATAGCTCCTCGGCGCCGCCTATTTCTACGTCGTGCCTAGGATTTCTGGTCGGAATCCGGGCAAGCTGGCGAGCCGATGCTTCCGGACGATTATCATCTACACGATCTGCCTGTCGTGCTGTTCTGTCGTTGCGTCAGACCGCGATCGGCAATTCTGGCACCGAAGGAAGCGAACGCGGCAGCCGATGAGCGAGAGCGCAGCATCTTCGATCGTGCCGGCCACTACTCTTCGTACTTCATGGGTGCCGGAGTGGTCATGTCGCTGGGGGCCTACATGTTCGTTCGAAGCGGCGACCTGCTTTTCTATACCGTGTTCGCCAGCCTTATGGTCGGCCAGATCATGGAGTACGTCTTTCAGATCGTCTTCTACCGGACAACGTTCTAGCCATGGCTCGCAAACCGCCAATAAGTAATTCCGTCAAAGAACTGCGGGAGCGCCACGGTGATATGACGCAGCAGCAGTTGGGCGATGCCATCGGCGTTACCCGGCAAACGGTGATAGCGATCGAGCAGAATCGCTATTCACCATCGCTGGAAAGCGCGTTCAGAATTGCGCGCCTGTTTAATGTCGGCGTCGAAGACGTTTTTAGCTGGGATGAATGAGCCTACCTCGGCAAGCTGACGGGACAAACGGCGCGATACATTCAGCGTTGGAGACAGGATCACCCGATTCGTCGGCGGCAGCCTACTTGAGCGTTTCCAGGTACGCGGGAAACCGCGGATCGTTCCGCAACGGATCCAGTGAGGGATCATTCTCAACCCAGGATCGCGAGGTCACAGATCCTTTCAGGCTTGCGAAAGCCTTATCAGCGTCCCCGGTCTTGGCATAGAAGCAACCAACGTTGTAGCGCGTCGCTGAATCTTCGGGTGCGATCTCCAGAGCTTTGCGCACCCATTCGTGCGCCTTATCTTTCTCCCCTATGTCGTTGAGCGCAAAGGCGCCGAGATAGTACGCACGCTGGTTATTCGGATACACCTGGAGAAATCGCTCAACACGTCTCAGCCCTTCATGGCACGCTGCAACGATGCCCGTCTGGTCTCCGAATTTTCGGTATATCTGTATCGACAACAGCACCGTCTCCCAGTCTTCGGGGTCACACGTAGCGGCCTTCTCAAACATCTCAAGCGCCGTTTTCAGGTCGCCTTGATGGAACGCTGCACGCGCATAATTGTTATGGGCGTCAAAATTGTCAGGGTCGATCGCGATGGCCTTTTGAAACTGCACCATCGCCTCGTCATAACTTTCAGCCGCGACTAAAGACCAACCGCGGGCCGAATAGGTATCAGCCTGCCCGGGGGCCAGCCTGAGCAGTTCGTTCGCGGCACTTTCAGCCTTTGCGCGCGAACTGTCTTTGCCATGATAGATAGCGCTCATCGCCAGGCTGACTGTCAGCTTCATCCAGGCCTTCACGAAATCATTATCGAGCTGCGTTGCTCGGGTAAACATGTCTATGGCGAAGTCGAGGTCGGCGCCGCCTTTCGCGGTGAAGAACCCCAGGCCGCGCAGGTAATAATCATAGGCCTGCGCGTTATCGGTCGTTGGGTCCGGTGCGTCCTCGGGGTCCAGGGTGATTCGCAACGCGTCGCAGATTTTTCGGGAAATATCTTCCTGAATCGAGAAGATATCATCCAGGTCCTCGTCATAGCTTTCCGACCACAAGTGAGAGTCGCTGTTGGTCTCGATAAGCTGCACAGCCACTTTCAGTTTGTTGCCGGATTTGCGGACGCTCCCCTCGACCAGGTGGCTGACGCGGAGTCTCTCCGCGACCTCAGAGACATCCGCATCCTTGCCCTTGAACGCGAAACAGGAGGTCCTCGACGCGATGCGTAACCCCGGAATGCGTCGCAGCGCGTTCAGAAGCTCCTCGGTGAGCCCATCGGTGAAATGCTCGTTGTCGTTATCCGGACTGATGTCGACAAAAGGCACAACGGCAACTGAGCGCCCATCGGGCGCAGGAGAATCAACTACGGTTGTTGACGGCGATTTAGTGTCAGCACCCGCATCGCGCTTCACGCCTCCAGGCGTCAGCTCAAACGCCCACGCCATGATCAAGGCAAATGGAAATCCCAGCGCTACAAGAACGATCAACGCAGGCATGAACCAATCGGGGACCTTGAGCGGGTCAAAGAGTACGTCTCCAACCTGCAGCAACAGCCATCCTGCGATCAGGTAGGCGACGCCAACACGAATGACCTTGCGTCTTTTTAGCTCTTCCATGAACGACATATTGGCTCCGGCCTTTCCTGTCTTTGGCATTCTACGTCAACGCGGGCGCTTGCAGTCGTAGACAGGGCTCCCTTTAAACACTGTTTGCGTCGTCGGCGGCAGCGGTCGGATGAGTAAACGCATAGCACTGCCGACGAGTAGTCGCTTACAGCAGCTCGATCTCGAGAATCTTGCACTCCTGCACGACGTCCGCCGTCTTTCCGCCATGTGTTTCTGCCGGCGCCCACACGGCCTCGCCGATCTTGAACAGCTGCATCCTTTCGCCGCCCTGACCATCGTCTTCCAGCCATGCACAGGATTGCAGGTAAACCATGACCCGATCCATGTGGCCATGCAGAGGAGGGGTCTCGCCGTTGCGAATGGTCTGCCTGAGGACCCGCACCTTGTCGTTCTCGAACACCAGCTCATATATGTGCGGTGCTACCCGCAGCGGGTCGAGAGGCTTGGGAACGGCCGCGCCGACAACCGCTGCAAGCAACAGCAACGGCAGAATAGAAAGTACTTTGTTTACAGGCATCATGCCTCCGGTTTTCTCTGAATCAGACTGGCACCGGGACGTGAATTCCCGGAACGTCAGTCGCGCAGTTCTCTGCGAAGAATCTTGCCGACATTGGTTTTGGGCAACTCATCGCGAAACTCAATGCGCTTGGGTCGTTTGTAACCCGTCAGGTGCTTACGGCAATAGTCGAGAATATCTTTCTCGCTCAACGTCGGGTCTTTGCGAACGACAAAGATCTTCACAATTTCCCCCGAACGCTCATCGGGAATACCAATCGCTGCTGCCTCAAGCACGCCATCCAGCTCGACCACAACGTTCTCGATCTCGTTGGGATACACGTTGAAGCCGGAGACGAGAATCATGTCCTTCTTACGATCTTCTATGTAGAAGTAGCCATCGTCGTCCATGCGCCCGATGTCACCGGTACGCAGCCAGCCGCCCGGGAACATGACCTCGGCGGTTTCAGCCGGGCGCTGCCAGTACCCCTCCATGACCTGGGGTCCCTTGATGCAAATTTCGCCGACCTGCCCGGATGGCAGCGGATTGCCGTCGTCCCCGGCGATCATGACGTCGGTTGACGGTATCGGCAGGCCGATTGTGCCGGTGAACTCCGAGTCGATTCGGCAGACGATAGCGGCGGGCGAGGTTTCCGTCAGCCCGTAGCCCTGCAGGATCGTTACGCCGGTTGCTTTTTTCCAGTCTTTTGCCACGGCGGGCTGCACCGCGGTACCGCCGCCGATACAGACTCGCAGGTGGCTGAAGTCGATGTCCTTGAAACTCGGCGTGTTCATTAACGACGCAAACATCGTGTTGACTCCGGTGAACATATTGAACGGGTACTCGGCGATCTCCTTGGCGAATCCCTCGAAGTCGCGCGGGTTTGTTATCAGCACGTTCAGGCCGCCCTGGGCCATCACCGTAAGGCAGTTACCCTGCAGCGAGAAGATGTGATAGAGCGGCAACGCTGTAATTGCGATCAGCGGGTGCACGCCCTCGTAGGCATCGGCCTGCCAGGTGATGGTCTGCTGCACATTGGAAATCATGTTGCGGTGGCTGAGCATCGCACCCTTTGAAACGCCGGTGGTTCCGCCGGTGTATTGCAGGTAGGCAATATCGGCGAAGCCTATGTCCACCATTTGCAGGGTCTTGCCAGCGCCGGCTTTCAGCGCGCCCTTGAACGTGATGCTATTGGCGATCTTGTATGGCGGCACCGCTTTCTTGACGCGGCGCAGCACAAAGTTTGTGACCAGGCTCTTCGGGAATTTCAGAAGATCACCAACGCCGGTCGTCACGACGTGATCAATATCTGTATCCGCGATGACCTCTTCGAGCACGTGCGCGAAGTTCTCAAGGATGATGACGCAGCGAGCGCCTGAGTCTTTCAGCTGATGCCTGAGCTCCCGAGCGGTGTACATCGGGTTGACGTTGACCACGACCAGGCCGGCACGAAAGATCCCGCACATCGCAACCGGGTACTGCAGAATATTGGGCAACATGATGGCAACCCGCTCGCCGCGGGTGAGTCCGATCGTCTGTTGCAGATAACAGGCGAACTGCATGGACAGCCGATTGAGGTCACCGTAGGTGAGCGTACGCCCCATATTCGTGTACGCGGCATTGTCGGGATATTTCGAAAAGCCGTGCTCGAAGAGTTCGCGTATCGAACGAAACGGCGGAGTCGGCGCCTCGGCCGGCATGCCTTCCGGGTAGGATTTAAGCCACGTCTTTTCCAAAATAACCCCCTGACTAATTGCGCAAAAGTCTATTGTTATCAGCGCGACCTAAATCATAACGCACCATCGAGCGTGGCGCTGATAATTGGCCATGCATTCTCGAGCAAAATCGGCTGCGCCTCGGTATTCGGATGGATGCGATCTTCCTGCAGTAGCGCATCATTCAGCGCAACACCCTCCATGAAGAACTCGATCCATTTCACATCCAGAGTGTCAGCGACCTCTCGAAATACGGACTCAAAGGCCGCCGTATATCGGGGCCCGTAATTTGTGGGGATGCGAATACCCAGCAAAACGACTGCAGCGCCGGACGCCTTCGACCGCTCGATGATCTTCTCGAGATTGCTCTTCATCCTCGCCGGCGGGAAGCCGCGGAGCCCGTCGTTGCCGCCGAGCTCGAGGATAATCAGGTCCGGAGTAAAGTTGTCCAGCGCCGCGTCGATGCGAGCGGCGCCACCCTCGGTCGTCTCACCGCTGATACTGGCGTTCACGACGCGATGTTCGTACCCTAGCTTCCTGAGACGTTCCTGCAACAAATCGGTCCACGAGTGGTCAACGTCTATACCGTAGCCGGCGCTCAGCGAGTCCCCAAACACCAGCACCGTCGGCGGTCGCGTGCCCTGGGCATTCGCGGCTATCAACAAAATTAATAAGGTAAGAAGTCTTCGCATGGTAAATCAGTCAGTTGCAAACAATATGGTCCTGGAGGCCAGCCAGATCAGCAAACAGGTTAGCAGCCCCGAAGGGACTCTGACCATCTTATCGGATGTCAGTTTCCAGATCTTCGCCGGCGAGTCCGTGGCCGTGGTGGGGCCGTCTGGCGCGGGCAAATCCACGCTGCTGGCGCTTTTGGCGGGTCTGGACCTGCCGAGTAGCGGGCACGTTTTACTTAATGGCAGAAATCTCTCGGACCTGGACGAAGATGGTCGCGCGGGCGTACGGGCAGATAGCGTCGGATTCGTGTTTCAGTCCTTCCACCTCGTACCTTCGCTAAATGCGCTCGAAAACGTCATGCTGCCGCTGGAGCTCGCCGGGCAGCGCGATGCACGGCCACTGGCGCGGAAGATCATCGACCAGGTGGGTCTCAAAGACCGCTGGAGCCACTACCCCTCGCAATTGTCCGGCGGCGAGAAACAGCGAGTTGCTATCGCGCGCGCGTTCGCAACCGAGCCCGCCGTGCTGTTTGCTGACGAGCCAACGGGCAACCTCGATAGCCGCACCGGGGCGAACATTATGGAGCTCATGTTTGAGCTCAATCGCGATTCCTCGACGACCCTGGTGCTCGTAACTCACGACAATGAACTTGCGGAGCGCTGCGATCGCATTCTTGCGCTCGACGCTGGCCTCCTGGTCAGCGACCGCAAGGCTGCTGCATGAAGGCACTTGCCTTCGCCTTGCGCACTTTCGGGCGCGAGCTGCGTTCCGGCGAGGTGCTGGTATTACTGGCGGCGGTCGGGCTTGCGGTCGCCGCGCTTACGGCGGTCGGCTTCCTGACAGACCGTATAGGAAAAGCGGTCGCTCGCCAGGCAAACGAAGTGCTTGCGGCGGATCTGCGGCTACGTTCACAAGAGCCAGTGCCCGCGGAATGGAGTGAGCTCGCGGGCGAGTTTCGTCTGCAGACGGCACGCACGATGTCATTCCCGTCCGTGGTGTTCGCGGGCGATGAAAGCGCATTGGCGACTATCAAGGTAGTGAGCGACGCCTATCCGCTACGCGGCTCGGTGCGTGTGTCAGATCAGCTGTTTGGCGAGCAACGCGAAGTCGATGACATACCGAGACCCGGCGAGGTCTGGGCAGACGGCGCACTGCTCGCGCGCGTTGCCGCCGACGTCGGTGATCTGCTCTCCGTCGGCGAGATTGATCTGCGCGTCTCGGCCGTTCTGACTTTCAGACCCGACCAGTCGATCGGTTTTGCCTCGCTCGCCCCATCTCTGCTCATGAACGAACAGGACATCGCCCGCACGGGCCTGATAGGCGAGGGTAGTCGCGTCAGCTATGCGCTGCTCGTCGCCGGTAACGATGAGGATGTGACAGCGTTTAACGTCGCGATCGAGGACGAACTGCCCGACTCCGTGCGTATTCGCAGCCAGGAAGAGAGCAGCGAACGCGCTTACAACGCGGCTGATCGCGCGCAGCGTTTTCTGTCGCTCACGGCGGTGATCAGCCTGCTACTCAGCGCCGTTGCCGTCGCGATGTCGGCGCGGCGTTTCGCGCATCGACGCATGGACACCGTGGCCCTGATGAAGAGCCTCGGTGCGACGCAGGACTTCGTTATCCTGGTTGCGCTGATTCAGTTGTTGTTACTCGGCGTCTTGGGCGTCGTCATCGGCAGTGTGGTGGGGTTCGCCGCCGAGGAACTGCTGTCGCTAATTCTCGCCGATCTCATTGCCAGCGACTTGCCGAAGCCCGGCCTGCGACCGATCATTCTCGCAAGCGGCAGCGCGCTGGTGTTGTTGCTCGGCTTCGCACTGCCGGCGCTGATCCAGCTTCGCAACACGCCGCCGTTGCGAGTATTACGTCATGACGCCATGCCGCCGGCGCCGTCCAGGATACTGGTCGCCGGCCTGTCGCTCGCGGCCGTCGCCGCGCTGCTGTACCGCTCGGTCGGCGATCCACGGATGCTTGTGATCCTGATCGGCGGAATCCTGGTGATTGCGGCTGCGCTGTACCTGGTCGGCAGGGGGCTGGTGGCCGTAATAGGTCGTTTTCGCTCCGGTGTCGGTGTTGCCTGGCGCTACGGTCTCGCCAATGTTGCGCGTCGCGGCCGTGACAGCGCGATCCAGGTGGTCGCTTTCGGACTGGGATTGACCGTGTTGCTACTACTGACACTGGTTCGTACCGACTTACTCGAGGGCTGGCGGCAGACGCTGGACGAAGATGCACCGAATCATTTCCTGATCAATATTCAGCCTCACGAAGTTGCTCCACTCAGCAGTTTCTTCAATGACAAGGGCATCGACGTACCGAAATTCACACCATTGGTGCGAGCCCGCATGACCACGATCAACGGTGAGTCCGTCAAGGAACGGAAATACGCCAGCGAGGACGGACGGTGGTTGACCAACCGCGAGGCTAACCTGTCCTGGACAGCGGCGATGAGTGACAGCAACGAGCTGGTGGCCGGCGAGTGGTGGCCGCTCGACTATGACGGTCCGCCACTGGTGTCGATCGAGGAAGACGCCGCGACCGATACGGGCCTGACCATTGGCGATCGCCTGGGTTTCTTCGTTGCCGGACAGAACGTCGAGGCAGAGATAGCCAGCATTCGAAAAGTGAACTGGGATTCGTTCCAGCCCAACTTCTTCATCGTGCTGTCGCCAGGTGCGCTCGATGGTATGCCGACAACCTACATCTCGAGCATGCGTCTCGAAGAAACGCAGCAGCCGATGCTCGTCGAACTGGTGCGTGCCTACCCGAGCATTTCAGTAATAAATCTCGACGCCATCCTGCAGCAGGTTCGCGGCATCATCGAGAAGGCGAGTCTTGCCGTGCAGGCCGTGTTTGTTTTCACACTGTTGGCGGGTATCGCCGTTTTATTTGCTGCGGTGCAGTCGACGATTGACGAGCGGCGTTTCGAGAGCGCCATGCTGCGAGCCCTGGGTGCTCGCCGCCGCACGGTGTTTCTCGGTGTGATGACGGAGTTTGCGGCGCTGGGTTTTGCCGCGGGTGTGCTTGCATCCGCCGGCGCCTCGATCCTCGCGGCCGTTGTCGCGGTGCAGCTGTTTCAGTTGCCGTACGAGTTCAATCCGTTGTTATGGGTGGTTGGCGTTGCAGCCGGTGTGTTTCTTGTATGCATCAGCGGTTTTTTCGCCGCACGCAGTGCTATTAATTCAGCCCCTGTCGAGGTACTGCGGTGGGCTCCATGATTCCGGAGAAGCACTCTTGCGGGGTTGTTATCGCACGTGAGACTGAGCAGGGTTGGGCGACCTTGTTGTTACGTGCTTATCACCACTGGGACTTCCCAAAGGGCGTTAAAGAACACGGTGAAGAGCCAATTGACGCCGCACTTCGAGAGGTGCACGAGGAGACTGGCCTTGACGACCTGGAATTTGACTGGGGCGATCGTTTCTTCGAGACCGGACCTTACAGTCGTGGCAAGGTCGCGCGTTACTACATTGCGAGTAGCCGGCAAACAGAGGTGACGATGGGACTCTCCCCGGAAACTGGCGCTCCCGAACACCACGAGTGGCGCTGGGTGAGTTTCGATGAGGCCTATGACCTCGGCTCGCCACGCGTGCGCCAGATTGTGCAATGGGCGCGACAGATTATCGGAGCCTGATCAGACTACCCGGTTTCTGTTGCCGCCATCGATGAACGCGACGATATTGGCGGTGAGCTCATCAATGGCAGCCTGCCGTGCCTCGTTGCTTGCCCAGGCGATGTGTGGGGTGACGATCAGGTTGTCGCCCTCATAATCGAGCAGCGGGTCACCGTGCACAGGCGGCTCATGCGGCAGCACGTCCACAACCGCGGCCGCTATTTGACCATCTTGCAGTGCTTTCACCAGGGCTTCTGAATCGACCAGGCCGCCACGCGCCGTGTTGATAAGGATCGCGTCATTTTTCATCTTCGCGAACTCGGCGGCGGCAAAGAGATTCCTCGTTTTCTCATTGAGTGGACAGTGCAGGGAAATTACGTCAGAGCGCTGCAGCAGTTCGCCGAACGGCACTCGGCCGTCGCTCGCTGTTGTGTTCCCCGGGCGCACGGCAATGATGACGTCCATACCGAATGACTCGCCCACTTTCGCGACAGCCTTGCCCAGCTCTCCGAGACCCACAATGCCGAGCGTCATCGTCGAGAGTTCTCGTACCGGATGCGTCAACAGGCAGAAGTCGTCAGAGCGCTGCCATTCGCCAGCGCGCACGTCCCGTTGGTAAGGTCCAAGGCTGTGCGTAAGGCTGAGCAGGCAACCGAACACATGCTCAGCGACCGACTGGCTGCAGTACGCGCGGATATTGCAGACGGCAACTCCGTGACGGCTGGCCGCCTCGAGATCGACATTGTCGGTGCCGGTCGCCGTCAGCCCGATGAACCTGAGCCGGGAACAGTGCTCGAGAAGTTCGTCCGTCAGCCGAATCTTGTTGGCCAATACGAATTCTGCGTCCTCAATTCTCTCAGCAACCTGCTGTTCGGTCGTTACGTCATAGACCTCGAGTCCAGGTAATACGGCGCGCAAGGCGCTGGTATCGAGGCCGGGGCCCATGGTGGCCCAGTCGAGAAACACGGCTTTCATGTGGATATTCCATGTTTAGTCGTCCAACAAGATGATATTGGACTACAGATGTCGCAAAGTACGGCACGATGACCGATCAATTCTGGAAACGCAAATCGCTTGCAGAAATGAGCACGACAGAGTGGGAGTCGCTTTGCGATGGCTGCGCTCTGTGCTGTATGCACAAGCTCGAAGACGAGGATAACGGCGAAATCTACTACACCGATATCGCGTGCCGATTGCTGGACGTCGGTAGCTGCCGGTGCACCGACTACGCGGCAAGGGCGAAACGCGTCAGCGACTGTCTCGTTTTAAGCGTTGACCGCCCTGAGACTTTTGGCTGGCTGCCGGATAGCTGTGCTTACAAGCGCCTGGCGGACGGCAAGGACTTGCCAGATTGGCATCCGCTAATTTCCGGTGATCCGGAATCCGTACATGAAGCCGGCATATCAATGCGTGGACGCGCCGTTTCTGAAAATGACACGAGTGAGTGGAGTGTTTTGCAGAAACTCGGCGAGGCCGACAACTAAGGCGCTGCCGCCGGCAGAGATCAGAGAGGCAAGAGCATGAGCACATACCCGACGATTCCACTGGCTCGATATCAGGAGTATCCGCTCGAGGAAATGCGCCGCCGCGTCAAAGATTTCTATGCTGATATTGATCGTCGTCGTACGGTGCGCGATTTTTCAGACAGACCCGTACCGAGAGATATTATCGAGACGGCTTTGCGCGCGGCCAATACGGCACCCAGTGGCGCCAACCTGCAGCCCTGGCATTTTGCGGTTGTAAGCGGTCCGGAAACGAAAAGAAAAATCCGCCTGGCCGCCGAAGCCGAGGAGCGTGAGTTCTATGAGCACCGGGCTTCCGAAGAGTGGTTGAAAGCACTGCAGCCGCTGGGCACCGACGATCAAAAACCGTTTCTCGAAACAGCGCCGTACCTGATTGCCGTATTCCTGCAGAAATTCGGTGAGTTGCCTGACGGCACCAAGGTGAAACACTACTATCCGACGGAATCGACGGGTCTGGCTTCAGGCATTCTGATTACCGCGCTGCACACGGCGGGCCTTGCTACGCTGACCCATACGCCGAGTCCCATGAAGTTCCTTAACGAAATCCTGGGCAGGCCGAAGAACGAGCGGCCGTTTCTGCTGCTGGTTGTAGGCTACCCGGCCGATGATGCGCGAGTGCCGGACATCGAGCGCAAATCACTGCAGGAATTCGCGAGTTTTATTGATACTTAGACCGCCGGGGCTTTCCTGTAGGAGCGGCCCATTGGCCGCGACCCGTCCAGCCAATCAGAAATACCGGGGCTTCGTGTAGGAGCGGCCCATTGGCCGCGACCGGCCCAGCCAATCAGAAATACCGGGGTTTCCTGTAGGAGCGGCCCATTGGCCGCGACCCCTCCAGTCGCACAAACAACACGATCTGATCAGCCGGTGTTCTGCAGCGCCTGCGCGATGCCATTGACGCTGGCAAGGAGCGCCGTGAACAGGCCGTCGTCCTCGCGATTCGTCGCTCGCCAGCGGGACAGGAGATCGACCTGCATCAGGCTCATCGGATCGACGTACGGGTTTCGAAGCATGATGGAGCGTTGCAATGTCACATCGCCCTCAAGCAACGAATCGTGAGCCGAATACTCCAGGATCAGGTCGCGAGTCAGGTCGTACTCCGCTTTGATGATCGGGAAAAACTCGTCGTGCAAATCGCCGGACAGATTCGAATACAGTTCCGCTATCCCCAGGTCGGATTTTGCCAGCACCATCTCGGCGTCGGAAGTGAGTGAGCGCAGGAAATACCATTCGGCGAACATTTCCCGGAACGCCTCGTCGCCAAACTGTTCGGCAGCCTTGGCAAGTCCGCTGCCCAGTCCAAACCAGCCCGGCAGGACGAATCGTGCCTGCGTCCACGAAAAGACCCAGGGAATCGCGCGCAGGTCTTCGATACCCGATTGTGACCGTCGCGATGACGGTCGGGAGCCTATCCGCATGCGCTCAATCAGGTCGATAGGTGTTGCCTGGCGGAAATACTCGTAGAAATTTGGTGTTTCGTAAATAAGCTTGCGATAGGAGAGCCGGCTTTCTGCCGCAATGACATCCATCATCTCGTGCCATTCCGGCATGTCGTTGCCGCGGTGCTTCGGCAGTGCCGTTGCAAGCGCTACAGAGCCTGCGATCTGTTCCATCGTCCGCAACGCAATGCCACGAAGGCCGTATTTTTCGTTGATGATCTCGCCCTGCTCGGTAACGCGAAGCCGGCCATTGACGGTGCCCGGCGGTGCGCCCAATACGGCGGTATGCGTCTTGCTGCCGCCGCGGCTGATCGTGCCGCCGCGGCCGTGAAAAAGCGTCAGTTCGATGCCCTGGGATTCCACGGTCGTGACGAGTGTTTCCTGCGCGTTCTGCAGTGCCCATCGCGCCGAAGCAAGCCCACCGTCCTTATTGCTGTCGGAATAACCAATCATGACGGTCTGGCGGCTGCGGCGCCGCTCCAGGTGTTCGCGGTACAGTTCGGTGCCTAGCAGTGACTCGAGAATTTCAGTGCCGTTGTGCAGGTCGTCGACAGTTTCCAGCAGCGGTGCAATGTCGAGTGGCACTTCGCCACGGCGATTGTGCAGTTCACCCCATTGCGCAAGCAGCAGGACTGACAGGATGTCGTCCGCACCCTGCGTCATGCTGACGATAAATGGTCCGATCGATTTCGAGCCGTATTTGCGACGGCAAAATGCAATCGCCTGAAAGACGCTGAGCGTCTTGCGCGCCTGCGTACTGAGCGTCATTGGCGAGCTTTCGCGATTTCTTAAAGCCGTGACGATTCTCTTGGTGCGTTTTTCGGCAGTTTGCTCAAGCCAGTCATCCTCGCCCAGGCACTCACCAATGACGCGGCGGTGCACCTCGGCGTCCTGACGAATGTCGAGTGTCACCAGGTGGAAGCCGAAGGTGTGAATGCGTCGTAACAGGCGTTGAACGGCGAACAGGCCGGCGTTCTTGCCCTTGTTACACGACAGGCTCTCGGCAACCAGCTCAATATCCGCAACCAGCTGGCTGACTTTTTCGTAGGGATAGACGTCGTCGTCGAAGGTCGACTGCAGGCGCTGCTGTACAAGGCGCAGGAATACCCGGTAGGGCATGTCCCTGTGCCGTGCCGGCACCGCGTGGTACGCGTTCTGAAAGATGCCTCGATATTCCTCGATCTTTTCGAGCAGGCCCTCGCTGAACGTCGCCCGGTCTGTCGACTGACTGAGTTTCGCCGCGACCGTGGCGCACTCTTTGTAATACAAATCGAGCACCAGGGAGCGCTGTCGCGCCAGGGTGGCGCGTATGGTTTTGGCATTGACGTTCGGATTGCCGTCCATATCGCCACCGACCCAGGAAGCGTATTTGACGATTATTGGAATCTGAAGGTTTTTCGCTTCCTCGCCATAGATCTCATTAATGGCCTGGCGAAGGTCTTCATAGAAAGGCGGTATCGCGCGATACAGAACATCGGTGACAAAGAACAGAACGTGCTCGAGTTCATCTGCCACCGTCATCTGCTCGCTCGGATGCTCATCCGTCTGCCAGCCGGTGGTCGCCAGAAGCCGGATATTCTGCAACGCCGCATTTGTTTCTTGTGGCGTCATCGTAGGATTCAACAGGTCGACGAGGTGCTTCACGATCTGTTGTTCCTTGCGAAGGATCGTCCGCCGCGTGGGTTCTGTCGGGTGAGCCGTGAACACCGGTTCGATCAACATCGACTCAAGCAGCTCTTCGAGGCGCTCAACGGTCACGCCAGAAGCTTTCAGTTTAAGCAGCGTTTCTTCGAGTCCACCCGGCTGGTTCTGGTCGTCGTCGCGAAGGTACTCGCGACGACGGCGAATGCGGTGGACTTTCTCGGCCGTGTTGACCATCTGGAAGTAGGTCGAAAAGCTGCGAATAATTTGCAGCGCAAGGTCTGGATCGAGGTTCTCAACCAGTGAGGCAAGGTCCTCATCAGGCTTCTCATTGTTTTCACGCCGGCGAATGGCGCGCAAACGGGCGGTTTCGACGAAGTTGTAGAGCTCCTCTCCGCTTTGCTCGCGAATGAGGTCCCCGACCATTGCGCCGAGCGTTCGCACGTCGTTACGCAGGGCATCATCCTTATCCTCGAAGGTGATGTCCTGGCGGCGCAGCGATTTTTGAATTCCGGTACCCATTTTTATTCTTCTTCCAGGGGTCAGCCTGGTGTAGTGGACCCCGACAACTTATCGGTTACGGGAAAGCGGCTCAATCCCGGAAATTTTCATATTGCAGGGGCAGCCCGATCTCGGTCTCCTTCAGCAGGCTTATGACCGCCTGCAAATCATCGCGCTTCTTGCCGCTGACCCTTAGCTTGTCGCCCTGAATCGCTGTCTGCACTTTGAGTTTGGCGGCTTTGATCTGTTTAACAAGCTTGCGCGCGCGGTCCGCATCGATACCGCGGCGCAGAATGATTTTCTGACGTGCCTCACTGCCCGCAAACTCTACTTCCTGCTCTTCGAGACAGCTGATATCAATACCGCGCTTGGATAACTTCTGGTGAAGTATGTCGATCATCTGCTTGAGCTGGAAATCCGACTGCGTCGTTAACGATATGACCTGCTCTTCGAGCTCATACTTCGACCCCGTACCCTTGAAGTCGAAACGGGTGGTTACTTCACGATTGGCCTGGTCGACACCGTTCCGTGCTTCGTGAGCATCAAAGTCGCTGACAACATCAAAAGAGGGCATCGAGAGGTTCCTGTCTGTACAGAGGTCGCAAACGTTACACCCGAAGGGCAAGACGCGCCATACCTCAGCCGCAAAAAGAGCGGAAATCCGATTGTCTGCGCAGTATCCACCACAGCTGAGGTCGTGTGGCGCCGCCATATTTGTCGGTCCACGTGCGCTACCGGGATCTGCTGTCGCAACGGTGTTGCGCGAATTGCCGGTCTTTTTGACGAGGCCTCGATGCCGGGCACCGCAACCTCAAGGAATTCAAGCGCTTCTATGAGGGTATAAGTGCGGTATTGCAATTTAGCCGCGACAGAAGGCAGATTGCGAAACAGGTATAAACTGGTATAAGTTCAACGGCCGCTTGCCGGAGCAATCGATTGAGGGAACGCATTGCAACCGATAACACCTGACGCTCATGGCATAGCCGTTCTTGTCCTGACGGTCGTCGCGCTGTTTCTGTTTACTCGCGACAACATTGCGCTTGAATCGTCTTCACTCGCGATACTAATTCTGCTTGTTGCCGCGTTCCAACTGTTCCCGTACACGCGCGACGGTGAGGTCATTCTTGGCCCCGTCGATTTTTTTGCCGGCTTTGGCAACGAAGCGCTGATAACCATTTGTGTTCTTATGATGGTTGGCAAAGCGCTTGAAACGACCGGCGCCCTGCAGCCGCTGGCAACTATTGTTGGAAGCGCGTGGTCCAGTCGTCCCGTACTCGCACTTGTAACCACGCTGGTCGCCGGCGCCATTCTCAGCGCATTCATGAACAACACGCCGATCGTCGTGTTGCTGATGCCGATACTGGTTGGCGCATCCCTGCGATCCAAGTTTCCCGTGTCTGGCGTCATGTTGCCCATGGGTCTCGCAACCATTGTCGGTGGCATGTCGACGACGATCGGAACGTCCACTAACCTGCTCGTTGTCGGCATCTCTCACGACATGGGTATTCTCGATTTTGGCATGTTCGACTTCGTCTTACCGGTTGCGATCGTAGGCGGATTTGGCATCTTGTATCTCTGGCTGGTTGCGCCCCGCCTGATTCCCGATCGAACGCCACCGATGGCGGACACCTCGCCGCGTATCTTCAGCGCCCAGCTGCATGTAAAGGAAGGCGGCTTCGCGGACGGCAGGTCGTTATCCGAGGTGCTGGCGAAAGCCGACGGCAACCTCCGCATCGACAAAATTCAGCGTACAGATTCCCTGTTCCTCGCGAAGCTGCCCTCCGTAAAGCTGCAGCCGGGGGACAGGCTGTTCGTCAAAGACTCGCCTGACAACCTGAAGCACTATGAGCAGCTGCTGGGCGCGACACTGTTTAACATGTCCGACAGCGAGCACCCGGTTGATGAAGAGACGCCGCTGACCGCCGAGGGACAGCAGATTGCCGAAGTCGTTGTAACCCGCGGATCGCCTTTGCACTTGCGCAGCCTCGCAGCGGCCAGGTTTAGTGCCAGTTATGGCCTGCTGGCGCTGGCGCTGCATCGGGCACGTGCCCCGAGTTCGCAGGTGACCGGCGATATCAACCTTATTCGCCTGCGTGCGGGTGACGTGCTGCTGGTGCAGGGCTCGGCAGAGGCGATCGCCAACCTCAAGGAGAGCGGCTCGATGCTGGTCCTCGACGGCACGACGACCCTGCCGCAGACGCATCATGCAAAACGTGCGCTAGCCATTATGGGCTTTGTGGTCGTTGCCGCGGCAACCGGACTCATGCCGATTTCGGTCAGTGCGCTGCTTGGCCTTGGTCTGATGATTATCACCGGGTGCCTTGGCTGGCGTGACGCGGCGAGTGCGCTGTCGATACCGGTGGTCATGATCATCGTCACGGCGCTGGCGCTGGGTACCGCTTTGCGCGGTACCGGCATGGCGGACTTTATTGCCGTCAGCTTTGTAGATGCCGCTTTCGGGTTGCCGCCACCCGTAGTCTTGAGCGCGTTCTTGATGCTCATGACCATCATGACCAACATTGTTTCCAACAATGCGGCGGCGGCGATCGGTACGCCGATTGGCATCAGTATCGCGCAGCAGCTGGGCGTGGACCCCGAGCCCTTTATCCTTGCCGTACTGTTCGGCGCCAACATGAGTTTCGCGACGCCCTATGGTTACCAGACCAACCTGCTGGTCATGAGCGCGGGTGGTTACAAGTTTGCGGACTTCCTGCGTGTGGGCATCCCGCTGACGCTGATCATGTGGGCTGGTTTCTCGATCATTCTGCCCATGCTGTACGAGCTGTAACCCTCCTCATGCCGGCCGGCACTTGACGCAACGCCGGGCCGCCGGTAATACTCGACCCATGAATGCTCAGATCGCAAACAACTGGTGGTGGCTGCCCGCAACAGAGGGGGTGGCTGGCTAACCATTAGCTGAGCAACAAAAGACCAGAAGCCCGTCTCTGCCGAAAACAGGGATGGGCTTTTTTTTGGCCATGGATGGCCTTATGCCGCGGAGCACATGGATGTGCGAGAGCGGCGTTGGCTCGAGAGAATTATGCCGCGGAGCACATGGATGTGCGAGAGCGGCGTTGGCTCGAGAGAGTTATGCCGCGGAGCACATGGATGTGCGAGAGCGGCGTTGGCTCAAGAGAATTATGCCGCGGAGCACATGGATGTGTAGGAGCGGCCCGAGGCCGCGACCGGGTCAAGGTAGGACAGGTTTTGTAGCGACCGGGTCAAGGTAGAACAGGTTTTGTAGGAGCGGCCCCAGGCCGCGACAAAGGAATTGCAGCATATGCAGGCACCGTTTGACATCGCCGCCGATCTGGACACGCCGGTTTCAGCATTCCTGAAACTGAAGTCGATGCGGCCTCGATTCCTGCTGGAGAGCGTGGAGGGCGGCGAACGCCTGGCGCGCTACTCGTTCCTCGGCTTCGGCGATGCGATCGAGGTTCGCATGGATGCGACATCCCTTATCGTCAACGGTGACAAAAAGCCGAGGCCACAAAACCGGGACGAATACCTGGACGCATTGCGTCAGGTGTTGAAGGTTGCACCGCGGCCGCAGCCCGATGACGACCTGCCGTTTGCCGGCGGGCTTGTCGGCGTCTCGGGCTACGACGTAGTCCGACTGTTCGAACGATTGCCGCACGATACGGATCCGCAGTCGAGCATCCCCGATGCGGCTTTCGTCGCGCCGGCCTCGCTGCTGGTCTTCGACCACCTCACTCGCCGTGTCGCACTACTGCATGACGGGCCGGAAGAGGAACGTCAGCGCCTCAGGACGGAAGTTATCGAGCTGCTGCGTGGTCCTGTGCCTTTGGCCGACAGGGAGGTGACAATTTCGCCGGCGGAGGCGAGCCTGACGGAACAGGAGTTCTCCGAAAGAGTGAACGCCTGCAAAGAATACATAGCGTCTGGTGATATCTACCAGATCGTGCTGTCCGTTCTGTTCCGTGGCAAGACCGACGTGCCACCGTTCGAGGTCTACCGGGCACTGCGCCTGCTGAACCCGTCGCCTTACATGTTTTTCTTCGACTTCGACGACCTCAAGGTCGTTGGCTCCTCGCCTGAGGCACTCGTGAAACTCAATGACAACCGGGCATCTCTGCGACCGATCGCGGGGACGTTGCCGCGTGGTGCGACGCGCGAAGAAGACGTTGCAAACGAGGCTGCGCTGCTCGCTGATCCTAAAGAAGCGGCAGAGCATGTGATGCTCGTCGATCTCGCCCGCAATGACCTGGGGCGTGTCGCGACTGCGGGGTCTGTGAAAGTCGACCCGTACAGGGCGATCGAGCGTTACAGCCATGTCATGCATATCGTGAGCGGTGTGCAGGGCGAACTCGCTGAGGGCTATGACCAGTTCGACCTGTTTGCCGCGAGTTTTCCGGCGGGCACGCTCGTTGGCGCCCCCAAGGTCCGTGCGATGGAAATCATTGAGGAAATGGAGCAGGTTGGGCGCGGGCTGTACGCGGGTACGGCCGGCTATTTCGGGCTTAGCGGCGACATGGATCAGGCCATCACAATCCGGACGCTGGTGTTCTCAAATGATGAATACAGTTTTCAGGCGGGCGCCGGTATTGTTGCGGACTCGGTTCCCGCCAAGGAGTATCAGGAAGTGCTCGCCAAAAGCGCCATACTCAGACGTGCGTTGGAGATTGCCGGGGAGGGTCTTTAAATGAGTGACCGGCACGACTTCACAGCGGTGCGCATGCTGCTCATCGACAACTATGACTCCTTCACCTACAACCTGGTGCAGGCGTTTGCGGCGCGCGGCGCCAACGTGATGGTGTATCGAAACGACGCAATCGGCGTTGACGAAGCCGTCGCACTCAAGCCGACGCATCTTGTTATTTCTCCGGGTCCCGGACGGCCCGAAGACGCCGGTGTATCGCTTGCGATGATTAAAGCGTTCGCGGGGAAAATTCCTGTCCTCGGTGTTTGCCTCGGACACCAGTGCATCGTGCAGGCCTATAGTGGCGAGATTGTCCGGGCCGACCGGCTGATGCACGGCAAGACCTCCATGGTTAGCCACGACGGTCGATCTATCTTCGCGGGAATTTCAAATCCTTTTGAGGTCGGTCGGTATCACTCGTTGTGTGCGGAAGAGGACTCACTGCCTGAGATGCTGGAGGTCACCGCGCAAACCGATCGCGGCGAGATTATGGGCGTCAGGCACAAGACCCTGCCCGTAGAAGGCGTTCAGTTTCATCCCGAGAGCGTGCTGACACCCGAGGGCGAACGATTGATGGCGAATTTCATGCGGATGAGCAACGGATGAGCAAGGAGTACAGCCAGTTACTCGACGGACTGCTTGACGGCCGTGCCATCAGCGAGACGCAAGCGTACGACCTGATGAACAAGCTGGCTGAGGGCGAATTGCCGCCGGCTCTCGCAGGTGCCCTGCTTGCAGCGCTGCGCGCCAAAGGCGAAACGGCCGAGGAGATTCGCGGCTTTGCGACGGCCATGCGTGAGCTCGCCGTGCATCCGCGAATACCGGACGGTGCACCGACGGTGGATACCGTCGGCACCGGTGGCGACGGATCCGGCAGCCTGAACCTTTCCACCGGGACCGGGCTGCTGGCGGCCGCGGCTGGTTCGCGCGTGGTGAAACACGGTAATCGTTCTGTCTCCAGCCGCTCCGGCAGCGCAGACATGCTCGAATGCCTGGGCATGCCACTGCCACTGCTGGAGGACGCTGCCGTGAGTTGTCTCGAGGCAACCGGCTTCACGTTCCTGTTTGCGCCCGCGTATCACCCCGCCATGAAAGCCGTGGTACCGATTCGGGGCGCACTGTCGGTGCGCACCGTGTTCAACATTCTGGGCCCGTTGACGAACCCGGCGGCGCCGCCATTCCAGTTGATCGGTGCCTACAGTAAGGACGCGGCAAAACTTATGGCCGACGCGTTATCCGGCATGCCGCTGGAGAGGGCGTTTGTTGTGCACGGCGAACCCGGATGGGATGAGGCTACGCCGGCTGGCGATTTCTGGCTTTACGATGTGCGCCCCGGAGCCGTTACCGAAACGCGCCGCTCGCCCGAGGACTACGGCCTTCGACGCTGCCGACCCGAGGAACTCGAAGGCGGCGATGCCGAACATAACGCGAGGGAGTTGAGCCGCGTTTTCTCCGGTGAAGACAAGGGCGCGCACAGGGATGCACTGCTGATGGGCGTGTCGCTCGTGCTGGAGGTGCAGGGTCAGGCGGAAGATGCACTTGATGGAGTAAGCCAGGCCGCCAGCGCCATCGATGACGGGCGCGCCGAAGCACTCCTTAAGAAAATAGCCGGCCACTTCAGGGACCGATGAGCGATTTTCTGCAAAACATGGCGGTTGGCAGCGCCGAGCGCGCGGCGGCCGTCAAGACGACGTTTTCATCGGCGGACTTCGATAAGCCTGTCGTCGCGCTGACGCCGGGAGATTTTGACGTCATCGCGGAAATAAAAGAACGCTCGCCGGCTGAAGGCGCGCTGAAGTCTGCGACGCACAACCGCGTGGAACAGGCGCAACGTTATTCCGCAGGCGGCGCACTCGCAATTTCAGTTCTTACGGAACCGAGTCGATTTGATGGCGATCTTGCGCACCTTGAAGAAGTCGCAGCCGCCGTGCCGACCACGCCCGTTATGCGCAAGGACTTCCTGGTTGAGGCCGTGCAGGTACACGAGGCCCGCAAGGCCGGTGCCAGCGGTGTCCTCCTGATTACGACGATGTTGTCGGATGCCACGCTCAGGGAGATGCTCGACACCGCCTGGCAGCACAACATGTTCGTATTGCTTGAGTCTTTCGACGAGGAAGACCTGGCACGATCAGCGAGACTTCTCGACAACGCCGCTGATGCGGATCGCGCTATAGCGGGCCAGCTGTTGTTCGGTGTGAATACACGCAACCTGCGCACGCTCGAAGTCGATAGCAACAGGCTTAGAGAATCTGGCGCCGATGTTGCCGCAGGCACGCTGCGTCGCGGAAAGCGGCCTCAAGGTTGCGGCGGATGCGGCGAAGGTTGCGGGATATGGCTATTGCGCCGCGCTGGTCGGAACGGCCCTGATGCGAAGTGACGATCCTGCAGAACTGATCGCCGCGATGCGGCGGGCCGGTAGTCGCGAGGTGGCGGCGTGAGCATCCTTGTCAAGATCTGCGGGCTCAGGGAAAGGCAGCATGTTGCCGAAGCAATTGAAGCTGGCGCGAATGCGGTTGGTTTCGTGTTTGCACCGTCACCCCGACAGTTAACGCCGGCGGCCGCGCGGTCGATCAGCAAGGTCGTACCCTCGCAGGTAAAACGCGTAGCTGTCATGCTGCATCCCACGAAAGATGAGTGGCTCGATGTGCTGGAACAATTCGAGCCGGATGTATTACAGACAGATGCCGGTGATCTTGACGGTCTTGATGTACCTGCGCATGTAGAGTGCTGGCCGGTTTTTCGCGAAGGACAGGCCACGCCCGATACCGACTCCAGCTATGTGTACGAAGGTGCAAAAAGCGGCCAGGGAGAGGCGGTGGACTGGTCAGCTGCGGCCAGCTTGGCACG
Organism: uncultured Gammaproteobacteria bacterium; assembly: GCA_963760395.1. Lineage (GTDB taxonomy): Bacteria > Pseudomonadota > Gammaproteobacteria > Steroidobacterales > Woeseiaceae > UBA1847. The sequence continues at coordinate 97,919 of CAVXCX010000016.1, forward strand.
GCGTGGAAAAATGGTGCTGGCCGGAGGTCTGAGAGCGGAGAATGTCGCGACGGCAATTCGAACAGTACGACCTTTCGGTGTCGATGCATCCAGCGGACTCGAATCAGCGCCGGGCCAAAAAGAAACACACCTGATAAAACAGTTTATTAGTGCGGTAAGGGCCGCGGAGACGGATTTATGAGTGCATTGCTGCAAACCGATGAGGCGTCGGCGTTGCTCGAGGCGGAGCTTCGCGGCGAGTTGCCTGACGAGCGCGGCCGCTTCGGCCCATTCGGCGGTCGTTATATACCGGAGACGCTGGTGCCGGCGTTCGAACGACTGGAACAAGGCGTGCGCGAGCATTTGCACGAAGCAACGTTTCAGGCGGAATTTCGCAAAGAGCTGAGAGAGTGGGTCGGTCGCCCCACCGCCCTGACGTTTGCGCCAAGGCTTAGCGAAAGGTGGGGCGCAGAGGTCTGGCTGAAACGAGAAGACCTTGCTCATACCGGGGCGCACAAGATCAACAACGCGATCGGTCAGGCGATTCTTGCCAAGCGACTGGGTGCAAAACGCATTATTGCCGAGACAGGTGCCGGTCAGCACGGCGTTGCATCGGCCGCTGCGTGTGCACGTGTTGGCTTGCCCTGCAGTGTCTACATGGGTGCGGTGGATATGGAACGCCAGTCCCCTAACGTTGATCGCATGCGGCGCCTGGGTGCCGAGGTTGTTGCCGTGGAGTCTGGCGATAAAACGCTGCGAGCGGCTATCGATGAAGCGCTGCGAACCTGGGTAACGGACCCGGAGGGCATCTACTACCTGCTCGGTTCAGCGGTGGGAGCTCATCCTTACCCCTACCTGGTTCGCGAACTGCAATCGGTAATCGGAGAAGAAGCGCGACAGCAGATGCTTGATCTCGCTGGTGGCCTGCCGGATGTGACCTTCGCCTGTGTTGGCGGCGGCTCAAACGCGATCGGACTTTTCTATCCTCTGCTCGGCGATGATATCGAACTCATCGGCGTCGAGGCCGGCGGTACGGGCAGTGGTCTCGGTCAGAATGCGGCGACACTGGCCACGGGCACTCCGGGCGTACTGCAGGGTTCGTACACGATTATCCTGCAGGACGATGACGGCCAGGTGCAGGAGACCCACTCGATCTCTGCGGGTCTCGATTACTCCGGCGTTGGACCGGAACACGCCTTGCTGCAGGCGACCGGTCGGGTGAAATACATTTCGGCAACCGACGATGAGGCACTCGAAGCCCTTGAAGAGTTGTGTGCGAGCGAGGGAATACTCACCGCACTCGAGACGTCGCATGCTTTTGCCGCGGCGCGCGTGTATGCAAAGCAACATCCCGGCAGCCGCATACTGATCGGCAATTCAGGTCGTGGCGACAAGGACATGCCGACACTTACCAAGTACCCGGCGAGGACCCGAAATCATGCAAGCGCATGAACGCATAACTGCGGCGATCGACGCTGCGACAAAGTCCGGCAGGCCGGCGCTCATTCCATTCATTACGGCTGGCTATCCACGATCGGAGAGTTTTATCGAGACGCTGAAGTCCGTTGCGGCAGTGGGCGATGTCGTCGAACTTGGAATTCCGTTCTCCGACCCGATGGCGGATGGCATGACCATTCAGCGCTCAAGCTTTGAGGCGCTGCGCCAGGGCGTCAGTCTCAAGTGGATCTTCGAGCAGCTTGATTCGGCCAGCGGTGAGATCGATGCGCCGCTCGTCATGATGTCGTACCTGAATCCTTTGCTCGCATTTGGTTATGACGAGCTTGCCGAGCGCGCACTTGCTGCGGGTGTTTGCGGTTTTATCGTGCCGGACCTGCCGTTCGAGGAAAGCGCAGAGATTCGCGCCGCACTCGAAGCAAAAGGCCTTGGACTCATCCAGCTTGTGACGCCGGCAACGCCGATGCAGCGATTGAAGACGCTCTCCGACGCTTCACGTGGATTCGTATATGCCGTTACGATCACGGGCATTACCGGTGGAGGCGAAGGTCTTCCGGCAGACCTGACCGATTACCTCGACAAGGTAGCCGAGCTGTCGTCGCTGCCCGTATGCGCGGGTTTCGGTATTCGTTCTCCCGCCGATGTAGCGGCCGTGGGCAAGCATGCGGCCGGCGCAATCGTGGGCTCGGCGCTGGTTGAAGTGCTCGAACGTGGCGAAGATCCGCAACCCTATCTCCGCTCGCTGATTGGTCAATGAAAAAACTGACATCGGCCGAGTCGCTGATCACGATCAATCACTACAAGAACCTGCTGGCGGCGGAAGGTATTTCCAGCCAGATACGCAACGAGCACCTTGGTTCAATCCTCGGTGAGATGCCGTTTGTCGAAACCTGGCCGGAGATCTGGGTCACCAATGACCTCGATTTTGATCGGGCAACGCAGTTAATCACGTCGGTCGAATCGGAAAGCCCCGGCGAATCCTGGCGCTGCGGCCGTTGCGGAGAAGAGAACGAGGGGCAGTTTGCTGCGTGCTGGAAGTGCAGCA
>CAVXCX010000017.1:0-53258 GCA_963760395.1 uncultured Gammaproteobacteria bacterium
TCCGGACCCTGCTATTCATCCGAACGGCGGCGTTTTCGACTTGGACAACCTGTTCCGCGGTGGAGATACTCTTACGGACGTGACCGGTGTGATGGGTGAGGCATTTGGTGCCTATCGCATCCAGCCAACACAAGGCGCGAATTACGCCAACGAAAATATGCGTACGGCAACGCCCGATCCGGTAGGCGGAACCCTTAAAGCAGCAAGTTTCAACGTGCTCAATTACTTTTCGACGATCGACAACGGCGTCGGCCCCATTTGTGGCCCGCTAATGAACCAGGGATGTCGCGGTGCCGACAACGACGAAGAGTTTGACCGGCAACGTGACAAGATATTCGCCGCCCTGGAGGCCATGGATGCAGATGTCGTGGGCCTTATCGAGATTGAAAACCACGCCACTGACGCGGCAATTGCCGATCTGGTCGATGGCATTAACGCAGTAGTGGGAGCCGGTACCTATGCCTACATCGAGACAGACGCAATCGGTGCAGATGTAATTCGAGTTGCGATGATCTACAAGCCGGCAACGGTTTCGCCAATCGGTGATTTTGCAATCCTCGATAGTTCCGTCGACCCAAATTTCCTGGACGATCTTAACCGTCCGGTACTCGCCCAGAGCTTCAGGGATAACTACAACACCGATTTCACATTCACCGTCGCGGTCAATCACTTCAAGTCCAAAGGTGCAAACTGTGATGCTATCGGAGACCCGGATACTGGTGACGGCGCCGGCAACTGCAACCTGACGCGGAAAGCTGCAGCAGCAGCGCTCGTCGACTGGCTCGCGACTGACCCGACTGCTAGCGGTGCCGATAAAGCCCTTATCCTCGGCGACCTGAACTCCTATGACAAGGAAGATCCGATCGATGTCATCTTGGCAGGAGGATACGTTGACCTGGTCAATTCGTTCCTGGGTGAAGATGCGTACGGCTATGTGTTCGGTGGTCAGACCGGTTACCTCGATCATGCGCTGGCAAGCTCAACGCTGAATGCCGATGTGACCGGCCTTACGATCTGGCACATTAATGCCGACGAGCCGGACCTGATCGACTACGATACGAGATTCAAAAAACCGGCTCAGGATGCGATTTACGAGCCGGATGCGTATCGCTCGTCCGATCATGATCCAGTCATAGTCGGCCTCGATACTTGCGATGAAATTCCACCGACTATCGACGCGATTTATCTCACGCATGACGTACTGTGGCCTGCGAATCACAAGTATGTCGACATCGACGTTAATGTTTTCGCCAGCGATAACTTTGATACCGAAGTCGATGTGTCGCTTCTCTCGGTTACGTCGAATGAGCCTGATAATGGCGTCGGCGACGGCAACACCGTCAACGATATTGTGATCATCAACGACCTGCTGATTAAGTTGCGCGCTGAGCGGTCAGGCAAAGGTTCTGGAAGAGTCTATACGATGACCTACCAGGCCACTGACGACTGCGGCAACACCGCGACAGCCGAAGCGATTGTTACGGTTCCGCACAACAAAGGTAAGAAATAGACCCTTCAGTTTCCTGATTTCAGGAGATACGAAAAGACCCCTTCACGGGGTCTTTTTGTATCTGAGCATGAGAACTGGAATCGATCACCCAGATTCCGGTTTCGCCCGCATTGGCAGTTACCACCGTTAGCCCGGCTCCATGCCGGGGTCGCTACTTGCGGAGAGAATTAACTCCTGACGGAAAGCCGCAAGGATTGATTCGAGCTTGCGACGCGCAAAGGGCCGCTTTTGGCCGTTCTGAGACGGTCGCTAGGAAGCTAACTGAGCGTCTGCTTCACATCGGATAGCAGCCGCTCAAAAATTCTAGGGTAATATGACGGCTTGTGACCCAATGCCGCCGCTCGATTTTCGCCAGAATTTGCGTGAGACGGGTCAAATAAATATCAAGCCGGCGCATACCTTCATGCTCCGGCCGCGATGAAGAGTCAGGCGGAAAACCAAAATCGAGTAATGATTATGAATACCAAGTATCTGCTGCGCATCTTCGCGACTGCAAGGCTAGCTTTGGGGCTTCTCGCCGTTTCGGCGACTGGCGCGCAAGCAAGTTACGCGATTTACGTCGGCAAGAATCTAACGGACGACGGCAGTGTTCTGATTGGTGGATCGGGTGACGAGGTATCGAGTCATTGGCTTGAAATCGTGCCGGCGCGACATTTTCCACACGGTACGACTATTAGTGTGGGCGTGGATGAAACAGCAAATATGCCAGGACAGCTGATCGAAATCCCTCAAGTAACACAAACAAACCGCTATTTGACGATGAATTATTCGGATTACGAAGGATTTCCTCCGCCCATTACGAATGGTGGGTTAAACGAGCACAACGTTGCCGGAAGAGATGTTTGGTCAGACTCTCGACCAGAGCTTGTTGCCATGACACCAAACCCTCAGAAAGGACCGAGCTACAGTGATTTGTCTCGTATAGCTATGGAACGCGCTACGTCAGCCCGGGAGGCTGTCGAGATCATCGGAAAACTCATTGATGAGTATGGATACTCAACCTACGGTGGCAACTCCCATATGTTCGCGGATGAAAATGAAGGGTGGGTGTTACTGAACTTCGCTGGCGGACAAGGTCTGTGGATTGCTGAACGACTCGGTCCGAACGATATTCGCGTATCTTATCCGGGTGATATAGGAGACATACCATTAGATTTTCGTAGCAATCCCAATTACATGGGATCTAAGAATTTCATCGACTTCGCTATACAACAAGGATGGTTCGATCCGAATGCAGGTGAACCGTTCAACGTAACGTCAGTTTATGGAACCGATGAGGTTCAACACCCTCGAGATGAGTTGGAGCAGGAATTGAGACAGGCTGCTCCTATCGGCCTGAGACAGATGCTTAATGCCGTGCGTGATAAGCGTCTATCGAGAGACACGACTGGCTATGGCCAGGTGGCTCAGCTTCGCGCCGATGTGCGCCCTGAAAATCGAACATTGTGGGTAGCGGCAACAGGATCAGTCACAACACCGTTCGTGCCCTATCGAATCGGCGTTCAGTACATCCTTCCGGAATTCGGAAAACACAGGTACTTGACTAAGGGTGAGGCGACACGATTTGTTACTAAAGACTGGCAAATTCAAGAAGCGACTGAATTCGCTGGGCGAACGTTTAAACGCTTGATGTACTTCACGTGCGAACATCCAGACAAATTCTTGTTCGAGGTGACCGAAGCAATTACAGCATTTGAAGACCGTCTGATTGAAGAACAGGATCTAGTTGACAGAACAGCAGAAGCACTATTCGAGAGCGGGTTAGAGAGCCTGGCACTCAAATATATAACGGATCAATCAAGCAATGCGGCTAGTTCAGCGCTCGAGCTTGGCAATGCACTTCTCGGGAGTATTCAGGCGAGAACAGAAGTTCTATATGGCTTCAGAGCGCCAAAAACCGATGACATGAGTTTGCTCGACTACGAGATGGTGGGATGCGATTAGAATCGCATTCTCTGTTGCGGCCCGCGCGAGAACTCGATACGACAAAACGGTAAGCCGGAGCGAACGGTTGGTATGCGCTCAAAAGCAGCCCGTCGAGTGATAAGCTGCCCAGAGACTTCTACTGACTGCGGTTTCAACCGGACATATACGCCCAAGCTTCATATGTGCCAAGTAAGGTTAATAATTGGTCTCGCGTTGAAATTTCCTGTTCCGCGTAGAAGAACCATATGGATCGGCATTCGATAGTCCTAAGGGCGGCCAACCCCGCGTTCGATGAAGGTCTGGCATTTGCCCGCTACCTTGACGAAGCGGCCGAGGGGTTCTTTCGTTTTTGGCTCGGTCGTCGTGCCATGCACATAATCGCCACGGCGTTCGTCCAGCCCGACCACGACCTTTCCTACCAGAATGTGACTTTTGCAGAGCGTGACTACGTCATCGTGGGAATGGTGTTGGGCTACACAGCGGAGCAGCATCGCCGTTCCTCGCACGAACCGCTGGAGCGAGCTGCCGGAAGGAGTAATCTGCGAATGAAGATCGTACGAACGCTGTTTGCTCCAATCATGCGGATTATAGATTCAATCGCCCATGGAGATTTCTACGTTCAGGCCATCGCAGTTGATACGGAACTTCGCGGTGATGGCGTCGGCTCGATCTTAATGGACTCGTCTGAAGAGCGGGCTCATGCGGTCGGATCGACTCGACTATCCCTAGACGTGTCAGCTAAGAATACGGAAGCTCGGCGATTCTACGAACACCGGGGGATGAACGTCGAGTCGCAGTGGCCGAAGCGATTGGCAATACCGGCATTGAAGTTCTATCGAATGACAAAAGTGCTTTGAGCCTTCAACGGGTAGTGTCTTTCATGGCATATGTAGGAAGGAATTAGTGTATCGCTAAACCAGTCGCTACAGTCGATCGCCGGCTCGCCGGCGACTACTGACATTCATCGTTGGGCTGAGCTTTCAATGTCCGCTACTAGCCGGATCGAGACGGTCGAGATTGAGTCAAGCGAGCGTCGGGTAAGCGGTCGAAAGCAGCCGCCCAGGTGCTAAACTGTTGGCAGACTGCCGCTGACCCAAGACTGCCGGTCAGTTAGGTCTATCGAAGTCGGAAAAACCAGTTGTGCCGGCGGCTCGAATAGTAGCCGGGACCTCGAGGGTGCAGGCATGCCTCCAAAGAAAACACGTCACGACACCACCGCTGGGGATCGGATTATTGAGATGGCTCGGCGCCAGAGCGCGGAGCGCGAGAAGGGCTACCGGGCGCAGGCTCTAAAGCTGTACCCTAAGATATGCGCACGTTGTGGCCGCGAATTTGGCGGCGAAAATCTGCGGGAGCTCACGGTTCATCATAAGGACCATAATCATGACAATAATCCAACGGACGGCAGTAACTGGGAGCTGCTCTGTCTTTATTGCCATGACAATGAGCATGCTCGATATCAGATTGCTGAGGGAGGCAATGCAGTTGTGCCAGGCGAAGAGTCGGAGCCACTATCTACCCATACGCCATTCGCTGTCCTTCGGAAATTACTGAAACGGGAGCCGTGACTATCGGCCTCGAATGAAACGGCCGCTTCTGGCCGTTCTGAGACGGTCGCCAGGAAGCTAACTGAGGGGCTGCTTCGCTCCGCATAGCAGCCGCTCGAAAAACTTGAGGTAAGATGACGGCTTGTGACCCTTTGCAGCCACTCGGCTTGCACTGTTTTAGGAACGCAATATGCGCGGTTTTCGCTTGTTCGGCGTCGTAGTCTTGTTCGCAATAGCGACGACGGCGCAGGCTAATGATGCTCTACGCTGCTTGGACATGGTCAGCGCGGGGCGACTTGATGCTGCTCGCTCTGTGTGTCGCAATCTTGAACTAAGCGATCCAAACGCCGCTATGGCATTCGCCTACTACCAGCTGTACGGTGAGGTTGGTGGCGAGCGGCTACAGAAGATTGCGCGTCTCGGCATCGACAAAGCCACGCCCGAGGAGCGGCGAACGCTCGAAAGCGCGCGCCGCTATTTTTTGGTTGCCGCAGAAGCTGGAAATCCAGACGCACAGATGCTTCTGTCGATAACAATCGGCGTGCTTGAGCCCGCCGAAATCAGTGCTGACAGCGTAACCTATAACGAGGAACAGACTCGCTGGCTCACAAAAGCTGCTGAGCAGGGCGTGCCAGAGGCAAACTACCAGCTTGGCGTCAGGGCCTTGTCGCCAGGTGGTACATTGTTGATTCAACCCGAGTTTCTGCCATACCTCGAACGTGCGGTGCAGCTCGGTCACGAAGAAGCTGCCGAACGCCTGAGCAAGTACGAGACCGCCACGGCGCTGGCTTCCACGGACAGCGTCGACAACCCAGCAGCCCTTCGTAGACATGCAGCCGAATTGTGGTCCAGTCCGAACGGCGACGAACGTGAAGCCAACAGATTGATGCGCCTGCTTGCCGATGCTGGCGACGAAGAGGCGATGGTCACAGCCGGAAAATGGTCTTGGCCAGAAGATGCTGAAGGGGCGTTGAAGTATCTCAGTATGGCGGCCGCGCTGAACAGCGCTGAGGCAATGACCGCGCTTGGCAACTTCTATGCCTGTCGAGGCGATTCAACCCAGGCTATTCGGTGGTTCACAGAAGCACGAGATAATGGAGATTCGGTGGCCCGATATTCCCTCAAGGAAATGACAGATTGGGGTATCGATGAATGGGAGTGCAGATTTCTGTAAGCACAACATTCACCTCTAATTGGTAAAGCTAAGCCGCCAGCGACCGTCTGGTTCTGGCCGGCTCCAGCCGTCGACCAGGTGCGGAGACGAACGGCTGCTTCGCTACGCAGTCCAGCCGGTCGGTTTGTCTGAGTTACAATGACGGCTGCTGACCCATTCCGGTCATTCATGTTGAAGGTCTGGTGCGGCATGGCGCATTTGAAAGCCGGATACGGCTGCTAAATAGCAGTTATGTCAGCAGTCGTCGATGCGTTCTGCGCGGACAAAAGACTCCATTTCTACCGTCGTGTCTTCAATCTTTATTGTCATGGTGGTAACCAGCTCGTAGCTGCTGGCGTTGTAGGTTCCTCGGCTTTCGGCGGTGGCGTCGGCACCCGCAATAGCGCATTCCATTTGCATGCTGATTTTTCCATTACCCCAGTCATGCTGAGTGATCGTGCAGCCCTCCATGCCGGCGTGCTCGCCGAGGATACTAGCGGGGTCAGCTGCTAGATCCTCCTTCGTTACGCATTGTTCGATACTCTCCTCAACCATTCCGGCGGGAAGGTCCTGACCACTTACGCCGACGGTAACTCGATAAAGCCCCGGTTCCGGTTCGGGCGATGAGCTGTTGGCAGAAACCGCAAAAAGCGGTAGCACCAGCAAGATGCCAAGCTTCTTTTGCATAGTAATGAGTCTCCATTAATGTATGTTGCCCAGTATAGACAAACCGGCCTATCGAGCAAAAGTGGAAAGCAGGACTCGTCAAAGTCCGCTTCTCTAATCGGGCATTGAAGTCAAGCTCCCTGGGTTTGTAGTATTGACTTGGTCGCGTTCTGGCGTGGGTCACGCTTCTCTACGCAGTCGGCGCTGGTGATATCCAGCGGCTGCAAGCATTGGTCGGACGGAGTGGAGGGCCATGCTTTTGGGCGTGCTCTAGGGCACAGCGGTCAGTTACGGCCTCATCCAGACCACGTCCACGTCAGGACGCTTCCTTTGGGGTAGAGCGAGTCGTTATTTCATGACCTGACTCTCTCTATTCCCCATTGGAACTGGGTTTCGTCGATCCACAGTCGGTGCAGGATGACGGCAAGTTTTCTGGCGACAGCAACGACTGCCTTCTTGTGTCCGCGGTTCTTCTTCAATTTCATTCCCCAAGCCTTGAGCGATGACCAACGACTGCTACGTGTGAGCACGGAGTTCGCAGCCACATACAAGGTGCGTCGTACTTCGGCATCGCCTGCTTTGGAGATATGACCGTCGAAGTCGAACTCTCCGGACTGCGAGCGCCTGGGCGTCAGGCCGAAGTGCGCGGCAACAGTCCTTGATCGTTTGAAGCGAGTTGGGTCGTCGACGCCGGACTTGAACGTCAATGCAGTCACGTAGCCAACTCCGGGTGCGGTCATCAGTCGTTCGCAGATTTCATCGCCCCAGGCAAGATGGCGTGTTCGGTTATCGAGTACACGGAAAGTCTCATAGAGCACCAGCCTTGCGTCGAGCATCGGCAGTAGAGCGTGAGATAGCTTCTCGTCCGCTTCGATAACCGCCCGCACCGTTTTGTCGAATGACCCATGTCCGAGCTTCGGCGGCAACTTGATACCGAAGATCTTGAACAGGCCTCGGATCTCGTTCTCAAGATCGATACACTTGTCGAGCACCGTTCTGCGACTGGTGAGCAGCATGCGGATGTGGTGGCTTTCCATGCTCTTGACGTGCACCTGGCTGTACCAGCCACTGCGCAGCAACTGAGCAATGCCACGTGCATCATGCTTGTCCGTTTTATTGCGCATCGCAGAGAGCGCCGCCTTGACTTGCTGAGCTTCCATGCAAACGACGTCAAAGTCTGCAGCCTGCAGGCCGTAGGTCAGGTATTGAGCCAGCGTACCGGCCTCAAGACCGACGACCTCGAGGTTGTACTCGAGTCCATCAAAATAGGTGATGATCTCCTGAACATCCGACGATAACTTCGTCTCCGCAACCTGTTCACCTTTATCGTCGACAACACAGATATTGACGGTGCGCAGTGATACATCAATTCCAGCATAGTAGGTCATGGCAATCTCCCTCGTTGATGTGCGTTACCATCGTACTGGGAGCTAGGTTCTTATGAACCCGCCCGATTACATATGCTTCTGGCCGAACGCAGACTGTTATTAACTCCAAAACCTATGCGTTTGACAGGCCGCTTTTGGCCGTTTGCCAACATCGAGATTTCCAGAAAGCAGACACCCGAGCGGTACTTATCGGGAGAAACAGTCTTGCAATCTGAGTGCGAAGAACTGGGGTCAAGACATTCTGGTTTCCGGTCTGCGGCAGTGATATCGAGGGCCTGACTGGCTTCCGGCTCGCTGTCCGATTTGGTAGGTTGTAGAGTCACGTTGCACGCCGGTAGCCGCCACAAGAAATTTCTGTATGAGCTTCGAGAATTCCTACGATCAGACGCATTGGGCTCCGGTAAAGCGGCGTGGCCCGCTGCCGACGTTCTATTACCACGAGCATTTCATGGAAATGCTCAACTTCGTCTCGAGACACTATTCGCACGTACTGCAGAAGCAGCATGCCGACCTGATCTGTCAGTTTCGAGCCTTGCCCCGCCCAGCGCAGTGCCTTTATGTGCGTTTCGTCAATCGCAAGGGCAGGATATTCGCCGCAAACAAGTTGCGATACCCGGAGCTCGGAGATACGCGAACCGTGGTGCGCGATCTGACTGATGAGGGCTGGGTGGGTGCCCCCCAAGAGCAGCACTATCATCACGTTTTAAGCCACCTGACCAAGTCAGAAATCAGTAGCGTGTTGCAACCCATGTACACCGGCATGAGCCGGTCGCTCAAGAAAGACGAACTGGTTCGATTTGCAAGGGAGCACTGCTCCGCCAGCGAGTTCATGGCAAGGCTGAACACGGATCGTCTGCTTGTTCAGCGTCGTGTCGACGAAATTCGCTATGTGTTATTTCTGTATTTCGGTCGGGTACAGGATGGGCTGTCTCAGTTCACGATGCGCGATCTGGGTTTGGTGCGTACCCAGGACTTCAGTGCAAACTACGAACCGCGTTATTCAGACCGGGTGGAAGCGCAACAAAACTACTTTTATTTGCTGCAGCTGCATCGATTGAATTCGGCTGACGCAGTGGGCCTGGCGAGGCTGGCCGACGACACATCGAACTGGCCGGAACCGGACTTCGCGAGCAGCGCAAGCGCCAGGGACAAACTTGCATATACGCTGGGTCGTAAGCTGGAGCGTTCTGGTGATTTGTCCGCTGCGCGGCTGGTGTACGCGCTTGGCGAGTCTGCCAAATGCTCGGAGCGCCTTGTTCGAGTCTTGTTGGTGCTTGATGAGCGCAGCGTCGCGGAACAGCTCCTTCTACGTTGCATTGAGAAACCCCGCAGTGAGGACGAGGCCATCATGGCCGAGGACTTGTATGCCCGAAAATTTCGGAAGAAACGCACGTCGACCCGCACAGACGAATTGCGGGCATCAGAGACGATCGATATTGACGAGGCCAACAGCGGTTCGCCGGAGCGCGCGGCGATCGACTACTTTAAGCGGCAGGGACTTACCGCTTATCGCACCGAGAACCTGCTTTGGCGAGCCTATTTTGGCCTTCTCTTCTGGGATGATTTGTTTGCCGATGACAATGCGACACTGCATTCGCCGTTTGATTTTTTGCCATCGTCACTGGCCGATGGCACCTTCTACACTCTCAACACGGAACGGATCGAGAGTCGTCTGGCCATCATCAACGAGCCGCGCTTGTTGAAGACGGAACTGCTCAGAGTCAGCACCGCCAACTATGGCAAGGCCAACGGCGTGTTTCGCTGGCGCCGATCAATACTTGATGCGCTGTTCGCGTTTATTGATCATGCAGCGCAAGAGCCAAGCCGACGCATGCTGCGTCGACTGAGCCAGGCGTACAAAGACGCTCGCTACGGTTATCCGGACCTGTTGGTCCTCGATAAGGATGGCGCGCGCTTCGTAGAGATAAAGGCTGAGGGCGACCAGCTGCGGCAAAATCAGTTGCTGCGTCAGCAACAGCTTCGCGATGCCGGGTTCCGTGCTGACGTCGTCCGTATTCGTTGGATTCTTGATCCAAACCAGGCCTACGTGGTTGTTGATGTAGAGACAACCGGCGGACGCGGCGATCAGCATCGTGTCACGGAAATCGGTGCTGTAAAGGTCATCAACGGCGAGGTCGTCGAACGTTTTCAAACTCTATTGAATCCGCAGCGCGTAATACCCGGCGGTATTACGCGCCTGACCGGTATTTCGGCAGAGATGGTTGCCGACGCGCCCCTGTTCTCGGATATAGTCGCTGAATTCGAGGCATTGATGCAGGACGCTATTTTCGTCGCCCACAACGTAGACTTTGACTATGGCTTTATCGCCCGTGAGTTCAAGCGTCTCGGCAGGCCTTTTCGCCACCCAAAGCTGTGCACCTGCTCATCAATGCGCAAGCTATACCCCGGTCACAAGTCCTATAGCCTCGCAGCGCTATGCGAAATTTATGGAATAGCGTTGCGGCAGCACCACCGTGCGCTCTGCGATGCCGAGGCAGCCGCAGAGCTATTGCTGTTAATCAACGAAAAGCGCGCAGCGGTGTGCTGATTTCTAGCTGGGCTTGGGTACGTATACCGGGCACCAACCCGTTCCCTTAACCGCCTTGCCTCGGAAGATCGAACATCCAGCCCACTCATCGCCCGCCCTGCCTTGGTAAAGCGCGCAGTTTGAACAGGCTTGGCCAGCTTTGAAACGCGGCTGCTTGGCGTCATCGATGCTGGCTGCATCGTGAACGTAGTTTAGCGATTTCGCCTGGGCATCGTCCTCACTGATTTGCGGCATGCCGCTGGGCTTGGTGGGCGCAGCTTCTTCCGTCACCTTCGGCGCGTCCATCGCAGGCTTAGCGTCAGCTTTGGGTGTGCCAGCGGCGGGTGCCCTGTCCTCGCCGCCGGAGCATGCGCTCAGTGGTATGGCCCTAATAAAAACGGACATCTGAGTTAAGCCCCAAGGTCCGGTTCTGGCCGAGTCCAGCCGTCGACCTGGTGCCGAGATGAGCGGCTGGTTCACCCCGCATAGCAGCCGCTCGAAAAATCTGAGGTAATATGACGGCTTGTGACCCATAGCGGACACTCGCAACATAACACCGGATATGGAATGTTATTCTCCAATTTCGCACACGAACTGTAGTTAGGCGGCAAGAAACATCGCGATGGAATCGAGCGAGAACACTAAGTCCAAATGGGCAGCATATTTCGGCGGGGCAACTGTCGTCGCTTCTCTACTCCTAGTGTCCTGGGAGATACGCCAGAACACAGTCGCGCTGTCAGCCCAATCATTGCAGGATCTGAACGCCATGGCGAACGAGATCCTCCTGACGGCCGCCGAGAACGACCAACTATCTTCGGTATTGGAAAAGGGAGACGATGACTTGTCGTCACTGTCGGACGCCGAGTACCGCCAGTACTGGTCTTATAGCTACGGGCTTATCAATGGACTAGATGCTGCCCATGGTTTCTATCAGAGAGGAATTCTCAGCGAGAGGGAATATTCGGGGTGGCGCACCTATACCTGCGAATATTTGGGAACTCCGTCGGCCCGGACTATTTGGGAGAAAGATAAGGCGTCGTTCGGAGATGATTTCGGTGAGTTCGTCAAGGATGAGTGCGACATATGAATAGCAAGGAGCAACTCATAGAGGTGCCACCTAACAATGCGCTGCACGATTCATTGGCCGTCTGCTCCTGGGCGTAAGCGGAAGTCAGAGAGTTAAACTGATGAACGGCGGCTGCTGATCCAAAACGGTCGGTCGATCCCATGATCGTGATCTCGGGTCTTATATCCATCTAGTGTCAAACAATTAGGAGGTTGGCATTCATGATCTTTAAGTCTGCTGTCGACGGGTGGTACTACGTTGTGATTGTCGCAGTCGCGATTGTCGTGTTGTTTTCGATCGTTCCACCGATAAGGAGCGGCCACCTGTCAGTTACACTCGGAGGTGCCATCGTGATTTTGTCGTTAGGGCTACCATTGTGGCTTCTCTTCTCAACGAGTTACCGTGTAGATACGCAGTCCTTGTTCGTGAAGTCTGGGCCATTCTCGTGGACTATTCCATTGGCCGAAATTCAGTCAGTAGAACCAAGTAGATCATTGATATCTTCTCCAACTCTTTCGTTGGAACGGCTTGAAATTCGCTACGGCAATGGCAAGAGCGTTCTGGTATCGCCGGCAGACCGTGAGAGCTTTCTCGAAACCGTTAATCGTCACAAGGCTGCCAATTAGGATCCCAACTCACCGGACGAAGCACAGTTGCACCAAATGAATACCAAGAATTGTTCAAGCCGCATTCGCTTTCGACTAGCCATTTCCGCTGAAGAATACCTGGCCTACTATCAAGGTAGCGCGCAAGTTGTCGTTGCACGCTCCGAAGACAACAGAACCGTTCGTTTCCCCGCCAGTGCAATCCGGAAATTCGTTACTCACGATGGTGTTTTTGGCGAATTTGAAATTGCTTTTGATGAGAACAACAAACTCATCGCAATCGAGTCGATCATTTAGGAACTAGGGGGGACTGTTACCGGCGTCCGCTAATGCCGAAAGCAGCCGGCCAGGTGATAAACTGACGAACGAATGCTACTGACCCGAAGCGGACGTCCGGAACTCAGTTCGCCAGCGGCACAAGCGTGGTTACACTAATTACTAGCACAGCCAATACTGAGTAGACGGCAAAAACCCGATGGAACACCAGATTGTCGGTATGAGTACAGTCAAGTATTCGAATACCATGCGCTTATTATGCGCTACAGCTGGAGTAATTCCACCAAGACTGGCAAGTTCGAACGACTGCTATTGGCCGACTGCAGAAGTTCGCCAGGCAAGAAAATGAAGGGCTGCTTTACCTCGCATAGCTGCCGGTCGAAAAATCTGCGGTAAGATGACGGCTTGTGACCCGAAGCGGTCAAGTACCACTTACTTATGAGTTTTCTCGGTCGTTCTGGAGAATGATGAAAATGGGAGTCGATTTAGGACAGATCGTCGCTTTAGGAGCTAATGTCGGAGTCATTGCCGGACTGGTTTTTTTGGCATTGGAAATCAGGCAAAACAACAGATTTCTGGCGGCGCAGGCGCGGTATAGCCTGCGACAATACCGCTCGGACATAGCCGATTCGCTGATGCTCCCTCATGTACTCGATGCGACACATAAGTGGGCAAGAGGTGAGGCAATCACGCCAGAGGAGAGAAGTACCGGGCTGATGGTAGCGATAAAGATCGTGGAGCTGTGGGAGTGGCAATATGGGGAACATGCGGCCGGCATGCTTCGGAAAGACGAATTGCCGATTGGTGCTTGGCGCCTGTGGTTTCACAACAATGGTCCGTTTCCCGTGCCAGTTCGAGAAATTTATGATATGCGCAAGACTGTATTGAACACTGAGTTTGTACAGTTCTTTGAGGAAAACATCGTCTCCCTACCCCCTGAACAGGCTGGACAGTAAACCCATGTCACAAGCCGATGCGGACGGTCTCGCTTAACGGCCCCAAACCGGTCATCGAGCATGTTGCGCAAAATGAATGATGCACGTTCGGCGCCGCAATCAAGCGACAAGGAAATAGGGCAATGGAGAGCTGGTTACCTAATGTTGTTGGCGCAGTCGTTGTACTAGTCAACCTCAATAGCATTCTGCGTTCGAGGTGGCGCCCCAAGTCAAAAACGTTTTCCTGTCGACGATGCAAGTAGAAAGCTCTTCACCGTCCGCTATTGGCCGAGGCTGTGTAAAAACTCGGACGAATGTGGTCCTCACGGGACAGCGCCACACAAGTTATCAGGAACACTCAACAACGTAACCGCTGCGTTCCACCAGCTTTCTTCCAGCGATTGTTGAGAGCTTCAATTTCCCACCGACAAATTTGATTTCACGTTTCTACACTGCCTCGGCCGATTGCAGCCTGTCACATCTCCTTCTTAAAGCAGACACTCGAGCGGCAGGTTTCGGGAAAAGCAGCCGCTCACTCTGAGGGGCAAGAAAGGGCGAGGGCTTGCCGCTTGTCACGCAAAGTAACGGAGTTAGCCTGGTATTCTGATGGCTCGGGCGCACCGCAATTCAATACGTTACGACCTAATAGAGTGACGGGCTTTCGCTTTTCGGTTCCACAGGCCGGTTGCTTCTGATTTCAATGCCGTTCCCCCTGGACCTGCATGACGCGCGGCAGCCGTTTGTCGATACGTACTGCCGTGAGTTGTCGGCCCCAGACGCAGCCTGTATCGAGACTGATCAGATCGGGCAGTACGACGAGACCCAGGGCCGACCAATGGCCGAACACAATGCGTGTTCCGTACCACGCCGGATCTTCAGCCTCGTACCATGGCCGCAGACCTTTACGTGCCCGCCAGGGAGAGCCGCTGAAATTCAGGTCGAGATGCGCGTCAGCACTCAGCATGCGCATGCGTGTCAGGCAATTGATGATAAAGCGCAATCGTTTGTAACCCGATAGTTTGGCAGACCAGGCATTCGGTGAGTTGCCGTACATCTTGCCTAGCAGCGTCGGATAGTCGTATCGCTGTAAAGCGTCTTCGACCTCCGCCGCGCGCGCCAGTGTCTGATCGACGTTCCAGTCCGGGTGTGTGCCAGCGTGCACCAGCAGCGTGTTGAGTTTTTCGTCGTAATGCGCCAGCGGCTGATGGCGTAACCATTCGCAAAGTTCGCCAACGTCCGGGGCGTTCAGCAGTTTCTGCAGAGATCCGAAGCGCTTGCCGAATCGCACGACGCCCGCTTCAAGAGCGAGCAAGTGCAGATCATGATTACCCAGCACCGTGACAACTGAATCGCCCAGTTTCTTCACGAAGCGCAGGGTTTTCAGGGATTTTGGCCCGCGATTAACGAGGTCGCCACTCAGCCACAGCGTATCTTTGGACGGATCGAAGTCGATCTCATCGAGCAGTCGGCGAAATGGGTCGTAGCAGCCCTGAATGTCACCAATTGCGTAGACGGCCATCGCGTTACCGATTAGTGCAGCAGGCCCGGAACTGCGAGCGTGAACGGTGCAATGGGTGCGTCGAAACTCATGCCGTCATCGGCGACCATGCGATACAGGCCCTGCATCGCGCCGACCGGGGTTTCGATCACCGCGCCGCTTGAGTATCGAAAGCGCTCGCCGGGTTCGAGGTAAGGCTGTTCGCCCACAACGCCATCACCGCTGACTTCCTGGACCTTGCCGTTCGCATCTGTAATGACCCAGTGACGACTCAGGAGTTTTGCGGCGGTCTCGCCATCATTGGAGATCGTAATTGTGTAGGCAAAAACGTATCGGCCCGCATCGGGCTCGGATTGGTCATCGACGTAATTGGTCGCAACCTGAATCCGAATATCGCATGCATTGTCATCCATGCCGATATTCTAGCGTAAGCGCATTATTGGTGGCGCCTTGATTTGCGCGCAAGATGGTTTGCGAGGTCGACATACCCGGCGATGCTTATTTGTTCGGGCCGCAAGCTGGCATCGATGCCGACAATCTGGAAATCTGACGCGTCCGCCAGTGTCCTGAGGGAGTTGCGCAATGTCTTGCGCCGCTGCATAAAGGCCGTCGCGACCAGCGTAGAGAGGCCGGCTTCGTTGTCGATGACATAGGTGCCAGGCGGTAATGGATCAAGGCGAACGACGGCAGATGTCACGGCAGGTGGTGGATCGAAGGCCGTGCGGTCTACGTCGAACAGGGACTCAATATGCAGGTGGCACCCGAGCATGATACCGAGGCGGCCGTAGGCTTTGCTGCCGGGCCCCGCTGCCATGCGTTCAACGACTTCTTTCTGCAGCATGAAATGCATATCGAGAATGCGTTCACGAAAATTCATCAGGTGGAACAACAGCGGCGTTGAAATGTTGTAGGGCAGGTTGCCAACAATGCGCAGCTGCTCACCCAGGCTCGCGAAATCGAACGCCAGCGCGTCGGCTTCGTGAATGGTTACGGCGTCGTTGCCGGCATAGCGTAAGCGCAATGCTTTCGCGAGGTCACGATCGAGTTCAACGGCATGTAAGTGGCCGGCCTGGCGCGCGAGAATATCCGTAATTGCCCCTTGCCCCGGACCGATCTCGACGATGACGTCTTGCCGTGCAGGGTGGATATGGCGAACGATTGCATCGATGACGCCGGGGTCAGTCAGGAAATGCTGCCCGAAGCGCTTGCGGGCGCGGTGGCCGGCCATCAGTGCGCAGCCAGGGTGCGGGCAAGTTCGACAGCGGCCATCAGACTGCCGGTGTCGGCCTTGCCTGTACCTGCAATGTCGAACGCTGTGCCATGGTCAACCGAGGTCCGGATAATCGGCAGACCGAGTGTAACGTTCACAGCGTGTCCGAAACCTGCATATTTCAGTACTGGCAGACCCTGGTCGTGATACATGGCAAGGACGACGTCGCGGTGTCCTGCTGCCGGCGTAAACGCAGTATCGGCGGGCAGCGGGCCTCGCAGGTTCATGCCGTCGCGCGCCAACTGCTCGATGAGCGGCGCAATGATGTCGCGATCTTCGTGACCGAGGTGGCCACCTTCGCCGGCATGAGGATTGAGTCCACATACGACGATTTCAGGATTTTCGATACCAAATTTCGTGCGCAGGTCTTTGTCGAGCACCTCGAGCACCTTACTCAGGCGTTCCTTCGTGATGCTGCCGGGGACCGCGCTTAGCGGTATATGCGTTGTTGCAAGCGCAACGCGCAGGTCGCCGGCAACAAGCATCATCACCGGTAGCGGCGCGTCGGTCAGTTCGGCTAACAGTTCGGTATGCCCGGAGAATGTGATGCCGGCATCCGCGATCACGCTTTTCGCAAGTGGCGCGGTGACCAGGCCCGAGAATTCACCTTGCAGGCAGCCGTTTACGGCCCGTGTGATTCCGTCGATCAACGTTTGCGCATTATCGGGGCTTGGCCTGCCATGTTCGACAGGTCCGGGAAAGGGCATATCAATGACGCGCAGTTTACTGCTGATGAGACGCTTGTCGCCGACTACGACGATGTCGTCGGCATAGGGCGAGTCCGCCAGTGCGCTGCATAGCTCAGGACCAATGCCCGCAGGTTCCCCGGCCGTAACTACCAGCGGTTTTGTAAGTGGTATTGCAGGGCTGCTCACTAGATGCGCGAGTCGACGAACGCCTCATCGCGAAGGCGCTGTATCCACAACATCGATTCCTCTGCCATTTTGCTGTTGCGAATTCTTGAATCGCAGTTACGTCGTTTGAGATCCTCGGTGTTGTCGTAGACGCGACGATCGAGCACTTCAAGAATGTGCCAGCCAAACTGGCTACGGAATGGTTCGCTGATAACGCCGAGTTCCAGCGAATCAACGACCGTTTCGAACTCGGGAACGAATGTCCCCGGGCCGGACCAACCCAGGTCTCCCCCCAGGTTCGCGCTGCCCGGATCATCGGACAACAATTTTGCCTGTTCGCCGAAGTCCTCGCCGGCGCGAATTTTTGCCAGCGCCTCATCGAGCCGCTGCTTCGCGGTATCGTCGTCAATAATCTCATTTGGCGTTACCAGGATGTGACGCACTTTGACCTGGTCGACCTGGCTCTGCTCGACGGCGCTGCGGAGATTGTCGACTTTGACGATATGCAGGTTGTTACCGCGGCGAAAGGGCTCCGACACGTCGCCGGCCTTCATTCCCGGCAGGATATCAGCGAACACGGTTGGAACGGCCTGACCCTGCAATGGCCCGAGAGACCCTCCTTCCAGCGCCGTCGGACCCTTGGAATAGCGCGCAGCCAGCTCGCGAAAATCGGCACCGTCCTGAAGCTGCTGGTAAATCTCGTTCGCGAGCTGTTCCGTGTTGGCTGCTTCCCCGCCAACGGCCGACGTATCAATGGGTAAGAGGATATGCGAAAGCTCCCAATCCGAATTGACGACGACGTTGGTTTCGAGATCAATGATGCACTGTTCTATTTCACGGTCCGAAACGTTAATGCTCTGGGCAACTTCGATACGGCGCAGCTGATCGATCGTAATCTCGTCACGCAAGCTGCGGCGGAAGTCGGCATAGTTGATACCGTCGGAGGCGAGCAGAGCGGGCATATCTTCGAAGCGCGCGCCGCTTTGTTCGGCGAGGCGCCTGATCGAGTCATTCAACATTGCGTCAGAAACGGCGAGGCCGATACGAGCCGCTCGCTGTAGCTGAATCTCGCTGACTATAAGTCGTTCGAGAATCTGCTCTTCCAGCACGCCGGCAGGGGGTAGTTGCATGCCCTGATCCTCGGCTCGCTTCTTGATCGTCTCCATCTGCTCGTAGAACTGGCTCTTCAGGACGACGCCCTCATTGACGATCGCCGCAACGCCATCGAGGAATTCTCCTGTTTCGGAGAGCTCATCGGCCGCCATGACGGGCGCAGCCGCTAATGCGGCAAATGCGCATAAGGCATTGATTTTAATCACTATTATTTACCGAAGATCTGCAGAATAGCCAAGAATACCACGTTCAAGCAGTTTGTCAGCCGCCGTACCGACGCTGGTCATGCCCTTCAATACCAATTGCAGACCGAAGGAGGAGTCGCGAGTTCCGTCGCGCGTCGAAATATAGCGCCGCGATACCAGCCGAAGTCCCCAGCAGCAGCTCTCGTATTCGAGACCGAAGAATTGCTCGAGCACCTCTTCGTCGCGGAACGAAAAGTTGTAACGGCCTACGAAGTTCCACTGCGTGCTGACGGGCCAGGACCAGGAAAGGTCACCCTGCTCGAGAGAGTCGCGGCGAAAGCGATAGGCAAGATTCAGGATCTTCTTGCTTGCGGGTCGATATTGCAGTCGAGCCTCTGACTGCGTGGTGCCGTCTGCGCCGGTGCCCCATTGGTGGCCGAAGTCGAAGTTTATGTTCTCCGCGAGAAGAAATCGTAGCTCCGCAATATAGTCGGACGATTCGAAGGTAGACGCGCTGGTGCCGGGCAATACGACGTCGCGGTCGCCAAAATAGCGAGTCTGACCGACCGTGGCGGTCATCAATTCGCGCCCCGACGATACATCGAGAATGCGCGACGTTACGCCGATACTCAATTGTTCGGTGTCGCCGATGCGATCGATGCCGAGGAAGCGATTCTCGCGGTATAGCTGAACCAGATTTATATCCGGAGTGATCGTATCGAAAACGGGCAGGCTATTCTGATCCCGAAACGGGATGTTGACGTACAACAACCTTGGTTCGATCGTTTGCACGCGTCCGCTGCCATTCAGGGTGCGTTCCAGGATCATGCCGGTATCGAGGCTTGCGATAGGCACCGTGCGGGTCGGGTCGGTCTCGGCGCCGGCCAATGTGTCATCAAGCTGGTAGCGAGTATGGTCAAGTGACACTCCGGGCGTAATAAACCAGCCTGGCTTCGCTATGGGCAGCCTGATCGACGGCGACGCGTTTACGCGCCAGCCGGTGACGCCGACATCCCGGTCAAAATTCACGATTTCGCCCTCGATACCAAGGCGCAGGAATCGCATTGGCCATGAGCCACTTGCCAGAAGTTGTGGAACACGGCGATAGGGTTCGTCGACCGGGAGTATCGCGTCATCGATCGTCTGGTAGTCCTGGACCTGGCCCAGCAACGAAAACCGTTCCGCATGGTAGTCGAAGCGAATGCTGCGGTTGAGGTGCGTGATACTGGAAATACTAAGGCTGCCGCCCAGGTCCTCGAAGTACTGACTGTCCGAAACATCGCGCAAGGCGATCTGGTTGCGCCAGCCCGATTCGAACAGCGTGCGATGATCGAAGCGGAGCTGGTAACGCGCGTCGTCGAGGATACTGTCGTTCGGCAGATAGGCAGCGAGCAGGTTGCCGTCGTTGCGCGGCGTCAGGTAACGGAACTGTGTCTCGAGCTGAAGCCCGCGGTTCGTTAGTAATCGCGGTGTGATGGTCGCATCATAATTCGGTGCGATGTTCCAGTAATAAGGCACGCGAATCTCATTGCCGCTGCGACCGGCGCTGCCGATTTCCGGGGTTAGCAGGCCGGACTTTCTGGCATCGCTAATAGGAAAGGAAATGTACGGCGCGTACAGAATGGGCACTCCCTTGAACTGCAGCTTGATACCTTTTGCCGTGCCAACGCCTTCGCTCGTGTCGAGCTTGATCGATTTGCCGTGCAGCAGCCAATCCTCCGAACCGGGCGGGCACGTCGTGTACTCGACGCCGTCGAGAATCAGCGTACCGTCCTGATTGATTTCAAGTGCCGCGGCGGCGCCGCGGGCGTCGCTGCTGCCCAGCGAAAACCTGGCGCCCTCGAAGCGGATACGGCCGCTGAGGTAGGCAAACTCGGCCGAGTCACTGTGAATCTGTGTGCCCGGGTCTTCGTAGCGAACGCCTCCCTGTAGCAGTATCGCCTGTTGCTCAGGGTCGTAGCGCGCCGTATCGGCACCGGCAAGTTTGTCATCCTTGCGCAGCAGCACGCCACCACTCATCGATGCCGCCGGGTTATCGCCCAGCTGTGCCTCGAATTGCCCGGCCTCAAAGACGATCGTGTCGGGATTGCCGGGATCGAAAAGCGACAGCGCGGGATCAGCAGCCAGTGGCTCGCCCAGAGATGTGCGGCAGGCACGCGGGTCCGCTCCATAGGCGGTGCCGGTCGCGAGGAGGCAGAGTGTGAGAATGAGTTGTTTCGCAGACAAGGCGGTGGTCGGGTCAGGTTTGGGCCGAAGCCTTCAGAGTCGGGATGTTATCAGGCATTACTATTTGTTACCTTCGCATAGTTCTTGAGGTGCTTCAACGCGTTACGGAGAACACACATCAATATCCCTGAAGCCGCGGCCGACCCACGTCTGGTCGCGATGAAAGACTGGATTGCAGGTATCGACATGATTGCCGGCAGCACGCTGGCGCCCGCGTCAGATGATGCCAGCTTCCGTCGTTATTTCCGATTGCGCGCAGACTCGGATAGCTACATCGTGATGGACGCGCCGCCCGACAGGGAGGACTGCCTGCCATTCATACGCATTGCAGGCTACCTGGAGTCGATGCATCTGAACGCACCTCGCATCGTCGAAGCGAACGTTGAGGACGGTTTCCTTCTGCTTAGCGATCTTGGCAACGAGCTCTATCTTGATGTGTTGCGGAAAAATCCCGACGACGTCGAACGACTTTACGCGGATGCGATTTCCGCACTCCTGACGATGCAGCGGCATGGCGTTGCTTTTCAGGCTTCGCTGCCGCCCTACGATCTTGCGCTGTTACGTTTCGAGCTATCTCTGTTTCACGACTGGCTGTGCGGCACACACCTCGGACTGTCATTCAATGCTGAAGAAGAGGCGGCCTGGCAATCCTGCTGCGAAGTGCTGACAGAAAATGCGTTACACCAGCCACAGGTTTTTGTTCATCGTGATTACCATGCGCGCAACCTGATGGTCATGAGCCAGGACAATCCCGGGATTCTTGATTTTCAGGATGCAGTAGAAGGTCCGCTGACGTATGACCTTGTGTCTCTATTGAAGGATTGCTATGTGAAGTGGCCGGCGGAGCGCGTGCGCAAATGGGCACTTCAATTCTACCGCGGGCTCGATGATGCGATGCGCGCGCAGGTAGACGAGCTGCAGTTTTGCCGCAACTTCGAACTGATGGGCGTGCAAAGACACATCAAGGCTGCCGGAATATTCGCACGTCTTAATCACCGCGACGGCAAGCCGGGGTACTTGCTCGATATACCGCGAACGCTTTCCTACATCATCGAGGTTGGACCGCATTACGAGGAGCTGGAATTTCTTGTTCGGCTAATCGAAGAGCGCGTATTGCCGGGGATGGACGCCGGCTCATGAGAGCGATGATACTGGCTGCCGGGCGCGGCGAGCGCCTGCGCCCACTGACCGATACGGTACCGAAGAGCCTGGTTGAGGTTCGCGGCAGGAGCCTGCTCGAGCGTCATCTCGAGACCCTGTACGAGGCTGGTATTGAAACCGTTGTTATCAACCTGGGCTGGCTGGGCGAGAAAATCGTCGCTCGCATCGGCGCTGGTTCTGGTCACGGTTTGCAGGTCATATACAGCCAGGAGGGCGACCGTGTTCTTGAGACCGGAGGTGGTATTCACAAAGCGCTGCCGTTTCTGGGCAGCGATCCCTTCCTGGTAGTTAATGCCGACATTCTTACCGACATGCCTGTTCCGGATGTCGATCTCGCCGACGACAGCCTGGGCCATCTCGTGTTGGTACCGACGCCGGCTTACCGCGACCATGGCGATTTCGATCTTCGCGATGGGCTGGTCAGGAACAGCGATCATGCTTCGCTAACGTTTAGCGGGGTTGCGGTTTATCGGCCGGAGTTTTTCGCAGGCTGCGAGGCAGGGCGATTCCCGCTGGCGCCGTTGCTTCGCGAAGCGGCGGATGCCGGGCGGCTGCAGGGCTCGCTGTATGACGGTCGCTGGGCAGACGTTGGTACCCAGGCACGACTCGACGAGCTTAATCGAACTTAGCGCGCGCCAGTTCCGGCAGCTCAGGGTCGCCGGTCACGAGGTTCGCGTTTTCCAGACCCAGGTGACGCAGGAAGTGCGGCAGCAATTTCGGCCACACCTTTTCCAGTACCTTGTCCCCACCCAGCCTGTTCAGGTCGGTCATCTGCAGCTCGGCATAGCCACAGGGATTGATACGGGAAAAGGGTTCGAGATCAATGTCGATGTTGAGCGCCATGCCGTGGAAACTACAGCCACGCCGAATACGCAGCCCGACACTGGCGAGCTTATCGCCGGCGACGTAGACGCCCGGTGCGTCGGCACGGCTCGCCGCCGCGATAGCGTATTCCGCGGCGAGATCTACGACGCTCTGCTCCAGTGCTGTTACCAGCGTGCGCACACCCATGCCAATACGGCGAATATCGAGCAGCGGGTAGATCATGAGCTGACCGGGTCCGTGGAACGTGACCTGGCCACCGCGGTCAATCTGTACAACCGGAATATCGCCCGGCGCCAGCAAATGCTCCTGGGCGGCATTGAGGCCCATCGTAAACACCGGCGGATGCTCTGTGAACCAGATTTCGTCGGCCGTTTTGTCGTCGCGCGCATCGGTGAATTCCTGCATCGCATGCCAGAGCGGAACGTAATCCTGCCGCCCCAGGTAGCGGCTGACGATCGTGGTATTGGTGGCGTCGGTCACAGCGCCATCAGAACATCGTCATGGGAGCTTGCGTCACGGTAGATGTCATCGAGTTGCTGCCGGCTTGTCGCTGTGATCGTCACGGTGACCGACACGAATCGAGCATTGCGGCTCACCACCGCCTGTACAGACTCATCTGCGATCGCACCCACGTGATTCTCGACCAGTTTGCGTGCCAAAAGGCGAAATTCGTCGGTGTCCCTTCCCATCATCTTGATTGGAAACTCGCAGGGAAACTGCAGCGCGGATTCTTCGGTCATGGCTACTCGAACCAGAGACTGACACTGTCGCGAGTACGTTGCCAGATCGATCCTACCGGGCTGTCGTTCAGTGCACGCAACGGTGTGCTGAGCAGCTCCTCGTCACCGAAGCGGATTTTCAGCTCTGCGACCGGTTGCCCGGCGGCAATCGGTGCCTCGATGATGGCCGGGATATCGAGCGTAGACTCGAGCTCGTCGTAGGTGCCACGACGAACCGTGATGTAGAGATCTTCCAGAACGCCGAAAGGCGCAGTCTCGTTCGCCGATTTCCAGACGCGCGCCGTCGTAATTTCTTCACCCGCCTTGAACAGCAGTCGCGTCTCGAAGAAGCGAAATGCGTAATTGATCAGCGCCTGGCTGCCGTCGGTACGAGCCTTGCTGCTGGACGTGCCCATGACCGCTGAGACAACGCGCATGTTTTCGCGTACTGCCGATGCGACCAGGCAATAGCCGGCGTCATCGGTGTGTCCTGTCTTGAGACCGTCCACCGAATCATCACGCCAAAGCAACGAATTACGGTTGCTTTGCTTTATTCCGTTGTAAGTGAATTCTTTCATCGAATGCCAGCGACCGTAGTATTCCGGAAAATCCCCGATCAGAGCGCGCGCCAGCGTCGTGAGATCGCGGGCAGTGGAAACATGGCTTTCGGCCGGCAGGCCAGTCGCGTTGACGAAATGGCTGGATAGCATGCCCAGCTTCGCGGCGTACTGATTCATCAGTTCAGCAAAGACGCTCTCGGTTCCTGCGACGTGCTCGGCAAGCGCGACACTGGCGTCGTTACCGGACTGCACGATCATACCGGCCACGAGGTCCTCGATCGTCACGCGTGAACCGACCTCGATGAACATCCTCGAACCCTGAGTGCGCCAGGCCTTTTCGCTCACCGTGACTTCGTCTTGCAGGCTAATCTGTCCCTGCTGGAGGGCGGCAAATACCACATAGGTCGTCATCAGCTTGGTCAGGCTGGCAGGCGCCAGCGCCGTATCCGGGTTCAGTGACGCGAGCTCGTGGCCTGTGCGGGCATCAAGAATGAGATAACTCTTTGCGCCAATGATCGGCGGCGCCGGCACGGGCATTGTCTGGGCGGAGGAGGCGGCGGCTGCGAATAGCAACACCACTAACGCGAGCACTGGAGTCAGACGTTGGAACATGAGGCCTCTTTCGGTATCTGTAATGAATGTGGCCGCGTATTGTACGCGGCTATTTGCTGCTCATCTAATCCGGCAGCATCTATTCGGCGATAAGGTAGGGATCTGCGATGCCGGCGTTTTGCAGCTCTTCGACGAGGATGTCGTACTGGAGTACATCAGCCACCGGCCCGATGCGCACCCGCAGCAAGGCGGGGCTCGTGGACCGGTCCTCGTGAATGAAGGCATTTTCAATACCGGCGCTGGCAAGCATGGCGAGGCGGCGTTCGGCATTGGCACGATCGCCAAAGGCGCCTACCTGGATGAATATCTGGTGCTCCGTGTTCGCTGCCACAACTGCCGGCGTCGTTGTTGATGCTGGTGCTGTGGACGTCGACGGCACTGACACCAGCGGCGGCGCCTTGGGCTCGGGCGGCGTTATTTCGCGAGACGGGCGATCACCGCTGGGCGCATCGAGGTCGATTACGGTCACTTCGACGAGGCTGGTGCCGTCCCGAATCATGTCGAGCTTGATAGCGGCCGAGTACGACAGGTCGATAATACGATTGCTGACGAAGGGGCCACGGTCATTCACGCGCACGACAACACTTTTGTCGTTTCGCAAATTCCGCACGCGTACATAACTGGGTAAGGGCAGCGTCTTGTGCGCGGCCGTCATCGCGTGCATATCGTACTTTTCACGATTCGAGGTGAGGTTGCCGTGAAACTTCTTGCCGTACCAAGAGGCCACGCCGCGCTCCTGATAACCACGACTGTTCGGCATGACGGTATAGCGTTTGCCGAATACTTCATAAACCGGACCGTTACCGTACTTGCTTCGTGGTTCACGGCGCGGAATCGCATCGCCTGGCAGCTCGGGTATGCGCGTACTGCCGGCCGGTGGTCCATCACCGCGGATGCCGCCACCGTTGGCAGGCGGCGACAAAAAGCAGGGGCAGGATGACCTGCGGGAGCCTAGCCTGCATCATCGGTGACCCGAAGCGAGATTTCCTGTCCTAGTTGAAAGGCGGCGAGTGCGTACATGGCACTGCGATTGTACTTCGTGATGACAAAGAAATTATGGAAGCCGACCCAGTGTTCGATACCGTTGGCACCCTCATAGGTCAGTAGTTCAGCTTTGCTGTCGGCACAAAGCCCGGTAGAAAAGACCACGCCTTTCTTGCTCAGAGACTCGATGGTGCCACTTGCTTTCAGCGTGTTGCGCGGGGTCGGCACCGGCCCTGCCCATTGCCCGTTGAGCGTCGCCTGTGAAGCGACGTCTTCGCCAGCCCGCCAGCCATGCTCAATAAAATAGTTCGCGACACTGCCGGCGACGTCCGCCCAGTTATTCCAGATATCCCGTTTGCCGTCTCCGGTCGCGTCCACGGCATAAGCGCGAAAGCTCGACGGCATGAATTGTGGACGTCCCATTGCACCTGCGTAAGAGCCCATCGGCTGCGTCGCATCAAGTTCTTCTTCACGCGTCAGTATCAGGAACTGTACGAGTTCGTTGCGAAAAAACTTGGCCCGCTTCGGGTATTCAAAGGCGAGTGTGGCGAGCGCATC
Organism: uncultured Gammaproteobacteria bacterium; assembly: GCA_963760395.1. GTDB lineage: Bacteria > Pseudomonadota > Gammaproteobacteria > Steroidobacterales > Woeseiaceae > UBA1847. Next base: position 26,165 of record CAVXCX010000017.1, read on the forward strand.
GAGGACGCGGTCTTTGCCGGTAATGCGGCCGAAGTAGGTCTCCACACCAATGATCCCGACGATCATTTCTGTCGAAACACCTGTTTCTCGCGTGATGCGCTCCAGCATCTCACGATTTTCCCGCCAGAATGTGGCGCCCGCGTTTATACGTTCTTTCGTTATGAAGATCTTGCGGTATTCGCCCCAGGTCAGCGTCCGCTCGGCAGGCGTTGATATCTTCCTGATGATCGACTGCTTGATCTGTGCCTTGCCCAGCAAAGTGCGCAGAGCATCACGGTCGAATTCATGGGTATTCACCATCTCATCGATGAATGCGGCGACAGCCGGACTATCGACATCGACTGGCGTTACACCCTCAACAGCCCTGGCACAGGACACGGATACGAAAAGTACAGCGGCAACGACCAGTATTCGGTTTTTCATTAGTGTGGTAACAACTTTCGGTGAGAGTGAATCGACATCAGAATACCGAATCCAGCCATGAGGGTCACCATTGAGGTTCCCCCGAAGCTGACGAGCGGCAGTGGCACGCCGACTACCGGCACCAGGCCGGTTACCATCGCCGTGTTAACAAAAACGTAAACAAGGAAGGTCAGGCTGATCGATCCGGCCAGCAAGCGAGAATAGGTATCGTGCGCCTGTACGGCGATGTACAGACCTCGGCCGATGAGGAACATGTACAACACCAGCAGCGAGAGCACGCCGAGCAGCCCAAACTCCTCGCCGAGCACGGCAAAGATAAAGTCGGTATCGCGCTCCGGCAGGAATTCAAGATGAGCCTGCGAGCCATTAGTCCAGCCTTTGCCAAAAAGACCGCCAGAACCAATCGCTATTTTCGACTGAATGATGTTGTAGCCGGCGCCAAGCGGGTCGCTGTCCGGATTCAGCAAAGTAAGGACGCGTTGCTTCTGGTAGTCCTTCATGACGTTCCACAAGACCAGCGCGCCGGGGATCGCGAGAACGCCCATGCCGAGGATCAGCCGAAATGACATGCCGGCAAGAATGATGGCAATAATGCCGGATGCCGCGATCAGGAGTGCGGTGCCGAGGTCCGGTTGTTTCGCGATCATGATTGTCGGGACCACGATCAACACGGCGATGATGAGCAGCTGTGACAGCCTGGGCGGCATCTGTCGATCATGCAGGTACCAGGCGGCCATCATTGGCACGCCCAGCTTCATCGCTTCGGAAGGCTGAAAGCGAATGCCCACATCAAGCCAGCGGCGCGCACCCTGACTGACTTCGCCGGTAATCAGGACGAGCAACAGCAGGATAATGCCGGCAATGTATCCCCAGGGGGTCCAGCGGCGCAGGAAGTCCGGCGGCATCTGCGCAACGACAATCATCGCAATGAACGCGACGCCGAGTCGCACCGCCTGGTTTGCAAGCAGCCTGTTGCTTTCTCCTACCGCGCTGTACAGAATGAAAAGACCGAAGCCGCACACCAGTAACAAGCCACCCAGCAATGGGCCGTCGATATGCAGGCGGCGCAGCAGCCCGGTGAAATTGGATAGCGGCGCATCCTTCGTCGTCAGCAGACGTGTCGTATCAGTCAGCCGCATCGTCACCGTATCCCAGGTATGCGTCCATAATGGCTCGTGCGACAGGCGCCGCGACGCCGCTGCCGCTGCTGCCATTCTCGATCACGACGGCGACAGCGATACGCGGGTTTTCGAGTGGCGCAAAGCTGATGAACAAGGCGTGGTCACGCTGCCGCTCCTGCAGTTCTTCTTCGTCGTATTCCTCGTCCTGCGCGATCGATACGACCTGCGCCGTGCCGCTCTTTCCCGCCATTTTGTAAGGCGCACCAAAACCGACAGCCCTCGCAGTTCCACGAGGGCCCTGCATGACATCATGCATGGCTTGGATCACGTTGTCCCAATAGAAGGTGTTGCTGATCTCAACATTGGGCAGGCGCTCACGCGGAACCAGACTGCGCTCGCCCGTGAGCGGGTCTTCGATTGCCGCGACCATATGCGGTCGATAGTGAGTGCCGCGAGCCCCCAACGTCGCCGCCGCGACGGCGAGTTGAAGTGGCGTGGCAAGCATGTAGCCCTGACCAATGGACGCTATGACCGTTTCGCCGTTGTACCAGCGCTTATCGTCACGGTTCCTGAATGCAGCCCGCTTCCACTCACGAGAAGGCACCAGCCCCGGCTTTTCGCCGTTGATGTCCACTCCGGTATTTGTGCCGAGACCGAATCGGTCGAGATAGTCGTGCATGGCGTCGATGCCGAGATCCTGGCTGATTTCGTAAAAGTACACATCACAGGACTGCGCGAGCGCGTCATGCAGATCCACCGGACCATGACCTTCCGGCTTCCAGTCGCGGTAACGGTGGGTCGTGTCGGGGAGCATGAAATACCCTCGGCATATCGCCTTTCGCGTCAGGTTCGTCGCTCCGGTTTCCAGCGCCGCGAGAGCCAGCATGGGTTTAATGGTTGAGCCGGGCGGGTAGGTGCCTACGACAGCGCGATTGAACAATGGCAGATCAAGGTTGTTCTGCAGTTCGCCGTATTGTGCCGTGCTCATCCCGACCGCGAACAGGTTGGGGTCAAATGACGGGGCACTTACCAGCGCGAGGATTTCTCCGCTTTGAGGATCAAGCGCAACAAGCGCACCCCGTCGATCTTGCAGCAATCGTGTGGCCAGCTTCTGCAAATCCAGATCGATACTGAGATAGAGGTTTGAGCCAGGAGCAGGTTTCTCGTCCATCGGCAAAGAGTCCAGCAGCTCGCTGGAGTCGCTGGGAATCTGTCGACCGCGTGCATTGGTAATCAGGTGGCGATACCCGGCAGCGCCATGCAGGTTTGACTCAAAACTGCTTTCGACGCCGGTCTTGCCTGTATGTGAAGTTCCCGCGTATCGCGCCGCGTCCAGAACCTGCAGATCGGCTGTGCTAAGCGCGCCAACATAACCGACGGCATGCGCGACTGCCTCGCCATCCGGGTAGTGACGAACCAGGCGTGGCTGAAAGTCGACGCCCGGAAAGCGCGGCCGCTGGATGGCGAAATTCGCGATTTCGTCCTCGGTCAGCCGAAACTTCAGCGTTACGGGCCGAAATCGAGGGCCGCTGCGGCTGAGCGCCTTGATGCGCTCGATATCGTCAGCCTCGATGAGGTCCAGCGCTGCGAGCCTCGCTAGCGTGTCATCCAGATCCTCAACCTGTTCGGGAATGAGCTCCAGCTGGTATGCCGGCAGATTCTCGGCAACAACGCGTCCTTTACGGTCGAATATCAGTCCGCGGATCGGCGGGACGGGTTCAATCCGCACGCGATTACCTTGTGCCTTTTCAGCAAACAGCTCGTGATCGATGATCTGCAATTGCACAAGCCTTGCGATCACGACTCCGAGTAGTGCTATAGCGATGCCGGTGGACCACAGGACCCGCCTTACGAAGAGGCGTCGTTCGGAATGATGATCCTTGATTGGCGACAGCAGGCTCATGACGATTCGGTGAGTGGCACTAGCATGAGAAACCGGATGCTAGGCGCCAGCCCGGGCCCTGTAACGTACGCCGGAGAGGAACAGGTACAGGAATGGCCAGACAACTGTTCCTGTGACTACCGGAGCCCAGTAATTGCTCGCCAGAGACGAAACACCGGCGACGCCGTTGATCCAGAACAGCAGGAACTGATAGAGCGCTAGCAGTGCAAATACGGTCGCTGTCAGTTGCGATAACGGGAATACGCGCATCAACAGGTGAAACCGCACAGTAATAAAGACAATGACGCACAGTGCCAGCGCGTGCTGGCCCATCAACGTACCGTAGGAAACGTCGAGAAGGATACCTATGATCCAGGCGCTGCCAACGCTCCAGGTTCGCGGCAACTGCATGGCCCAGAAAATCGCCAGCAGTGTCAGCCAGTCGGGCCGGAACGGAGCGAGCCAGTCGGGCAGGGGCATGATGGACAGCATCAGGCCGACAACCAGGGTGATGATTACCGGCAGGCGCCGCGAAGCTCTGCCCCTACTCATCATCGGACTCCGGCGCTGTATCCACATCTGTGGTCGTCGGCGGCGCCGACCAGACCAGCATGATCTCGCGAACCTGATCCAGGGCGGCCGCGGGTTTTGCCGTGACGTCCGCAAACGGTTCCTGCGGGATTCGTGTCACCGTGTCGACGATCGCGACCGGGTATCCCGCCGGGAATGTGCCGCCGAGTCCGGACGTAACGAGAAGGTCGCCGGCCCGTATGTCAGCGTTGTTTGGCAGGAACGGCAGATCGAGCCGATCGATCTCACCAGTGCCAACGGCAATTGTGCGCAGGCCGTTACGGTTAACCTCGACCGGCAGCGCATGATCGGTATCGCTGATCAATACCGCCTGTGATGTCATTAATCCGGTCTTGATGACCTGGCCAACGACGCCGTCCGCGTCGACGATGGCCTGCCCATCATAGACACCGTCGCGACTGCCGATATCGATGACCAGGTTATGCTCATACGGGTTGGCGTCAACGGCCATAATTTCCGCGACGCGGACTTGGTCCCGAACTTTGCTGCGGGCGTCGAGAAGCGCTCGCAGGCGTGCATTCTCAGCTTCGAGTGCCGTCAGCCGCTGCAAGCGCGCATTGGTCAGTAGCCGCTCCGCCTTCAGCCGACCGAGTTCGCGCTCGAGGTCGTTGCGAGAGATTGTCGACTCGCCGAGCCAGGCCCAGAAGCGAACCGGCGCATCGACAATGAGTTGAATAGGGTAGACCGCAACGCCAATGCCGCTGCGAACAGCGTCGAGATGATTTTCACGATGGTCGAAGTACATCAGCAGGATGCTGATCAGGATCAGCACCAGCACGCGCGTACCCAGCGCGGGGATCCTTGCTGGATTACGGCTATTTCCGCGGGAATCGACCATCGCCTAATTGAGTCCCAGTTGCAGCCCAGTCATCAGTCGGCTCGGCCGCTAATCACTCCAGGCCAAAAACGGAAGGACCGTGTTCGTCCATGAGTTCGATAACACGGCCACCGCCGCGAGCGACACAGGTCAGCGGATCGTCAGCGATGACAACGGGCAATCCGGTTTCTTCCATCAACAGCTTGTCCAGATCACGCAACATGGCGCCGCCGCCAGTCAGAACGATGCCACGCTCGGCGACGTCGGCCCCGAGTTCAGGCGGCGTCTGCTCCAGTGCCTCCTTGACGGCACCGACGATGCCTTGCAAGGGCTCCTGCAACGCTTCGAGAATCTCGTTGCTGTTTAGCGTGAAGCTGCGGGGCACGCCCTCGGAGAGGTTTCTGCCTTTGACGGAAATCTCGAGTACTTCCTGACCGGGGAACGCCGAGCCGATCTCGTGCTTGATGCGCTCAGCGGTCGCTTCACCAATGAGAATGCCGTAGTTGCGACGCACATAGTTGGTGATGGCTTCATCGAACCGGTCGCCGCCGATCCTGACCGAAGCCGCGTAGACGATGCCGTTCAGGGAAATTACGGCGACCTCCGAAGTGCCACCACCAATGTCGAGCACCATCGAGCCACGCGCCTCATGGACGGGCATGCCCGCACCGATGGCGGCTGCCATCGGCTCATCAATAAGGTACACCTTGCGAGCACCGGCGCCTTCGGCGGACTCTCGAATCGCGCGCCGCTCAACCTGCGTAGAGCCATAAGGTACGCAGATCAGGACCCTTGGACTCGGCCGGAAATAGCGCGACTGGTGAGCTTTGCGGATGAAATGCTGCAACATCTTCTCGGTCACGGTGAAGTCGGCGATGACGCCGTCCTTCAGGGGCCGAATTGCCGTGATATTGCCCGGCGTACGGCCCAGCATGTTCTTGGCTTCCATGCCGACCGCCTCAACCACGCGGCCGCCCCGTCCGGAATCCTCGCGGATCGCCACTACGGACGGTTCGTCGAGCACAATACCGTGGCCGCGCGAGTAAATAAGCGTGTTGGCGGTGCCAAGGTCGATGGACAGGTCATTGGAAAAATAACCCAGGATATTCTTGAACATGTCGGGGCGGAGTCTCGCTGCAAGATTAACGGGGTAATCTAACAATGCGCAGGACATTCCACAAGGCGCCGTGTATTATTGCGTCCCCGCCGAAAAGCGGCGGTTCTTGTAACCTTCAGACTCAACAATCAACGCTGGAAAAGCCCCGTGTCTCTTAGCAAAGATCAGGTCAGGCATATCGCGATGCTGGCGCGGCTCGAACTCAGCGAAGACGAGTACGCCGAAAGCGTCAAAAAGCTCTCCAGTATCGTCGATTTCGTCGATCAGCTGTCGCAGGCTGACACACGTGACGTCGTGCCGATGGCGCACCCGCTGGATACGGCGCAGAGGCTGCGGCCCGACGCGGTCATCGAGACGGATCAGCGCGACTACTTTCAGCAGAACGCGGCCGCCGTGACCGAAGGTCTGTACCTCGTCCCCAAAGTAATCGAATGAGCGCCAGGAACACGGATCTGCATACGCGGTCGATGACGGAACTCGCCGCCGGACTCGACAAGGGCGAATTCACGTCAGTTGAACTGACCGAGTCCTTGCTTGCGCGCATTGCCGAGCAGGATGCCAGGCTGAACGCGTTCATCACAGTCACCGGCGAGCAAGCGCTCGCGGCCGCAGCCAGGGCTGACAAGGCCAGGGCGGCAGGCGAAGCCGGCGCGCTCAATGGTCTGCCGATCATTCACAAAGATATTTTTTGCACCCGTGGCGTGAAAACGACCTGCGGCTCGAAAATGCTGGACAATTTTGTTTCACCTTACGATGCGACGGTGGTTGAAAAAATGGCAGATGCCGGCGCCGTCGTTCTGGGCAAGTCCAACATGGATGAGTTTGCGATGGGCTCGTCGAACGAGACGAGTTTCTTCGGTCCTGTTCGCAACCCGTGGAACCTCGAGTGTTCACCGGGCGGTTCGTCAGGCGGCTCCTCCGCGGCCGTTGCTGCAAGGCTGGCGCCGGCGGCAACCGGCACTGACACGGGTGGATCCATTCGTCAGCCGGCGGCACTCACCGGCACCGTTGGTATCAAGCCAACGTACGGACGCGTTTCCCGCTACGGCATGATCGCATTCGCATCGAGCCTGGACCAGGCAGGCGTGATTACGCGGACCGCCGAAGATGCGGCTCGCCTGCTGGGTGTCATGGCAGGCTTCGACAAACGAGACTCTACGTCGATCGACCGACCGGTACCCGATTACCTCGGCAGTATTAACCAGCCGATCAAGGGACTTCGTGTCGGTATCGTGCGGCAGCATTTCGATGCCGGGCTCGACCCTCAATGCGGCGAGCGCGTCAAGGAAGCCATTGCGGTGCTGGAATCGCTGGGCGCGACGGCGGTCGAAGTGGACTTGCCGAACATCGACCTGTCGGTTCCCACCTACTACGTTGTTGCTCCTGCTGAATGTTCTTCCAACCTGTCGCGATTCGATGGTGTGCGATTTGGTCATCGTGCTGAGAACGCCGAAGATCTGATGGATCTTTACTGCCGCAGTCGTGGTGAGGGATTCGGCGACGAAGTGAAACGTCGCATCATGACCGGCACTTATGTTCTCTCTGCCGGCTACTACGATGCCTACTATTTGAAGGCGCAGCAGGTACGACATCTGATCGCCGATGATTTCAAGAAAGCCTTCGCTGACGTCGACGTGATCGCAGGACCTACATCGCCAACACCGGCTTTCAGGCTGGGCGACAAGGTCGACGACCCGATCACGATGTACTTGAACGATATCTATACGATTGGTGCGAACCTGGCCGGACTGCCGGGCATGTCCATTCCCTGCGGTTTCGTTGATGACTTGCCGGTAGGGCTGCACCTGGTTGGCGCGCATTTTGCGGAGGAGACTCTGCTGCGATGCTCTCACCAGTACCAGCAGCACACCGACTGGCACAAGGCCTGTCCGGAGGAATTCAAGTGAGGGCCGGGTGGGAGGTCGTTATCGGACTCGAGGTCCATGCGCAGCTCGCGACGCGTTCAAAGATCTTTTCCGGGGCGTCTACCGCCTATGGTGCGGAGCCGAATACGCAGGCCTGCCTTGTCGATCTCGGCTACCCGGGCGTCTTGCCGGTACTCAACGAAGAAGTGGTCCATATGGCAGCGATGTTCGGGCTCGCGGTGAACGCGACGGTCGCACCGCGATCGGTATTCGCGCGCAAGAACTACTTCTACCCGGATCTGCCGAAGGGTTACCAGATAAGCCAGTTCGAGTTGCCGATCGTCGAACACGGCGAACTTTTTATTCTCGATGACGATGGCGAGTCGAAACGCATCGGTATTACGCGTGCGCATCTCGAGGAGGACGCGGGCAAGTCGATTCATGAAGGGCTGGACCGGTCTTCGGGCATCGACCTTAACCGGGCCGGTACGCCGCTGCTGGAGATCGTCTCCGAGCCAGATCTGCGCTCGGCTAAAGAGGCCGTTGCCTACATGCGCAAGATTCACACGATCGTGCGCTACCTCGGCATTTCGGACGGCAACATGCAGGAGGGGTCTTTCCGCTGCGATGCCAACGTCTCGGTGCGGCCGCAGGGCCAGGAAGAACTGGGTACGCGAGCCGAGCTGAAGAACCTCAACTCTTTTCGATTTGTCGAGCGCGCTATCAACTTCGAGATCGAACGGCAGATCGATCTGATCGAAGATGGCGGTGAGGTTGTGCAGGAAACACGCCTTTATGATTCGGATAAGGACGAAACACGCTCGATGCGCTCCAAGGAAGAGTCGCATGATTACCGCTATTTCCCGGACCCGGATCTACTACCGATCGAAATAAGCGCTGACTATATCGAGACTGTTCGCGAACAGCTGCCGGAGCTGCCTGACGCAAAGCAGCAACGGTTCGTTGATCAATTTGCTCTGAAGGGTGACGATGCGGACCTGCTGACGGGGTCCCGACCGCTGGCGGATTATTTCGAAGCGGCCGTCGCTGCGACCGCAGCCAAGCCGCAACTGGTTGCCAACTGGGTAATCGGTGATCTGTCAGGCGCGCTTAATCGTGACGGCCTCGACATCGGTGAAAGCAGAATTTCAGCGGCAGCGCTTGCCGGACTCCTGACGCGTATCCACGACAATACGATTTCCGGAAAAATCGCCAAACAGGTTTTCGAAGCGATGTGGGCGGGCGAGGGCGATGCCGATGCGGTTATCGAGTCGAAGGGCCTGAAACAGATAACCGATAGTTCGGCCATTGAAGCGGCGGTCGACAAGGTAATCGCCGCAAATCCCGGCCAGGTAGCCGAGTACAAGGCGGGCAAAGACAAGCTTATTGGTTTCTTTGTCGGCCAGGTGATGCAGGCAACCAAGGGTCAGGCAAACCCAGGACAGGTCAACCAGATCCTCAAAGAAAAACTGCGTAATTAGTGGATCGGCATCCGGGTATGTCGGCGGACACGGTCATTCCATTCGGTTTCGAAACGCTGCCAGTGCGTGGGGCCCTCATCCACCTGTCACGATCGTGGCGGCGCATGCTTCGTGATCATGCTTACAGTGCGTTAATTACCGAAACGCTGGGGCACGCTGCCGCTGCAACCGGTTTGATCGCGCAAAGCCTGAAGTTCGACGGCGTCATAACGCTGCAGATACAGAGCCGCGGCGACCTGCGTATGCTGGTGATGCAGTGCACAAGTAAGCTTGACCTGCGCGGTATGGCCTCGGCCAGCAGCACAAGCCTTGCACAGACATTCGGCGACCTTATAGAAGAACAGGGGCATTGCGCCGTCACGGTGGATAACGGCCAGCGGCCGTACCAGGGCATCGTCGATCTCGAAGACAGGTCGCTTGCGGCCAGCCTCGAACATTATTTCTCGCGTTCCGTACAAGTACCGAGTCACATCGCGCTGGTCGCCAACGAAGACCTTGCCGGCGGTGTCTTGCTGCAGCAGGTTCCGGGTCACCCGCTCGAAGACGATGACTGGAATCGGCTGCATTTTCTCGTCGAGACCCTTAACGCGCGAGATTTCGAGGGAGAGGCAGGCCTGTCACTCATCGGCAAGTTGTTCGCCGAGGATGATGTTCGCGTTTACGAATCTCGCGCCGTAAATTTTCACTGCCGCTGCTCGCAGGCCAGGACCGAAGACGTCTTGAAGATGCTTGGCGAGGACGAGGCACGCGAGACGCTGGCGGCAGAGAGTGTCATCGAAGTTATCTGCGAATACTGCGGCCGTGCGCGGACTTTCGATGCCGTGGATGTCGAACGGTTGTTCGTCGACCACGCCATGAAGGGCCCCGATTCGGTTCAATAGGCAGCCCGATATCACGATCCTGCTGCTCGTCAGCGAATGGCCGGAATCCTGTAGGAGCGGCTCTTAGCCGCGACCCTTAGCAGCCTGACGGCTGGCCGCTGCGCTTCGCGCCCAATGGGGCGCTCCTACAAAGCGTCGATCTTGTTCCTGGCCGGTGAATGCGTCGATCCAGTTCCTGGACGGTGAATGGCCGGAATCCTGTAGGAGCGGCTCTTAGCCGCGACCCTCAGCAGCCTGACGGCTGCCGCTGCGCTTCGCGCCCAATGGTGCGCTCCTGCAATTGACCGTCATGTCCGAATCCACGGCTGGTGAAGGGCGAACCACTGGGTTATACTTTCGGGACTTAAATATGCATTAATATTTATATATTTATATGAATCCCGTCACCGACAAGCTGTTGCGGCAATTCAAGGCGCTATCCGACCCCATCAAGGTGCGCATTGTGTCGCTGTGCGCGGCAGCCGAGTGCAGTGTGTCCGAACTGACCGCCGTCACCGGCCAAAGTCAGCCACGCGTCTCTCAGCACCTGAAACAGCTTTGTGACGTGAACCTGCTGCGGCGTTTTCGCGATGGTCATTTCGTCTACTACCGGGTGCCAATGAAAGGAGCGGACGCAATGTCACGGCGCCGCCTGTTGGCGTTGCTGCCTGGCGAAGAGCCGCAATTCGAAAACGACAAGAAGCGCCTGCGCGAGCTTCGCAGCGTTGAGGATCCGGGGCACGTGTCGGACGCAGATCGGCGATTGCATCGCGCGCTGGTTGAGCTGACGGTTTCACATCCGCTGGGCGACCTGCTCGACATAGGCTGTGGTCAGGGCCGGCTTCTTAAACTGCTGGCCTCAAGAGCACATCGCGTCGTTGGCGTCGACACAGATCCCGCTGCCCGCCGGCTGGCGCGCGCGGAGGTGCTGCTTGCTGGCCTGCCGAACTGCACGTTACGACAGGGCGACATGCTTGCTTTGCCATTCGAGGACGGTGAGTTCGACACCATTATTCTCGACGACGTTTTGGCAGCCGACGAGGCGCCGGAAAAAGCGCTGTTGGAGGCACAACGAGTGCTCAGGCGCGGCGGGCGGCTGCTGCTACTCGCATCTGCAGATAACAACGATGTTGCCGATTTGCGGCAGAAATTTACTGACTGGGCGGCCGCGACCGGCATGCGACTCGCGCGACCCCGTTCGATTCCCGAAAAAAATCCGGACTGGTTGCTTGCCGTAGCCACACCGGCCGACCGCGCTATTGCCGCGGCCTGACTCAGGTAAATAGTTATGACCGTGAACGCTGTGGAAAGACCGTCTGTGTCTTTCGAATTTTTTCCGCCGACCACCGAAGCAATGGAGGCGACGCTGTGGTCTTCGATCGAGCGGCTTGCCGAACTCGACCCCGCATTTGTTTCCGTAACCTATGGCGCCGACGGTTCGACGCGAGAGCGCACGCACGCGGCTGTGCAACGCATCATCAGCGATACCAAGTTGACGCCCGCACCGCACCTGACCTGTGTTGGTGCAAGCCGCGGCGAGATCGACGATATCGCGCGTGAGTACTGGGACATGGGTGTGCGGCATCTGGTTGCGTTGCGCGGTGATGCGCCAAAAGGCACGGATGGTTACGTCCCCCATGCGGACGGCTATGCATATGCTGCCGACCTCGTCGAAGGCCTGAAGAATATCGCCGACTTTGACATCTCGGTGGCAGCTTATCCGGAGGTCCATCCCGAAGCATCGAGCGCGGACTTCGATCTCGACAATCTGAAGCGCAAGCTGGACGCGGGCGCATCGCGTGCGATCACGCAGTTCTTCTTCGACGCGGACGTGTTCCTGAAATTCCGGGATGGCTGTGCCGCCGCCGGTATCGAATCGTCGATCGTGCCCGGCATCCTCCCGATCACGAGATTTCCGCAGCTCGAACGCTTCGCCAAGATGTGCGGCGCGAGCGTTCCGGACTGGTTGCGCAACCGTTTCGATGGCCTGGACGACGACGAGGCAACCCGCCAGATGATCGCGGCGAGCGTCGCCATCGAACAGGTACGGGCGCTGGAAAACGAAGGCATCGAGGACTTTCACTTCTATACGCTGAACCGTTCCGAGCTGACGTATGCGATCTGCCATGCGCTCGGTGTACGCCCGAAGCAAGTGGCTGCCTGAGGAGACTGCGATGCAACGTAAACAGCGAATAGCAACATTGATGCAGGCACTCGACGAGCGCATTTTGCTGCTCGACGGCGCGATGGGCACCATGATCCAGGGCTTTGGCCTCAGCGAGGAAGACTATCGCGGCGAACGCTTTGCCGATTTCGGCCGCGACCTGAAAGGCAATAACGACTTGCTGTCGATCACGCGACCGGATGTGATCCGCGATATTCACTCGAAGTTTCTCGAGGCCGGCGCCGACATCATCGAGACCAACACCTTCAACTCCAACGCGCCGTCGATGGCGGACTATGGCATGGAGTCACTGGTCGCCGAGCTGAATTTGTCGTCGGCGCGTATCGCGCGCGAGCTGGCCGATGCGTACAGCGCAAAAACCGGCGTGCAGCGTTACGTTGCAGGCGTGCTTGGGCCGACTAATCGTACCGCATCGATTTCGCCTGACGTCAACGATCCCGGGTTTCGCAACATCAAGTTCGACGAGCTTGTAGCTACCTATGAAACTGCGGCGGGCGCACTCATAGAGGGTGGTGCGGATTTCCTGATGATCGAGACGATCTTCGACACGCTCAACGCCAAAGCAGCGATCGCCGCGTTAAGACGCAGCTTCCGCGCGACGGGCGTTGAGTTGCCGGTCATGATTTCCGGAACGATCACCGATGCGTCCGGACGTACGTTGTCGGGTCAGACGACAGAGGCATTCTGGAATTCGGTTCGGCATATCAAGCCTTTCATGATCGGCCTCAACTGTGCGCTGGGTGCGAGCGAACTGCGACCGTATGTGGCTGAACTGGCTCGCGTCGCGGATACGCGCGTGAGCGCGCATCCCAACGCAGGCTTGCCCAATGAGTTTGGCGAGTACGATGAAACACCGGCAGAGATGGCCGCCGTCGTCGGCGAGTTTGCGGAGAGCGGGCTGGTTAACCTGGTCGGCGGCTGTTGCGGCACTCGACCTGAGCACATTCGTGCGATTGGCAGGGCCGTGAGAGACATGACGCCGCGCAGTGTTCCGGAGCTTCCGGTCAGGTGCCGCCTGTCCGGGCTTGAACCGTTCAATATCGGTCCCGATGACCTGTTCGTAAATGTCGGCGAACGCTGTAACGTGACCGGATCCGCCGTTTTTCGACGTTTGATTGAGGCCGACGACTATTCGGCGGCCGTTGCTGTCGCGCGCCAGCAGGTAGACAACGGCGCGCAGGTAATTGACGTCAATATGGACGAGGGCATGCTCGATTCCGAGAAGGCCATGGTGACCTTCCTCAATCTTATTGCTTCGGAGCCGGATGTCGCGCGTTTACCGATAATGATCGACTCGTCCAAATGGTCGGTTATCGAAGCGGGCCTGAAATGCGTACAAGGCAAGGCCGTCGTAAATTCCATCAGCTTGAAGGAAGGTGAGGATGCATTCGTCAGTCAGGCCGAGCTGTGTCGAGACTACGGTGCGGCGGTCATTATCATGGCCTTCGATGAGCAGGGGCAGGCAGATTCTATCGATCGAAAAGTCAGCATTTGCGAGCGTTCCTACAAGATACTGACCGAACAGCTGGAATTCGATCCGGCGGACATAATTTTCGACCCGAATATTTTTGCCGTTGCGACCGGCATCGAAGAGCATGCGAGCTACGGACTCGATTTCATCGAAGCGACGCGACAGATAAAGGCTTCGTTGCCACACGCACTGATTAGCGGCGGTGTCAGCAACGTGTCGTTCTCCTTCCGCGGTAACAACATTGTGCGAGAGGCGATTCACTCGGTCTTCCTCTATCACGCGATCCACGCAGGCATGGACATGGGCATCGTTAATGCCGGCCAGCTTGCCATCTATGACGACCTGCCAAAAGATCTTCGCGACGCTGTCGAGGACGTTATCCTCAATCGCGACCCGGAGGGTACGGACAAGTTGCTCGCCGTAGCGGAGAACTACAAAGGACAGGCGAGTGGCACGGTAGCGAAAGGGCAGGATTTGTCCTGGCGAGAGAACGGTGTCGGGAAACGTCTCGAGCATGCGTTGGTCAACGGCATAGATGAGTTCGTCATTGAGGACACGGAAGAGGCCCGCCTCGGGACGGATCGGCCGCTGGACGTTATCGAAGGCCCACTGATGGCCGGCATGAACGTTGTTGGTGACCTGTTCGGCGAGGGCAAGATGTTCCTGCCGCAGGTCGTAAAGTCGGCACGGGTTATGAAGAAAGCCGTTGGCCACCTGATTCCGTTCATTGAGGAGGAGAAGGGCGGTGCGATAAGTTCTAACGGCAAGATCATTCTCGCGACGGTGAAGGGCGATGTACACGATATCGGCAAGAACATTGTCGGCGTTGTCCTGCAATGCAATAACTTTGAAGTTGTCGATCTGGGTGTCATGGTTTCCTGCGACAAGATTCTGGAAGCCGCGAAGCGCGAGAATGCGAATATCATCGGCCTGTCCGGATTGATCACGCCTTCGCTGGACGAGATGGTGCATGTGGCGGGCGAAATGCAGCGACTCGGCTTTGAGTTACCGCTACTGATCGGCGGCGCTACTACCTCGCCGGCTCATACCGCGGTCAAGATTGAGCCGCGTTACGAGGGACCTGTTATTTACGTCAAAGACGCGTCGCGGTCCGTCGGTGTGGCGCAGGCGCTGGTCGAGCCGGATACTCGCGCAGCGCTGGTAGAGAAAACGCGCGTGGACAATTCCCGGCGCCGTGATGCCCATGCAAACAAGAAGCGCTTGATCCCGCAGCTGTCGATCAACCAGGCGCGTGAGCGCAAACATGAATGTGACTGGAGTGCTTACACTCCGCCTATCCCTGAGTTTCACGGCAACCGCGTATTCGACGACATAGATCTGGCGGTTCTGCGTGACTTCATCGACTGGATGCCGTTCTTCAATGCGTGGGAGTTCCACGGCAAGTATCCGCAGATTCTGAGCGACAAGGTGGTTGGCGAAGCGGCAACGTCATTGTTTAACGATGCGACGACGATGCTCGATCGAATTATTGACGAGAAGTGGCTGCAGGCTCGCGCCGTGGTCGGATTTTATCCGGCAAACGCGACAGACCATGACGATGTGCTGGTATACGCTGACGAGCAGAGAGACAAAGTCGCGCACAGGCTGGTTCATCTTCGCCAGCAGCGCGCCAAAGCCGAAGGCCATGCGCAGTCCTGTCTTGCTGACTTTGTTGCACCCGTCGAGCGCGGGCTCCAGGACTACATCGGCGGCTTCGCCGTGACCGCCGGAATTGGTATCGACGAGCATGTCGAGCGCTTCGAGAAGGCGCATGACGACTATAGCTCGATCATTCTCAAAGCCCTGGCCGACCGCCTTGCCGAGGCGCTGGCGGAATACATGCATCAGCGCACGCGCCACGAATTCTGGGGTTATGCCAAGGACGAATCGCTCTCCAGCCGGGATCTGATCGCCGAAAAGTACCGTGGAATTCGGCCCGCTCCGGGCTACCCGGCCTGTCCCGATCACACCGAGAAGGGCAAGCTGTGGCAACTCCTGGATGTGGAGAAAAACATCGGCCTGCGGCTGACCGAGTCTTACGCAATGTACCCAACGGCGGCCGTGAGCGGCTTCTATTTTGCGCACCCCGAGTCACGCTATTTTGCCGTCGGCACGATTGGCCGTGATCAGGTGGAGTCGTATGCGCAGCGACAGGGAGTCAGCATTGCAGACGCGGAGAAGTGGCTGGCGCCAAATCTTGGCTACGATCCGAACGCTGTGGATACGGCCGACGCAGCCTAGGGTTCGTCGACTGTATCGCTATCGGCCTGTTGCCGCGGGCTGTTGGCGTGGGCCACCGGGTACGCATCGGCAACATAGCCCGGGCCTTTCATGATGATCACGACGACGCAGCCGATGGCTATCGTCAGTACGGCTATCCAGAAGGTAATCGCCGTCGCGAAAGCAAAAATGTCAACGCTAAGAACCGCCTTGTCCGGGTTGACGCCTTGCGCCGACGGTAACAGGCGAACGAGCAGCGAAAGGCCGACGGGAATCAAGGTGCCGATCAGCAACGCGGCTGGAAGGCGCCGCAATATAACGCGTTCGAGGCCTGGCGGCTCGCAGCGATCGTGCAGTCGCTTGAAGTACTTCATCATGCCGCGAATTCTAGCATCGAGTCGATCTTCATCCAGTGCCTATCGACTGAAAATAATCTTCCCGCCGACGATAGTCTTGAGGATGACGGCGTCACGGATTTCCTGCGGTTCGATACGGGTCAGGTCGCGATCGATCAATACCATGTCGGCCAGCATCCCTGGCTTTAGCGTGCCTTTGCGATCTTCTTCGGCCGACGCATAGGCGCCTTCATAGGTGTAGGCACGGAGCGCCTGCTCGACGCTGATTTTTTGCTGCGGCACCCAACCATCAGGATTCTCATCATCCAGGGTTCGTCGCGTAACCGCTGCATAAATCCCCTGCAGCGGCGATGCCGGCGCAACGTACCAGTCGCTGCCGAATGCGACATGCGCGCCACTGTCGATTAGTGACTCGAAAGCATAGGTCGTCTTTATGCGCTCGGCGCCGATGACGTCTTCAGCCCAGCGGCCGTCGTCGATAGCGTGGTAGGGCTGCATGCTGGCAATAACATCCTGGATAGCAAATCTCTGAATATCGTCCGGGTGAATGTGCTGCGCATGCTCCATTCGAAAACGCCGATCCTTTGGTCCGTTGGCCTGCGCGACATCGTAATAAATATCCAGGAGGTCGCGAATCGCTTTGTCACCGATCGCGTGCACGTTGAGCTGTAGCCCGGCAGCGTCGGCACCGGCAATCCAGGTATGAAGATCGTCGAGTGACGCGAGCATAAAACCACTGTCACCCGGTGTATCGGTATAGGGCTCCAGAAAAGCCGCCGTGTGTGAACCCAGAGAGCCGTCCATGAATCCCTTGACCCCGCCTACCTTGAGCCACTCGTCGCCGCGTCCGTTCTCGGCGATATAGTTGCTGAGCCTCTCCCAGTCCACGAGCGGCGCGACCGCATAGACCCTGGTGATCAGCCTGTTGTTCGCGTAGGCGCGCTGATACGTCTCGAGTGCCCGCCAGCTATCGAAGGTGACGTCGAACATATCGTGGACGCTGGTAACGCCATTGACGGCAACATAGGTCATGGCCGCGTCCAGAAAATCGTCAAGCTGGCGATCGGTCGGTGCCGGCATCGCGTCCAGAACCATGCCCATCGCATTGTCTTTCAGTACGCCGGTCGGCTTGCCGTCCGCATCGCGCACGATCTCGCCACCCTCGATGTCGGGCGTATCGGCGTCCACCCCCGCCATCTGCAGAGCCAGGGAGTTAGCGACGCCCATATGGCCATCGAGCCGCATTACCCAGACCGGATTTTTCGGTGTCACCGAATCTATCCAGTCCCGATGCGGCAATTCACCGCCCCAGTTTGTGTGATCCCAGGTGCCGCCCGTTATCCATTCCCCGGGCTCGGCGTTACGCGCAAAATCGGCGACGCGCTGTGTGAACGCCTGTGGCGATGCGGCATTGCGAAGCTGTACCGACGCTAACGTGCTGCCACCGTCCAGAAAGTGTACGTGGGCATCGATGAAGCCAGGGACCAGCATAGCGCCGTTTGCGTCGATGACTTCAGTATCCGCGTCGATCAGTTCACTAACCTCGGCACTCGTTCCCACCGCAACGATGTTCTCGCCCCGCGCGGCGACAGCCTCAGCCCACGGCTGCGCCGGATTGCCTGTCCAGACGCGTGCTCCTGTTATCGCAAGCGAAGCCGTTTCCGAGGGTGGGTTCGAGCACGCCGCCAACAAGAGCAAGTATGCCGGCGCAAAAAGGCGTGATGTATGGTGCTGACCTGACAAACTCCTAAACACAGACAACTCCCTTGTTACCGCCTGACCAATGTTGACGCGCGCGAAGGCTGTACGTTCGCCGTTTTTCTCGCCATCCATGGTCCATCGCCAGGTGTCGGTGTCCCGCTCATAAGAAAATGTGGTGTGCCAGGTCTCATCACCCTCGCCCCAGATAAATGCAAATTCGTCCTCGGCCGGTTCGGCATAGCCGAATACATCGTTGGCGAGTCCACCGCCGCCTGTAAGGTCGAGCCACAGGCAAACGTAACGGCCGGACGACTTGTCCCAGCCGATAAATACCGTTGCTTCGTAAACGGGTGCGCCTGACTCCTGCGTTTCGCGCGACACTTCGTCGAAACGAAGGTACTGATGACCGAGGACCCAATCGGCTTTCAGGTCGTGGGTGACGTCGCCGCCAGCGATCATGCCCTGCATGACCCATTCACCGACGAATCGGTCCAGCAGTTCGTCCTCGAATGGCGGTTCGTCAGCGCTGGTGGCTGCGGCGAATAGCAGGCAAAGCCACGCGAGTCGCTTTTTTCATCACCATCATGACAGAGCCCCGGTTTCAAGAGATGGACAGGTTAACCTACGGCCGGGGGCATGAGTAGCTCGGCAGGGACTTTCATCAAGGTTTGACGTTGCAAGTGATCGCGTCGCGCTTCGCGGTCTAGCCTGATGCATGCGCGTCGTCACCAACTGACGGCAGCGGTTTCCAGACCGGCAGCGCAAATACCAGCAGGAAGCCGATGTTAAGAAACGCGTTCAGGATCGCTCCGGCCGCAATAGACATCGAACTATCGACGACGAACCAGGAGATGATGCTGGTAAGGATGATCCTGCGGCACAGCTGCGGTTCCTTCGCGTACAAAGTTGTCGCGAGCAACCACATCATCAATCCCCAGCCGACCAGGACGCCGCCGGAGATGGCACTCAGAAGGCGGGCTGCGGAACCGCCAGTCGACGGTGCGCCGTCCAGTGGCAGGTAAACAAGATCAAGCAATAGCCCGGTTGGCGCCTGTAAAGCCGGGATAGCCGCGGCGGCGATAATGACGCCGAAACCGATCGTGATTGCTGAGCCCGTCTTAAGCCAGGCGATGCGAGTCTTGAGGTGCATGAGGGTCTCCTGCCGTTCACTAACGTTCACAATAGCGAAGCTCGTTAGTGTCGGCAATTATCCTGATAAGCAGAACGCTGCGCGCAGCTTGCTGAACGCGATGGGTCTGGGGTCGGCGACAGTCTGCTGGAGGCGTTTATCATGGGTGGTCCGTTTGCGGAAGCGCTGGACAACAAAGACGAAATTGCGCGTCACATGGTGTCGAGGCTTCGCACCGAGAGTTCGCACCTCGGCGGTGACCGAAGTACTGGATGATGCCGCGAAACGAATCACGGCCACGCTCGGAAATACAGGCAGCCCAAAGCATGATTCATTGCCCGCAATTATCCCGGCCCGTTATCGTAGCAACGGTGTGTTGTTGTCGTTCTTTTCGACGATTTCTCAGTTTGGCTCAACCGAGGACATTGCGCTCGCGGACGTCAAGATTGAGCTCATGTTTCCCGCAGACGATTTCACACGAAACGCGCTCGTCAGCCGCTCTTCGTAGGGGTCTTCAAATTGCTGTCAATTGACAGCGGTCATCCCGTTACTTGACACTTCGTATAGCGCAGCGCACGGTGCTTGTTCGCATTCAAGACGCAAAAAGAAAGAAAGGGGAAAGTAAAATGAATCGATACATGCTGCTGCATTTCGGCTTTGAAAAACCAACACCGGAAATCATGGCCGCGTGGGGAAAGTGGTTCGAGGCAACCGCGGACAAGACCGAGGATAAAGGCGGATTCCACGGAGCGGCGCGAGAGATCTCTCGTGAAGGCAGCAAAGACCTGCCCATGGGCATGGAGTCGATTACTGGCTTCTCCATAATTAAAGCTGACAGCCTTGAAGAGGCCGAAGAGATTGCCAGGGACAACCCATTCATCGCAAGCATCCGGCTCTACGAAATCAAGTAGCAACTGGAAAAGCAAAATGCTGTCGCGCAAATTTTGGCTCGCGGGACTAAGCCTGCTGTTGTTGGCGGTGTCCCCGGTATCGCACGCGGATGATTATGGCGATGCGCGCGGCGAACTCGTAGCCGCGTACCAGCAGGGCGACTTCGCGGCAATGCGGAGTGCCGCACAAAAAGCGATAGCCGCCCGACCGGGTTATCCCGGGGCGCTATTCAACCTTGCCCTGGCGCAGGCGCTCGACGCTGACCCTGCTGCTTCGCTGGAGACGCTGAAGGACCTGCTTGCCGTCGGCATCGATTTCGGCGTAGCCGATATCGACGAGTTTTCGGCGCTCAAAGAACTGCTCGAATGGGAAGACTATGCTGGCGCTGTGCAGCGGCTCTACGAACCCGTTGGCTTCGCCGAAGTCGTCGCGACGCTGGATACCGCGGACTTCATTCCGGAAGGTATCGCAGTGGACAATGAAGGTCGCTTGTACCTGGGCAGTATTCGTCATGGCACTCTTGTTCGTGTAGATAAAAAGCCCACTACGCTGAGTACGCCGCAAAACGGGCACTGGAGCGTATTCGGCATGCGTTTCGACGGCGAAGGGTCTTTGTGGTTTGCCAGCGCCGCGGTGCCGCAGTTTGCTGACGCTGGCGACGATATGGGGCGCAGTGGCCTGTTTCGCTATGACATTAACAAGGGCGAGATCTCCGCGCAGGCCCTGCTACCGGACAGGGGCGACGCGCAGGTGCTGGGCGACCTCGTTATTGCGCCTGATGGCCTGATCTATACGACGGACAGCATTACCGGCGTGCTGTATCAGTTCACACCAAAGACGGGCGAGTTCGAAACAGTCGTTGACCAGGGCGTCTTCGGTTCGCCGCAAGGACTGGTGTTCGATCGCACAGCGCAGTTTCTCTACGTTGCGGACTACATTGGTGGGCTGTATCGCGTGACGCTCGCAGACGGCACGGTGGACAAAGTTCGGCTCCAGGCCAACGTGACTGACTACGGCATCGACGGTCTATACCGGCACGGCGACGAGCTCATCGTGATACAGAACGGCACGCAACCGAATCGCGTTGTGGCAATGCAACTCGGCATCGACGGCCTTTCGATTACAGCGGGCCGGACGGTCGCAGCCAACCTCGAGGAGTTCGACGAGCCCACGCTTGGTCTGGTTTCCGGGAGTGACTTCATCTTTATTGCGAACAGCCACTGGAACCGCTTCGATGCCGAAAACAGATTACCTGACGGACTCAGCGGGCCTGTCATTTTGCGGATCCCGCTTCGTCCGGACCGATAGTTACAACGCGAACTACTGGCTAAGAGAAAATTCCATGATCAGCGGGAGATGATCGGAGCCAAGGTGCTTGCCGCGTCGTATCGATGCGACCTGCACAGCGTCGGACACCAGGACATGATCGATGGGAATCATCGCGAATGGCATGAAGGTCGGCCAGGTGGGTAAGACTCCGACACCACGACGCGTATTGCGCAGCCCCGTCATATCTTCCAGCACACGGTAAGTCGGACTCCATAGGCTGGTATTGAAGTCGCCGGACAGGATTACCGCACCGGTAACCGCTTTCGTAATCTCTGCGACGCTTTGCAATTGTTCGTTGCGTGCCTCGAAACCCGATCGTGTCAGAGGAATCGTCGCATGCGTACTAACCAGGGTTAGCAGTTTGCCGTTGAGTGTGAGTGTCGCAACGATAGTCGGGTAATCCAGCGGTGGACTATTCACGTGGGTGACGGAGTCCAGCGGCAGTCGCGAGAGCAGGGCAATGCCAAAGTTATCGTGTCTCGGTTGTGCATAGCGGTAAGGATAGTCTCCATTAAGTGTCCGAATGCTGGCCAGCCACTCAGGTGAGACTTCCTGCAAGAAAAGTATGTCGGCTTGCTCAGCCTTGATGTAATCGAGCAGTCGATCGTGCTGATCATTGCCTGCCCGCACATTGATATGAACGAGTTTGGTCGTGTCAGAAGCGTTCGACAGTGTGTCGCCGAGATACCAGGGCACGACGTAAGCGGCGTTGAGAATCAGTGTGGCAAAAAGGATGCTGCTGTAGGCAAGACTGCGGAGCGCTGCAAAAACCAGCAAAAGCAGCAGCGACACGGCCAGATACTGCAATCTGAAATGCGAAAACAGTTCGATGTAGTGATGCACAGACGAGAAACTGGTCAGCACCGAGAACGCCGCGGTAGTTACGGCGGCCGCCTGCAGCAGGCCGGTCAGGGTTACGCGTTTTCCGCGCATGCGGGGCAGTCGTCGCGTTTTCGAACGGTCAGGTGATGAAATTCAGTAGCCGCCGCGTCGTACAGGCGCAGGATCGGTGCTTCGGAACTAACGCCTGCCAGGAATTTCAATGCTTCAGTCGCCATCATGGTGCCAATGACGCCAGGCACCGGTGCGAGCACGCCGTTGCCGGCGCAGTTACCCAGTGATTCGTCCGCCTCGACGTACAGGCAGCGGTAGCACGGGGATTTAGCAAAGTCAGGCCCAAACACGGCGAGCTGTCCCTCGAAGCGGATAGCAGATCCGGTGATCAGGCGTTTGCCAGCCGCGACACAGGCGTCGTTGACCTGAAAACGGGTGCTGAAATTGTCACAGCCGTCGAGTACTACGTCGGCCTGTGCGACGGCTTCGGCCAGCGCAACCTCGGTAAGCCGAACCGGGATCGAGACGACGTCAACGTTGGGGTTGACCTTTCTCAGCCGTGCCGCCGCCACGTCGGACTTGAGCTCGCCAATGTTGCCGGGCCCGTAGAGTACCTGGCGACCAAGATTCGTTTCGTCGACGGTATCGAAGTCACAGAGCATCAATCGTCCGATGCCACTGGATGCAAGATAGGTCGCTGCTGCGCAGCCAATGCCGCCAACGCCGATAAGAAGCGCGGTACCCTCGCCGATTCGACGCTGGCCATCCTCACCGATCCGCGGTAGTGCGAGGTGGCGTGCGTCCCGGCTCAGCGTGTTGGCGGACATAGCGTTATGGCAGGCCTCCTGCCTACTCGTCGATAGTGACTTCGAGAATGGTGACAGCCTCAACGGGAACATCCGAGTGGCCACCGCGATTGCCGGTGGCGACAGCCGCAATCTTGTCAACGACGTCGAAACCATCGCTCACTTTGCCGAATACGGCGTAACCGAAGTCGCGCGTACCGTTGTCAAGGAAATCATTGTCGCGCAGATTGATGAAGAACTGTGACGTTGCGCTGTCGACGACGCTGGTGCGTGCCATCGCGAGCGTTCCGCGGACGTTGGATTCACCGTTGTCGGCCTCGTTCTTAATCGGATCACGAGTGGGCTTGCTCGTCATGCTCTCATCCATGCCGCCGCCCTGAATCATGAAGTTCGGGATGACGCGATGAAAAATCGTATCGTTAAAGTGCCCATCGGCGACGTACTGCCGAAAATTCTCGCAGGAAATTGGCGCTTTTTCGTCAAATAGCTCAACGCTGATGTCGCCGTGATTAGTTTTGATGGTGATCATGATGTCTCGCAATGGTAGGTGAGCGCCGTTATTTACCACTCCGACGCGCCGCTGTCACGCGAGGGTGGCCCGAAAAGTCTTTGTAGTTGATGATTTGCGTCCATCCATTCTTCTGCAGCAGCCCCGCAACGCCGTCAGCCTGATCAGCCCCGTGCTCGATCAGCAGCACGCCATCCTCGTCGAGGATGTGCACGCAATCGGCCGCCAGTAAGCGAATCGCGTCAAGCCCGTCATCCCCGGCGACCAGGGCATCGACAGGCTCGTATTGCAGAGCCGCGAGTGCCTGATCGTCCGCCCGCACATAGGGTGGGTTTGAGACAATGATCTTGAACTTCTGTTCCCTCACTGGCTCGCACCAGCTGCCTTGCGCAAAGCTTATGTTACCCATGGAGAGCTGCCGCGCGTTCTCACGAGCGACGGCCAATGCGGCGTCGCTGATATCGACGGCTGTTACCTCGCAAAGCAGGCGTTCGCCGGCAAGCGCCACGGCGATTGCGCCGCTGCCCGTTCCAAGGTCGAGAATTCGCCACTGCGCCTTGCGGGGAATCTCGCGCAAGGCAAGTTCCACCAGCAGTTCCGTTTCGGGACGAGGTACCAGCGTCGCATCGCTGACGAGCAGCTCGTGGGACCAGAACTCCTTGATCCCCATGATGTAGGCCATGGGTTCGTTATCAAGTCGCCGTCGCAACAGTGTCGCGAACCGATCAGATGCGGCGTCATCAAGGACGTCCTCAGGATGTGCGAACAGGTAGCTGCGTGGCATATCAATGCTGCGACTCAAGAGTATCTCGGCATCCAGTCGTGCCGATTCGCTGACCGCCCCGAGCTGCTTGACTGCGTCGCTCAGCAGCGCGTCGATTCGATGCCTGTCTTCCGTACTCATTAGTGGTTTTTTTTGTCCGGTGCTATCGCGTACACTCGCGGCTGGTTTCCAATGTAACTGATGCGTCAATGAACGTGTATTCCAATATTCTCGACATGGTGGGAAACACGCCCATGCTCGAGGTCACACACATCGATACAGGGCCCTGCCGCCTGTTCCTGAAAATGGAGCTGATGAATCCGGGTGGCTCCATCAAGGACCGTATCGGCATCTCGATGATCGATGAGGCCGAAAAACGCGGCGATATCAAGCCGGGCGACACGCTGGTTGAGGCGACGGCCGGGAACACCGGTTTAGGACTGGCGCTGGTCGCGGCGCAAAAGGGCTATCACCTCATCCTGGTGCTACCGGACAAGATGAGCCAGGAAAAGATCTTCAACCTGCGCGCGATGGGCGCCGAGGTAGTGCTGACGCGTTCGGATGTCGGTCGCGGTCATCCCGAGTACTACCAGGATCTCGGCAAGCGTATTGCCGAAGAGCAAGGGGCCTACTTCATCAATCAGTTCGGTAATCCCGACAACCCACTGGCGCATGAGCAGACTACGGCGCCGGAGATCGTCGAGCAGATGGGTGGCGATCTCGATGCGATCGTGCTCGGTGTCGGATCCAGCGGCACGGTAAGCGGCATAGGCAAATACCTGGCTGAGCATGCGCCGAACGTTGACCTGATTCTTGCGGACCCGGTCGGGTCTGTTTTGACGGCCTATATCAACGAAGGCGTACTCGGTAAAGGCGGTAGCTGGCTGGTGGAAGGCATTGGTGAGGATTTTATCCCAGACATCGCCAATTTCGACAAGGTCGCCAAGGCTTACGCGATCAGCGATGCTGAGTCGTTCGCGGCAGCACGCGAATTGCTGAAGAAAGAGGGCGTGCTTGCCGGCTCATCGTCCGGTACCTGTTTGTCAGCGGCGCTGAAGTACTGCCGCGAACAGACCGAAGCGAAAACCGTGGTCACGTTCGCCTGCGATACCGGCAACAAATACCTGTCCAAGCTGTTCAATGACTTCTGGATGGAAGACCAGGGCTTTATAACGCGCGAACAGTTTGGCGATCTGCGCGACCTCGTCGGCCGCCCGCATGACGAGCGCGCGACCATTACGGTTGGGCGAACCGATGTGCTGACGACGGCGCATAACCGTTTACGCAACGCAGGATTTTCGCAGCTGCCGGTTATGGACGAAGGTCATCTCGTCGGTGTTGTCACGGAAGATGCCATCATCCAGTTCGTGTACGGTAAACCCGAACTCATGAATGCCAACGTCGAAGATGCGATGGAGTCCGCCTTCATCAAGCTCGACAAGAATGAAAGCATGAATAACCTGGTCGCGATGCTGCGCGTGCAGCCCTACGCGGCAGTTATGGATGGCGAAGAATTCATCGGCCTTATTACCCGATCGGATGTGTTGAACTATCTTCGCCGCGAAATGTGAGGTCTTGGTGAATGTCTGATAACAAGAAACAGAAGTTTGCGACGCGCACAATTCATGCGGGCCAGTCGCCCGACCCATCGACCGGCGCTATCATGACGCCGATCTATGCGACTTCGACGTATGTGCAGTCGAGTCCAGGCGTGCACCAGGGTTATGAGTATTCGCGCACACAGAATCCCACCCGCATGGCGTACGAGCGCTGCATCGCGGATCTCGAATCCGGCAGCGCTGGCTTTGCGTTCTCTTCCGGTATGGCAGCAACAGGCACGATTCTCGAGCTGATCGATAGTGGCGACCACGTCGTCTCGATGGACGATTTGTACGGGGGCACCCGCCGGCTGTTTTCGGGTGTGCGGACCAGGAGCGCAGGTCTGGATTTCAGCTATGTCGATTTGTCAGACCTTGACCAGGTTAAAGGGGCATTCAAAGACAACACCCGAATGGTCTGGATCGAGACGCCAACCAACCCGCTACTCAAGATCGTCGACATAGCGGCCGTCGCGAAAGTCGCGAAGGCAAATAACGCTATCGTTGTCGTCGACAATACATTCGCTACGCCTTACCTGCAGCGCCCGCTGGAGCTCGGTGCTGACATCGTCATGCACTCAGCGACAAAGTTCATCAACGGGCATTCGGACATGGTGGGCGGCATCGTCGTCACCGGAGACGACGAGTTAGCGGAACAACTGGCATACCTGCAAAACTCGATCGGTTCGGTTTCGGGCCCGTTCGACAGTTTCCTCGCGTTGCGCGGCGTCAAGACGCTGGATGTGCGCATGCAACGACATTGCGAAAGTGCAATGCGCATCGCCGAATGGCTGGAAAACGATGGTCGCGTCGACAGTGTCTTGTATCCCGGCCTGAAGTCGCACCCGCAGCACGCGCTCGCCGCGCAGCAAATGAGTGGCTTCGGCGGCATCGTGACTTTCTTTATTAAAGGCGACATCGAAAATGCCAGGACTTTTCTCGAGAGCTGCGAAGTGTTTGCACTTGCCGAGAGCCTCGGCGGCGTGGAGAGCCTGGTCGATCACCCGGCAATCATGACGCACGCCAGCGTGCCGGAGAAAGAGCGCGCGAAGCTGGGTATCGATGACCGCCTGATTCGCCTGTCGGTCGGTATCGAGGCACTGGATGACCTGATTGCGGACCTGGACCGGGCGCTTGGCTAGACCG
>CAVXCX010000018.1:0-294886 GCA_963760395.1 uncultured Gammaproteobacteria bacterium
CAGGCTGGTTGCCCTTCTTGCCGAATATGACGAGAGGGTTGAGCAATCCCAGCCGCTGTTCGCCAATTTTCGATTAATGCAGATGGAATATGAAAAGGACTTTCATCGCCACGTGGCCTTTGGGGTACCTGGTCGATTTGATCCTCGAGGATTCAGCACGGCGAGCGTCGTTGAGTTTGATTTTGACAAATGAGAAATGACCCAGAGTTTCGCCAAGCATTGAGCCGCATGACAGCGTTCCAGACATACTTTCAAATATGGCATTGGCGAACGCATGCTGCCGCCTCCGAGGTACTCGATCACCTGTCAGGCGTGTCTATGGGAGAGGCCAAGAACTTTCTATGATGGGCGGCTAATGGCCGGAAGCCGCCGCCCAGGTGATTTGAGATAGAATGACGGCTGCTGACCCAAAGCAGACAATGACCATTCGCTGAGACATACATTGTGTCTGCGTCCGTGGTTGAGAAATAATCAAATAATGGGGTGACTGTCATCAACTGGGATGCGATTGGAGCAATTGCGGAGGCGCTGGGTGCTGCCACCATAATAGCCACGCTTTATTACGTTGCTCGCCAAATCAAGCAGGGCAATCAAGCATTAATCAGGTCCAACGAATTTGCGCGGGCAAATTCAATTCATCAGATCAGTACAGCGTTCAATGATGTTTATTCGCACCTTGCGAGCGATAGTGGACTGGCTGATATCTACACGCGTGCACTGGCGGGGGAGCAACTGACGCCGACAGAGGAAACGCGATTTACATCGTTCGTAAACATGTTCGTTGCTACTGTTGAAAATCTTACTGCGCAACAGGCCCTGGACCTCGGCTACTGATCTTTTGACCCCGATTCGACCGTAACTCTGATGGCCCCTTTCTTGAAGAAACTGCTGGAAACAGAGGCTGGTTCCCGTTGGTGGCGAGCAATGGGGCCGGCGCTTTATGTGGAACAATTCCGCAATCAGGTTAATGGCGCGATTGTAGAGTGTTAGTAATTGAATAAAGCGTAGTCCGCTTGTGGCCGACTGCAGAAGTTCGCCAGGCAAGAAAACGAGGGGCTGCTTTTTTACCTCGCATAGCAGCCGGTCGAAAAAATCTGAGGCAATATGACGGCTTGTGACCCAGAGCGGACAGTCGGGCCTTGTTGCGTTAAATCCATAGAAATGACGAGAGCCCGACCCTCATTACCCAAAGTGATAAATGAAACATAGTAGAAGCATTCCGTGGCCGCGCATTTTCGCCGAGGGAACAATAATCCTTGTCAGCATCTTATTGGCGTTCTGGATAGATGCCTGGTGGGACGGCCGGCAAGTAAAGGCGGCAGAGGAGGTTGTCCTGCAGACATTGCTCGATGACTTGCTAGCCAAGCGTCAGTTGCTCGATGAGCGGAATCGTTTCGTCAGCGCCATTCGGGAATCTGCGGAAACACTGCTGAGAATATCTTCTGGCAGTCTCAAGAGCCCGGATGAGGACTCCATCGACGAGTTGATTAGTGATGTCTGGTGGGTGAGCAACGATGCCCAATGGACCAGCGCGCCATTGGAGTCGCTGGCGGCCAGCGGCGGTCTGTCCTTGATAACAAGTCCCGAGCTGGTCCAGTCGTTGGAGGCGCTGCGGGTTGCGATTGAAAGGGTCAAGTATCACTCGCGCAACGATCAGGAGTTCCACAACAGGATAATGACCCCGTTCATGATCGAGAAAGCGGATATGGCGCAGGTTACGGCCAGAATGAAGCAACGGCCAGGTCAGCCTGAAATACGGTTGCACTCCTACTGACTATGGATTTGGCAGACGTCGCAATCACGGTGAACTGCTCGCAAAGGTACAGTTTCAGAATCTATTGGTGGCAAAGATCGAACGCTGTCTCGACCTACTGGACATCGGGCATCCGGGTGTCGAGAAACACCTGACCTCTGCTATCGGCATGCTCGAAGCCGAGTTAGAGGGTGTTCTGACCGTCCGCTAATGGCCGAAAGGCGACAGTCGCCTGGTGTGAGGTAGAATGACGGCTACTGACTATATGCAGACACTCGGAGAACACAACTGAGTACTTTCGAGTTCATCACCGTTCTGATGTCGATTGTTGTCGGGCTTGGTATTGCCCGATACTGTCGGGGTTTTCTTTACTGCTGGAATCCAGGAATGAAGTGAGAGATCGAATGGGTCTCGATTCTCTGGGCAGTCAATGTATTGGGGTATCACCTGCTCTTCTGGTGGATCGTCGTCAATAATTGGCGATTCCTGACAGAGTGGTCGTTTGCTCAGTTTGGATCCTTGTTTCTCTACGGGGTGCTTATCTTTTTCTGCGCATCGTTGATTCTGCCGAACAGTATCCCGAATGGAATGAACCTGAAAGCGAGGTTCGAATCAATCCGGAGACCCTTTTTCGTCCTATGGCTATTGGTGATGTGCACAGAACTCTTGGACTCGTTCCTGAAGGGCAAGGACTACGTGCTGAATGACCTGGGAGCGCCATACCTGGCGTTGTGGTCAATAACCGTTATTTTGTCGTTAGGAGGAATTGTGGTTGCCAATCGTCGATATCACTTGGCTGCAGCAGTCGTTTTCTTCTTTATCTATGTAACATGGCTGCTGAAATCCTTCTCTACGATCTAGTGGCTCGCCGAACCTCTCAATTGCCAATTTAGAGCAATCTGACAGACCGCTCATGGCCGTTCTGAGACGGTCGCCAGGAACCTAACCGAGGGGCTGGTTTACTTCGCATAGCAGCCGCTCGCAATAACTGCGGTAATATGACGGCTTGTGACCCAGAGCGGCCCTCTACCAACCTTCTATAATTGAGAGGATGCCGGCACTAATCTTCGTTGGATCGTTCGTCGTGTTGTTTGTGAATACAACCACGAGTTCATCATCTTCTGGGTCGAGAATGAAGTGACTGCGAAACCCAACGATGTAGCCCTCGTGGCTTATCAGGCCGTCTCCTAGGTATAGTCCGTAGCCATAAGAGGTAGGTTTGCCGCGGCCATAAACCTCGCCAGTGGTGACAACTGGTGTGAGCATTTTTTCGAGAGACCCCTCGCTTAAGATCTCGTCATTCTGACCCAGGTAAATTCGCGTCCAGCGGTAGAAGTCATCCAAGGTCGTAACCAAACCACCGTCAGGCGCGGTTACAGGTAAGGTCACTACCAAATCTTTGGTGTGACGTTGCAATTCTTCGTTCCACCGATAACCTGATGCCTCATCAGGAGCTTGTTCATGCCCAATGACGTGAAGTCGAGATGAGTCCATACCCAAGGGCGCAAGGAGGGTTTGTTCGACGTACGTGTGATACGCCGTTCCAGACTCGTTCTCAATGATCTCACCCAGGAGAGTGAATCCAATATTCGAGTATTCATACTCTGAACCTGGCAGAAACTTAAGGTCCTTTGTTTGAGCCTCACGCAGCATCCCATCTACCGTGTCACCCAGGCAAAAGCCATCCACCACATCGTAGTAGTCACGCTCCAGAGCATAGTCAGGTATGCCGCTAGAGTGAGACAAGAGGTGGTGAACTGAGACTCGGTCCCACTTCTCGGAGCGATAGACCTCAGGGAGGTACTGATTGATCGAGGCGTTCAGATCAATCTTTCCCTGTTCTGCCAATTTGAGCACTGCAGCGGCCGTGAACTGCTTTGTTACCGACGCGACATGAAACAACGTGGCAAGCGAATTACTGCTGTCTTCGGTGGCGCGCCCGTACGCATTTGCGTGCAGGACTTCACCATCTCTGACGGCCAGCGCGACCCCTGAGAAGCGTTCTTCCAGTACCATTTCCTGCAAGAACGTCTCTATTCGAGGCTCTATAATAACGCGCTGGGAGGGGTTTACCTCTCCCAGGCAAGGAGTGGCGACTGAAGCCAGAACGGCAGTCAGGAGAGTAAACAATCTGGCGATCATGAGTTGTTGCCCCAAATAGTTAGGATGCTAACGTCTTCGGGTGCAGCATGACAGTCCAGTGCAAACCCTGCTGGTATCCGGAGTGACGCAGCGTGTCGCGTCAGATCCAACCGGCTGCTTTTGGCCGATAGCAGACCCTCACCACTTCCCTAAAGCAGACGTTCGATCGGCTGGTTTCGGGAAAAGCTGCCGTTCAGGCTCAATGCGAAGTAAGGGTCAAGAGTTGCCTCTCAATATGTAGATCCCAGAATTGACCAAAATTTCTGCCGGCGCATAATTGCCCTGAGAAAGGTAAACCTGACCAAAGTCAGGGACACAAAGCCACGGGTCCTCGCTTTCTCCGCGACGCCTCCAGCGACGCCTCGAAGGACACCAAGATCGCCGGGCTGCCGAAAACTACGGGCTAATCGGTCGAAGAGAGGAGGAAATCTCATGAACAGACGATCAGGCAAGTTGTTAGTTGCTGCAACGATTGCCTTGTTCGGTGTCAGCTTAAGCACCAGTGCTTTGGCTGATTTCACGATCAAACGTATCGTTCGATGCGATAGAGGAATGAACGTCCAAGATGTTCTCGACAGGAACATTCTCTCGCTGCCGATGGAAATTTTCCTGGTAGGCACCTGCGACGGTTTTGAGATTAAGCAAGACGATGTCGAGATCTCAGCTTTACATGATCATGCCTGTCCGGGAGCCACCGTCGCCGGTGGAATCTTGCTGAACAGCACTCAACGAATAGACATTCGGTGCATCGCTGTTACGGCCGGGGATGAGATTGGGGGCATTTTCTTGTACAGCAGTAACGCCACGATTGAAGACGTAGATATCTGGGGTACTAACGACACAGGGCTCGCCTTGGGCGGGGGTTCATATGCAGAGGTGATGAACAGCACTATTCGGGACAATGGCGAGGGCGTCAGTATCGAACGCTCCAACGCGTCTTTCGAGGAAACCTACGTTAGTGGTAACTCCGGATTCGGTTTCATCGTCGAGCACAACTCGAGTCTCGAGTTTATCGATGGTTCGATAACAGGAAATGACAGCAACGGTATCAGAGTGACGGACGGTTCAAACCTCGTGCTCGATGGCACATGGATGGCTGAAAATGGCAGAAGCGCGATCGGATTGTTAAACGGGTCAATGGGCCAAATTGCATCAGCGGAGTTGGTGGACAATGGCCAACTCGGAGTTGGCGGTGGCGTATTCATGCGTCGCAATTCCACGGCCCAGATTCTCGGAACGAATATCCTGAGGAATAGTGGCAATGGTGTAGCAGTGCGAGGGCACTCGTTCGCCGAGATTGGAGGTGGAACGCGGATTGAGGAAAACGGGATAAGAGGAATGCGGTTACGCGAAGATTCCGGTGCGACTCTCGCGGATGATACGTATATTCCGGGAAGTGGAGACGACGGCATAGCAATTTATTGTGACGACTCGGAATCAAGTGTCTTGTTTGATCCGGCGGCCGTAATCACGGGCTTGATCGGACCAGTTGACTGTACAGGTTTTGAGCTCGAGTCAGATTAGCAGACACCCGTCAAAAAACGGTGGCCTTCGGGCCGCCGTTTCTCATGTCATCAAAGGTCAGCCTCTGGCCGATAGCAGTCCCTTGATTGCTACCCGTCTCAGTTGCTTAAACGGCAAGTTTTGGGGGAGCCCAGCCCCTGCTACTTGAGTGGCAAGATGGGGTCAGAGCTTGTCGCTGCGGAAGTATGAAAAAGTATGGGATTTTCATACTTATGTCGGGCGGCCAGATTGAGTCAGGATTTACCACTCGTGTAACTAGTTAGTGAGCACTGTCTACCTGATAAGCACAATGAACTGTCCGTCAGATTTGGTCACAACATGGTCACGTGGTGGTCACAACGCCCTTTTGGCGATGTAGCGAAACCCCGTAACCATTTGAAAAATATGGCGCGCCCGACAGGATTGACCGGCAGCTACGCTGCCTCGCCTTCGGCGTCTGTCGGCTCGCAAGCTCGCCTCGGATCGAACCGTACCAATAGCAAGCGATGCCAATCGACTAGTTCGATGCTTCTATCGGAACGACCCCTGCCTTCGGAGGGCACCCCGGATTGGCGGTATTAATCGGGGCTTCTCGGGCACCTGTCAGTTATGGTCACACTTTTATGAAACTGGTTTTATAGGAAGTTCGCACCCCAGAGATTACTTGTTCTCTTCGTCGCGCTCTTTCTTCAATTCCTGCAGAACCTTCAGCCCTTTTTTTCGTTGCTTGGAAATGACTTTGAGCTTCGAGGTGATTTCGCGCCTGGTCTCGTCATCAATGTCCCCGGCCATTTCTTTTTCCATCTTCTTTTTCTCGGCCCGAAGTGACTTAAGCACTTTCTTCAGGGAAGAATACTTCTCCAGTTGCGCTTGCCGCTTGGCGCTGAGAATATCCTTCAGCTTGTTTAGCAATTTCTGGTATTTCACTGTGCTGCCTCTGTATTCGAATCTTCCATTATCTCGATGATGTCATCCTCACCAAGAGCGACGCTTCTGAGCGCTGTTTCTTCCTCCGGATCATAGGCCAAAAACAGCACTGACCCGGCCTCGACCAGATCCCAGCATATTTCCTTACAATAGGAGATATCATTCATTAGTGATGTCGCGATCTGCACATCTATGTGTTCCTTTCTGATCAACTTGTCGAGGCCGTGACTGAATTCCCTGGTCTTCTCTTCGATCTCAAGTTTGACCTGATCGAGCGGCAACACTGACCTTGACGGCCCTTGAGCGTTTCGAGCTGTCTCAATATCCCTGAGTACCGTGATGATCTGCCGCCGCAAACGATCGTATTCCTTCTTGACGACCTGATTGTCGGACTTCATGAATTTCGTGAGATTTTTTTTCAGATGCTTGACACCTTTCACGGCCTCAATCACATGCTGTCCGGCTTGCCGAATGGTATTTAATTGTTCTTTCATTCTGCCTTTGGCATAGCCGCCCCGGCTGGCAATAACATACTCGACAATGGCGCCATAAAGAGCTTTCAGTTTCTTCTCATATAGCTCATCGATGTCTTCATCGATAATGTCGGTCGACTTTTTCACGACCCGCTTTATTTTCTCATCAGACTCAAGCACGTCCCGCCGGATGCTCAGGCCGTCCGTGATGACCCCTGCCGCCAGGTCATAGAGTCGAATGGTCTCCTTCCTCGTAGCTTCAATTGCTGCATCGCGGATATTCCCTGACGCACCGCTAAGATACATCGGCCGCTCAATCTCAATCTCATCTGCGACTATGACCTTTTCGAGGAGTCTCACCAGTACCCTCAACAGTGGCAGCATCACAATGATCCCCAGCAGATTGAACAGGGTATGAAATACCGCCAGTTGTAGTGTGTAGTTCTGAGGACCAATACCCAGGTGATCGCTGATCCAACCGACAGCTTCCATGAGCTGGTAAATTCCGCTGACGGCGATGACCCCGGTTACAACGTTGAAGATCAGGTGAGCCAGTGCTAGTCGTTTGCCATTGGCGCTGGCGCCGAGAGCCCCAAGAATTGCTGTAACGGTTGTTCCGACATTAGAACCAATTGCCAATGCCAACGCATTCTCGTAGCTGATTTGTTGGGCGGCGAGAGCGGCCAGGATCAGCACCAACGTCGCGTGGCTCGATTGCATGATCACCGTAGCGGCAATGCCCAGGCCCGCAAAAACCAAAACACCCGGATAGCCCGTCATCGAATATTCGGCCAGGTCGATGCCCTGTCCGAACGTATCAAAACCCTCCTTCATGTAGTGAATGCCGAGAAACAGAAAGCCTACCCCGGCGAGTACGTATCCTGCGCCCTTCAGGCTCTTTGCCTGCTGAAACACAAGAATAATACCGAACACGAGCAACGGCATGGCGTAAGAGGACAGCTTCACCTTCAGGCCAAAACCGGCAACAAGCCAGGCACCGGTGGTGGTACCTAGATTGGCACCGAATATGATGCCGATTCCGGACGCGAGGTCCAGCAGCCCGGCACTGAGAAATGAAATCGTGATCACGGAGACCAGCGAACTCGACTGCATGACCGTGGTTGACAGGACACCAAAGGTCATGCTCTTCCACAGTTTGTCGGTGGAAGCTCTCAGAATCTTCTCAAGCGTTCCGGCAGTGAAGGTCTTGAAGCCCTCCTCCAGCGAGAGCATCCCGAAAAGGAATATCGCCACGCCTGCGGTGATCGTTTTGAATTCGACGCTAACGGCGAATCCATACGCCAGCAGTACAAACATCGCTGGTAAGAAAGTCCTACGTAACATTCACTGACATCACTATCGAAGAGGGACGGCCACGGTGGCCAGATTTGCCGCTACGGAAGCATCATGCCACGAATCGTGCAGTACAAGAGTGCAGCATGACTCCAACGAAAAACAGCAATGCGGTGCCAAGGCGGAACATCTCTGTTCTGCCTTTGCTAGTAGCTCGTTCTATTTCATTTACGCCCACAAATTCCATATTTGTTCCCTGCATAAATACCCGCGGCAAGGACGCCTGCACTGCGTCAGACTTAGTGGATAGATGAGCTAAGCCGCTTTTTTGACGGTTCTATATTGCAATAAACAACAGATTATATTGCCCGCGCGTTTGGACACTCACAAGATAGGGTTTTCCGAGACAAGACGTTGAACACTGACAATTGGTGGACTGCTCCCGGCTCTGGACGACCGCTCGCCCGTTTATTGATCCTAAGCCGCATATGAGCGTTGAGAGAAGATTTCAATCGAATCAACGCGGACGAATAAACGGCGGGGACAGGCCCTTTCTCATTTGGTGGCCCTGGCAAGATAGGCCTCCCGTCGGTCGGCCTCGGATCGAACCGTACTCGCCGTGCGCCGCAGCAATCGGCTGAAAGTGCGTGTCAATCGGGAAAGCCCCGCCACCTCGTTATCAGGGCGGGATCGGGACGAATGGCTCGCAGGAGATATCGCCCCCGGAAATTTTCAGGAAGCTTGATTCGGGTACAGGAACCCAATCCATCTCAAGATTGCTCAGCGGCTCGGAGACAATCGCGCGTGCACCCCTGGAAAATCGTCCAGCGTCGGGTGCTATCTCTGCCGTCGCATCACGACTTGCACTGTAAAAAAGAGATCGCGAATTCCCTTCGGTCGAATAGCGAACCGCGTAGAGAGACTCGCCGTCACTGATGCCCAGGGTCATTTGCAGCGCATTATCTACTCCATGCTTCTCTGCCACATGTTCGACCCGACCGGCCATTCGCGATAAGCCGGCCTTTACATCGACCTCCATACCGAAGCTCAGTGCTAGCAGGAACATTAATTCCGAGTCCGTCGTACCGCTAATGAGTGGGAATAATTCAGGCGAGATCGAAAATGCAAGATCACGATGCAACTTTTCGTATTCACCGATCAGGCCGTTGTGGACAAATAACCATTTCTGGTAATTGAAAGGATGACAATTGGTTCTTTGAACCGGGGAACCAGTGGTTGCCCGGACATGCGCCAGGAACATGGGAGACTCTATTTGAGCGGCGAGCGCTTGAAGGTTCGCGTCGTTCCATGCGGGCCGGATATCCTTGTAGACCCCTGGCACACTGCGTGTTCCGTACCAGCCTATGCCGAATCCATCACCGTTCGTTGTGTTGATCGTGTCCAGGGCATGCAGGCTCTGGTCGATGAGGGAATGATCCGTCTTGAATAACACTTCATCGAGAAAAATGGGTGCGCCTGAGTAGGCAAGCCAGCGACACATGATAATTTCCTTCAGCTTCTCTATACAGCAAGTTTCTTGAGTTTGCGTGCTTGGTTCGGGGTTGGCAAATTGCCTTTGGCGCGCCCGACGGAAGGCCCATCCTGTCGGGCGCGCCAAAACTGGTCACAAAACAAGGATCCCTTTTGCCCCACTGCTCATCCTGTATTTTCTCCGGAATCGGTATTTCTATGGCAGAGCGATTTGTCGCCTTTTAAAACCGGGTACGCAGTAGCCACCTCAATTACCCAAAGACATATTCGCCAGGCGCGTCGCGCAGTACTTTGTAGCCTTTGCGGGCCGCACCTGTGCGGGGCGGTTTGATGGATTTAGACATTTGCTCGTCTAACCAGGTATTCCATGCCGGCCACCACGAGCCATCGTGAACCTCATTGGCGTGCATCCACGATTCCGGATCCATATACCTGTCGCCCGGATTACGCGTATGCATGCGGTATCTGCGACGCGGATGAGAGGGACCGCTGATTACACCGGCATTGTGGCCACCACTGGTCAGCAAGAAGGTTAACTGTGTCCAGGTCAGGTCATGCAATTTGTAGGCTGATTTCCAGGGAGCAACATGATCTGTTTCGGTTCCGAGTACAAACATAGGTACACGAATATCTGACAAGGACACCGGTCTTCCGCCGACCATGAACTTGTTACGTGCGAGTTCGTTGTGAAGAAACAGTTTGTGGAGATACTCGGTGTGCATGCGGTATGGCATGCGAGTTCCATCGGCATTCCAGGCCATCAGATCGATGGGCTTCTGTGTCTTAGCCAACAGGTAGCGGTCGACCGCGCCGCCATAAATCAGATCGCTGGCATGCAAAGACCCGAATGCACCGCCCATGTTGTCGCTGCTTAGATAACCTTTCTTCCACATGAGTTTGTCCATGAACTCCAGTTGGCTGGGACTTATAAAACAAGTGATGTCGCCAGCCTCGGAGAAATCCGCCTGGGCCGCGAACGTCGAAATACTCTGCAAACGGTCATCACCGTCACGAGCCATCGCCGCGGCGCCGGTACATAACAGCGTACCGCCAATGCAGTATCCAACAGCGTTCACTTTACGCCGTGGACAAATTGCGTTGACTGCATCAAGCGCCGCCATCAGCCCAAGCTCCAGGTAATCTTCGTAACCTACATCCCTGTCTTCTTCATCTGGATTCTTCCACGAGATCATAAATACTGTTTTGCCCTGTTCGGTCAGATACTTGACCATGGATTTATGGGGTGACAGATCGAGTATGTAATACTTCATTATCCAGGCCGGACAGAACAGAACGGGTTCTGCGCCCACCTCTTCGGTGACCGGCGTGTATTGAATCAGCTCTATCAAGTCGTTTTGATAGACAACTTTGCCGTCCGTAACGGCCAGATTTTCGCCAACCTTGAAAACGCCTTCTTCGTCGTTACCCTCGTCGAGCGAGATTTTTGTTTTGTCCGCAATAAAGTTGCGCAAGCCGCGACCCAGGTTCTTGCCCTTTTCCTCGAAGGTCGTGTGAATTATTTCGGGATTGGTGGGAATAAAGTTCGCCGGAGAAAGAGCATCTAATACCTGCCCTGACAGGAAGCTGACCAGTTGTTCATGGCTTGCACTGACGCCCGCCACATCGTGGGTAGCCTCATTCCAGAAATCTTTTGTCGTTTGATGAAATTGTGCAAATACACAGAATGGCCAGCGCTGCCAGTTCTGGCCGCTCACCCGACGTTCCAGTTTGGACGCCGGCCCGTCGGCTGAAGAATCCAGTAACGACTGAATGCTGTAGAGACCCAGACTGGCTGACTTCTTGACAAGACTCTGTACCAATTTCAGTTGTTTGCCCGGAGATATCGCAAGGTGACTCAACCAATCGACGTAAGCGCTGAAGATCTCGATGGGAGACATTCCCATACAAACTTTCGCTAACCGGGACTTGAACTCCTGGTCGATTCGATCGGCGAGCGCGTCGCCAACCTTTCTCTGATTAAGGGCTGGAACGTTACTCAGGCTTTCGAGTAACTCCTTAAGAGAGTCTTTTTTGTCTTGTTTGACGGTATCGTTCATGGTCGTGACTACCCGATTTTTGGCTTATGCAAACTTGACTGTAGCCTCACCTTCTATGACGGTGACGCCTTTGTCATTAACGCACAACGTGCTTAACTTGGCGATTGACTTCTCTTCTCTTATCTCTGTGACTTCTACGGACGCGGTAACCTCTTCACCGAGAAACACGGGCGCCTTGAAGCTCAATGTTTGCCCGAGGTAAATCGTTCCTTCGCCGGGCAACTCAACACCCAACAAGGCGGAAAACAAGCTGGCTACCAACATACCGTGAACCACTCTCTTGCCAAATATAGACGCGGCAGCAGCTGCATCATCCAAGTGAATGGGGTTTGCGTCTTTCGAAATAGTAGCGAAGTCTCTGACAGACTCGTCCGTAAAAACATGACTAATCGATGCTTTGTCCCCAACTTTGATCTTTCTGACCATAGTCAATCTCCACTCTTGTGCTGATTATTCTTGGTGAATGACGCAGCCTAACAGCCATCCGCACTATCGCCTAGATCGCTCGATCTCTATCTGGTGCCGCCGACCCCGATCGTCCGAACCGGACAGAAGGAGCGAATTCGGGCCATTTCTTTTCCTGTATTTCATCGAAACAAGCATCAGTCGACTCAAGGTGAGATTACCTTTGCCGATGGGTTGATTCGATGAAATCCTCGACTTCTTCCTGGGTCGGCGGCGAACAGCCCTTTCGGGACACGTTTATCGCGGCAGCGGCGCAGGCGAAGTCCACCGCATCTCCAAGTGAGTCTTGTGAGATCTCGTTAAGCGACTTGTTGAGTTGGCCGGTCCTGAGCAGCGCCGCCAGAAATGCTGAATGGAACGTATCTCCGGCCCCTACCGTGTCTTCGATATTTGCGATCGGATAGGCGCTCTTCTCGATGTTGCCGTGTGCGTTAATCAGCACCGCGCCTCCACGCCCTTCGGTAAAAACCAGCATGCCAGACTTCATCGCGCTGAATGCCAGCTCGGCGCTGCGGCGCGGATCCGGATCCAGCTGCAGCGCTTCAATATCCTCGTCGCTGGCTTTGACAATGTCCGCGAGTTCCATGAGCGACCGTACGCCGTCCAGATAGGCCTTCGTATCCAGGCTCGCCCGCAGGCGAATATTGATATCGACGCTGACGATGACACCCCGGGAATGCATAAGCTCGAACAGCTTGCGGACTTTTGGCAGCTGGCTCGGCGTGATAGCCAGCGAGCCCGTGTGAAACACCTGTAGATCAGCCGGCAGGCTGGCCACAATTTCTTCGAATGAAGCGTCCTTGTCGGCAATACCCTCACGATAGAGCCGGTAGGTTGGCAGGCCGGCTTCGTCTATCGTCACAAGCGCCAGCGACGTCGGCCAACGGGAGCGTCGCGCCTGCGGCACTGCGACGCCCTCGCGAATCAAAGAGTCTCGCAACTGATCGCCAAACGTATCGTCTGAGAACGGTGACAAGTAGCTTACCGCCACACCCTGGCGGGCAAGACCAATGGCGACGTTGTAGGGCGAGCCTCACCGAGATGCGGCCGGTACGCGCCGTCGTCACCAACAATAAAGTCGATCAATGCTTCGCCGAGTACTGCAACCGTCAAGGCGCTAACACCTCGGGCGCCGCGCGACGTTCATGCAGCTCGGTCTCGACGCGCGTCAGCGTAGCCCGATCGATTCGGTAGAAAAACATCATCAGTCCGCCACCTAAGAAAAAGATCGCCGGCAATACGTTGAACATCAGCCGAATTCCGGCAATCGCCGAGTCGGTCTGGATTTCGTTGGCAACGAATCCGAACCACGCCAGCATGAAGCCTGGCAGAGCACCGCCGACCGCCGAGCCGAACTTCAGTGAAAACATCGACGCCGACACAATGAGCCCGGCGGTGTGCTTGCCGGTTTTCCATTCGCCGTATTCAGCGCAGTCCGTGTACATCGAAAACAGCAGCGTGATGATCACGCCAAATGTCAGGATACCGAGGCTGTGCACGACGACGATCAGCGCGTATTGATCGGGCGGTATAACGTAGCAGGCGGCCAATAAAATTGCGTGCAGCAGGTTCATGCCCAAGACGAGATGATGTTTTTCAAAACGCTTCGCAAGCATGGGCGTCATCAGCGCACCAATTAGCTGCCCGATCAAACCGCAGGAGGTAAGAAATGCGGTCCGATCGAAAATCAGGAACACCGGTAGACCATCGTCCACTACGTAGTACTTGAGGTAGAAGACAATTGACGCAAAACGCGCTATCAGTCCCACGACGACAAGGATTCCAGTTATGACCAGAACGATCCATGAAATATTTTTTAGCAGTGCGGAGAAATCCTCACCGACACTGGACGTGTGGGGTTTTGGCTGAACGCGCTCACGGGTCGTAGCGAACGTAATCCAGTAAAGCAGGACGGAGAGTATTGCGAAAAGAACAATCGTCAGGCGAAACCCCATAAGCTCATCGTCGCCACCAAGCCAACCGACCAGTGGAGTTGCAAACGCGCCAACGCACAAGGTTCCCAGTGATGCGAAGACGAAGCGAAACTGGGTCGCTTTGGTGCGTTCTTCCCCGACCGGCGAAATGACGGCTAACAGAGCCGAGTAAGGCACGTTGATCGCCGTGTAGGCCAGCATGACCAGCGTGTAAGTCACGTAGGCAAATATCAGCTTGCCTGTTGCGGAAAGGTCCGGTCCGAGAAACAACAGATAGCCCAACAGTGCGTACGGTATGGCGGCGAATAGCAGGTACGGACGATACTTGCCCCAGCGCGACTGGGTTCGGTCGGCAATAAGGCCCATCGCGGGGTCGCTGATGGCATCGACGATCTTCGTCAGCAACAGCATCGTCGCAGCGGCCGCGGGCGATATACCGAAGACGTCAGTGTAGTAGTACAGCAGGAACAGGCCGAAGAACCCCATATAGAAGTTCGAGGCCATGTCACCCAGGCCGTAGCCGACCTTTTCCCCGAATGTCAGCGGTGCCGTATCCGATTTGCTGTTCATGTGTACCCCTTCGGTTATTGGTGCAGGGCTCATGTTGACACCGCTTTCTTCTTGCGACCTGGGCGCCTCGACGCTGCAACCAGCCATAAGGACTGGTAGGGAGCGATCTCGACAAATTGTTTCGCTGCCATAGACTTGGCGCCCAGCACATCGATGAATTTGCTGGCGCCGAGAATTTTCTTGACGACGTCCACTGCGACTTGCGCTCGCCTCTCGCTGAAGTTATTCAGCGCGAGTAATTGCTGACCGTCAAATTTTCGGCAATAGGCAAGTACAGAATCCTCTGAGACGTCGACAAACTCGCAATGATTTCCGCCAAGCGCCGCCGCTTTTCTCCGCGCACGCGACAGGTTGCGAAAGCCTTTGAATAAATCAGACGCGGGCGTCTTTGGCGACTTCACAGCGCGGAAATGTGACTTTTCAAATCGTGGTCGTTGTGCCCAACGACTATCGTCGTGACGGTCCTCATCATCGAGATATGAATAGTCATTAAGCATCGCAAGTTCATCGCCGAGGTAGATGAGCGGAATACCGCCAATACTGAAAATGACGCTGTAAAGAAGCAACACGCGGGCAATTGCGAGTTCAACCTCGACATCGGTCTCCTCTTTTAACGCCTTCTCGAGACCCGCGAGTGACGCTGTCGCCCCACAGACACGGGCATCTCCCGTGTCCACGTTGTATTGAAAGGGCAAGCCGCGGGCGAAAGATCCTTCGAATTTGCCCGTATAAAAATCATTGAGAAAACGCCGATGATCATAGCCATTGATTCCGATTTCCGCGGCATCCTCGTCGCTGAAGGTCCAGCCGATATCATCGTGACTACGGACATAGTTGACCCACTGCGTGTCCGGATGAATAGCGAATCGTCGGGCCAGGGAGTGCCTGAGAAGATCGATCTTTCGTGTAGCCAGTGCCTCCCAAAGCAGTGCCATTAACAACGGATTGTAAGACAACTGGCATCGGTCCGGCGCGATGTAACGCGCCACTTCGTCCGGATGCACGATTGCCTCGGACTTGAACAGTAATGCTGGAGCTGCGATGCGCGCGACGCTATTGAAAGTTTCAACCAGCGTATAGACCTGCGCAAGACTCTCGCACGGTGTCCCCATTTGCTTCCACGCAAACGCGACCGCATCCAGGCGCAAGACTTCGACACCAACGTTGGCCAGGAATAACATTTCCTCGACCATCGCTCGGAGCACATCCGGGTTTCCGTAATTGAGATCCCATTGATATTTCTTGAATGAGGTCCAGACCCAGAGGTCGAGTTCTTCGCAGTGGCTGAAACTTCCGGGGCTTTCTTCAGGAAAGATTTCGCGAAGGTCCTGCTCGAACTGGTCGGGAATGCTTCGATCCGGGAAGAAAAAATAGTAGTCGAGATATTTTCGCTCGCCTTTTTTGGCCCGCATCGCCCATTCATGTTCGTCGGATGTGTGGTTGTAGACAAAATCGAGCACCAGGCGAATGCCCTCGCCGCGCAAATCGGCAGCGAGCTGTTTCAGGTCGTCCATCGACCCAAGCGCCGGATTTACATTGCGATAGTTACTGACGGCATAGCCGCCGTCGCTGCGGCCCTCCGGACACTCGAACAGCGGCATCAGGTGAAGGTAAGTAATACCCAGTGACTTGAAATACGCGATGCGAGACCGGATACCGTTGAGATTGCCCGCGAACTGCTTCACGTAGCACACGCCACCGATCGCTTTGTTGTCTTGAAACCAGTCGGGCTTTTCTTCGCTCTCGGAATCGAGCGAGCGCAATTCTGTCGAGCGGCTGATATTAGATTTTACGGCCGTAAGGAGCAACTTTTTCAATTGGTCGCTAACATCGTCGCGATGCCCGTAGAGCGCGTAAAATGCTTCGTGCAGTGCAGTAAAGTTCTGTGTCAGCCGGCGTTCGAGGTCGGGCCACAAGCCTGCAGCTTTCTTTGGCACTGCCTTTTGAAGTACCGGCAGAAAATTGCGCAGCGAAACTTCCGGGTCTGTCGACACGAGACTTAAGAACCCAGCGAAACTGTAAGGGTTTGGGACACAGAGAGCGATAAGTCGCGTGGCGCGTCATCGCGGATGATTGCGGTGGCGAATACGCCAGAGTGTGGTGGAGATATCGGGTAATTCATGAAAGTCTCGTTGCTTGAAACCAGTAGCGTCTAATCGCACCTTTGGGCCGCAGTCAATATTCGCTTTCATAGGGCCATTCCAGGCTCCGCCCAATCAGATCTCCCAAGGCAAACGCGGCACAGATAATCGAATGCATCTGTGCCGCGTGTGCGGATCAAGCTTAGAAGTTATACGTAACACCAATGGATGTCGATGTACCGCTGAGCGCGCGAGCTCGGATAATATCTCCGACGTTTCCAGAACCCTCTTCAGACTCTGTAATGACAAACTCGTCTGTGAGGTTGTTGACGTTAAGACTCAGCGACAAATCGTCGGTGATGTACCACCTGCCGTAGAGGTGTATCAGGTTATAGCCGTCCTGCTTCAGACTGTTGTTGTCCTGTACGAAGTAGTCGGTAGACCCCTGCAACGTTGCGCCTACAGAGTAATTGTCGGTGCTGAAGTCAGGGTTAATCGTCCAGATAAAGTCTGCCTGCCGACGCGGCGTGTTGCCGACCACGCCTGGATTCGTCAGGTCGCTGGAAATTTCTGCATCACTCCACGTCATGTTGCCGTTGACACTAAAGTAGTCAGTGATGGACCAATCACCCTCGAACTCGATGCCGTTGGCCTCATACTCGCGAACAAACGTCAGACCGCTGGTGATTTCTGAATTGGTTTCCTCG
Organism: uncultured Gammaproteobacteria bacterium; assembly: GCA_963760395.1. Lineage (GTDB taxonomy): Bacteria > Pseudomonadota > Gammaproteobacteria > Steroidobacterales > Woeseiaceae > UBA1847. The sequence continues at coordinate 17,397 of CAVXCX010000018.1, forward strand.
ACCTGTGTATTGAAATAGGTCGCGAACAAAGACCAGTCGCTACCGAGGTACTTGTATCCAAGTTCGATTTGCGTGACCTCATCGTAACCGTCAGTCGTGCTGGTCAGGCTGCCGTCTGAATTCAGTGAACCAGCAACCTGTGTCAGGCGGTCGCCGATAGCGCGAGCGCCATCGCTGTAGCGAAAGAATACCGATGAATCGTCATTGAGGATATATGCACCGCCCAGCGAGAATGACGTGTTGTCTGCATCGTAATTGACGTTCGATACAGCCGCATTGTTCTCGTTAAGGCTACGAACGCCGCCGCTTATGAACCCTGCCGATGTGGCCCCCGAGTTTTCCAGCAGCGCATCGCTGTCTAGGCGCGTAATCACACCGCCGACGACGGCGAATTGGCCGACAGAGCCGTTGCCATTGAGGTCCGTTGATACATTGCCGCCGCAACAACCGTCAAGGCGTCTTCCTCTCGCTTCGACGGAATCACGACGCACGCTGGCATCGATCGTCAGGCGATCGCCAACATCGAAACCGATATTGAGATACGGGGCGAAAGTCGTGTATTCGAGATCCCAGTCCCAGGCCAGAAAACTTTGCGTCAAAGCGCCGTTGTCGGCGAGCACAACATCGACTGGCGCACCGCTTGCATCAATACCAGCACCGACGGCTACATAGTTGATGTTTTGCGAATTGGTGCCGCTCAGTGTTTGCATACGCGTGTGCCAGCTATTCCAGGAAATATCTATATTCTGCTTGGAGTAATAGACGCCGCCCGTGACTGATACATTGTCGAACTGTTTCATGATCTTGAAGTCATTCACCATGAGGCCAACATCGTCAAAAGTAGTATCAAAAGTCAGGTTTGTATAAGCAAGCTGATTTGGATCGGCTGCGCTACCGCCAATTGTTGCAACAACTCCACCGGAACAATCAATGCTGACGCCACCCACACTGGCATCCGCACAAAGTGCCGCGCCTTTGTTGGCGATCGTGTCGGTGCCGCCTGCGAATCCATCCGTGAACGGCGATATAAAGCCACCGGTGACGCTGGATGTGCGGAACTTGTTATTGATGGTGAGCGTGTCATCGATGTCTTTGTCAAACTCAAAGCCGAAAGCCTTAACTTTGGACTCGATGCCATCGGATACAGCCCGGTCAACCGGGTTACCAAACTGATCGAACGAAGTTAGATTGTTGGTTGCCTGAGAGTGTGTCGTCTGGGTGCTCGCGTCGTAGCCCGGAAGAGGACCGAAGCTGCCACTGCCTGTCACAAGAATCGGCGAAGGCAAATAGGTTGTGACCTTGTCATCCAGGTGCTTGACGTAAAAACGCAGGAACCCATCATCAAAATCTTTCGTGATGTTGAATTTGATCTGTCCACCGTTGTCGCCGTTGAAGCCGGTGTCCCGAACGCCTTCACCGTCGCGAAAAAAGCCGCCGATGTGGTAGCTCAGATCATCGGCGAGCGTACCGCCGTATTGGAAATCAGTGCGAAATTCGTCGTAATCGGCGCCGAAGCTCAGGCCAATGCTGCCTTCATCATTACCACCCGTTCGGCTGATAATGTTGATGATGCCGCCGGGCGAGTTGCTGGCGAAGGTCGATGCTGAACCACCGCGGATAGATTCGATGCGGTCAACAGAAGAGTCAAAACGGACGAAGTTATCGGTATTGGCAAAGTTGATATCGCCGAACTCGAGTACCGGCAAGCCGTCTTCCTGGATTTGCATGTACTTCGATCCGCCTGTTGCCAGCGGAATTCCGCGAATTGTCAGGTTAGCGTTGCCGCCACCGCCGGATGATTCGGCACGAATACCAGGCAGGCTTCGAAACACCTCAGCTACTGATCGCGGCGCGAGTTTGCCAACGTCTTCATTCGGTACTGCACTAACAGATACGCTCGCCTCGAGCTTGGTTGCGCCGCCGCGCGGAACGCCGGTTACGAAGATCTCCTCGATAACCTCGTCGTCCTGTGCAAGCGCGACGCTTGAAAAACTGCTTGCGGCGCATGCCGCTACGAACAAACCGCCGATCGCGCGGTTGGTAAATGCCTTACTCATCTGATGTATCCCCCATCATGGTATTAGCGCCCGGTATGGACGACTGTTCGATGGCTGAAGGATATGTCGAAATACAATCGATTGTCTATTTTCGTGCTTACAATCGATTGTACAACCCGCTAAGGTTCTGTAATACTTAGTTTTTCCGATATTCACGCCGACGTAAAAAGTGTTAATTTCGCGCAAATTTACGTTTATCGATGCCGGGAGCCCGGGACAAAGCAATGAGCCAGAAGCCGCGTAAAGCACTTACAACCATGCAGGAACTCGCTGACATTGCCGGCGTCACCCGCGGTACGGTTTCTCGGGCATTAAGCGATAGCCCGCGCGTCAATGAAAAGACCAAGGCGCGCATTCGGAAGCTCGCCGAAAAGCACAATTACCGCGTAAACCAGCAGGCAAGGAACTTTCGATTGCGAAGAACCGGCGTGATCTCTGTCGTGTTCATGCTTGATGTTAAGTCTGAGCAGCACATGTCGGACCCGTTCTTTCTCGAGATGCTCGGCGGCATAGCCGATTGCCTCGCCGAACATGACCTTGACCTGTTCCTCGCACATGCGCCGGTAGCCGACGTGCTGGAATTACAGGATAGCCGTGTATTTCATAACTCAGACGGTGTCATATTTATCGGACAAGGTAGGCAACACGAGAAACTAAACGTCGTTGCGAAATCGGACAAACCCATCGTGGTATGGGGCGCGCCGATGCCCGGCCAGGCCTACTGTCGAGTGGGCGGCGACAACGTCAACGGTGGGTACCTTGCTACAAAACACTTGCTGGAAAGCGGACGTTGCAACATCGCTTTTTTTGGTGATATCAAGCTTCCGGAAATCGCGTTACGTTTCTCGGGCTACCAGAAAGCTCTGGACGAGCAGGGAATCACGTTCAACCCTGGGCTCCAAATCGACGTTCCATTTGAAATGCAGCATGCGCGCGAGCCGATCAACAAATTCCTCGCCAGCGATGCAAAATTCGATGCGGCTGTTTGTAGTAGCGACGTAATGGCACTTAGTGTAATCGCAACCCTCAACGAATCCGGCCTGAAGGTACCCCATGATGTTGCTGTCGTTGGATATGACGATATTGGTCTCGCAAGTTATGGCAATCCCTCACTAACGACCATCCGCCAGAACATCCGCTCGGCCGGCCGCGTGCTGGTTGAGAGTTTGCTGAAGATCATCGATGGCCAGCAAGCAGACGACACCACGCTACCGAGCGAGCTGGTCGTACGCCAATCGAGCGGTCATAGAAGGTGACGCGCCCGACAGGATTGATTCCTCGCTGCGCTCGTCACCCCTGCGGGGCGCACTTCGTGCGTCCAAACGCTTCGCGTTTGTCGAACCTGTGACCCCTGCCTTCGGAGTGTAGGCGTCAGTCCTTTTGCCTATGGTGACGCAGAGCCTCTTCCAATAGCTCGATGACGGCTCGGTCCTTCGGCCGATCTGTTGCTTTCTTTTGCCGAATCAGCTCCTCCAGATCGAGAACGCGAAACTTCCCGATCGTCATAGCGACTTCCGAAGACAGGTGCACCAGATCTTCGTATCGATCTTTGTCACCAATAAATCCCAGCACATCCAACGGCCCTGCTCGAGTCAGGAGCAATAGGTGCCCGCCCGCCAGAATATCTTCCTTGGTAGGCTTGATCGTAGATTGATGCTCTCGATAGTGGGCATCGAGCTCGTCGAGGGCGAGGGACAAACGACTAGCGTTGTCATCGCTGATCCGAACCAGCGCGTCGAGATCGAACGTTGTGATGGGCGCACCCTGTATTACGGCCGCCACACCACCAACAACGATGTACTCAACCTCGTATTTATTGAGAAGCTCGAGTATCTCGCGAAAGCTGGGATTCATTTTGCGGCCGCAATGAGAGGAAGAAACCGATTCTTGACTCCAGTTCGGCAAGTCGCTGCTCGGGAGTTAGCGTGGCAAACCACTCAAGCAGCGAGAGGTCGTGTCCGGCACTGGAAGCTGATTGGACGGGCGTTTTGTACATTTAGGGATTGTAGCACTTGGGGGATGGCGCGCCCGACAGGATTGATTCCTCGCTGCGCTCGTCACCCCTGCGGGGCGCGCTTCGCGCGTCCAAACGCTTCGCGTTTGTCGAACCTAAGGTTCGAACTTCTGTTGGGAAGCCAAAAAACCAAAGGGCCCCGCAAGGGGACCCTTTGGTTTTTCTGGCGCGCCCGACAGGATTCGAACCTGTGACCCCTGCCTTCGGAGGGCAGTACTCTATCCAGCTGAGCTACGGGCGCTTTGTCTCGTGGTGCTACGGTATTCTAGCTCGTCCATGGGCAGTCGTGCTGCGCACGACAGCAGTACTCCTCTCGTCGCTTACGCTCCTCGAGCCCGGCCGCTCGGTTGCATCCTCGCGGCGTTCGCTCCTGGCGAAGCCGTGCTTCGCCTTGCCGCTGCGCGGCAACTGTCGCTCACCCAGCTGAGCTACGTGCGCTTTGTCTTGTGGTGCTACGGTATTCTAGCTCGTCCATGGGCAGTCGTGGTTGATTCCTCGCTTCGCTCGTCACCCCTTCGGGGCGCAAGTCGCTGTTTCAGAAACGCCAGGGCTTTAAACAAAGTGCCCACCAGTGGTCATCCTGATTTCAGACCATTGGCAGGTTATCGGCTGACCGTGCGAATTCTCGACGGAGTCGGACTGCGTTACGAACCGTATAAAGGCCACGTTGCGTGAACCCTATGCTCTCTACATTGACCCTGTCACGTTAAGAAAAACGCCGTGATGATCATAACTGAGATCCGTCAGATCTTCGGAGAAGTCCGTGAAGTTGTACCCGAGCCCGATTTTCAGGTGGTCGCCCAGGTACCGTGAAACGGTCGCCAGCGCACCGCTTCGACTCTCATCCAGGTCCGGCATGTCAAGCAGACGACCTTCCAGGAGAAACTCCCAGTGCTCGCGGAATCGATAGTCGCCGCGGATTACATAGAGGCTCGCGTTGTTGTCGAAGAACTCGGGGTTTTCGCGATCAAGACTGACCTGACCCAGGCGGTAAGCGTATTTACCCCCGATGGATAAGCGCGGCGTAATATCGTAGCTGGCGTCAACCGCTGCAATGTGGCTCTTCTGAATGAATTGCGCAGCAATATTTTGCAGACTGATCTGATCGGTCGTCGGAACGTTATAGAAATACGTGTACTTAAGCAGCGCATTGAATCGATCATGAGTAACCGGTCGAAGTGCGTATCCGAGAACCGCCTCAGTAAAGCCGCCGTCGTAGAACGTTCCCTGCGAACTCTCACTCTCCGAGTGATTAACCTTACCCAACAGGCGCGAAGCCGGACTGATCTGGTATTTGAAGTTGTTCCTGAACAGCCATGTCGTGCGCTCTGTGCTACCCAGATCGAGCTGTTCGACATCGTCGCTTCGGTACTCGATGCCGCTTGAGACCTGCAACGCTTCGACGCCATAGCCGATCTGGATACCGCCGGCCACACGTTGTGTCTCGGCACCCGTCGTTACGTCCTGCAGAGTACCGACGTCGGTGTTGATGCCGAAACTCCATTTGTCCGTCGGCGAGAAACTGATGCCGGTGCCATGCGTCAGTCCGGTCATCGCATCGTTATATTGATAACGTTCTTCGAGGAAGACGCTCGTGCTGTCCGCGAGTCGCGTCTTGATGCCGCCGACCAGGTTACCCTCGCTGCCCTGCAGGGTTCGCGAACCGTTGTCGGTACGCTCGTTCTCAAGCGCATAGTTGAGATACATGCTTGTGTTGTTGGAGTGCATATAGTTCGTACCCAGGCGGCCACCCATGCCCAGGTCACCGTCCGATACCTCCGCGTCCATCCGCAGTTTCTCCGACAGTCGATACGATCCGCCCACACCGTTGCGGGCATTCTCCTCACGATCTCCTGTTACGGACAAGGTATCCTGGGTGAAGGCGTACATGTTCCAGGCCGACTTTGAGTCGTAAGCGACCTGCAGCACCGCATCTTCCCGTTCGCCCTGCTCCTGCGACAACGGTACGATGATCGATCTCGCAATACGCTCATCCTGGCGATAACCGGCGCTCACCAGCCAGCGTTCGTTGATTCGATAGCCGATGTCGTATTCCCGTGCCCGGGTCTCGATTCCCTGCTCCTGAACACGATTGTCAACCTTGGCGTTCAGTGTGAACCTGTCGGCAATCGGCAGGCTGAGCGTACCGCCGGAATTTTTCGCGTCGGTGAGTGCAGTCAGGCCCGGCGCCGAGTACCCGGCCTCGACATTCTGCACGTACGCGGTCAGGCGGCCGTCGACGAAACTGACAAGATCGCCGAACCGGACGCTGATGTCCGCCCGTTCTGCCTCGGCGCGGGCGTTGACGAACGACGCCGGATCATAGGCATTGAACTCGAAGCCGCCGTCACTCGAAAATTGCGGCAGGGAAACCAGCCCTTCACTCTGCGCCTGTTGCACTTTCAGCCACGATTCAGACGCCAGTCGGAACGTAAGATCAGCAGCGTTAAGACTGTTATCCGTATCGTCCTGCTTATTCGCGTTCGAAGTCAGGCCTACCCTGACATGATCACCCAACCAGTAATGAGTCTGTCCGCCAACCGCCACGGCATCGATGTCGTCGAACCCCGGCGTGTACTCGTAGCGTACAACCAGGTAGGCCTCATCACCGGAGGACCCGCCACTGCGAACCAGCAAATTATCGTTGGCCGTCGATGCAAGGGGCTCAGCGAGCGAGACGCGACCCTGCAGATAGTCAACGTCGTAGTCCATGGCGGGCGTCAGGTTCACCACACCGGTCACGAGCCCGGATACTTTGTCACGCAGCTCAATGCGTACACGTTCGGAACCAGCCAGAATATCCTGACGGCGAAGGAAGTAGAGCGAGCCACCCGTTCCCCGGAACTCCTCCCGGCTTGGAATGGTGCCCGGCTCGGCAGCGAAGGCGTCTATCACAAAGCGCTTGTCGCCAAACCCGGTTGTCCCGTCTGTCTGGTAGTGCACGTTGGCGCCGTACAAGCCGCGGTCGACTTGTGCCAGCTCGTTATTCATATAGCCGATCTTGAAGTTACCCCATAAACCATAGTCATCGTCCTGGCTCAGGCGAACAAAAAACTTGCCCATGGTAGGCGCCATTTCCTCGACGGTGCCGTCATCGCCGAACGTCGGATAGTAGTAGTCGGGATCGATGCGCCGAAACAGAGACTCCGGCGACTTGTCCATGAAATTGCTGAAAACATCCTGCAGCGGCCCTTCCCGGGTGTCGGCGCTTGCTGTCAACTTCCAGTGATCGCCGAATTTACCATTCACGAAGAAGGCCAGTCGCCCGTCAACGTTAGAATCATAGTCCTGACTGGAGTTGCCGCCTTGCAACAGATCTATCGGGCCACTCGCTTTGCCATCGGACAAGGTGAGATCGGCGACGCCAACATAGAACCAGTCCCTCGACTCGAATTCGAGGTCACGCAGATACAGCTCACCGCTGCCCTCTTTGTCGACCACGGCCACTTCGACGGTATGAGCTCCTTCCGGCAATATCTCCTCGGTAACGAAATCACCGTTGTCATCGACCGGCACCGGCCGCCCGGCAACCCAGACCTCGTGCTCGTCCGGAACATTGCTACCACGCACGCTGACGGTACCGCTACTAAGTTTGATGTTGTGCAGACCTAAGCCATTTTCGCCATAAGCTGCGAACAGCTCGGGATCTGAGGCGATTTCGGAGTCATCACGATCGTCGTTTTCTTCGACGCCATCGGGAGTATCGAAGACAACCCAGAGCGGCTGCGGATGCGTTTCATCAAACTTGCCCTCCGCATCGTAGGCTCTGAGTACATACGCGAGCTCGTACACGGGTGCTTTGAATTGCGCTACCGGCGGCTCCCACTTGGCGACACCATCAGTGCCGACTTCGATCACGTCGAGTGGCTCCGACTCGACGGACTGACCGTTTGCAAAGACACGCACTTCGGCGCGATCAATAAAATAGGAATAGTTTGTGTACATGCGGAAATGCACAGGAGATGCCTTTCTGCTAATCCAGAACATTGACGACATCAACGGCTCGTGGAGCACCGCATCATAAACGGCGACACGATCCGGTTTCGCGGCGACGCTGAGTCTTGGCGAGGAGCGAAGATTGTCAAAGCCGAATTGTATGTCGGCGCTCTCCAGCGCAACGTCCGTACATCGCTGGATATCAGATGAGCTTCGCTTCGGATCATCGATCGGTTCACCGTCGACGGTGATACGCATCAGGTTCAGGCCCAGCGGATTTTCGGGGCTAAGCTCACGCGTGATTCGCGTGACATCGACGCCCTCATAGTCGTCAAGAACGGCCAACTCGTCGTAGACGACCTGAACCGCCACGTGTGACGTCTCGCCCTGAATAAAACCGGCGTTGACGACATCGTCCGAATGCACATAACCACGTCCTTCGAACTCGCGTTGCTCAGTCTGGAGCTGCATGTCTTCGGCGATAAGCTCCATCGCGCGTCGTGCACGGGAGGCCGACAAGCCGATATCGTCACCGTAGACAGCGGCTGTCCGGCGTGCCAGACGCTCATTGCGCGTGTAGCCGAGGAACCTCAGGCGTGGATTCGTCTTGTCCGCAATATCTTCGAGCGCTCGCGCCAGGTCGGCGGTGTAGCCCGCCGGCACGACGGGCTGGCCGTCGGCAAAATCGATGGCCGCAATACGGCCCCACGGCGGATCATACGTCCTGGTCACCAACACGGCGCCAGCAGCCTCGGGGCAGAGCTGTGGTTCGTCGGGTAACTCCTGTAACGGATCGTCGTACCAGAACTCTACCTCGACGCGGCGATTCAGAGCACGCCCGTTGTCAGTTTCATTGGAGCCCAGTGGTTTCATCGAGCCACGCCCATCACTCTCGATCACGGACGTGGGGACGTTCAGCTTATCTTGCACCGCCAATGCTACACGTCGCGCTCGCGCCTTCGAGAGCCCAAGGTGGTCGCCGTAGATGCGTTCCGTTCTTCCAGTCAGCGGAACATCGTCCGTGAAGCCGACAAATTTGACGACGACGTTTTGTTTGTTGCCCAGGTTATTGAAGCCCTGTCGAATGCGTTCGATAAACGCCTCGTCCACGTTGATTTTTTCGGTTTCATAGTGCAACGGCGCAATGAGATTCTGCACCCGAGCGCGACGCGCATGTCCATCGACGTAACGCAGCTTGCAGACCGTTTCCATGCGGCAGACTTTCACGCGCTTGATTTCATGAGGAACGAGAAACTCTTCGAGAGCGACTTTTTCTCGTACCTCGTCATACCAGACCTCGACCTCGACACGCCGATTCAGTGCGCGGCCTTCTTCTGTCAGGTTTGATGCGACCGGAATAGTGTCGCCCGCCCATTCGAATGAGATCGCCTCGGGCGGCAACGTCAGCGACGTCTGGAAATGCTCTGCTACCTGGCCCGCGCGCTCCCGCGACAGGCCGGCATTGTCACCATAAATCCTGACAAGTCTTGCAGACAGCGGTCGGTTGTCGGCATGACCGATGAGATGCAGACGGACGTTGATTCGGTCCCGCATGCGATTGAGTATTTCGCCAAGAGAAGCGACCGTCGTTTCAGGAATGTTCGCTACCCCCGATTCGAATCGAATGGGCGCCACGAGATTGCTGAGCTTGACGGTCTCGAGTTCATCGATGAGCGTCTCACGGGTTTCCAGCGTATCGCCCAGCTCCGTGTCGACACGGTCCGGATCCTGCACCCACTGCATGAACGGCTCATCATCGGTCAGATGCCGTTCGACCGCCTCGCCGATTCCTGTCTCATCGACCTTCTCGGCATGCACCTGTGGCGAGGCCAACGCGATGCCCGCCATCAACAAGTAGCTTAGCTTCGTCATGGCGTTCACTTGCCCTGCTCCTTGCTTTTGACCGGCGGAGCCCCTAGTCGCCAGAAAACTTCAGGTTCGATGACAAGCTTGTAACAGCAGTTCAGCTCCTCCCAGGCGACCATGATCTCGTTCTTGAGCGCGTGCAGACGTCGCTGCACGAGCGACTCGGCCTCAACGTCCGCCACGTAGGACAGTCGCAATACCGCCGGGCCTCTCTGCAGCTCTTCCAGTAGCAGTTCGATACGTGGCCGCCACTGATGTCGCATCTCCAAAGTCCCGGGTTCGAATACGGAATCGGCGATATCGAGACCGACAACCCGATGAATCGACGCGCCGAAATTCATGCGCAGGGCTTTACCGCGCGTCGCACGCTGGACCTGTACGGGTCTGGTCGACATTCGGAAGCCGCTCGGCAACGTCCTGTCGTCGAGTTTCAGAACGAAGTTGCTGCCGCGACTCTCGTTTGGCGTGATGGCGCAAGTGATGTGATAGCGGCCGTGGCTGTCGGTTGTCGCCGCCAGCCCCCTCGCCGTCACCACCCGCACAGCCGGCAGTCCAACCTCATCGGAGTCCTGGTATCCGTTACGGTTGAAATCGTCGAATACCTTACCGGTCACGTCAGTGCAATCGAAGGCCGGGTCCGGCACGACACGCACGGTGGCGGTGGCTTCTTCCGACATGGCGGAGCCGAGCACCGCATGCACGGCCTGTGCGCGGTTAACAAATTCGCCTTCGGTGACGCCGGCACCTACCGCGAGCAGCAGTTTGATTTCATGGAGGGCATCGACTTCGAGCGAGAGGCCGGACCAGACGAGCTCTCGGCCGACTACGGCGGGTTCCGTTTTGACGTTATCGAAGTAAGCCGAACCGGCGACATATTTGAAGCCGGCCGGAAAACGGTCGACCACGTTGACGTCCTGAAGGTTCTGACCGAAGGTATTTCTGACCGTGATCACGTACGGCACAAGCTGGCCGCGCGACACGTTGAGCAAGGGCGTCGTCTTGGTGATCGATACCGCGCCTCCAAGGCGGGGGTCCAGCGGTATGTGGTTGTTGAAAAGCTGCGACGAACCTGGCGACTGACTGTCGTCAAGCCTGAGGAAGAAATGATAGTCCGTGGCGGCACTTCGAGCCGGTACGGATGGTGCTGGTGCGAATTCCGAAGGCTGCGCCTCGCAGGATTGCATTGTCGTGACGACCGCATCCTCGGTTGAACCGGGACAAGCAGGAACGTCAAACGGCAGTGTCGTTGCGTCACTGGTGGGCGGAATCAGTTCGGACACACCCGGAATGAAGGTGCTGTTCGGAACCTGGACCTGTATCAGGTAGTTGATACCACTCGGGCACGCAAGATCGGAGAAATTGATGTCGAACTTGTAGTAACCGTTGCCGACCGTCACCTGATCCTGGTGGTTGGGATCGTCGAAGCAGCTGCTCGGCAACGGTAAACCGTTACGCACGTCCACCAGAGTGACAGTCGCTCCCGATACCGGGGTACGGGTAATCGAGTCGTAGATCACACCGTTGGGATCGACAGGCATGTTGAGCCCGAGGAGATTGCTGCCCTCCTGAACGTCGATATCATCGATGCGATGCTGGCCGTCGGTGAAGTCCGAGTCGGTCTCGCCAAGCAGCGCGGTCCTGATACCGGCACCCGGCGCGCTAAACCGCAGGGAGTAGGTTTCGCCGGGCACATAGTTAGGCGGCACCGCGACGAACCGGTAGTTGCCGTCAACGTCCGTCATCATGGATCGTATTGGCTGATCTTCAAACAGGAGCTCAACGAGCCAGCCTTCGAGTGGGCGTTCCAGCCCGCCGGGCGTGTTGTCGTGGTCAGCATCGTGCCAGACATTTCCGCTCAGCATGCCAAGGTTTGGCATCGCGCCGACATCGATCGAAACGCTGGCTTCGGCCTGACGCAGGGGGTCATCCCAGTAGACCCGTCCAGTATTGGTGATCGTTGTACCTTCGAGGAGATTGGGATTGATGATCGCGCGGAAGCGCAATACCACTTCCTGGCCGGGTGCGAGCGGGCCATAGTCGGTGAAGTAGTCCGCCGTTATCAGCGTGCCAGCGACGGTGACGCCATTTGCCACGCCGTTTAGCGTGGCCGACTGATCGACATAGCTCAGGTAGCCCGGGATGGGCACCGAGAGATCGTCTTCGATCCGGACGTACAGCGCCGGCAACAGACCGATATTCCTTGCGGTCACCACATATTCAAGCGTGGCGCCCGGTAACGCCGGGCCGCCGCCGACCACCGATAGTTGCTTGATGATCGACATCTGTTGAACGTCGCCAACCACGACAACGGTGGGCTCCGGACCGGTTGCCGGGTTGCCATCGCCGTCGGTCAGAGTACTCGCAACCTCGAGGCTGTAGACCACCGCCTGATTCGTAATAAGCGTTCCGGCTGCAACGCCCGCATCGACCTGCAGATCGAACTGCACGACGGCAGACTGCCCGGGATTCAGCACGCCCTCGCCGTCGCCCGGCAGGGGCGGCGTCAGGTCGGCCGAGCTGATCGGCAGTCCGTCGAGTAGCGGTGATCCGTTGGCGCCGTCGGCAACAGCGATGCCGTTGAGCGTCGTGCTACCGGCAACGTAGGTCGTGTTAACCGGTACTACGTCGGTAAGATCGGCCGCGGTCGCCGGAACTGTGCCGTTGTTGTACACGGTAATCGTGTAGCGCAGTACGTCGAGCGGATCGATAATACCCGGCGAGCTGCCGTCCACTTGCAGGGCTGCCGTTTTCGGCGCGAATAACAGCGGGAAGTTGCCGACCACGTCACGCGTCGGGTCATCGGGTATGTCGGTGCGCGGATCGTCGGAGGGTACGTCCGCAATGCCGAAATCGACGGCGCTGACGAAAGCCTGGTTCGAGAGGATGGTGCCGTCCGGAAGGTCGGGATACACGACAACGTCAAAGACGATCGTTGCAACATTGTCTGCAACGCGGGCATTCAACGCGCCGGGTGTCACTTCTTGCGGCGCATTGATCAGGATGCCGTCGATCAGCGGCGAACTGCCATCCGCAGCGTCGGGCACGAGTATGCCGTTGAGCGTCGTGCTGCCCGCGACGTACGTCGTGTTCCCCGGAACCTGGTCAACGATTTCGACGCTGGTCGCGTTGTCTGTGCCGGTATTCTGCACGGTAATCGTGTAGCGCAGCGTCTCGCCGGCCAGCAGCACATTCGGATTGCCCGTGATGTAGCTCGAGATCTTGTCCACGTCGAAATAGGGTGCGGACTGGATTTGGATCTGAGTCGGGTCTTCGTCGCCATCGACGTTGGGATCCGCCGCGCCATTGACATTCGGGTCGTCACTGACGGCAGCCGAGAAGTCGCCGAACAAGAGCTCGGACTGGTTGTAGACGAATGTGTCGTTCGTCATTACGGGCGCGAGCTGAACCTCGAACTCGACCAGGACACTTTCGCCCAGCCCGCCAATGCTCAGGTTGCGTACGTCGAGCAAGCCGGTACCGGCCGCACCACCGTTTGCGTCCGTGTTGCCGGCATCCGCGCCTGGCGGAAGCGTTACGACATTCAGCGTGCCCGCCTGGAACGACGGGTCCGCATTGAGGCGGTCGATTTCGTCGAAAATGCGGAAATCGCTAACGGAGACGTTGCTCAGGTTCTCAACATAGAGTCGGTAGCGCAACGTTTCGCCCGGCGTCGCGACGGTGCCCGGGTCTTCTCCCGTCGTCACATTGATGACCGTTTTCTCGAACCGAAGCACCGGCAGGTCGACGGCGACGCTGTGCGCGTCCTCGTGGTCGCCAACGCCCACGGTGCCGTCGGTCAGGTTGCGGCTGTACATGGTCGACGCGTCGGAATTGAACCACTCTGTCGCGCCGGCGACGTTCGTCAACACGATGCCATCCTGGGAGTCGGTGTCGAGCTGCGTGCGATACGCGATCATCAGACGCTCACCCACACCGATCACCGATTCGGCGCTTTGCGTAATGAACGTAAGCTCGCACGTGGCGCCGTTGTAGGCGAGCGAGTAGTCCGTCCCCTGGGCCAGCGGGCCTTTTCCAGGTACCGGTGTGACGCCATCTGCCGCGAACACCTGCGCGCTCTGAACCTCAGGCGTCGTGTCGCACATCCCGCCGGTCGGTCCGTCGGGTAGCCGGTCGATGAGCGTCGCATTGTACGCATCGGCCTCGCTCTCGTTCTGCACGCCGATGACGAAATCGCCCCACTCCGCTATGCGCATCATTGCCGGGCCGGTCTTCGTGACCGTGAGCCCCGGCGGCAACGTAAATTCCCCGACCAGGCCTGAGCTGTTGACGGTGTCGCCTTCTCTCGTGATGAACTCGTCGACGGCGACTACCGTTGTCCAGGAAGCTCATCTCCAGCGTGTAATCCACTCCGCCGACGTTGAACGTCGTGGGGTCGGCCGAGGCGACGATCGTCACACGGTCCGTGCACCCCTCTCCGGGTGGTGTCGGATAGGGACAAGGGTCCAGGTTGTTCGGGGTTTCGTCGTGGTTTAACGTGAAGGTGAAGGTCAACGGACCGGTTGGCACGCCGTCCACGGCAAGCACGAGCACCACATCGAGCTCAGCCGAAACCAGCCAAGGCTCGTCGACCGTGAAATTCCGATGTTGAAACGTCCCGAGAGAAAAGTACGGGATGGGCCCCGGCAAATCGAAAGGCGGCGGCAGCGTTGCGATGAAGTCATAGCCGCTTTGCGAGCCCGTCGTCGTGCCCCAGCTGATGCTCGAGATCGGGTCGCCGTTCGTAATGACGGGATCGCCCGGCTGGCTTCCGGGAACGTTATCCACCGGGTCACGCCAGGATCCAACAACGGATACGAACGTGATCTCGGCCGCCGACGCGCTCCCGGTCGGAACCAATGCGGCCGATGCAAGAACCAATGCGCCCAGGATGATGAAAAACTTCTTCATGACGTTGCGATCTCGATCATGAACTGCTCGCCGGCCGGGACGATCGGGAAGTTTTCAAACGTCCGCAGGTTGCCGGTGTGTACGACCTTTTCAAAGATCGTGAACCAACGTTCGTTGGTCTGGCCTGGCTGCGTGAAAAAATTGAAATTTGTGCCTGGCGGGTTGCTGGCAGGATAGTCTCGAACCGTGCAGTGACGATCGATCTGCAATTGCGAAGGAGCGACATCGCCTGCAAAACCGTCGAGGGTGCCATTGACGTAATCGGAACAGTCCTGCGCCTGCGCCGAAAACGCGGCACACAGCAACAGTACTAGCGAGAACAGCCGGAGACGGCTGAGCCTCGTAAGCGTATCTGCGCCGCGCAAACCTCGCGCGTTCTTGTCAAGAATGACCATGGTCAGTCGCTAACTTCCCTGTGCGCGTACGTCACCAGTGCGGACGATCCTATCCTTGATCGTTTACGAGCGGTCCCGCTGCCGTTGGGATTACTTGCCCTGTAGGCCGGTGACTTTGCGTCGCCACCTTTCGATGGTTTTGCCTTTATCCGAAGAGAAACTATGGCTCAAAGAGTGTGGGTAAAAGGTGAACCGGATCACACCTTCGATACCGCGTTTCGCTGCGGATTCTTATGTCAAGTAGTGCACGACGTCATGCTGAAGGAAGAAAGTCGATCGGGTAGATAATTGTCATCGCGACGATGTCTTCCTTGGCGCCAAAGTCGAACGTCAGTACGCGATCGACGACTTGTTGTGCCAATGCTGGTGCTTCCATGTCAGACGACTGCAGTTGACAGAACGAAACGCTGCCATCGGGTTGAATCGTCATGCGCAACACAAGTTGGCCGCGCAAGGTCGGATCCTTGCGAAGCTCACGGTTGTAAAGTCGGTACAGCGCCGATTTGTAACGATCGAAAACGATCTGAATTTCTTCGTCCGTACGTCCTGCGTACGCCCCACCACCGCTGGTCGGCCGTCCCGATGCACCGCCGCCGCCACCGATCGAACTCGCAACGCGACTGACTTCCACGCCACCAATACCCTGGCCACCGCCGCCAACGTCGCGGCTGATACTCGCCAGGTTAATTCCGCCACTCGAGCCCGGTGCGGACGTCGTCACCATTGATCGCTGCGGTCGGCCAACGGAATTCTCGCCGGCGCTGCTGACCCTGGCTTGCGAGCCGAGCTGGGCCGTCGGCCTCAGGCTTGCGCTGCTGGCAAAGCTGTCACGGAACGCCAGGATTCCTTTCGACTTGACCTGTTCCCTGGTATCCGGCTGCACGGTATCTGCAACGACTGCTTCCGGTGTCTTGTCGGGCGGCTGTTCGTCCGCAAGCTCGGGTTCAGGTATTTCTTGATCCGGGACCATTGGTACTTCGACCGGCGGTGGTGGCGGCGTCCGTTCCTGACGGACGAGCCTCGCCACGCGCTCAGGCAATTCGTTAACAGTAGAGCGTTCCGCAATCGGCAGGGCGATCATGCTGGCAAGAATCGCAACGCCGAATGATGCCGCCAGCGACGCACCCAGGGTTTTCTGAAAACGCTTATCTTCTTCACATCCCCGGGCCCAGGGCATAACCTGTGCCCGCGACGGTAGTTCATCCGCCTCTCGCTCGACAAGCCACTCGTTTCTGCTCTTTTCGAACTCTTCCGTCGCCTCGAGAAGATCGTAGTGCAGGTAGTCAAGTGTCTCATTCTGATCGTTTATCTTGTCAGTGATCGCATGACGGCGTTCTTCGACGCCAGCGATCTCCGCTTTGAATTCATCTATGTGTCGACGCGCATTGCGAAGATGCGCCTCAGGATTGTCGGGTCCGTCTGCAGCGTTCCAGAACAGGTGGGTCGCGCCAATGCCGTCAAGCTCCTCAAGCGAACGGCAGACCTGGGACAGGGCTTCGTACTGCTGGTTTCTACGCGCAAGCTCATCGAGCTCACTATCGATTGCCCGAAGATCGCCCAGAAGACCGTCGAGAACGCGCTCCGAATCTTCCACTTGCAGAAGAAGGGACTGCTGTTCTTCAGAACATTCTGCACTCACGATGTCATCTTCGTTCATTAGCGGCTAGTTCGCAGCGATCTGCGATGCCTTCTGAATGACCGCCAGAGAGACGTTTTCGTAGCCCTCCCCGGTACAGGCCGACATGATCTTCCTGATCACAAGAAACGGTACGGATTTGTCGGCCAGTATCGTAACCTCCTGACTGCCCGCGACCGCCAGGGTGCTTGGCCCGACAATGTTGTCTCGTAGTTCTGCAAGGCGTGACGTAATTGGTTCAACCATTTCCGATTCGCCGTCAAGGATATCGGCTACCAACGCAACGATCTTACCTTGCACCAGCACCTCGTCCGGGCTCACGAAAATAACGACGGTCTCGCGCGGCTTGGCGTCAACCCGCGCTTCCGGCAGCGTCATATTTTTTGGCGCTTCCATCACCTCAACGGCACCGGTATTAACCAGCAGGAAGAATACGAGAATCGTGAACACGTCCATCAAAGAGGTCAGGTTCATCTTCGGCATCTTCACGCGGTTGCGTGACATGCGTTTGATTCTGCGTGAATTTCTCATGGCGCATCTCCAACAGATATGTCAGAGAACAACGCGAATAATTCATATTGCTGTTCGCCATCGAGCTCGTCGTCGGCTTCTACCGGTAGTTCTACGCTCCTGACAATGTCCATGATCCGTATAAGGTAATCATAGGGAATTTGCGCCTCCATCAGCACGGATGCGGCGTCCAGTTCAGGATGCTCCTGTTTGAGGGCGACCATGGTCTCTGACAGGACGGGAAGGTCGAATTCGTCGTCCTGGTTCGGTATTGACGCGATGACAAACTGGCCATTGGTGATTTCGATACCGGCCTCTCTGACAATCACTTCGACGCGGAATTCTTCTGCACCTGTCGCCGGGCCGCCAGCCGAACTTGGCAGATCGAGTTCAACGATCGTCAGCCTGGAAAAGACCATTGTGATCAGCAGGAACGGGATGAGGATCACCATGAGATTCAAGAAGGTGGTCACATCCAGTTCGTGCGCCGTGTCCTTGGTACGTCGCTTGTAATGATGCC
The DNA here is from genome assembly GCA_963760395.1 of uncultured Gammaproteobacteria bacterium. Classification (GTDB taxonomy): domain Bacteria; phylum Pseudomonadota; class Gammaproteobacteria; order Steroidobacterales; family Woeseiaceae; genus UBA1847. The sequence continues at coordinate 35,239 of CAVXCX010000018.1, forward strand.
GCCTGGCCATCTCGACTAGGCCTCAACCGCCCGCTTTGCCCTTCTGGAGAACACATTCAGGGCCTTAACCGTTGCCATCTCAAGACTGTCGACAATGTCACCGGTCTTGGCGGTCAGTATCGTGTGCGTGACGAGAAGTGGAATAGCAACCATCAGGCCGAATGCCGTCGTATTCATCGCAACGGAAATACTGGCTGACAGCAAATCGGCTTTTTCCGCGGGATTCGCATTGGCGACCGCCGTGAATGCCTGAATCAGACCCATGATCGTTCCGAGCAGGCCGAGCAGTGTGGCGATACTCGATGACATAGCAACATAAGGCGTACGTTTCTCGAGGCGTGGAACAATCTCCATCATGCTCTCTTCCATCGCGATTTCTATCTCGTCGCGGCGGCGGACGGTACCCTGCAGTGACAGGCCCATATTGAGAACCTGCGAAATGGTGGATTCATCCTTGCTCGTCACTTCCCGAGCTTCGTCGAAATTACCATCGGCGAGCAGTGTCTGTACTTTTTTCCATACCACCTGGTTCTTGTTCGTGACCAAGGTGAGCGTGATGTAGCGTTCGACTGCGATCGCAACACCGAAGGCAAATACGACCAGGATCGGGTACATGAATGCACCGCCCGATGCGAAGAAACCAACAATCGAATAGAAGAAGTCCATTTCCGAATCCTCATTTGACAAAATGCACCGGGAATACCCCAGCACAGAATCAAGAATAGTGGCCGATCAAAGTATTGAATGTGACCCAGCGCACGTTCAGCGGTTGTGTCCGGTACCAATTGGCGGGGTTTAGACGTGCCTCACACGAATTCCTGCGTTTTCAGCAGCGAGATTGCGACAGAAACAGCTTTGCACTGTGAACCTGAAAAAACTCACTCGTCAGAACGAATCTGATAGAAATTCAGCTCGCGCAGGAAGACCTCCTTGTCGACAGGGCGCGCACGATCATCGAGTGTATCGGAGAGGCTGATATCGTCACCGAGTTCGGAAGATTTCCAGGGGATGATGACGAGCGACTTCGGTGCTTCCTCGTTACCCAGAATAGACATGCCCGACATAGCCTTGGGCTTATCTGCGTCGTCTCCCCGATTCTCCGTCACCGGCGTCTCTTCTTCGGGCTTGTCCTCTGCTTCCTCGCCAAATGCAGGAAACCAGGTTAGTAGTAATGCAGCAACGAACAAAGGGGCTTTCATCGTAGTTCCTCCGCGCGGTCTATGCGCTGCCGGATGTCTGTCATCCACATCGAGGCCTCGTCATCGCTGGGGACTGTCGCCATATACGCTTCGTAGTTGTCCAGTGCACAGCGAAGATCAGCCAGGTACAAATCACACAAGATAGCCAGGTTGCGCCTGGCAAAGTGGTAACCCGGATAGATCGCCAACGCCGCCTGATAGCTTTGCCGCGCCTCTGCGAAACGGCCCGTCTTGCGATACACGATACCCAACTCGTTGTGCGCAATCGGATGATCAGGATTCAACTCAAGCGCCAGAAGCAATGCGTTTTCGGCCGCGTCGAGGTTGCCGGTTCGATGATAGGCAATACCGAGGTCGATGCGAGGCGCGCTCAATTGTGGCGCCTCCTCAACCAACGCCTCGAGCAATTGAACTCCCTGCTCGAGCTGTCCTTGCTCCAGGTTGGTCGAGGCCTCGTCATATTCGAGCCGTAAATCGCTGCTGATTCTTGTTTCTTCGATGATCGTAAAGCCGACTTGTTCCTGGATTTCAATGCGCGCCGGCGCACGCGATGACCCTGTTGTCGTGCACGCGGAAACCATGGCTGTCGCCACCAACACCAATGCATGACAGTGTTTGATCAAGGGGCTTTGTTTCGAAAATGATGTGGTCATGTCCGTTCCCTGGGCGCCTATTTGTTGCCGACTTCAGATGCGCCGCGTATCTGTGCGGTTGCCTGCGGTGATTCTGCTGCATCCGCCGACTCCTGCAGTTCACCATCGTCTTGCAGCTCGATGCCTGGCGGCGGCACTATCGGCATGCGGTATGCATAGGTGTCGATCGAGCCCAGGTATCCTCCACTGATTTCGTTCTTGGCGTATCGTCCTGGCATCAACACCGCCAGCTTGTCGAGGCTCTTCTGCACCCACGGATTAAAGATGCCGCCTGCGAGCAACTCGAAATTCTGCTGATGTACTTCGATGGCCCGCTCCTCGAAGGGATACGCCTCCTCTTCGATGACCATTTCGTAATCGACCCTTTCTGCCGCACTGAGTCCCGACGGACGCTCCGAGTTTATGAGCGAGTCACTGAAACCATAGTAGATCTCCGCAATATAGAACGTCGCAGCGGCGGTCACTTCGGCGACTTCATAACTAACCAGGTCTTCCAGGGCCGTCATTGACGCATCCATGCGGCGTTGTTTTTCGGCAAGACTTTTCTCGAACGGCTGTTCGAGCCTGAGTGTCGCAAACTGCTGAACGGTAAGCTCTGCGAGGACCAGCGCAGCGCGCGCCGCAAGGTACCTGCTGCGGTCGGTTCGCTCATCCCCGGCATCGCGGTCCACGGTAACGATTTCCCGCAACTGAGCGTAGTATCGCTCGTCATCACGTTCAGCCTGGAAGATCTCGGCCAGCCGCGAACGAGTCTCCATCGCGATATCCAGCGGCTGCGGATACTCGGTGACGTAACGTTGGTAAACACGAATTGCGTCACCAATAACATTGGCCTCGTCATAGAGCTCTGCGGCGGTAAGGAGCGCTTCGCGCCCAAGGTCCGGATCCGTCGATTCGGCCGCGATCCTCTCGTGTTCAGCGGCCGATCGTTCTGTCTGGCCATCCTCGCGGTAGATGTATGCGAGTTGCTTGGTCGCCTCGCTGCCTAATTCGTGCTCCGGATTGTCGCTCCGGAACTCTTCCAGCACGGCCGATGCCTGCATCCAGTCCTGAAGTTTCATTAGCGCAGCCGCGCCATCGTATTCGGCCGCGGTGCGAATGTTCGAAGTTGGAGCTACTGCCTTGATCCTCAGGAAATGATCCGCCGCTACGCGGTAGTCTTCGAGGAGATTGGCCTGCTCACCCTGCTTGTAAATTGCGGCGGCAAGCCCGTCGACGACCGCGGGCCGATTTTCATCGTCGGCAGGTGTCAGCGCGAGCACGTTCAGATAGGCGTGTTCGGCAGTTTGATACTCAGCCAGATCGATCGAAGAGTGTGCGACAACGGCCCAGGCTGAGCGTATCAGCGACGTATCCGTAGCCGGATAGCGTTCGATGAGTGTCTGAGCTGACTGTATCGCGAGCGGGAAGTCCTCCATTTCATAGAGATCATCCGCCGCCTTGCCCAAAACGACAGGCGCCTGCTCGTGCTGCTGAAAGGTGTCAGCAAACCTGAGCGAGCTTGTTACCGTTGCCTTTCTGACGTCCAGCCGCCTTGCGCCCGTCGCAACCTCGAGGTTCTGGCGGTGTGCGAATATCGCCGCATAACCCGCGGCTGAATCCTGATCATGTTCTCCGTGCTCGTACGCCGTGCGTTCGTACTCCGTTGCCGCCTCACCATAGTCCTCGTTCTCCAGCAGCAGATCTGCGAGCTGGTAGTTGATTTGTGGTGATTCCACGTCCGCTGGAAACGAACTCAGGAACTGGCGGTACCAGCGCTGCGCTTCGCTGAAGCTCGTGGGTTTGTCGTCGATCAGGTTGTCGTCCTGGTAGAGCGCATGATAGTGACCCGCGAGATCCGTCAGATTCGTCTTCAGAAATCCGACCGCTTCGGGTGAATCGTCGATGCTGAAGTGGTTCCAGTACTCTGCGTCAAGGGCGTACATCGAAGCGAATTCTTTCTTGGACTCAACAACCAGGAGCGGGAAGCCCGCTTCACCATAAATTTCGACGACGCGCATGCTGAAACGCGGTGAGGCCTTATGAAACGGGCTCTGCTTGACGAAGGACTTGTAGACGGATGCCGCGTCGTCGTATCGGAGCTTGCCGAAATAGAATTCGCCCAGATTGCCATATATCTTGTCGGCGAAGCTGCGCAGGCCGTTTTCCGAAAAGTACTCATCAACAACTTCGGGACCGCCCAGATTGGAGAAACTCAGACTGATGACGCGAAACGTATCGGCTACGCGATGTTCGTCATTTTCCTCGTAATCCTCATCGAAGTCGTAGCCGATTGACTGTCGATAGTCGAGCATCGCCATGTAGTTACTCAACGCCTCTTCGTAGAACTCCTGCTTGTACAAAGTCCAGCCCAGCTTGTACAAAGCGAGCTCGTAGTAGGACGAGGACGCGCCAATATCAATGATCGGGGAATAGGCATCTTCTGCGTCACGGTATTTTTTCCTGACGAAGAAATATTCGCCGCGCCGAAAGTGAACCTCGTCGAGATAATTCGAGTACGGATATTCGGCGATTAGCCGATCCATGACCACCATCGCCTCGTCTGGCTGACCAATCTCGTCGTAGGCGCGGGACATCTGGTAGAGGACCTTGTCGTTGCGCTCGTAGTTCGGATAAGTCTCGAGGATCTTCCGGTACGTCTTGATCGCTTCGAGTGGCCCCGTAGGTACCGCTTCGCTGACACTTCCCGGCAACTCGGCGTCCAGTGGTGTTGCCTGGGACAGCAACTGCTCGCGCTGTGTTGCACGCTGTTCGAATTCCAGCTCGGATTCCGAAGCTTCGGTCAGACCCTGCTGCTGGCCCTCGGCGACGGTCGCCCCGGGCTGCGTCGCTCTATCCGGTGCCGCCATCTCGACCAACTCGCCGGTACCGAGCACACCGTACGCCTGCTCAATCTGCAGGTCAGCAAGACGACGCATTGCCTCGGGCGTACGCGCACTCTCCGAGGTTTCCTGCAGGTAACGGCGATAGCTTTGCGCTGCGCGTTCGAGACTGTCGTCCAGGTACACCTCTTCGACGTCCGCCTTCACCTGCTGCAAATCGGCGAGCGTGCCCTGCTCGCTGGTTGTCGCACAGGCAGACAGTCCGATGCTGGCTGTCACGAAAATGACGGCGTACCGGTTCTTCATTGGTCGCCCGCCTTGGCCTGCGCCTGAGTAGCGCGGTCGTAGCTGTCGGCCAGCGCGAAGCGTGCTTTGTCACTATAGTTCTCGAGATGACTGCGGCGCGCCATGAGCTCTTCGATCGCCGTTACCTCGAGCTGGTTTCCCTGTCGAGCCATTAGCTGATCAACTTTTTCTATGGAGTTGCTGACGTGCGCACGAAGGCGTGTGATCGGCGATTCATAGCCGACGTAGCTGTGTGTCGCGGCCTGCCGAGCCCGGACGTATTGATCGTATTGCTGCTCTGCGACGGCCATCGCGTGGTCGAGGCCACGCAAATTGCGGTCGAAATCGGTGAATCGTTCGTGATACTCGGTCTCCAGCGTCCAGGTCAGCATGCCCTTAAGGCGCTTGGTGCGCGCCATTGTGGATTCACTGTGCGCGAGGTCCGGGTCCTGCAGCTGTGCCTCGATCTGTTCGAGACGCCCGAGAATGGCCTGCTCATTACGCGTTGCCAGGAACTCGGGCCTCGGGGTTGTCAGCAGGTCGTTACGACGACGAACGAGCATCTTGTGTTGCTCAATACGCAGTCGCATTCTGGAGTCGAGCTCGCGAAACTGTGTATCGACCTCAGGCAGCAACGGCTCGTAATGGTCGTGTCGGATGGCCACCATGTCATCGAAGGAGTCGAAACTACGCTGCCAGGTAACGAGCTTTTTCCGCAGGTCAGCAAGGTCCAGGAAGTTCTGCAGTCCGGTCTGGAAGTCGTGCGACGCGAGCAACTCCATCAGGTAATACGTTTCGGGTGTTTCGGGCAAGGAGCGCAGGCGAACGACCCAGTCCTTGTCCTTGTGTATCTCTTCACGAACCAGCGCGACAAGGAACTTGCCCGCCCTGATGCTTTCGATCGATTCGTTGAGCTTTTCGACCTCGCTACTGAATGAGTCCAGTGCCAGCCCGTAGTGCACCGCTGCACGACCATGAATATTCAGTTTGCCGTAGGCATAGGGCAGCGCCAGCATAGCCTCCTGAGTCGCACGATCTGTGACCTCGCGCTCGGCGAGAAGGCCCCACGGTACGACGGCCCTTTCAGCATTTTCGATGGACATGTTCGCCCAGCCGGCGCTAAGCAGTGCCTGGTTGGAGAAGGGGCCATCGAGGCGTACGCGATTCAGAAACGGGATTGCTTTGTCGTACTCACCGTTTTCAAGCAGCACCGTGCCCAAAACGAGATTGGACTTGTCCCGGATGGCGAGTTCGGCCGGGTCGCTGCTCGCCATCTGCCCGGCGCGCTCCAGTTGCTCGAGCGCCGCCTGCCGTTGTTCGCTCTGCAGATAGGCGATGCCGAGATTGTACGCGGCGAAGCCGCCGAAACTTTCCGAGTTTTGAAGGCGTTTGAGCACATCGATGGATTCTGTCGGCCGGCCCTCCGACAGGTAAATATTGGCTCGAAGAAATTCGATGTCGTCGCGAATCGACTCGGGAATCTTGCCGTCGATACGCTCGAGCGCGAGCATCGCGTCTTCCAGTTGTCCTTTCTGGAAATGAATTCGCGCCAGTCGGTAGGCCGCGTCATTGCGTACGTTTTCGTCGACGGCGCCCTCGAGTACCGCCCTTATGGCGCGGCCTGCGCGATGGTGCATTCTGTACCTGAGTTCGAAGTCGCCGAGCGAGAATTCGGCATCATCTATATGGTAATGAAGGGTACCGAGTTCTGGCTCGTCGAGGTCGCCATGCTGTTTTACCTCGGTGTCCAGTCGTTCCAGCGCTGCAAAGAAATCACCCTGGTGCGCGTAATAGAGCGCCTCGCCGAAGTACAGATCCTGCAGCTCGTCACTTCGACTTGGGCTCGTTGCCAGACAGGCGAACAGCAAGAGCCCGATCAATGAGGGCGGTGCCCGAAACATGATCTACCAGTCTCCGACCTGGATTCCGCTATTCCCGGCCCCTGGTCGGGACAAGGTGATTCCAAGCGCTTTCGGGCTGACGCCCTTGGCGATGGCAAAACTGTCAGATGCGTTGAAGTCCATGCCGTTCTTGAGTTTGCCGATCATCGTGACATTGAGTTGGTGGTCACCACTGGGGACATTCCCGGTATAGACCCTTTGCACGCCGCCCTTTTGCAGCGCCTCCAGTTCCTTGAAGCTGTAGATATGGTGCGTCGCCAGTTCGCCGTTGATCTCGATCTGTACCGCGTCGAGACGAAAATCCTCGGCTTCAGCCATGGATACAAAAACGGAAATCTGTGTGCCGGATGGATAAAGCAATCGTTCTTCAAGATTGCTGAGCTCCGACGCGATGTTGAGCACGTCAGATTTAATCTCCTGGACTTGTCCGTCCAGGCTGCGCGTATCGCCACCGGTTAACTCTTGGGCAACGATTGGCGCCGCCGGGCTGCTGACGAGCAGAAGCAACATGAGATTGCGGATGAGACTCGACATCGTGTAATTCCTTTTTCGTCTTGCATAATCCGTATGCAGATATCCGCAACGCACGCTCACGCGGCGATTTCGCAGACAAACAGAAGTATTGGTCAATTCGGTAGTCCAAACTGTGACCTGCGCCTCAAATCGTTCCCGCCTCCGAATCCGCGTCGATTGACGGCTGCTCGGCGCCACGATTCACCTACGGCGCGATGCGTGAATAGAAGACGCGCAGAGTGTGATCTGTGTCACAGTTCTTTGATTCTCGCGGCACCCTGATTTTGCTGATTCTCAGTGTGTTGGGTTCGCGATCTCAAGGTTCGAACCTGAAACCCCTGTCTTCGGAGGGCAGTACTCTAGTCAGCTGAGCTACGGGCTCCTCGTGGCTGCGCTTGCTCTCACAGTTCTATGCTGATGCTTCTCGCACCCGAGATGGATTCATTTCTTATCAATTGCGTCTCACGATACTTCGCACCCACGAGAAGAAACCCTGCAGGCGATGCCCGTACGGATAGGGCAAGGCGCCTGGCGGAGCGGTCAAGCGGTCAGATCGAGACCTGTGCCCTTGTTTCGAATGGGCCATACGCCAGAATTAGCTGACGCTTAGCAGATTTCGCGAGGAAGGACCCATGAAGCAATGGCTGGTTTACATAGCTGCAGCGTTGGGATTCGCCTTTTACGGTGCGGCGTCGGACGTCGATCGTGACAGTGCCGGTGCAATAGTTGGTGAAGGCACCGTCGATGCGTTTCAGGTTCGAGTAGGCGACTGCTTTGACGATCCAGGTTCGCTCAACGACGAAATCAGTAGCTTGCAAGGCGTACCGTGCTCCAAGCCTCACGACAATGAGGCATTTGCCACATTCGACCTGACGATTACCGAGTATCCGGAAGATGACGTTATGGCAGACCTTGCACATCAGGCATGCCTGGAGCGATTCGAATCCTTCGTCGGCCGCGACTACGACTCCTCATCACTGGATATATTCTCGATGTTTCCGTCGAGCGAAGGCTGGCAGCAGGATGACCGCGAGGTCATATGTGCGGTCTTCGATGTGAATGCAGAAAAACTGGTGGGCACCACCAGGGGCAGCGAACTCTAGTTCGATGCGGTCATCACTGCGTCTTCGACGGATACGGGCTGCAGCGGCGTCACTTCAACGCGAATCATCGATCTGACTTCTGCAGCACTCAGGATTGGTCTGTCGTATTTCTCGCTAAGCTGTTGCACGGAAACGGTGCTACAGCCGCCCAAAGCCAGTAATACCGTCGCTACCACTATTATGTTTACTATCCCTGTTTTCATTACGGACCTCCCTGGTCACGTGATTATTCTGCCTGCTTCTACTAACGTTGCTGACCCTTAGTGGTTGACTGCGGTTTCTCATATGACGCCGAATTTACCCTCGCAGGGATCCTGGCAACCTTGAGTCAATACGAGACAACCGTTATGCCTGCACAGCGTATGTGCAGCACTCAATTCCTGCATGACAGGGTACAATCGTCGTTTGCCACACTCAGAGCTTCCACGGGGAACGGGTAATAGACGATGTTTGATTCAGCCGAGCTGGGCCAGAGCGTCAGCAAATCGGAGTTCAAAAAACGCGAACGTGAGCTGCGCGCGCGTCTGCTGACTCTTCAGTATCGCTCGCTCGAACTCGCGCGCTTTCCCGTGTTGATCGACTTCGCCGGTGTTGATGGCGCGGGCAAGGGATCGACCGTCAATATGCTGAACAAGTGGATGGATCCCCGCTGGATGAGGTCCATCGGCTACCAGTTGCCAACTGAGGCAGAACAAGCCCGACCCCGTTTCTGGCGCTACTGGCGAAACCTGCCACCAAAAGGTCGCATGGGTCTTTATCTGAGCGGCCGCTACTCGAGTCCCTTGCTCGGCCGGGTCTATGGCGGTATCGATGAACTGGAGTTTGACAGGCGCCTCGCAGAAATCATTCGCTTTGAAAACGAACTTACAGACGACGGCGCTTTAGTACTGAAGTTCTGGATGCATCTGAGCAAGGAACATCAGCAGAAGCGCTTCGACGAGCTCTCGGCTGACGCATTGCGCAGCTACCAGGTAACGGCCGACGATCGGCAGAATCACGAACGCTATGACGACTTCATTGCCGCAGCCGAACAGATCATCACGCGAACCAACCGCGGCGGCGCCCCCTGGAACATCGTCGAGGGCGTCAATTCCAACTATCGTCACCTTGCGGTCGGCGAGACCATAGCGGCCGAGCTGTCGAGACACCTTGATCAGCATGAGCAACGTGCATCGTCCTCGACTGTAGCCGCAACAAAACCGGTAACGGAGTCACCAACATCGCAACGGTCTACCATTTTCGACAAGCTGGACCTGTCGATTTCGGTACCGAGACGTGAATACAAGAAAAAAATCAAAAAGGCCCAGGCGCGCCTCGGCGAGCTTGGGCGCAAGGCATTCGACCAAGGACAGTCCACGGTGCTGGTCTTCGAAGGCCCCGATGCCAGTGGCAAAGGCGGGGCCATCAGGCGCACCGTCTGGAGTCTCGATGCACGCAAGAGCCGTGTTTACCAGTTCGCGGCGCCAACTGACGAGGAACAGGCGCATCACTACCTGTGGCGGTTCTGGCGCAAACTGCCACGAGCCGGCTACGTCAACGTGTTTGACCGCAGCTGGTACGGTCGCGTACTCGTCGAGCGTGCCGAAGGATTCGCGACGGAGGACGAGTGGCGGCGGGCTTACAACGAGATTAACGATTTCGAGCACCAGATCGTCGACCACGGCATCCTGTTGCTGAAGTTCTGGCTGCACATAAGCAAGGACGAACAGCTTGCGCGCTTCGAGGAGCGCGAGAAGTCACCGTACAAACACTGGAAGCTCACCGACGAAGACTGGCGCAACCGCGAACAGTGGGATGCTTATGAGCTATTTGCCCAGGATATGGTGCAGTACACCAGCACCCAGAAGGCGCCGTGGATACTCGTCGAAGGCAACGACAAGCTGCACGCCCGGCTAAAAGTGATCAAAACGGTGATCGATCACCTGAGTGAGCGGGTTAACGGGACCTAGGCTGCCGGCCCACCCGGGACCGACCTGCCAGTGTCCGCTCCAGCAAGGGCATGGAGCATTCTCAACCCGGCGTATTTACTGGCCAAATCGAGAATGCTCGCGCGAACATCCGCCCATTACGGTATGTCGTGAATCGCGTAACCATTCAGCACCGCACGGCCGGGTGCGTCAAAATGTGTCTTTCGGGACGCGGCTGTCGCGCTGCGAAAATTTTCCTGTATAAACGCATAAACGCAGCGCATTGCGATTGTTACTTTTGATACTGACATGCTGGCAACGAGCGCGTAGAAACGTCAAGTTGCGATTATTGTTAAGTTAGAAGTCAGGACATACACTGAACGTACAGGTAGAGCACAGGCAACAATGATTACAAAACTGTTTAGGGAAATGCGGCGCCGCAAGGTCATTCGAGCCGCGGTTACGTACGTTGTTAGTGGCTGGCTGGTAATACAGATCGCCGACGTCCTGGTAGACGCGTTTAATGGACCCGGCTGGTTGTTGCAAATGCTCATTACGGCAGTCGCGATTGGCTTGCCCTGCGCCCTTGTCTTCTCCTGGTTCTTCGATATTTCCGCCGACGGCATCAAGCGAACGCGCAGATATTCCCGCGGACGACTCACCAATCCATGTCTTTGATCGGCGTTCCAGTTTCTTAATCATCACTATTCTCAGCGCAGGACTGCTGCTTTCTTTGTATGGCAATTTCCGAAAGCCCGAGGCACCGCCCGAGCTCGTGTCTATTCTTATCGCCGACTTTGATAATCAGAGCGGCAACGCATTGTTTACAGGTGTGCTGGAGGACTTCCTGCTCATCGGCCTGGAGGTGTCCCCATTCGTGAACGCCTACTCTCGCAAGGACGCGATCGCGCTTGCCGCCAGCTTGGCGGGAACGGAAACGGACTCGTCGTCGCTGAACTCAGAGGCCGCTTCACTGGTAGCACTTCGAGAAGGCGTCGACGTTGTTATCGGCGGCACAGTCAGCCGGGGCAGCGACGGCATTACGGTCACTGTTGGTTCGATATCGACGAGCGGTCAACAAAAGGTGTTTTCCGTTAGCGAAACAGTCGACTCTGACGCCGATGTTCTCACCGCTATCGTCGACATCTCGGAGGGCGTGCGCAAACGCCTGGGTAGCGACAAAAAACTAGGCGGCGCAGGCGCCAGCGAGTCGTTTGCGGTCACCAATCTCGAAGCCGCCGCCGAGTATCTCAAGGCCCAGAACCTGCAGTTCGACCGTAAGCTCGAAGAAGCTGTCGTGCACTATGAAAAGGCGCTTGAGTTCGACCCGGATTTCGCACGTGCTTACGCCGGGCTCGCGTTAACCCAACAGTATCTCGGTAATTCTGATGCCGCGACGAAGAACTGGGAGGAAACCCTCGCTCGCGTCGACCGCCTGACGGAACGTGGGCGACTGCGCACGCTGGGCAACTATTTCATGATTAACCAGGGTAATTACGACAAGGCACTGGACACCTATGAAACTCTGGTTAAGAAGTATCCGGCTGACAATGTCGCCAAAAATAATCTCGCCGTAACGGCTTTTTACGCCATGGATTTTGACCGCGCGCTGGAAGTCGGTCGCGAAGTTGCGAATCAATATGCCGGGCAGAGCGCCTACGCTGCCAACCTTGCGCTTTATGCGATGTATGCGGGCCGCTTTGATGAGGCGGGCGAGGTCGCGGAGTCTGTTATCGATATCGATCCTGCCAATGCCTATGCATACGTCGTTCTGGCACTGTCTTCTGCTGTTGCCGATGACCTTGAGTCAACCGAGGAGACCTACCGGCGGATGACAGAACTGGATCAGTTCGCACGCTCGACGGCCACGGAGGGACTCGCCGATCTCGCCATTTATCGCGACGACCTGGCGTCTGCCGTACAGATACTCGACGCGGCAATAAGCGACGAACTCGCGCTGAATGCGAAGCATCCGGCAGCTATCAAGCAAGCGTTGAGGGCGCAGGTCTTATTGCAACTCGGTCAGAGCGATGCCGCGCAAGAGGCCGTTCTTGAGCTGCTGGAATCGCCGCAAGGCGACCCTGCGATACTGGTGCCGGCCGCGATGGTTTTGATTGCAACGGAAAACTACGAGCGCGCCGAGACGATTGCTGCAGACATGCTAAAGAGCTTATCCAAACCCAAGCGAGCCTATGCGTACGCAATTCGTGCGGAGATTGCGGCGGCTTCAGGCGACATCGAACAAGGGCTTGTGCTCGCGAATACCGCGGTCGATACCGTCGACCTCTGGCTCGTACGCTACCTTCGCGCAAAGATTCTCATTCGCGCCGGCCGATTTGCAGAGGCAACGGCCGATCTTCAAATATGCGAACAACGCATCGGCGAAGGCATTGCGGTATTCCTGAATGATCGGCCTTCTCTTCGTATGAGGCGCGAACTTACAGCGGCAATTGCCGCCGCGAATTCAGGCGCCCCCTAAAGCTCGACCATGAGCTTGCCGGTATTGCCGCCGGTGAACAGCAGGTTGATTCCCTCGATAGCGCTTTCAATACCGCTTAGCTTGTGCGCGCGATACTTCAGCTTGCCCGCAGAGAAATAGGCCAGCAGCTTACCCGTCATCGCGGGTACCTCATCCCAATGATCCGGCATCGCAAAGCCCGTGATCGTCAGGCGCTTGCGGATCATGTTGATCCAGTTCGGACCGGGTGACGGCTTGTCGGTGTTGTAGTCAGCGATCATGCCGCAGACGATGATGCGCCCGTGTGTGTTCATACGGCCAAATGTAGCGTGTTGAACCGGGCCACCGGTGTTTTCGAAATACAGATCAACACCGTCCGGCGTTGCTTTGTAGATCTGCTTCGCCAGATCGTCCGATTTGTAGTTGATTGCCTTGTCGAATCCCAGCTCATCTTCCAGCCAGCGACACTTTTCGTCGGTGCCGGCCGTACCAACGACGCGCAGGCCTTCTGCCTTTGCGATCTGACCAACCATCGAGCCGACTGAACCTGCCGCACCCGAAACGACCAGCGTCTCGCCCGCCTTCGGCTTGCCGATATTCATAAGACCCTGGTAGGCCGTCAGTCCCGGAAGAGCCAACACACAAAGCACGGCTTCAGCCGGAATACCGGGCGGCAACTTGTGCAGGCCCTCGCCCGTGCTCACCGCGTATTCTGTCCAGCCAATCATGCCGGAGAGCCTGTCGCCTTCAGCGAAATTCGGATTGCGCGATTCGACAACCTCAGCCACACCGCTCGATCGCATGATCTCACCGAGCTCGACAGGTGGGATATAGCTGTTCCGATCCTCCATCATCCAGCCCTTCATGGCGGGGTCCAGCGACATATGCGTCTGTTTCAACAGGACTTGTCCATCCTCAAGTTCGGGCGTTTCGAGCTTCACAACCTCGAACAGATCGGGCGTGATGTGCAGTGTGGGTCTCTTGACGAGCTTGACGGCGGTGTATTGCATGATCGTTATGTCCCCGGACCCTGTTAGGTCCCACTAAGCGATCGCGGATTGTACCCTTTATGGTGCTTGCTATTTTGCCTTTTCAGGAACCCGTATCCGCCGCATATCGGCGGCGCAGATCAAACAGTGCCTGCATTTCAGGCCTGTCCAGTGCCTTGCGCGTCTGTTGCAGATGCGACCAATCTTCGGGCAGGAAGAAGTACATCGGCGAGTACAAGATTACGTCACGAGACTCGAATGCGCGATCAATGTACATCGCCGCTTTCTGGTCATTTCCAATCATCGCGTATAACAACGCAAGCATGCTGTCAGAACTCGAACCATCGCTCGCTTCTCTCTCATAGGCTTCAGCAATTGTCCTGGCTTTCTCTACATCCCGGGATTCAATCGCTAGCTTGACTTCTGCCAGGGAACGAAAGCGCTCTCCCATTTTTTCGGCGTTCTCCGCAAGCAGTGTTTTTGCCTCACCAACCGCACCAGAGATAAGGCTTAGTCTGAAAAGCTGCCAGCGCGCATTCATCATATCGCTGCTCAATTCAACAGCAATGCGCGCTTGCTTGATAGCTGCGTCGTAGTCGCCGGCAAAACCCAGCGCCAATCCGAATTCAAGTTGGTTCACAGCGGATAGCGGGTCGAGACGAGCTGCCCGTCCTTCAATCTCCACAGCGCGCTTGAAGTCGCCGATGTAATAGAGGTAGTCACCATAGATGTTGAGAATCGCGGTATCACCTGGCGAGAGTTCGTAAGCTCGATCAAACAAAGGCCGCGCGCCTGTGATATCCCTGTCAAAGTACATAAGACTTGCGCCGAGCAGCGCATGCGCTTCCGCATTGTGCTGGTCCAGGTCAATGGCGGTTTGGGCATGGTATGTCAGCAACGATCGTGTCGCCTCGGGATCATAGTCCGCACTGTAGTAGGGCAGAAACGCATAGACGGCGGCGAGCCCCGAATGCGTGCGCGATTGCACTGAATCCAGACGCAATGATTCGTCAAAAAAACGAATGGCCTCTTGCATGTCCTCAGCGGTCCGATGAGACAGATGAAAGCGACCCTGAAGATAGGCCCTGTACGCATCAAAGTTCTGCGCCGGCTCTTCCTCTTTAGTCGCACTCGGGTTGATATGAAGTTTGAGGCCACGTATGACATTGATTGCAATTCGTTCCTGAATTTCAAAAATGTCGACAAGCTCCTCATCGAAGCTCTCCGCCCATACGTTAAGTCCGTCGCTGGCCCTTACGAGTTGTGCGCTGATACGAACGCGATTGCCGGCCGTCCGGACACTTCCCTCGAGTACGTGAGTGATGCCGGTCGATGCCGCGAATCGTTTCAGTGTCTGAGTGGCCGGATCGAATTGTTCTGCTGTTCGCCGGCCTACGACATTTAACTCGGATACTGGTACCAGCGCACTCATGATTTCTTCTGTCATACCACTGGCGAACCAGGCCTGAGATCGATCTGGGCTGTTGTCTTCCATCGGCAAGACTGCGATTACCAGGCCGTCATCTCCACTTTCCTTAAAGCGGCTTTCCCAGACGAAGTAACCCAACGCAACGGTCAGCAATGCAATAATGAGGTAGTCGAGATAACGGGCTGGGACCCTGACGAGCCCAGGATTGGCCCTCAGTTCTGCGTCAGTCTTGAGCCCCTGACCGGTAAGTTCGTAGATCCAGGCCAAAACGATCGCTACGATGAAACCAGCAACAAGTACGGCCAGGACCACGGGCCCCAGCCAGGATGGCAATAGAACCAGATCCCCGAGAGTGGAAATCAGCTGTGCCACGATCCATGCGCTAGTCGCGTAGGCGATGGCCACACGAATTACGTTGCGCCGCTGTAGCTCTTCAAACAGACCGGACAATGGGAATCGTTCCTGTAGCTTTGAACCGCTTGAAACTTCTCGCGATGAATTCCATCATAGACTGATATTAGCGCAGAGTAGACTGGACCAGACAATGATCAGACGATTTATCGATCAGGTAGTTGAAACCATCTCGACGTCCCGCGTCGGAGGACGGCGAGGATCGTGACGGCGCGTTGCGTATGGCCACTGCCGTCCTGATGCTGGACGTCGCCCGCGCCGATCACGTTTTCGATGAAAGTGAATTCGATCGCGTCCTCGAGTTGCTGCAGACGCATTTCAGGCTGCCGGCGGAAGACGCTGCAGAACTCCTGAATGCGGCCCACGAGAAGGCCGACGACTCGGTTTCCGCCTACGAGTTTACAAAGGTGCTGCACGAACATCTCGACGAGACCGAGAAGGCGCGCATCGTTGCGTTGCTCTGGCAGATTGCCTACGCCGATGGCCGGCTCGACAAATACGAAGATTCTTTCGTGCTGAAAATCAGCGACCTGCTGCACGTCAGTCGCGGCCGCGTGATGCGACTCAAGTACGATGCGGAGAACGCAAACTAATCGCTATCGATCGACCTGGTCATTAAGACCCGTCAGCTCCCAGCGGCCCAGCGAGATCGGGATGCTATCGATGGCGTTGAGGCGATCGAAAAAGTGCATTAGCTGAAACTCTTCGCCTCGCTGTTCGAGCTGTTTCGCATAATCGGCGAGCGTCTCCTCAAGCAGGTACTTGCCGGTGATGTAGCTGGTGCCATAGCCAGGCTGTCGCAGGTAAAGGTGCTGTTCAAAGATGAGCAGCTCTTTCTCCGTTTTCATCCAGCCGCGCGGCGTCCAGTCCATGTGCACCGTGCCCGCCTCTTCCATCGTCATCTCATTGGCGTGGGCATACAACGAGCCGAGTCCGCGAGCGGCACGTTGCGCCAGCAGTATCCAGACGAGTTCACGTGAACGCGGGCTGTCATCGTACAACCCCGCGTGCATGAACATCTCTTCGACGCCGGTAGCCGTCCCCTCGTTTCGACTGTCAAAGATGTTGTAGAGCAGCGAACCTTGCCGAACAGGGCTCGCATGCGGCTCCCGATCCATGCGGGCCAACTCAAACCAGTGCCAGAAGTGTGTGTACAGCGGCGCCGGATCGTAGTGGGCCGTAATCCAGAAG
Organism: uncultured Gammaproteobacteria bacterium; assembly: GCA_963760395.1. Taxonomy (GTDB): domain Bacteria; phylum Pseudomonadota; class Gammaproteobacteria; order Steroidobacterales; family Woeseiaceae; genus UBA1847. Next base: position 52,100 of record CAVXCX010000018.1, read on the forward strand.
AAATTGCGTCGCTCTTCGGGCACAAACGATCCCAGCCGCTCGCGAATCGCGGGCTCCATGTAGTCGGCAACCGTGACAATCTGCTTTTCTTCGAGGAACCTCATGATGCGCTCGACAGCATCATTCGCCTTCTCGTTGTACTCCTCAGGCGTCGCTGCAGCGACCATCGGCGGGAGATCTCGATTGCGTTGCTCCTCGAGCTTTAGCGAAGACCATGCACGCGCAAGCTCGCGCTTCAGCAGACGAACTTCATCCTCCCAACTCATGGGCACCAGGTGGACGTTTCGCTGGTACCAGCTGTAGTTGTCCTTGCCGATACCGGACGGGCCGGTCTTCGAGTCAGCCTCAGCCTCGAGCCACGCGATCAGTTCGTCGGTGGCGATCCTGGCGGCATTGATTGCCTCTCTTAACTCGACACTCGACCGTTCGCCAACCCTCTGCTCAATTGCATCCAGCCCGGCGCGTTGCTGACGAATGTCTCGTATGCCGGTGATCCAGAGATCCCGGGCATTGCCGGTAAGGTTCGCCTTCGCCTGCTTCATCAATGGGGGAATGACGGCCAGCTCGGCGGCGAGGCGCCGCTCCTCGGTGCGCGCCAACGGGAATTCGTACTGCCAAACCTCAACCAGCGCATGGTGTGTCGGCCCCTCATGTGCGGGTACGTCGCTTCGATACAGCCAGATGGTGTTGTAAAACGCGGGATCCCGCGCCCAGGGCTGAAGCACGCGCTCGTTGAAGTCATAGCCGTTCATCTCGGCACGCACAAGATGCCAGTCGACCTGTTGCGGAATCGGCCAGTTCTTTATCTCAATTGCGTTCAGGCGCTCGCGCAAGCCCAGAAAGTCGCCGCGGCGGGCCTCGAACCCGGAAACCGTGTAATCCGGCGCTCCCTCCAGCAGAGGCGGCGACTCGAACTCGCGCCAGTCGGCAAACAGCGTGAGTAAGTCGTCGTAGCCCGGCGATTCCTGGGCTTCAGCGTTGTTCGTGGCGGCCGTATGCAGAAAGACGATGCAGGAGACCAGCCATAGGAGAGGTGCGTTTTGAGACACGATGCAATTCCATTTTTGCTAATGGGCACCGGTAAGTCTAAGAGGGAATTGGGGACATTCCTAATTTACTGGGAAATGGGGACATTCCTGATTGAGTGACACTAATGTGCACGTGAATCAGGAATGTCCCCGTCAAGGCGTCTCTTAGAGGCGAATCAGCGACGCCCGGAATTCCCGGCATGCCTATATACTTCGACCCATGCATATTGATCCAGCCCTGCCCGTCATTGTCGGCGTCTTACTCGCCATCCTGCTCATCGGCTTTGCGATGCGGGCCCTGCGACAACCCCAGATCGTCGGCTACCTGGTGGCCGGATTACTGATTGGTCCGTACGGGCTCGGCCTGCTACAGGACCCCGACCTGATCGGGCGCATCGGCGGCATTGGCCTTATCGTGTTGTTGTTTTTTGTCGGCATGGAAGCATCGCCCCACAGCCTCCTCAGCCGCTGGCGGCTGGCAATCTTCGGCGTCGTACTACAGGTAGGCATCACCGTTGCAGCCGTCTGGTTAATCGGCCTGTTCTTCGACTGGTCATGGTCAAAAGTGCTGATACTGGGGTTTGTCATCAGCCTCAGCAGCACGGCCGTCGTGTTAAAGCTGCTGAAAGACTGGAACGAGCTCGACACCCAGACCGGACAGAACGTTCTTGTTGTGCTGCTCGCGCAGGATATGGCGCTCGTCCCCATGATTATCGCCATCAATATGCTCGGCGGTGGGCACGTCACTACCGGTGAGCTGGTTGCCCAACTCATCGGCGCAGTCCTGTTGATCGGTATTGCCGCCTGGGTGTTTACACGCGATCACATTGAGCTTCCGTTCGCCGAGAAACTGCGCTCGGATCACGAGCTACAGGTTTTCTCCGCCCTGCTGCTCTGCCTGACCCTTGCCCTGATCTCGGGAGAGCTCGGCTTATCTACTGCGCTTGGCGCATTTGTCGCCGGGTTGGTTGTCAGTTCCGCCCGCGAAACCGACTGGGTACACGAGAACCTGGAGCCGTTCCGCGTCGTTTTCGTCGCGGCATTTTTCGTGTCGGTCGGCATGCTGATTGACGTCGACTTCGTGCGCAACAACCTGCTCCACGTAAGCTTGCTGGTTGTGCTGATCGTTGTAATCAATACGATCCTGAATACGGCGATACTGAAATTGCTGGGCTCGTCCTGGCATCGCGCCAGCTATGCGGGTGCGCTGCTGTCGCAGATTGGAGAGTTCAGCTTCATCCTTGCAGCGCTTGCCCATACAGGGCAGATACTGCCGGATGACGACTATCGCCTGATCGTTGCCGTGATAGCGATCAGCCTGATGCTCAGCCCTGCCTGGATCGGGCTCTGCAAGACGCTGCTCGGCCACCCGGAAGGACAACCGGATCGCCCGCGTACTCCCTGAATGATGATCCCGAGGAAGTGGGGACATTCCTGATTGGGGACATTGCACTGACGTGCGCTAAATCAGGAATGTCCCCACCAAGACGTCCTAGCGCCTGGTACCGAACTCGTTGATGTCGAGCAGGTAGCCCTTGCCGTCGCTGATCGCAAGAAATGTGCGATCGATCGTTTCGTATTTGAGCTCGTCGATGTCGATCGTCGACGGAATAAGGTTGACGATGTAGCCGCTTTCCGAGAGATCCAGGATCGTCGTGCGCTTGACTGGTTTCTTTATGTACTGGGCCTTCATCTCGTCGTAAATAAAGGCATAGCCGGATGCGCGCACTACCGAGCCTTCTACGACGTCGGCAGCACCGATGAAATGACGTTGCACCTGGTTCTCATAGTTCCGACGCATGACGACATGAAACTTCTCGCCCGGAATGATGATCACGTTTGAGCTCCCAACCGTCTCACCCGACGCGTGCTGTTGCCGCAGGTCATCAACAGGGAATAGAACGCGAGAATGAGCAAGAACAGCCAGCCGGTCGAGCCACCACCGCTGTCATCGCTGCCACCGGGGTTGCCCGTCGGGGCAGACCCGACGTTAAGCTGGCCGTTGGCATCATTGTTGGCAGTATTGCGATCTGTTTCAGCTGCACTCGCGCTGATCGCGTAGGAGCGATTGCCTGTACTCGTACCGGTCACGCCGATCTGCAGCTGCGCGGTTGACTGTGCTGCGAGGCTGCTTGCCTGACAGCTTGCGACATTATTCGTAATGCTACAGGCGCCTGCGGCCCAGGTTGCAGAGTCGATGGTAATGCCGGCATCCGGCGTAATGGTCACCGAAACATCGGTGGCCGTAATCGCAGAACGATTCTCGACGTTCGGTCGGAGAGTGGTACTGGCATCGAGTCCTACCTGCGCCATCGCCGCTGCTGTAGCGATCAGGTCGACCGCCGGGTCTGTCATGACCCGCACCGTTGCCTGATTATTGCTGCCATTAGCATCGGTCGTCGCCGAAACTGTCGCAACAAAATCAGAGGTACCAACAGCAATCGTGGTCGCCGTGATGGTGACGGTTGCCCCGGAACCCCCGGCGACCGAACCGATGGAGCAGCTAGCCGTGCCGCCACCGCTGATGCAGCTACCCGAGGTTGCCGATACGGATTCAAGCGTAACGCCGGCCGGGATCGTCACATCAACAGTCACGCTGTCCGCGGTGTCTGTACCAACGCTGTTGGCGTCGAAGCTTACTGTCGCGGCATTGCCGAGCAGCACTGCCCCGCTCTGGCCGCCAGCAAGCAAGGCAACGTCTGTGCTCGGCAGCGCCGTAATACAGGACGCCCGATTCACGTCATCCTGAATCTGCGTGATGCTGCAGGAAGAAAACTGATCCTCGCCATTGATACGCGGCGCCATGATGAAATCGCCTGTCTCGGACTCACACGCCGAGCCACTGGTGCCGTCATGCGGGGCGCCAAAGTTGTGCCCGAGTTCGTGCGCTGCGATCAAGGTGTCTGTCGTAACGTCGTGCGTGCCCTGAGTCAGGCCCGCGCCAAAACGCCGGCTGCACAGCGCCCCGGTGTAGGCAATGCCAACGGTGGTCGTATCCAGGTTTCTGCCGGTGAAGAGGTGCGACAGGCCGTTGGCATTCTGCGCCGGCGTTGAGTCGCGATAGGCCGTAAGCTCGTCCAGCAGTGTGCTGCCGTCGAGCTGATCCGTAAACGGATCGTTATTCGCTGAAAACGAATCGATTCGATTGACGTTGAGCTGCACACCGAGCTGCATGCTGAAAATGCCATCGACATTGTTCATGCGCGTGATAAGAGCCGCGTCGGTACCAGCACCTTTGTCGCTCGTAAACTCGAAGTCAGCAATTACCGCGATGTCGATTTGCTGGCTCGCGCCGGGACCCTGCGCTGCATTCGCGGTAATCTCGGACAACACGGATTTGGCCAGTTCGCCAGCGTTCTTCGTGATACCAACGTCCGAACAGGCAAGAGCACCTGGCGGAATCAGCAAGTCGCTGAGGCGAAACATGAACGGACGATCACCGCCAGTAAATGCATTATTGCCAGCCTCTATGGCCCAGAGTTCGACGCCATCCCACAGCATTCCACGTGGCTGCCCGTCCCCGATTACGAGGCGCACCCATGACTCCGGCACACCCTGTATGTTGCCGCGATAGATGCCATAACGGTCGCCAAAACGCTCGCGCTGCTGCTTACTGAGTAAGCTCCTGTTTTCTTCGAGATTGATTTCGAAGCGGCGGCCGAAAGCGTCAAAGCTCATCGAGCGGATATCCGTTGCTGCCAGCTTCTGATTACCGGGCTTCTGATTAACGATAGTAGCTGGAGCGGGACCAAGACGAAGCTGCTGTAGCGGCTCCTGATAAGCAATCGTTACGCCATCTTCAGCCGCTGCAGTGCAAAGCGGCATCAGGCCTAAGACCAGGATAATGAGGCTCTTGATTTGGGCGCGCATTCGATCACCTGAACAGCGGTTTTGTTGATCTACCAGCTTTGCAGAAAAAGGTTCGCAGAAACAGGGATTGCATCGTCGCATTGTTGCGACATCACCGTAAATTACGAGCGCTGGTTCTCATTTTCAGAAATTTCTACGCCGAGCGGAAAAATTCAGCGGGAATCACCAGCCGTAAACTTAAGCACACACTCCGGCAGCGCACCGCCGTCTACGAAGGCATTATGTTGCCCGGCGTTCAGTATGTAACGCTGCCCTGCAGCCTCGACGATGAACCAATCTTCGAGGCGCACGTTGTCATCCGTAAGCAACTGCAGTTGTTCGCCGAAAACGCGGTAGGTACCGGTCTTGGGAAAACCCGGGAATGGCGGTACGACGTCGCCGGCTTTATCGACGACACGTTCGTCGGTGAATCGTTGCCATTCGAAGCGCCCGTCTTTCAGCTCCAGCCTGTCGCCTTCGTAGGCGATGCAGGCGGGTTCGTAAACGCCGTCCTGATTGGCACAAGCAAGCAGTGACAACGCGAGAACAATTGCGGTGATGCGAGTAAGAGTCACGATGAAGACGCGTCCGCGTTACAAGGAATCAAACCAGTCTACCCTGAACATCGCCGCGACTGAAAGTGACTAGCGCACAGCCGACGCGAGAGAATCCAGCTTCTCTTTGTATGACTCCATGATTGCCGGGAGCTTTTCGTCGGTCAAATCCAGGCGCTTCGCTTCGTCCGTCTCGTGCCAGTCTTCGTCTCCGCCGCCTAGCGATCTTTTCGCCGTGGTAACGATATCGGCGAGATTCGGCTTCGTGCGACGACGCGTGGTCTCAACCTCATCGGGATTGAGTGTTTCCTGAATCTCTTCAGAGAATTTCCAGTTTGCGACGATACTCTGGCCGACGGGCTCCGGCCCACTCGTCAATCAGGCTGCTACGAGTTTCGGGGTTCTGCAAGCAGCGTCGGATAGTCGTGATACTTGGTAAACAGATACAGAACGCCGATGCGATTCAGCAGGCCCGCAAGAAACGCGCTGTCGCCGTCGAGCTTCGTACAATGGCGCGCGATGACTTCGGACATCGCCGCCAGCCGCATGCCGCCCGACCAGGTCGCCCTGAGCTCGTCCTTCAACGGCTCGAGACCCTCCGAGGCGTGCAGCTGCTCCACCGCAAAGGCGATTGCGGCCGTACGTACTTTTTCAAAGCCGATGCGGCCAACCGCCGCCTCGAGGCCGTCGATCTTTATGCCGCCGGGATTGTGATAGGTCGAATTGGCGAGAATCAGTATTCTCGAGGCGAGCACCGCCTCGACACTTAGGATGTTCGCGAGATCGGTACTCGTCGTGTCCGAATCGTCCAGCGCTTTGCGAACCCGTATGACAACGTCCGGGAAAGAAGGCAGATGGATATCCTTTTTGTTGAGATCCGCAGCCAGCGACTGCACAAGCTCGAAATACTCACTCTGCGACATACAACCTCCTCCAAAATACAAAAAACACGTCTGGTTCAGGAGGTGTCGGCAGAATTGCCGCTTTCTTTAGCGGTTCGGGTGTCTCGAGGCCTATTGCACAATCATCTTGAAAGCCAGCTGCAGGCTTGGGTCGCCGCTGCCGCTGTTGCCGGCAAGAGCGCCCTTGGGGTTGATGCGAATCGCATTGACCGCGACGTCGACACCGCCGGCATCCGCCGTGGGCTCGTAGTCGAATGTCACGCCACCGTCATCGGAAAACAGCACGTCGTCACCCAGGTCATCCAGCGCCACGAAACTGTAGCTCAGACCGCTCGCGGTCGAGCCATCGATGAACTGAACGGGCCCGGTGGTCGAAGCGTCGAAATCCGTCACCCGCAACGCCATGTTCGCCGGCAGCGGGTCCGTGATAATGAGCGTGTCCGCGTCGACCGGGCCGCTACCGGAATTCGTCAGCACAATTAAGTAGCGCAGGGTCGCACCGGGGATTGCCTTCGGATCGACAGTACCGTTTATCGGATCCTCGAGCGTCGTAACCGCCTTGACGATGGTGAGGTTGGGTGTTCCTACCGGATTGATATCAACGGCGGCAACGTCGTTAGCTGGATTGGGGTCGTTCTGGCTAAGGAAGTCGACGCTCGCGGTATTGGTAATCGTGGACCCCCCTGCGCCGGCATCAACAAGCGCCTGCAGAACCAGAGAAATATTGCCGCCTACCGGGACAGATCCAACATACCAGTCGCCGCTGACCCCATCGTAGGTTCCCTGGGAAGGTGTCGCTGAAACCAGGCTAACGCCGGCCGGCAACAGGTCCATTAGCTGCACGACCGTTGCCGGGCCCGGGCCGGCGTTTGTCACCGTGATCGTATAGTTGACAGTGCCACCTTCGCTGGGCGTCGGGTCGTCCACCGTCTTGCCCACATTCAGATCGGCCGTGACTGTCGGCGAAAACGCAAAACAGTCGACCGCTTCGTAATCGCTGCCGTTGTTAATCACGCGTCCGTTGGAACCGACGCCAGTCACCTTGTTGATCTCGTAGAGTATTCCCTGCGTACCGCTGGTGCCCCACAGTTGCCCGCTCGGATCGGTGCCAAGGCCTTCGATGTCCGGAACGGTTATCGCCGAAATGTCCGTGGTCGCGCCGGTCAGCTTGTTGACCCTGATCAGCCGGTCGGTAACACCGCCGCCGTTGACGGCCGCGTACATGATGCCGGTCGTCGGATCTATGGCGATGTCATCGGTGATCGTATTGCCCCCTATCGGCGGGATAGGTACATAGTCGATGCCGGCACCAAACGCGTTCGGTACGTGCGCGCCGGTTGTCATATCGATCTGTATCAACACATCGGTTCCGCCGCGTGCGTCGACACCGTAGAGCACTCCGGTTGTCGCATCGTAGGCCAGGCCGTCGATGTCATCGAAAGTGATGGAAGTGACAGTATTGCTACCCGTGCCAAAGGTCTGTGGACGTGGCTGGAATACGCCGGTCGTGAGATTAAGCACGCCGAGTCGATTTGCGTTGGCTGCATAAACGACGCCTGTTGCAGAGTTGAAGGCGATTGCCTCGATCGAACTCGTGCCGGTGCCGGTGCCGATACTGGTCTCGTTCGTTGCCGGGTTGAAGTCGGCCGTGTCGATGCGCGTGAACAGATCGTTACCCCCGTTTCCCCCGCCGGAGTCTGCGACGAGATAACACAGCTGATTCACATTCAGATTCTGTACCGTGGTGTTCTCGGAACTCGTGTTGTCGCCGGGAGCTGGATCTATCTCCAGGCTGCTCACAGTCGCCGTGTTGGTCATCGTGCCCGTCACAACCGGAGCGGTCAGGGCAATATTGACTGTCGCGTTGGCTCCGCCGGCGAGATTGCCCAACAGGCAGGTGACGATACCAGCCGCCTGGGAACAGCCACCCTGGGTCGCGGAGGCCGATTGAAACGTAACGCCAGCGGGCAGCGTATCGATAACGGTTACACCGGTTGCACCATCCGGGCCGGCGTTCGAGACGCTCAACGTATAGCTCATGTTATTCGCGACGTTGACTGGATCGGGCGCATCTGTTTGTGTAATCGAGAGATTGGTGCCCGTTAACGCGACCTGGTAATCGATCTCGATGAACTCAAGCCTGAAACTTTCGTTGCCGCCACCATACAGGTTATTGACGCGAATCCTGACCTGCGTGTTTGCCGCTGCGTAAGGCGTGATGTTGTAGGCACGCGAGCCGGAGTTGTTGCCGCTCAGTCCGGTGAAGTTCTCCAGGGTTGTCCAGGAGACGCCGCCGTTTGCAGATACCTCAACGATGACCGAGTCGCTGTTATCGACGCCGTTTGTCGTGCGCCAGTCGAACGACAGGGTCGCCGAGGTGGCCCCGGCGAGATTTACCTGCCGCGCCGCACTCGGCTGACCGCCCGTATTGGGTTGATCCTCGACGCGCAGTTCGCCGCCATTCGTTATCCAGACATTGCCGTTAGTCGGACTGGGCGGCGTCGAGTCGCCGTCAACTTCGATCCAGTCTCCGCTCCAGTTGGTGGTTCCGTCGTTGTTGCCCCAGGTGCGAGACTCAAAGTTATCGCGAACCGTCGCTGCGTTAGCGGACGACCATGCCGAAATCATGCACAGCAATGCGAGGCACCGTCCGAGCGGACGGCGCACAATCTTCGAACAGGATTGCGATTCACTAGACTTCATTGTCTGTATCAGGGCTCACTGGCAGATTCATTCTGCCGTCGGTAATTCTGGCTAATTGCCGGATGCTAATGAGCGCATTTAGTTGCAAGAGTTTCAAGGGCTTGCGTCGAAATGGGACGGGAAAGACCCGACATAATCCTCAATAGGTGAGCTGCGTCACATTTTTTGCTCGTCTTCGCCGGCGCTTCGCACCGATCCGCAGGAAGCCGAAAGAAGCGGCTAAAGAAAGCAGCAACCCGGCCGATAGCAACGAGACATAGCGCCTTCATCAAACAGGGATGGTGATGTCGGTAATAGGGACAATACAGAATATCGTGCGCTCAACCAGCGTCGCCCGGGCCGGTTCAAGCTCGGGACCGACGCAGTTCGCCTCCATTAGCCCGGAGGCGCACAGCGACTTCCTGCGCGCACGCACCGAGCTCCTGAATCTCTTCAGGGCAGTCGAGCGACTCGCCGAGCTGAGTAACATCAACACGCGCTTCAAGCTGGATCTGCCGGACGCACGCTCGGCGTCGTCTCTGGGTCTGGATATGACCAATACCGCGGCGACGCTGAATTCCTTGGGCGAGATCAATGCGTCGACGACGTCGTTCACACCGTTTGGGCCGGAATGGCTCGGCGGTTCCACGGCGGAAATCACTATCGGTGGTGAATACCAATATGATCCTGCCACGGACGGCCCTTTGCCGCCGGACGCCGCCTATACCTTTGAGTCGCGCCGTAACGGTACGCGTGGCTCGTCACGCATTCAGATTCGCGTTGAGGACCCGTTTGGCAACCGAAATAATGTCAGGGTTGGGCGCAACGATCCTCTGGATCAGCAATACGACATCGGTAACGGCCTGTACTTCACGATGGGTGCCGGCAGCACGATTAACAGGGATACGACCACCGTGCTCAGCGTGTCCGACAGCATCGGCTCGGTCGTGAATCCGAACCTGCCCCTCGGTGGCATCCGAAACCAGAATCCGAATCTGCAGTTCGGTTCACCTGTGATTGCTGATGGCAGCTTCGATCTCAACGGCCAGAACATCAGTGTGCTTACCAGCGACACGCTGAACGATGTCGTGCAGCGCATCAACCAGTCCAACACAGGCGTTACGGCCGTCTTCAATGCGTTGACCGAACGCATCGAGTTCATACAGAACACGCTGGGCTCGGCCGCGACTATCGATCTGCAAAATGACGACTCGAATTTCCTGGCGGCAACCAAGCTCGACAACCTCAACCTGGTTGACGGTATCGACCCGGAAACGATCCAGAGCTTTGACAACGTTGCCGCTTTTGCATCGGTTCAATCAGGCGACGTCGTCATCAATGGGCGACAAATCGCTATCGACACGGCGAATGACAGTCTTTCTACCGTAATCGACAAAATCAACAGCTCCGGTGCAGGCGTCGTTGCCACGTTCGACAGCGCATCGCAGCAGGTGCTGATCGAGGCTAACGAAGCGACATCTGTACTCAACTATCGACAGCAACGGTACGGGCTTGTTTGCGAGCGCTGAAAATTCCCGAAGGCCGGGTCGATCCCGAGGCCGTATCTCGCGGCATCTCGCGCCGCAAGAGCTATGAGATCGCCGACGCGACGAATGCCGTATTCGAGCAAATCAATCGGCTGTTCTCGGATTCGACCTTTGTCGGCAAAGGCAAGAATGCCGCGACGTTTCGTGGGGCGCTCGAATTTACGTTGCGCTCCGCCTTCGGTGGCACCGACGAGAATAATATTCTGGGCCTTGGCTTCGATGCATCGAGCGGCGCACGCTTGCGCGGCGACTTTACCAGCATGGATCGACGCGAATTTACAACGAACCTGCAGCGGCGGGGAAATCTCGTGCGTGACTTCCTTGCCGGCAAAGATGATGAGGGCGGCCTGGTCAAAGGTCTTCTGAGCGCATCGCAACAGGCCCTGCAATCGGTCAACCAGGCGCTCGGTCTTTCCGGGACGTTCATCGACACCTACGCCTGAGCAGGACGCGTTATTATGGCGGCGCCGCCATAATAAAAGTGAGTCACTCATGCGCTTTGCCAAGCACACAACCCTTCCGCTTCTGGTCCTGATTGGCCTGACGGGTTGTTCCCCGGCCGACCACGAACAAACAACGTCAGCGCCGCCGCCCGGCGACAACATGGCCTTGACCGTGGACAGTGCATCGCGATTCGCGACGCTCGCACTCGACTGCATGCACCGTGAGTACCCCAACAAGCTCAACCAGGTTTTGAAAGACGAAAACTCGTTATTGCCACCTCGGCAACTGCACCCGGCTTTTTACGGTTGTTTCGACTGGCATTCGTCAGTTCACGGTCACTGGATGCTGGTGAGGCTTTTGAAGGAGTTCCCTGATCTGCCGGAGCGTGCGCAGGCCATCGAAGGCCTGTCGCGATCGCTGACAGCGGAAAACATTGCAGGTGAAGTTCGCTACTTCGAAACAGCGTCGGCCAGCTGGGAACGCACCTACGGCTGGGCCTGGTTACTGCAGCTCGCAGCAGAACTCAGACAATGGGATGACCCGCTCGGGCAGCAATTGGCCGACAATCTCAAGCCACTTTCCGGAATTATTCGAGATCGCTATATCGAGTTTCTGCCGCGCCAGGAATACCCTGTGCGCACCGGTGTGCACCCGAACACCGCGTTCGGCCTGTCGTTTGCGTTCGACTACGCTGAGACCGTTGCCGATAGCGCTCTGCGTGATGCGATCATCGCCGCGGCAAGCCGCTATTACGCGTCCGACAGCAACTGCCCACTATCCTGGGAGCCAAGCGGGGAAGACTTTCTCTCGCCGTGCTTCGAGGAAGCGGCTTTGATGGCCCGGGTACTGGCAGATGCCGACTTCAACTCCTGGCTCGGCGCGTTTTTACCCACGCTTTCGCAGCCGCAATCGTTGCTACCGGCAAACGTCAGCGATCGTTCCGACCCCAAGATCGTGCATCTCGACGGACTGAACCTGAGCCGCGCGTGGAACCTGTACGTCATCGCCGGTGAAATCGATGATGCGGCAATGGCGAAGCAACTGCGCGATACGGCGGCGAGTCACCTGGCCGCCACATTGCCGCATATCTCGAGTGAGCACTACGAAGGCTCTCACTGGCTCGGCTCGTTCGCGATATATGCGTTAACGCGCAGCCATTAGCGCAGCCGATTGCCGAACGCGTCCCAGACCTCGACGTCGCCGTAGTTCAAGGCACGCACACTCTCCTCGATCTGCTCCAGGTCGCCGGTGATCAGCCAGGTGAACTTGTCCGTATCGAGCAGCGCTCGAGCTCGCGCGCTAACCCCGGCGGCCGTGACAACCTCTATTCGGGCGGCGGCGGACTCCGCATAGTCGAACGGCAAGCCGTAGTTATTGGAACGGATGATGCTGCTCAGGAAGCCGCGATTGGTTGAGAACGAGCCGGGCAGCGAACGTACGCGGTTAAGCTTTACGCGCTCGACTTCCTCTTCCGTCGCCGGTTGTGTCGTTACGAAATTCGCTACCTCGCGGCGAATTTCCTGCATGCTCGCGGCCGTCTTGTCTGTCTGCACCTGGCCAGAGGAGCTGAATGTCATGTCACCACTCGCATTCGTGCGAACGCCCGAGTAGTAGCCGTAAGACCAGCCCTTGTCCTCGCGCAGATTCATGTTCAGGCGCGCCTCGAAAGCACCGCCGAGTACGCGGTTCATTAGAGAGAGCTCCGTCCAGCTTTCAGCGTCATAGGGGGGGATTGCGTGGCCGCCGATAATCGTACTCGACACGGCACCCGGATGATCGACGAGAATCACACGTGCACGCGACTCCGCTGCTTTGCCGATCGAGCGCTCCTTTACGGTGCTCTTCGCATTCCATTTACCGAAGGCCTTGTTGGCACTGGCCGTAGCTTCTTCGATGCCGATATTGCCAATCATGTAGATTGTTATGTTGTCTGGCGTAACTTCCGCTTTGTGAAAGGCGCTCAGCTTTGTGCGGTCGACCTGATCCAGCAGCGCCGGCGTCCAGACCGAACCCATCGGAGTGTCTGCACCATAAATAGCACGGTCGAACAGGCTGCGGGCAGCACGCGAGGGCGACTTTTCCAGGTTCGCGAGGTATGCCGAGATTCGCGCCTTGAACTTGCCTAGCTCGCCATCTGGAAACGTCGGATTCCGCAACATATCGGCCGCAAGGTCGAGTGAGGAATCGAGATGCGTGCGCAGGATACGATAGTCATAAGAACTCTGTTCCATGCCGTCCTGGAACTGGCCGCTCATGCCAATTTTGTCTTTTGCCGCAGCCAGCTCGTTGGCATCGAAGCGCTTTGTACCCTTGTCCATCAGGCCAAAGACGAACGAAGAAAGTCCCGGCGCGTCGACCGGCGCTGCGAGGCCACCTGTGCCGATGCTGATTGATACATCAACCAGCGGAATACTGCCGCGCGTCGCAACAACCAGGTTAATACCGTTTTTCAGCGTCGCCGTTTCGATATCCGGAAAGTTGATCGCGGAACTTGCTGTTACGGCGGGTATCGCGGAGCGATCGACGTCGTTTTCTACGGTCGAATATTCAGGGAAAGGTTCAACGGTCAGCTGGTAGTAACCCCGCGTGAGCCAGCGCCCGGCAACCTGTCGCAGCTCTTCGGCGGTCGCTGCGTTCAGCCACTCGAGTTCACGGTTGACGAACAGCGGGTCATCGGAATAAAGAAAACCTTCGGCGAGCAGTCGACCGATCGAGGCGCCCGTTTCCAGCGCACCGAGAATGTACATGTTCACACCAAGTTTCGCGTTCTCGACGATCTGAGGATCGGGCCCTGATTGCAGGTACTCGGCGATCGTCTCGTCAACGACAGACAGCACCCGTTCCGGCGTGACTCCAGGTTTGAGATCGATGGTGAGTGAATACTCACCACTCATAACCTGGCCGTCGGCCCTGCCGTAGACGGTCGTTGCCAGCTGCAGCTCATCAATGAGCTTCTTCCTCAGTGGCGAGTTCTTGTTACCAACAAGAGAGTCATTCACGAGGTACATCAAGGAGGTGTCCTTGTCGTTCAGGCCCGGAAGCGCCCAGACGCGCGAGATGCGCGTAACTCCCACGCGGTCGTACATGACCTCTTCGCGATTTTGCTGCAGCTCGGGAAGCCACTTCTTCGGATAGGTCAGCGGAACGCCAGCGGGCACCGCACCAAAGTACTTCTTAACCTTGGCTTTCGCGTCTTCAAGCGTGACATCGCCAGCCAGTACCAGCACGACGTTGGATGCGCCGTAGTAGGTTTCAAACCACTCGTGAACATCTTCGAGCTAGGCCGCTGAAAGATCGTCCATCGATCCGATAACCGAATGTCGATAGGGGTGTCCTACCGGGTACAGCCCTTCGCGAATCTTGTCGCCCATCTGTGCATACGGACGCGTCTCGCGCTGGCGCTTTTCGTTCTTCACGACATCGCGCTGCTCGTCGAGTGCTTCCTGCGTCACCGCACCCAGCAAGTACGACATACGATCGCTCTCCATCCACAGGGCCATGTCCAGCGCCCCGGACGGGACCGTCGCGAAATAGTTGGTCCGATCCTGCGATGTCGTTCCGTTCATGCCGGTTGCCCCGGCATCGGTGAACGGCGAGAAGTATTCGCCTTCGCGATTCTCTGTTCCCTGGAACATCAGATGCTCAAACAAATGTGCGAAGCCGGTCTTGCCTTGCGGCTCGTCCTTGGAGCCGACGGCGTACCACATGCCGACGAACACGGTCGGTATCGAATGGTCGGAGTGCACGAGCACAGACAAGCCATTGTCGAGCTGAAACGCTTCGTAGGGAATGTCGACCTGCGTTGAGACGGCGTCTTCTGCCTGTGCGAAGGTCGCACCGGCAAAAAGACACATCAACGCAAGCAAGAAACCGGTCTTGCGGTAGCTGTTTTCCAAGAGGAAATCCTCGTCGTTTTTTTAAAGTGCGGCGAGCACTCGCTGCAGTTTGGTCTTAACCTCTTCCGCCAGCGGTGTAACGCCAGGGTCGTCGACGAGAGACAATACGCTTTTTGGGTCCATGAAGTCGACATGAACGGTGCCCGCATCGTCCTCGCGAACGAGAACATTGCAGGGCAGCAACAATCCAATATCTTCAACCGCCTGGATCGCCTGGTAGGCGAGCGCAGGATTACAGGCCCCGAGAATCCGGTAAGGAGGCATGTCCTTTCCGAGTTTCGCTTTCATTTTTGTCGCAACGTCAATGTCCGACAGGACTCCAAATCCTTCTTTATCAAGTTCCGCCGTTACCAGTTCGATTGCGTCATCGAAAGACAGTTCAACTGTTTTTCCAAATCCGAAGTTTGAATTCATTTCTTTTTTCCTAGGCCAGGCATTCAGCTTTGCCGCAATAAATATCGTGAAGTAGATGAATGACGCGATCGGCCGGCCCGTTGGCCAGCGCGTAGTAGATGGTTTGGGATTCGCGTCGTGTCTTGACGAGTCCCTGTTGGCGAAGGCGCGCCAGTTGCTGTGACAACGCCGACTGGCTCAGCGGAATGATCTCGTTGAGGTCGCTGACCGAGTGTTCGCCCTCTGTCAGTAGGCAAAGAATCATCAGGCGACTCTCGTTTCCCAGGGCCTTCATAAGACCCGCCGCGTCGGCTGCGTGCTCCTGCATCCGGTTGGCCGGCGGCATTGCAGGGCTCTGTTTCCCCTGCTTTTCTTCGTTCGGAATCATCGGTTCCACCCATTTATCCCAGCATCCAGACACTATAGAGCATACTAATTTAGAAGTCTATAATTTAGTCTTTACTACATTAGCTTTTTGTAATATCTTAGCCGGATCACAACGTACGTATGGGGAAGCGGAAATGGCAAGAATTGTCGTCATGGGCGCCGGTATCGGCGGAATCTCGCAGGTCTACGAGCTGCGCAAGGAACTCGGCAAAGAGCACGAGGTTGTGCTCATCGGTGACTCGGAACGCTTCGAGTTTACGCCGTCGAACCCCTGGGTCGCCGTCGGCTGGCGCAAGCAAAAACAGATCACCGTCGATCTCCCCGAGACTCTGCAGAAACACGGCATCGAGTTTCACAGCCAGGGCGTCAAGCGACTCCATCCGGGCGACAGCCGCCTCGAGCTGAACGACGGCAATTCGATTAATTACGATTACCTGGTCATCGCGACAGGCCCAAAGCTCGCCTTCGAGGAAGTCGAGGGGCTCGGCCCCGAAAATGGCTACACGCAGTCTGTCTGCAAGACGGGCCACGCCGAGACATCGTTCGTCAACTTCAAGGAGCTGCTCGACAATCCGGGCCCCATCGTCGTCGGCGCTGCGCCCGGCGCATCCTGTTTTGGCCCTGCTTACGAATACATCTTTATCCTTGATACCGAACTTAAGAAGCGCAAGATCCGCGACAAGATCCCCATGCACTTCGTTACACCAGAGCCGTATATCGGTCATCTGGGACTCGACGGTGTCGGCGATACAAAGACGATGATGGAATCCGAATTTCGGGACCGTCATATTCAGTGGACGACAAATGCGAAGATCACCAAGGTAGGCGACGGCACGATGGCGTTCACCGAGGTTGACGAGGACGGCAATGACAAGAAACAGCATGAGCTGCCGTTCAAGCACTCGATGATCCTGCCGGCCTTCAAAGGCGTCGATGCGGTGATCGACATTGAAGGACTGACAAACCCGCGCGGCTTCATCCTGATCGACGAATTCCAGCGCAACCCGACCTTCAAGAACGTCTACGCCGTTGGCGTATGCGTCGCGATACCACCTGTCGGCCCAACTCCGGTAGCAACGGGAGCACCGAAGACCGGCTACATGATCGAGTCTATGGTCACAGCGACAACCCATAACATCACCAACGAATTGAATGGTGGCCAGCCCGACCAGCGTGCGACCTGGAATGCGGTCTGCCTGGCGGACTTCGGTGACAGCGGCGTTGCGTTTGTTGCGTTGCCACAAATTCCGCCGCGCAATACTAACTGGGCGTCACGTGGCAAATGGGTACACCTTGCGAAAATTGCGTACGAGAAGTACTTCCTGCACAAGGTCCGCGCCGCAAAGACAGAGCCGATTTACGAAAAGACCATCATGAAGATAATCGGCGTCGAACGACTGAAGGAAAAACGCTAACGCACGCGGTGCACTTACTTTATAAGTGTCGCCGCGGCCGGGGCCATCTTGGCATTATCGTGGTCGGCATCTTTGACGACCAGCAGTTGCCAGTTGAATTCGACGCCTAACTGCTCCGCTTTCGACTTCGCAACGCGATACATCGTCAAACCTCTTGCGAGCCGATTGGGTCCCTGGCGCTCCGCTTCCGGGGTCTTGCGAAGCTTGTCCGCGTTCGCATCCGTATCGGCTCGCCCCTGCAAAAGAACCAGTGGCTTAGCGAGAATCGCAGGCAAGGCGTCCTCCTCGATACCGGATCCTTTAAGCCCGTAGGGATACTCGATACTGAAATCCGGCATCGTGTACCAACCTGCGTTCGCAGCGATAAACTGGCTCGCCCGTGAATCCGGCACGTAGTACATAAAGCGATGCACGAACTGTGAGCCAGCAGAATGTCCATAAAGAACGTAGCTCTCCTGCTCACCGCCAACACGTTTAACGACCTCATCGAACAACGGCTCGATCAAGGAGAAGGTCCACCTGTTGCTGCTGCGCTGCTTGCTGGTGTCTGCAGCGAATACATGGCCAAGGTTGTACGTATCCGATCCCGGAAAACGATGTTTTGACAGGTAAGGCACTACCGCAATGAAGCCCTGTGCCTCGGCGAGCGCTTTCCAATCGTCGTAATAACGCGGCGCGTCACGGCTGGCGCCGTGCATAACAATGACGACTGGCGTAGATGCGTCATGCTGCATCGGAACGTAGCTTCGAATTGGCACCGGCGATCCCGCCCATCCCGAGAACGTCCACTCGGCTTCGCGGTTTTTGTAGTCCTGCACGGTTTTCCAGGCGACCCGCTGAAGATAACTGGCCGTCTCCTTGCCCAGGCCGGCGTCGTAGTCAAGGCCCTCGGGCGACTGCTGATAAAGCGCCGCAAAGAACGTGCAGGCAGCCAGGTAGGTCCCCGCCCGCGACGGATGCCGTGCATCGGCAATACGCAGTGCAATATCCGGGCGCTCGTTCGTGACCGTTGCGAAGGCGAGCCCAACGGGAACAACCTCGGCGTCCAGCTCCCGGCCGATGTCGGTATAGGCCTTGTCGAGCAGCGCCGTCATTTCGGGTTTGTCGGTGTAAGCCCAGGTCATGAAGAACACGGGTCGCGTCCCTTGCTTGCGAGCGATCCTGCTGAACTTGCGCGCCGCCGCTCTGAATGGCTCCGCCGTATCCTCGCTGATCGGTCCCAGGCTGTGCCCTTGCATGACCACAACGTCCCAGTCTTCCGCGGAAAGTACATTCTCGAAGCCGCCGGTATGCTCGGGCAGGTGGCCACCCGATATTGTCATAATGCGAGAACGCGCGGTTTCCCGCGTATGAATTGCCGATGCCCAGATCAGCTGCCGGTAATGCTTGTGCAGGCTGTTGTTGTAGTAAGTAAAACTGTTTCCTACAAAAAGCACCTTTGCGGGCGGAGCCACAACAGGCTCGTCGTCAGCCACGACAGCCGTGGACGACCCCAGCAGCACAATTAGCAAAAAGGGGGCAAAGCCCCCTTTTCGTTTTACCTTTCCATGCACAATCAGAACGTCAGCTTCAGATCGAGGTAATACGAACGGCCGAGGTCACGATGCGAATCCGAGAAGTAACCGAAATATCGATCGGCCAGCGGCGCGCGCTCGTCGCTGAGATTGTTAATACCGAAACGCGTACGCAACTGGTAACGGTCTGACGGACGGAACGTGTAGTCGACCTTCGCATTGTAGGTCGTCATCGACGGAATCTTGTACTGCAGCGTCGGACTGGGACCGTAGATCGCCGTATCCGGATTGTCGATCGTCAGCGAATCCTGGTAGAAGTCGCCGATGTAATACGCGGTGATCGACGCACCGAGGTCCTCCCTGTTATAGGCGACCGTGAAGTTCGCACGATTCTCCTGGTTGCCATCCTTGCGTATCAAGTCCGCAAACCCTTCAATCGGGTACGTCGCAGGGATAAGACCGGAATTCTTGGCGTCAACGAGAATCAGGGAATCGCCACCGGCGTCCTGCTCATACTCGAGCAGATGGGACGCGACCAGCCGGAAATTGAAGTTACCCATCGCGGTATCGACGTTGTAGTACCAGCCCAGATCCACGCCCTTGATCGTGCGGGTATCGAGATTCAGGTAGCTGTCTTCGATGAACTCGATATCGCCAGCCGGGCATATGCCTGCGGCCAGGTAAATCGCGGACTCATCCACGCCAGCAACATCGCGAACGACCACATCGTTGCCGGGGTTGGCCGCGCAGTTTGAAGTGCCTGCCTGTAGCCGATAGTAAAGATCCAGCAGCGTATGGTTCTCTTCGCCGAACAGACCGATCGTGTCTGTCTTCTCGATACCCCAGTAGTCGAGCGTAAACGTCATGTCGTTGAGCGGCTCGAAAACGAGGCCAACCGAGAAGTTATCCGACTCCTCGGGACGCAGGTCGGTACTGCCCTCTGCAATACGCTGTGTCGAGTTTCTGCAGTCCAGCGTATCCTGGTCCGGGTCGCCGCCATTCTCCGCCGCGTAGGTACAGGCCCAGTCGGTACGGGTGTTCTGGCGAGCGACGATTTCCTCGTTGATCGTCACCAGGTTTGGCGCACGGAAGCCCTGGGACCACGAAGCCCTCAGCAACAGTGGCTCGAAGACCTGCCAGCCCAATGCAATCTTCGGAACAGTCGTCGTGCCGGTGTCCGAAAGATCTTCGTAACGGACGGCGAGCTGCATATCCAGGCTCTCGAAGATCGGCACCGCCACTTCGCTGAATAGCGATACAACGCTGCGGCTGCCCCGGCTGCTTGGCGTCGGACTGGAATTCACCACGTCCGACACATACGGATAGGTATCGCCCTGGTAATCCGTAAATACGATACGACCGTCGAGGCGCGGATCGCGATTGTCGACAAAAGACTCTTCGCGGAATTCAGCGCCGAAAAGAAAGCCCATCGGCCCCGCAGGCAGCTGCACGAACTCGGCACTCGACAGCTTGAAGTCCAGCATGCGCAGTTCCGACTTGCTCTTGCGATAGACGTCGATAAGCGCACGCTCGATGTTATTGTCGACCCCGCCGCTAAACGGGTTGTAGGCCGCCGGGGTCGGATCGAACAGCGCTTCGGCCATCAAAATGTTCGACACGCGGTTGCGGGTAATGTCGTCGGCGGTCGCTCGCGACCAGGTCAATGCGGTCTCCCAGTCCCAATCGCCTTCTGAACCACGGAATCCCTGCAGAAGCCGGAACGAGTCGCCGTCGTTGTCGACGATGCGCGGCAATTCGGTGAATCGATAGTTATCGATCTCGAGCTCCAGGCCATCACAGTCCACGCCTGGAATGAGCGCGTCCGGCAGGCGATTCACCGATCCGCAGGGACCGAACGGGTTGTAGTAGTTCTCCGCACCGACGCGCAGCTTCACTGTGCTGAACGGCGCTGAACCGTGGCGGAACAGGTTGCTCTCGTATTTGTAGGCGCCGATTTCGGTGAAGCTCTCCACGCCGTTTTCGAGTTCGTGATTGATATAGACAAAGGCACTGGTTCGCTGCAGGTCGGAATTCAGATCGCGATTTTCATTCAGGTTATGGCGATAGGTACCGTTGCCATCGATCGCGCCACAGGTGCCGTAGCCAAGATCCCAGTCGCAGTCGGGATGACCCGACGGAAACGTCTCGAACTCGCCGCTTGAATCCGTCAGCGTGCCGCTTAAGCCCTGGCCGGACGCGCTGGTTCGCACGTCGTACTGGCCGTAAATCGAGTTCGCGCTGTCGTTGCGAAACGACGTATTGCCTTCCCAGGGAGAGCCGACCGGAATGCGATCACGAAAATCCGCGTTTGCCCAACGCGCTTCATCCTGCGAATTAACTCGTCCACGATCGAGGTAGTTGACGAACATGCCAACGTTGGTCGCGCCACCGTTGAAATTCTTGCCCCATTCGAGCGTAATGTTTGTGTCGTTTCGCGGCACATGGTCGAACTCGGTGAACTTGCTGCGAATCGCGAAACCGTCGAGATCCGATTTCAGCACGGTATTCACAACGCCGGCCACCGCATCCGCACCGTAGATCGCCGAAGCACCTTCACGCAGAACCTCAACGCGCTTCTACCCCGAAAACCGGAATCGTGTTCGAGTTGACAGTGTTTACAGGAACGAAGCTGCCACCGACCTCTTCCGTCTGGTACTGCGGGGCCATTACGAGCCGGCGTCCGTTGACGAGAACGAGGGTGTTGCCGGTACCCATGCTGCGAAGGTTAAAAGCGCCGACATCACCGCGGGCGGAGTTGACGCCGCCGCTGATGCTTTCGGCTTCGTTGAAGAAGTTGTTGCCGTTCTCCGGCATCAGGTCGAGGAGTTCGTCGCCTGAGTCAATGCCATAGGCCTCGATATCCTCAACCGAAATGATGGACACGGGCAGTGCCCCCGATATAGCAGCACCCTTGATCTGCGACCCGGTAACGGTGATTTCTTCGATCTTCTCTTCGTCGTCCTGCGCGACGGCAGGTGTCACGGCGAAGGATATGGCGACTAAACTGGCAGCTAGCAGCCGCAATTGGCCGCCCACGGTACGCGATGGCGATCGGAACATGACTTCCCCCTTCCTGGCTTGTTTATCGGCTTGAGCCGACTGTTATCTATCGGCTAGCGCCGATACTCAGGCCAAGCTACCAATGCGCCGGGGACCTCGCCAATAACAACGTGCCCAGAGCGTATAACCGGTGGCTATGACCATTTTTATTATGGACTCAGTCTAGCAGAAACACCCATGAACGCATTAGGGTTTTGGTTTCGCTTGCAACATAACGTGTGTCGCGAATTCCGGATCGATTTTCGTATCTTCAGGCGCTATCCACGGCGTCTGCCACTCGACCCACGCCAGATCGTCGAGTGACACGGACGCGCCGACTTTTTGATCGCTGATATCGGCAAACTCCATCAGCAGACGAATGGAGCGTGTTGCTATCCTGGGATGGTTAAAATCGAACGAAAACGTCGTCCAGTCGTTCGCAGACCCCTCCCACACGCCGATTTCCGTAATCGGCCCGCCCGAAAGTGCATCCTCGAGCGTATCCGTCTCGCGACGACGTTGCAGCAGGAAGCGAACTCTCACATCGCCGTCGATACGCAGGCGCCCCGTAATCGTCGCCGGACTGGACAACGAAAAAACCCGTTCAAATACCTTCATGCCTGTGCGCACCGGCTGCCCGCCGGCTGGCACACGAACATCGAAGCGGTTGTTGTCGCCGCTCTTCAGCGACGCGTTGCGGCCCTCGATCCAGGTTCGGTCGTGCGCACCGAACAGGCGCGCGTATTCGAAATCACCGCGCCGCAGCAGGTCGATGCCAAGGCGATACGGTTCGTCGGCGCCATCTATCGTCACGGGAAACAACGGCGATGCGCCGAGGGTTCGCACATGCACCGGCGCGTACGCCGCAGTTGCCGCTACCGAAATATTGTTGCTGAACTTTGCGTCGTTACCACATGGCTCAATGACAGCATGAAAACCACTCGGCGACATGCACACCGTCGCTTTCGACAAACGTGCCAACCGCGTCAGCACGGCGTTACGCACCAGCCCGGTTGCGGGTGTCGGCAGGTAGCCATTGACGTGCAGCGGCACGGCTTCGGCACGATGCAACGATTCGCCGTCCATCCAGACATACAGCAGCATGCCGAGCTGCGTCGTGTAGTGGTACTGGTCGAACAGGAAGTTGCCCAACGAATACGCGATCAGGCGATCGTCGACGATTTCGAAACCCTGCAGCACATGCGGGTGGTGGCCGATGGCGATGTCCGCGCCGTCCCTGACAGCCTGGCGCAACGTCGTCTGCTCGGTCAGCGCCGGCATCGCCGCGTACTCGAGACCGGCGTGCAGCTGCAGAACCGCTATCGCTGACCCGGGCAACTGTGCAAGGTCCTCCGCGATAACTTCGGTGCTGCCTAATGCCGCACCACCTTTGTCGGGGTCCGCGACCTGGCTGGGCTTGAAGGTACCGGGCCAGCCAACGTAGCTCAGAAACTGATGCTCCCGACCGCCAATAGCAACCTCGGCGGGACGCCGCGCTTCTGTTTCATTCGCCCCTGCCCCGGAGTACGCGAGGCTGGTTTCGTCCAGCGCCGCGAACGTCGAAGTCAGGCCGGCAGCCTGGTAGTCGTACATGTGGTTGTTACCGAGAGCGACGTAATCAAAGCCCGCCCATTGCAGCAGCGCTGCAAGCTCGTTTGGTGAATAGAACGTCACGGACTTTGGCAAACGATCCGTCAATTCCGTGTTCGATAGCTGCGTCTCCATGTTGACGGACGCGAAATCGGCAAGCTCGATGTAGGGCCGGATTGGCTCGAGCAGTTTCTTGCCATCCTCGAGCACGCGATCGCGATGAACCAATACAGGTTCTCCGGCGCGCGGTTCAAAGTAACGGCGGCTCAGCATGGCGTCGCCAGCGAACATGAAGAGCGTGCGGCCGGGCACCCTCTTCACCAGTCGTATGTCGGGCACGACAGTCTTGCCATCCGGGAGGAAATCGGAACGGTGCAGGGTGTGAATAAAGGCGTAATAGCCGGGCGCCTCAACGCGCACGGTTACCGTCGTTGGCGAATCGATCTCAAACACAACTTCGCCTTCTGAATTTGCGACCAGCACCTGGCTTTGCACCGCGACCGTTGCTCCGGCCACGCCGTACCCCGCCTCGTCGGCGACGCGAACGCCGACGCGCAGTGGGGCGGCCAGCGCGTTGTCGCACAAGATCAGGATGACGGCCGCGCTCGCCAACAGGAGCCGCTTCGTTGCAATCATCCGGATAGCATAACCTGTGGTTATACTGGTGTCCTGTCCGAGTAATTCGGACTGGAAATCGGCTACAAAGCGGCAAAGGACAGCTATGCGATTGCGACAGATCGAAGTCTTTCATGCGGTTTATACAACCGGCTCAATGACCAGCGCGGCCGCCGTGCTGAACGTCTCGCAACCATCCGTATCCAAGGTCCTCGCCCATGCAGAGCAGCAGCTTGGCTATCTGCTGTTCGACCGGATAAAAGGCAAGCTGGTGGCAACGCCTGAAGCCCACCGACTATTCGCACACGTTTCCGCCGTCTATCGGGATGTCGATCGCCTGCGGAACGTTGCCGAGAACCTGAAGGCAGGCAACCAGGGCCGAATTCGCGTCGCCTGCACGCCGGCATTCGGTCTGGAGATCTTGCCAACGGCGATCCGGACCTACCTGCGGGAACACAGCGACACGGTATTTGAGATCGAAACGCTGCATGTGGACCAGATGGCAGAGGCACTGCTGGAGTCACGCATCGATATTGGTATTGCATTCGATGCGGGCAAGATGCCAGGCATTAACGATGAAACGCTGGCAACGAGTCGCTTTGTCGTACTGGCGCCACCGGATATCGACTTCGGCGGCAAAAAGGCGTTAAAAGCTTCCGACCTGCCTGGTCACCCCTTTATAGGCCTCAATGGCAGGGGGCCGCTCGGTCGCTCGCTCTCGCACTATCTCGAACCGGTCGCGGCCGAACTCGATACTGTGATCTGGTCCGAGACATACCACGTCGTCAAGACACTGGTCGAAGGTGGTGTCGGTGTCACGGTCATCGACGAGGTTACGGCGAAGTCCGGCGATACAAGTTGCGTCCAGATCCTGCCACTTAGCCCACCATTGCGATTCGACATCAAGGTATTGAGCCTTGCTGCCGTACCGTTATCGTTGGGAACACGACGCTTCGTTAACTGCCTGAGCAGCACTATTACTGAGTTCCTCGAAAAATAGCGCGGTCATAGCCGCAGGCTATAGGGCCGCCACCAACAAGCATTGGCGAGCCCGACAGTACGCTCGGTACTATTCTGAAGACGAGTGGCAGAGGAAGTTTTATGCACGTTGTCGTCATAGGCGCCGGTGTTCTTGGTGTAACTACCGCGTACTACCTCTCCGAGCTCGGCTGCCAGGTCACGGTCATTGATCGCGAAGCGAGCGTAGCGGACGGCGCCAGCTTCGGAAACGCCGGGCAACTTTCTTACAGCTTTACCGACGCGCTGGCGAACCCCCATTTCATCGCAAAGCTCCCCGGCATTATCTCGGGGCGTGATCCTGGCTACCGGGTTCGACTAACCCCCGAACTGATTCCCTGGGGCTTTCGCTTCCTTTCAGAGTGCACTCGGCGCAGAGCAAAGGAAAACACGGTCGCCGTCTTGAAGATCGCGATGCGTTCCGAACAACTTTTGACGGATTTACGTCGGCGCTTGCCCTTCGATTTTTCCCATCGTGCTACCGGCAAACTGGTGCTACTCAACTCGAAGTCTGCGGTGCGGGCGGCGCAGGCAGGCGTGGTATTAAAGAAAACTCACGGCTGTGTCACTGAAATAGTGAGCAAAGATGCAGCGATTGAATTGGAGCCGGCACTCGCCAGCATGCCCGGAGATTTCATGGCAGCCGTGCATTCGAGAAACGACGCCGTCGCTGATTCGCACTCGTTCGCCGTTGGCATGCGAGAGATGCTCGAGAAATCTCACCGCGCGGAGTTCCGCCTTGGCGTCGAGGCGAAACGGCTTGTTACCGAGAAGCGGCGACTGAGAGCTGTCGAACTCGACGACGGCGAGCTAGAAGCAGATGCTGTCGTTGTCTGCGCGGGCGCCTGGAGCGGCGGCTTGCTCAGATCCGTAAACATCAATGCGGGAATCTATCCGGTCCGGGGATACAGTGTGACGTTACCACTCGGCGAATCGCCGCCCGACATCAGCATCACGGTTCTGAACAAGAAGACCGTCTTCAGCCGCATCAACGGCAGCTTGCGCATCTCGGGCTTCGCAGACTTCAGGGGCTTTCGCAATAACGCGGACACGCAGCGCACGGAAAAATTGCTGCAGGTTGCGCGCAATGTTGCGCCGCTCGCCGCCGATTATGAGGCCGAAAAGAAATTGCGCTGGGGCGGCTTTCGCCCAATGAGACCCAATGGTCGTCCTTGCGTAGGCCCTTCGAACATCGAGGGTCTGTATCTGAACACAGGGCACGGCATGCTCGGGTGGACGCTGGCTTGCGCCAGCAGCCATGATGTTGCGCATGCAGTCGCCTGGTCACTCGAATAACATGAAGAGACACATGCACCGATACGCCTTCAGCCTGATCGTTACCCTTGCCCTCGGCGCCTGTACCGCACCGATCGTTTCATACGATGCGGGCGATCCCTGCGAAGCCAGCGCTTTCACGGTAGCCGACGACTTCGCCGGAGCACGCCGCGGCCGCTGCCGGGTGCTCTCAGGAAACCACGTGGAGCTCTCGATACGCCCGGAAGATGATGGCTATATCAATCCGAGCCCCTGGTTTGCCTTCAAGCTCGTAGCCCCGACGGAAACAGCCGCGGTGGTCTCGTTGCGCTATGTCGGCGGCCGACACCGTTATGTTCCCAAGATCAGCATGGACGGACTCAACTGGTTTCCTGTTGACGAAGACAACGTCAGGATTTCCGAAGACGGAACGACAGCAACGATCGAGTTGCCGCTGGCATCCGGGACAACCTGGATCGCCGCGCAGGAGTTGGTTACACCGGCGATCTACAAGGTATGGACTGCGAAGATTGCCGAGGAAACGGATGCAGAGCTGCGCCTGCTCGGTTACTCACTGGGTAAGCAGCCTATTCACTACCTCGTCAGCAACCCGGCCGCGAAAGACGTGCTCCTTCTGGTAGGCCGGCAACACCCACCCGAAGTGTCGGGCTCGTTCGCAATGTTCTCTTTCGTAGAATCGCTGCTCGCCGACACGGAACTTGCGGCTCAATTTCGCGAGCGCTTTCAGATCATCATCATTCCGCTCATGAATCCGGACGGAGTGATCGGCGGCAACTGGCGCCACAACCTGGGAAGCACCGACCTCAACCGCGACTGGGGCACATTCAAGCAGCCGGAGACGCGCCTGATCGGCGAGTTGCTGGACCGGCTGGATGCGGAAGGTCGCAATTTACGGCTGTTTCTCGACTTTCACTCCACTGATCGCAATCTGTTCTATACCCAGGACAGCTCTGAACCCACAACACCGCCCAACTTCTTCGAAGCCTGGTTCGCCAGAGCCACGCCGCGAATGACTGACTATGAATTCAGCAACGAGGCCCGGCCGGGCAAGAGACCGGGCGTCGGCAAGAATTACATCTACCGTCGCTACGGCATTCCTGCCGCCACCTACGAAGTTGGCGATGAAACCGACAGAGCGGCCACGCGCCGCGCGGCGACGGTGTTTGCCGAAGAACTGATGACGCTGATGCTCGAAACGCTAGCACCAGCGCCCTGATGGGCTATAATCGCCCGCCTCTGCCGGGCCCGTCGCCCGGCTAACTCAAACACCTAAACTCCGGAGCAGTACCTTGAGTCGGGATCAGAAATTTTTTGACATGTACTCCCTCATTATCGGCATTCTCGTCGCCGTCGCACTTGCCCTTGTGGTGCTGGCCATGAAGATGTCGGACCTCACCCAGGGCGTTTACACCAGAGATACCGCGGAATATCGCCAGGCCGTCGCGGAACGCATCCGACCCGTCGGCGAGGTTTACCGTCCGGGCGAGGCCCATGCGGAGCCGGCGCGCTCGGTCACCGCGGCGCCTGAGCCCAAGCCTGTCGCAGCCGCTCTGTCCGGCCCACAGGTTTATAATTCCGCCTGTATCGCCTGCCATGCGGCTGGCGTCGCTGGTGCGCCCATCGTTGGTGACGCCGCAGCCTGGGCACCGCGTATAGAACAGGGAATGGCGACGCTCTCGAAGCACGCCATCGAGGGCTACACCGGCGCTGTCGGCTACATGCCCGCAAAAGGCGGTCGCATGGACCTTTCAGATGAAGAAGTCGCTGCGGCAGTCGAATACATGGCGGGCGAGTCGCAGTAAGGCACGCCTGACCCGATCGGCTCATAACGCCGATAAGGGCACCGCGACGAAATAACGCCTCCGCCACGTCCGGAGGCGTTATGCGTTTGGCGCCGGCGAGGCGTAATCTAAATCGTACTCGCGTCCGCTTTTAATCCATTGAAAAGGGCCA
This sequence comes from uncultured Gammaproteobacteria bacterium, assembly GCA_963760395.1. Lineage (GTDB taxonomy): Bacteria > Pseudomonadota > Gammaproteobacteria > Steroidobacterales > Woeseiaceae > UBA1847. Next base: position 80,200 of record CAVXCX010000018.1, read on the forward strand.
CTGATGAAGAAATCTTTGTGTATTGCTTTTGTCGTCTTGCAGGCCGCCTGTGCGGGAACTACGCCGGATCAGCCGCTTAACGCCCAAACCGGACCTGTGGCTTCGCTGCAGGACTTCCAGATCGTCGCGGGTAGCGGTTGGAAAGGACAGCTGAATTACCTCGACTATTCCAGCGAGGCGCTTTCGCAAATTCCGGTGGAGGTCCAGTTTGAAGAGCCCAGCGGCCGTTCGCTGAGCTATGCGATTCGATACCCGGGTGAAACACAATACAATTCCAGGGAAGAAATCAAAGTCTCCCGCGACGGTCGCAAGTTGAATGGAGATTTGATTATTTCGCGCGAACGGAACGCTAACGGTGATTTGGCATTGGTGACCATCTACCGGGGTAAGGATGATAATCGCGCCGCCGATATTCGTATGACGTACGTGATCGGAAGCGCAACCTTTTCAGTTTCAAAGGAAGTTCGATTTGAAGGTGAAAATGACTTTTTTCTGCGCAACCAGTATTCACTTGCACGTTGAACGTCACTGAAAGTGAGTTGCTAACGAGCCCATAAAGACACGGTTTCATCGTGGCAGTGAATTTCCGAAAGTCTGTCCGCCGGAATCGGGCTGACCTTCTATCTATTGCGTTTGCGCGCGATCCAGTCTTCGTAGCGACAATGCCTCGGCAATATCCTGAGGCCGAATTTCAGCTTCTCCGACAAGGTCCGCAATCGTTCTCGCGACCCTGAATACGCGTTGGTGTGCTCTTGCGGAAAGACTGAACCTTTTTGCTGCGTCTTCGAGTAACGACCAACAATGATCGTCCGCTCGACAGGCCGCCTCGAATTTCTGACCGCTCAGGCGCGCGTTGAGGTTGCCCCCGCGTTCTGATCGAAGCGCCCAGACTTTTTCAATGCGCGCTCGCACGTTGGCGCTGGTTTCGGCCGCATCGCGACCACTGCGCAGATCACTTGTTGACGGTCTCGGGACCTCCACATGCAAGTCAATGCGATCCAGAAGCGGGCCCGATATCTTGTGCCGATACGCCGCCACACGTTCGGCGCTGCAGCGGCAGTCCGCCTGGCGATCGCCAAGATAGCCGCAGGGGCACGGATTCATCGCCGCCACCAACTGAAATCGGGCGGGAAAATCCGCCTGACCGCCGGCACGTGAGATCGTAATAGAGCCGGTCTCCATCGGCTCGCGCAGGACTTCCAGCACGCTGCGATTGAACTCCGGCAACTCGTCAAGAAAGAGAACGCCATTATGCGCTCGTGATACTTCGCCGGGCCTGGGGCCCTTGCCGCCACCAACGAGCGCCGGCCCCGTGGCCGTGTGGTGGGGAGCACGAAAAGGTCGCTTTCGCCAGCCGCTGATCGGCACCGGGCTGCCAAGCACCGAGTTGATGACCGCCGTTTCGATCGCTTCAGTCCGACTCAGCGACGGCAGCAAGCCCGGAAGGCGACGCGCCAGCATGCTTTTGCCGGTTCCCGGCGGGCCAATCAGAAGCAGGTTGTGGCCGCCGGCCGCCGCTATTTCCAAGGCCCGTTTGGCGTGTGCCTGGCCTTTGACATCGATCAGGTCGTCGCATGACGATGCCGTCTTGTCGGGCAGCGCCTGTGAAAAGCGCCTGATCGCCCTGCGTCCCGCCAGGTGTGCAGTAACCTCAAGCAACGAGGCCGCCGGGTACACGTCGGCCCCGGCAAGCGCGGCTTCCCTCTGGTTTGCGGTTGGCACCAGGATGGCTCGTCCTGACTCAGCAGCTTTGATCGCCGCAGGAAGCATCCCCGGAACGGATCGCAGTTCGCCACTCAATGCGAGCTCCCCATAGAACTCCAGCCTGTCGAGCGCGTCGACAGGGAACTGCTTGCGCGCGGCGAGAATGCCGAGTGCAATGGCGAGGTCGTAACGTCCGCCGGCCTTGCGCATATCGGCCGGACCAAGACTGATGGTTATGCGTTGCTGGGGAAATTCAAAACCGGAACTGATCAGAGCGCCGCGCACCCGGTCTTTGCTCTCGCGTACCGCCGTTTCCGCCATGCCGACGATCGTGAACGCCGGCAGTCCGCCGGACAGGAATACTTCGATCGTTACCGGCGGTGCATCGATACCGCTTTGGCCGCGGCAGTGCAGAATGGCGAGACTCATTTTTGCGGCCCTCCGTGGCCGTGATCGAGCGCCTTCGTCGGTCAGCTATCCTTCTTGTCAGCCGCCTCCAGCCGGGCTTCGAGCGCCTCAAGCTTTTCTCGCGTTCGCTGCAGAACGGCCTCCTGCACCTCGAACTCATCTCGAGTTACCAGGTCCAGCTTGCTTAGAGAGGCGCGCAGCACAGATCGAAAGTTGTTTTCCAGATCTTCGCGCATCGAGCGCAGACCCTCTGGAACCGAATCCGCGAGTTTTCTCGCCAAATTTTCAATTGATTCATCACTCATAGCGGTTTGATACCTGAGGTCGGCGGAAAACGCCAGCTACGTTTGAGCAATCACGGGACTAAAACAGTGCTTGCTCCCCATTACGGAGCAACGCACTCCTTCCTTGCACCACGACAGTGCAGGCCCGCCGCAGCAGAAATTACAAGCGTTTGTTTCTTGGGAAGTTTCCAGAACTGGCACGCAATCTGCTCTATACAGGGCGACAACGGCCAGCCTGGCCACACTTTAAATCGGGAGCAAATGAAAATGAACAGCAGAAAAATGGCGTTTGTCGCTATCGCACTTCTTTCAAGCGGACTGGCGAACGCCCAGTGGTCAGCAAATGTCGGCTGGGCGAGCGACTATTACTTCCGCGGCATTTTGCAGTCGCCAACTTCGCCAAGCGGCGGCATTGACTACGAGTCCAACGGCTTTTACGCAGGAACCTGGGCGGCCGACGTCTATGACGGACTCGAGGTCGATGGCTACTTCGGATACGGCGGCGAGTCTGGCGACTTCAGCTACGGAATCGGCTACACGGGCTACTTCTACACCGGTGACTTCGACGAAACTTACCAGGAGATCAACCTGAGTGGCGGCTTCGGCATCGTAACGCTCGACGTCGCTATCGGCGAGTATGACGGCGACTTCGATCCGCTCACGGCTGGTGCCCAGGACGCTTACACCTACTACGCGCTGACCGTCGAAAAGAACGGCTTCTACGGCAAGGTTGCCGGATTCGCGCAGGACGCAGACGGCAGTTACTTCGAAGCGGGCTACGGTACGACGGTTGCCGACATAGACCTGGGTCTGTCACTGCTGGTTGCCGACAAAGACCTGAGCATCACCGGCAACACCAATGAATCTCTGATCTTCACGATCGGCAAGTCGTTCGACCTGCAGTAATTGTTGTGGGGGCGACCGCCCGGTCGCCCCTTTTTCAAATCAAGAGGGGAATCTGTAATGAAAATGATCACTGCGATCATCAAGCCTTTCAAACTGGATGATGTGCGACAAGCCGTTGCGGACATCGGCATTCAGGGCATCACGGTTACCGAAGTAAAAGGCTTTGGCAGACAGCGCGGCCACACCGAGCTCTACCGAGGAGCGGAATACGTCGTGGACTTTCTGCCCAAGGCGAAAATCGAACTGGCAGTTGCTGACGAGGTAGCCGAGCAGGTTATCGAGGCCATCGCCAATACAGCACGTACCGGGAAGATCGGCGACGGCAAGATATTTGTCACCGAACTTGTTCAGGCCATTCGTATTCGTACCGGTGAGACCGGTAGCGAAGCCGTTTAATTATTAAGGGGGTTTTGTTGTGGAAGAAACAACTCAAATAGCGGCGCAGGTCACTGAACTCGCGTACGCGCTCGACACGTTTTACTTTCTTGTCATGGGCGCGCTCGTCATGTGGATGGCGGCAGGCTTCACGATGCTCGAAGCTGGCCTGGTTCGCGCCAAGAATACCGCGGAGATTCTGACGAAGAATGTTGGTCTCTATTCAATAGCGTGCATCATGTACATGCTGTGCGGCTACACGATCATGTATCCGGGCGAGGCATCCAATCTGTTCTCTTCAGTTTGGCGATGGTCTGCTGACGACCAGCGACAATTCCTCAGCCGATGTCCTTGCCAGCGGCGGCGACACCTACTACTCGAACCTGTCGGACTTCTTCTTCCAGGTCGTGTTTGTCGCAACCGCAATGTCAATCGTTTCGGGCGCCGTTGCTGAACGCATGAAGCTGTGGTCGTTCTTTGCATTTGCGGTCGCCTTGACGGGCTTTATCTACCCGATCCAGGGTTTCTGGAACTGGGGCGGTGGATTCCTGACAGAGAGCTTCGGCTACTTCGACTTCGCAGGCTCTGGAACGGTGCATCTGTGTGGCGCTGCGGCGGCACTGGCTGGCGTCATCGTGCTTGGTGCTCGTAAGGGCAAGTACGGCAAGAATGGTGAAATCAATGCTATCCCCGGCTGTAATTTGCCCCTCGCCACGCTTGGTACGCTGATACTCTGGTTAGGTTGGTTCGGCTTCAACGGCGGTTCGGAGCTCAAGGTATCCGACGTCGGCGAAGCGAATGCTGTTTCACTGGTATTCGTCAATACCAATATGGCAGCGGCTGGCGGACTGGTCTTTGCGCTTATCCTGTCACGCATCTGGTTTGGCAAGGCGGATCTGACGATGGCGCTTAATGGCGCACTCGCCGGACTGGTTGCTATTACAGCTGACCCATTGTCGCCGTCACCTATTGTGGCAACCACGATCGGCGCAGTTGGCGGTCTTATCGTTGTCGCATCGATCGTCGCTTTTGACAAGATCAAGATCGACGATCCGGTTGGCGCGATATCAGTGCATGGCACGGTCGGCATCTGGGGCGTCATGGCGGTTCTGTTCACAAACGGCGATGCGACCTTCACTGGTCAGATTGTCGGTGTCGTCAGCATCTTCGCCTGGGCATTTCTGGTCAGCCTGGCTGTCTGGTTTGTACTGAAGTTGATTATGGGCATCCGCGTCTCGCGAAGAAGAAGAGTACGAGGGCGTCGACATCAGCGAATGTGGCCTCGAGGCCTACCCGGAGTTCACCTCCGCAGAGTAGCAGTCCCCCCGGTGGCGTCGCTCGGCTTGTCATAACGAAAGCCGGGCAACGCCACCACCCTTACTCGTTTCTGCAAAGAAATTCCCCTTGAAGCAACGAGTTACTAAGCGGGCCCTTGTGGCCCGCTTTTTTTATGTTGAAACGGGCCGCTCAAAAGCCCGCTATCTACTGTGATCATGATCACAACAAAACAGCCAAAAAAGTGGTCTAATCCCTGAAGTTTCAGTATCTTATGTTAGGCCTCAGTGGCCCTGGAAGAACCCCTATGAACAGTAAACGGTTGTTGCTTGCATTCGCGGTATTCGCTTTGACGGTGAGCGGCGGTGTCATGGCCAGCGAGATCTATAAATGGGTCGACGATCAAGGCAATGTTCACTATGGCGATCGACCTTCCGGTGATGCCGGCACAGAAGTCGTAGCCCTTACCTATCTCCGTACCAATCCGAGTTCCGTGAAAGAACGGGTGGCCGCTCATGGCGAGACGCAGGCGGCGCGCGAGGAAAAAAGGACGGCCGCGGCTGAAGAGAAGAAAGCGGCGGCTGAGGAAGCTGCCAAAGCCGCAGAAAAGCAGCAGAAGTGCGAGGGCTACCGGGCGCGCCTCGAAACCTACGTGCAGTCTCGCAGGCTGTATCGCGAGGATGCCAATGGCGAACGCGTCTATCTGGACGAGGGCCAGACGAATGCGGCGCGCAAGCGTGTAGAAGACCTCATCGCCGAGAACTGCAACTCCTGACAGGACAGACCCCGGTCCAACACAAAGGGCACTGCCCGGCTGCTGGCGTTACAATGCCTGCCTACGCCGAAGGAGCGCCCGCTTGACCGCCGCAGCCCAGCCCACTCACCAGGACGACACACAGGCGTTTCTGCCTGATTTCTGTACCGCAAGCACGCTGTTCGTCGTCGTGTTGGTTGCGGAACTGGTTGCGATCGTCCTGACGCTGGCTGCCCACAGCGATGAAGGTAGCTTCCTCGTTGAATTATCGAAGACCTCTTTCTTCGTGCTCTGGCTGGCGCTGCTCGGCTCGGCAGCCATGTGTCTGCTACGCAACCGCCTTGAAAGAGCCGGTCAGACGCGGGCATTTGTACTTAGTTTCTTGTTGCTCGAAGTCGTATGCCTCGCTCTTTCCGAAATCTCCTGGCAGCTGATTCGTGCCTTCGGCAGTTCGGCAATCATTAGCGACTCTCACGGCACGTTTATCTTGCGTACTTTCGCTATTAGTTCGATCGTAATCGCGCTGGCGATGCGCTATCTATACATCTCGAGCGAGTGGCGCCGCAGTATCGTGCTTGAGGCCCAGTCACGCATCAGCGCACTTCAGGCCCTCATTCGCCCACACTTCCTTTTCAACAGTATGAACACGATCGCGTCGTTGACCCGCAGCGATCCGTCGCAAGCCGAACAGGCGGTCGAGGATCTTTCCGACCTGTTGCGCGCGACGATGAGTAGCCCCAAAGATCGCTCATCGTTAAAGCAGGAACTGGAGATTGCGGCGATCTACCAACGAATTGAGAAGCTGCGTCTTGGTGAACGCTTGCACGTCCGCTGGGACATCGGCGAACTGCCCATGCGCACACGCATCCCCAATCTGACGATCCAGCCCTTGCTGGAAAACGCCATCTACCATGGTATCGAACTGCTTGCCGATGGCGGCGAGGTGACGGTCTCCGGAAAGCGCGATGGCAAGTACCTGGAAATTACGATGTCCAATCCGGTGGCCAAAGGACAAAAACGTAAGAAATCTGGCAACAACATGGCGCTCGCCAACATTCGGCAACGTTTCGAGCTCGCCTACGGTAGTCGCGGTTCGGTAGAGGTTGATGACAGTGACTGTCGCTATGTCGTAACCCTGCGCTTTCCGGCAGAGGAGGTGCCGTCGTGAAGGTTCTGATCGTTGACGATGAAAAACCGGCCCGGGACCGTCTCCGGCAGATACTGGAGGATGAGGACGATTACGAGGTTGTCGGCGAAGCGGGCAATGGGCACGAGGCGCTCGCGCTTGCCGCCAAGTACGAGCCCGATATCGTGTTACTGGACATTCGAATGCCGGGTCTGGATGGCATCGAGACCGCACATCACCTGAATGAACTGGAACGAACGCCCGCCGTTGTCTTTGCGACCGCCTATGACGAATATGCGATCGACGCATTTGAGGCGCGTGCCGTCGGCTACGTTCTGAAACCCGTGCGCCGTTCCCGACTCACCGCTGCGCTGTCTCAGGCATCCAAGCTTGCCGGCAGTGCGCTGCGGCAGGTGGCCACCGAAGCAAGAATGGATACGCAGCGTCAAAACGTTTGCGCAACCGTAAAAGGAGAGTTGAAGCTTATCCCGATTGTCGACATCTCTTGCTTTATCGCCGACCAGAAATACGTTCGCGCCGAGCATGACAACGGCAACGATCTGCTCGACGAATCGCTGAAGTCTCTGGCCTCCGAATACAGCGAGCGCTTCGTCCGTATTCACCGTGGCGCCCTCGTTGCCGTGGACAGGATCGAACGCATCGAAAAGACCGGGGACGGCAAAAGCCAGATCGTTTTGCGCAGCGGCTCGCATGTCGATGACAAAGAGCTGATAATCAGCCGCCGGCATGTTGCCGAAGTCCGTCGGCGTTTGAAAGAATCTTAAGACCTATGAATATCCGTATTGCAACGCGCAAGAGCGCGCTCGCCCTTTGGCAGGCCAATCACGTGGCTGACCTGCTCCGTGCACTTCCCGAGGTTGACGAAGTCACGTTGCTGCCACTGTCGACACGAGGCGATGAGATTCTCGATCGCAGCCTGCAAAAAATCGGCGGCAAAGGTCTGTTCATCAAAGAGCTCGAAGTAGCCATGCAAAGCGGCGAGGCTGATATTGCGGTGCATTCCATGAAGGACGTCCCGGCCGACATGCCGGACGGCTTTTGCGTCGCCGCCGTACTGGAGCGCGCCAATCATGCCGATGCGCTGGTGTCACCCGACCGCATGCAGCTGAGCGATCTTCGACAGGGCGCGTTGGTAGGAAGCTCCAGCCTGCGGCGCCAGGCGCAGCTTAAGATGATGCGCCCCGACCTCAGGATCGAACCATTGCGTGGCAACGTTAACACTCGACTTTCGAAGCTCGACAACGGCGACTACGACGCCATAATCCTCGCGGCCGCGGGTCTGGAGCGACTCCAGCTCGCACACCACATCAGTCAGCAATTCCTGCCAACAGAGATGCTGCCAGCCGCCGCCCAGGGCGTTGTCGGCATCGAATGCCTGTCCGAACAGACAGCACTCCGCGCAGTATTGAGCCAGCTCAACCACCCGGCGACCGTGCAGACGACCGCCGCGGAGCGCGCCATCGCGAAGGTGCTGCAAGCCAGCTGTCAATCACCGGTTGCGACCTACGCGGTTATCGAGGGCGACGAAATAAGCGTTACTGCGCTGGTAGCCTTGCCCGATGGCACGGAATCCATTCGCGACTCGATAACGGGCCGCGCCGCGACGGCTGAGCAAGTGGGCGAAGCACTGGCCGAGCGGCTCCTGGCAAGCGGTGCGCGTGAAATGCTGGATGCCGCCGGCGCTGCTGATGGCTGAAAATGCACTCGAAGACGTCGGCGTGCTGGTGACACGGCCGCGAACACAGGCGACGGACCTGGTTGCTGCGATTGAGAAGGCGGGCGGAACCGCATTTTGTTTTCCGGTTCTGGATATTGTGCCGCTCGACGAGAACCTGGTGTCGGCGAACGCCAAGGCACTCGCCAAACCCGATATAGCAATTTTTGTCAGCCGGAACGCGGTCGAATTTGGCCTCAGGTACTCGGGGGGCGCGCAGATTGCTGCAATAGGGCCGGCGACGGCCGCGGCCATCGCGGCGGCAGGCCGTATCGTTGATATTCAGTCGGCGCAGGGATTCGACAGCGAACACCTGCTCGCAGAACCTGCCCTCACGGGCGTTGCCGGCAAACGCGTACGCATTATTCGTGGCAGCGAGGGTCGGGAGTTGCTGGCCGAGGAGCTCGCGTCGCGCGGCGCCGACGTCGATTACCTGTCGGTCTATGAGCGCCGGCTACCGAAAGTCAGTGCGGAAACGCTCGCGGATCTCGAGTCGCGCTGGCGGCAAGGGGCTATAAATTTCGTCACAGCAATGAGCGTACAATCGTTTCGTAATCTGGTAACGCTGCTGCCAGCCTGGTGCGAAGCACAACTCGAAATAACGCCACTGGTGACGCCCGCCGGACGTGTGTTAAAAGATGTTCTTGACCGTTATCCTGCTTCTAGACCCATTCTCGCTTCGAGCCCGCGGGCCGACGAGATGGTCGAAGCCATCATCGCACTTCACAAGGCTGACCCTGGACTAGCACCATGAGTGACAAAGACAAGGAACAGGAACTCGAAGCGACCGAGACCGAACAGGAATCGCCGGAAGAGTCGCCGCAACCGGAATCCCAGGTGAGCGAAAGCGAACCCGATCTGATTGACGAGGGCGCGGATACAGCAGACCAGCCTGCTGATGACGCAACAACGGCAACAGCACCCGCCAAGAGCCGCGGCAACGGTGTGGCCTGGCTCGCCGTACTTCTGTCGTTAATTGCTTTGGCGGCTGTCGGCTATACCGTCTCTCAGGACTGGCTTGCAGACGAGGACACGGCTACTGGCGATGCACTCGCTCGCCTCGAAACTCGACTCTCGTCGGCAAACGAGTCTCGCGACGAACTTTCGGCGCGGCTCGCCGAGCTTGGCGCACTCGACCAGACCAGCAACGCCGAAATCGATGCGCTCAGGCAGGAACTGGACGAACGCGTTCGCCTGCTGAGCTCACTACCCGCAAGAATGTCCACTCTCGAGAGTTCGGTCGCCTCGCTGGCTGGAATCTCGCAAAGTTCGCGGGACGCCTGGCTAATTGCAGAAGCCGAATATTACATGCAGATTGCCAACGCCCAGCTGCAACTGGCCAACAATCCGGATCTCGCCGCCCTGGCCCTTCGCATGGCGGATGAACGCGTTGTGCAGATGGCGAACCCGGCGCTCATTGACGTACGCCGGGCGATTTCTAATGAGCTCGCGGCACTGGACGTCATGGAGAAGCCCGATATTGCCGGCACCACGATGACACTCGCCAGCCTGGCCCAGGTCGTTGCCTCGCTACCCCTGGTTAGTGACGCGAGAACGGCTGACGAAGAGCAGGCGCCCGCCGATGAAGAACAGAGCGGCCTGAATCGCGCCTGGTCTTCGATGAAGAACGCGATGTCCGGCCTTGTTCGCGTAACGCCACCCGACCAGGCCAAACTGACACTGGTGTCGCCGGATGCAGAGACATTCCTGCGAAACAACCTGGCGCTGCAACTGCAGTCTGCAAGACTGGCACTGCTGCGCGGTGAACAGGCCGTCTTTGAGCAAACCCTCGATGACACCAGCAAGCTGTTATCGCAGTATTTCGATAGCGACAGCGCCCAGGTTGCCAGCACTCAGGAAACGCTGGTCGAGATTCGCAGCAATGTTTTCGCAAGCCCGGCGCCTGACATCTCCGGATCACTTCAGCTGCTCCGGCAGTTCCGGGCGCTGCGCGAGAGCTCGCAATGATATTCGGCATCATCGTAGTCCTGGCCCTGTTCGCGAGCGCATTTGCGGCGCATTTCCTGTTGGCTGATCCCGGCTACGTGATCATTAATTTCCGTGGTTATGTCGTCGAAATGTCCGTGCCGGTGCTGATCGGATTTGCCGTATTACTGCTGTTCGCGGTCTGGCTTGTTCGCAGAATTTACCTGGCGCCGCGGCGTCTCGGAGAAGCGGCAGGTCGGTATCGTTCTGCGCGCTCCGGACAGAAAATGACCCGCGGCATGATTGCCGTTGCAGAGGGCAACTTCGCGCGCGGTGAGAAGATGCTCGCCCGTGCCGCCCGCACCAGCGATTCGCCGTTGTTCAACTATTTACAGGCGGCGCGCGCCGCGCACCTGCAGGGCCACGATGATCGCAGGGACGAGTGGCTGCGGCTTGCTTATCAGGAAACCCCGGAAGCCGCCAACGCCGTCCTCCTGACGCAAGCTGAATTTCAGCTTGATCGCGGCAATAACGAGCAGGCACTCGCGACGCTGCGGCGCCTCGATGAAAACTCGCGAGACCACGCACAGGCGCTGGCGCTGCTCGGCCGACTTTATTTCAAATTGCAGGACTGGACCTCGCTGGCGGAGATGCTGCCGAGGCTCAGGAAAGGCGGCCAACTAAAGCCCGAGACGCTCGACATGTGGACGATCCGCGTGCACAAGGAGGCGCTGGATCAGGCCGAGGACGCCGCCGCCGTCTCGGCGATCTGGAAAGGCATTACCCGCGCGCATCGTTCGAACGTCACGCTTCTGGAGGCCTACTACAAGGGCCTGATGCGTGCAGGAGAACACAATCGAGCAGAGAAGGAACTCGCCGGCGTGCTCAAATCGAACTGGTCCGGACCTCTCGTCGCACTTTTCGGCCTGCTTGAAACAACGGATACCAGCAAGCAATTGAAGCGTGCCGAGGGCTGGCTCAAGAATCGCAGTGATGATCCGGACCTGCTGCTGGCGGCCGCGCGTCTGTGTCTCAGAAACGAACTCTGGGGCAAGGCGAGAAGCTACCTGGAGACCGTGATCAGTCTGCGACCGACGCCGGATGCTTACCGTGAATATGGTGCGCTGCTCAATCAGATGGGCGAGGCCGATGCTGCCGCCGATGCCTATCGCGACGGCTTGGGCATGGTCTCAGCCGCGCCTCTTACCGCTATTCCCCACATGGAGCCCGACAAGGGCTAGCCGAAGGCCAGGATGCTAACGCTGGTTACAGGCACCGGGTATACCGGCCGACGCGTCCTTGACCGTTTGCCAGCCGACGCCGTTATCGGGCTCAGCCGCTCTGTCATCGACACGACGCAACCACAGCAGGCTTTTGACCTGGACACGGCAGAGTCGCTGCCGGTGACGCTGCCGGCAAGCTATTCGGTCATCTACACGGTACCGCCAAAGGGGCCGGCGCCGGACGAGCGCCTGCAACGATTCCTCTGCTTGCTGCAGCCACCGCCAAAGCGGTTCGTGTACATCAGTACAACAGGGGTCTACGGCGATTGCGGTGGTGATGTCGTGACCGAAGCGACCGCGGTCAATCCGTCGAATGACAGGGCAGCACGGCGTGTTGCCGCAGAGGAGCAACTGTCACGATGGGCCGCCGATAATGATTGCGAGCTGGTCGTGTTACGTGCACCTGGTATCTACGGCCCTGGACGACTCGGTATTGAACGCGTCGAAGCTGGCATGCCTGTCCTCAGTGAGGCCGATGCAAATCCCGGCAATCGAATTCATGTCGATGACCTCGCAAGCTGCTGTATCGAGGCTGTGTCGAGCGATGTTGTCGGAATTTTCAACGTCGGCGACGGTGATCACCGCAGTTCGACCTGGTTTACCGGTGAAGTCGCAAGGCAGTTGGGATTGCCGTTGCCCCCTGAAATCAGTCGCGACGAAGCAAGCGCCGCATTTTCGGCACAGCGGCTGTCATTCATGTCGGACTCTCGCCGTGTAGATACGACGAGAATGCGACAGGTGCTTAATGTATTGCCTCGTTACGGCAATCCGGAAGAGGGCATTCGGGCCAGCCTGGCGCAGGAATCGGAGCGATAAGCGGCCTGGCGGCCGCCGCTGCGCTTCGCGCCCAATGGGGCGCTCCTACGGGGGGGTCAGGGTTGGCTGCGGACGCTGCGTAGCCACGCCGTCAGCGGCTCCCACTCGTCCCAGTCCGGCCATGCCAGGTATTCGGGTAACTCGAAAATGCCCAGGCCACGCGTATATGCCCGCACGTAATTCTGTGCCTCTCGCAGCGCAGCAACATACGGCACCCGTGCTTTGGTCAGGTATTCGTCGAGATCATCGTAGATCAGCGTGTTGTCGCGAACCCGATTGGCCACCAAGGCTATTTTCGCGCTGCTTTCGCTCAATTTTGCGCGACATCCTTGCAGTTCGTCCAGAAATGTCGTCGTCGCCTGCATGTCGATGGTCGACGGTAATACCGGCACCAGAATCGTCTCGGCGTGTTTCACCAGGTCGGTCAGCTCGCTGCCATGCGAGCGCGCGGGCGCATCGATAATGACGAAATCGGCGTTGCGTGGCGCACGTCGCAGACCGCTTTTATAGCCTGCAACGCCGTGGATTTCGGGCCGACTTCCCGGGCCTGCGCTCTAGCCAGTCGAGGCTTGACCGCTGCGGATCGTAGTCAGCCAATGCGACGGTAGCGCCTTCGTTGGCAAAGTAGGAAGCGATGTTTGTTGCGAGGGTGCTTTTACCGCAGCCACCCTTCGCATTCATGACCATTATGTGCCGCATGACTCTCCCCAAGGGCAATGTTGTTAGTATGTGGGTTGGTTTATGTAAAACTACAGAGGCCGTGATCAAAAGTCCATTCGAACTATTTGCCTCGCTGCTACACTCCGCCAATGCAAGTTGCGTACTTTAAAATGCAGGGCACCGGCAACAAAATTGTCGTTGTCGATCAGCGCGAAAAAAATCTTCCGCCTCCCGCTGCTTCGCGTTTGCGCGAACTCGGTAACGAAACCAGCGGTCCCGGTTTCGACCAGCTTATGTGGATCAGCCCGCCGGAAAATTCGTCACTTGCAGCAAGTTATCGAGTCTTCAATGCCGACGGCTCGGAAGTTGAGCAATGCGGTAACGGCGTTCGATGCGTGGCCCGGATTCTGGCCACAGAAATGGCGCACGCGAACAACTTTACGCTCGGCAGCCCGGCAGGCCCGGTATCGGTACGTGTGGACGACGATCTCGTCTCCGTCAGTATGGGTTGCCCGGCGTTCGAGCCGGCCAGTGTGCCATTTCTTGCTGACCAGCCCGCGCTTCAATACCCACTGGAGGTTGACGGCCAGATTCTCGAGATACAGGTCGTGTCGATGGGCAATCCGCATTGCGTAATCGAGGTTACGAACGTGGATGACGCCCCGGTACAACAACTCGGGCCGAGTATTGAGCATCACGAACGCTTTCCGGAGAAAGCCAACGTCGGCTTCATGAGAATTCTGGACGAAGAAAACATTGAGCTTCGTGTTCATGAGCGTGGCGTAGGCGAAACGCTCGCTTGCGGAACTGGCGCGTGTGCCGCGGTCGTCTGCGGACAACGGCTCGGCCGGCTTGGCGAACGGGTTCGCGTGCGCCTGCCGGGCGGCCAAGTCGTGGTAAGCTGGGCAGGAGGCACAGAACCTGTCTGGCTCACCGGAAACGCCGAGTTGATCTCTGAAGGAACCCTGGATTTATGAGCACCCAAGCCAAACCGGATTACGAAGACGAAGAGCCATCAGAACAGGCTGTACACGATTACCTGGCCACCCACCCGGAGTTTTTCGAGGACAATCCGAGGCTTTTGAGCGTTCTCGATCTGCCGCACTCGAGCGGCGGCGCCATTTCGCTGGTGGAACGGCAGGTTTCAGTGCTTCGGCAAAAGGACCTCAAACTCGAGCGGCAGCTAAAAGAGCTGATTTCCGTAGCGCGAGCGAACGATGTGCTCGCCGCCAAGATTCATGAGCTGACCTTGCAACTAATGGCCGCCAGTGACCTTTCGGCATCCATTCTGGCGCTCGAGGAAGCGATGCGCAGCGGCTTTGGCGCAGACCAGTCGGTACTGATCGTTTTCGGCGACCCCGAGGCGTTCACGGACATCGATGCCGGACGTTTCTTCCGGGTCCTGGGTCGCAAAGACGCATTACTCAAGCCCTTCAACACCTTCCTGAATGGAAGCGGCCCGAGGTGCGGCAAGATTCGCGATTCCCAGCGCGAGTTTCTATTCCACATGGATGCCGAGGAAATCGGTTCGGCTGCGCTGGTACCAATCGGCAAAGGGGCAGAGATCGGTTTCCTGGCGGTTGGCAGCACCGATTCCGATCGATTTCATCCCGGCATGAGTATCGACTTCCTGACGCGGCTGGGTGATCTCATCGCGGGCGCCCTGAAGCGATACTGAGTACACCACGGTGAGTGATTCGAGCTGGATCGATCGCTTCATCCGGCACCTGGAATTTGAGCGCCGGCTCTCGCCGCTCACCTGCAAGAACTATCGACGCGACCTCGTCACATTGCGAGAGTTTTGCAGGCAGTCCGGCATTGATGGCTGGGGCGCCCTCGACGAAGGTCACATTCGCGCCTACGCCGCGGCCTGCTTTCGCAAAGGCCTGAGCGCGCGCAGCCTGCAACGACGGCTCTCCGCTGCGCGCACTTTCTTTCGCTACCTGATGCGCGAAAAGCATGTCAGCAAGAATCCCGTAACGTCGGTATCGGCACCTAAAGCCAAGAAACGCTTGCCGGGTAACCTTGATGCCGATCGCATGGCCCGACTGCTGGATATCCAGGGCGACGGCGCCATTGTTGACCGCGACAGGGCCATGCTCGAATTGCTCTACTCGTCCGGCCTGCGCCTGTCCGAGCTGACCGGTCTCGACTGCGACGATGTTGACAGGCACGACCGAACTGTCCGGGTTACGGGCAAGGGCAACAAGGATCGGATCGTCCCGGTAGGACGACAGGCGCTCAGCGCACTCGCGGCGTGGCATAAGTCCCGTGCTGAGTTTGCGGCCGCCGATGAGCCCGCATTGTTCGTCAGTAATCGCGGCAACCGCATCAGCACTCGCTCGGTCCAGGCTCGGGTCTCGCACTGGGCCAGGCGCCAGGGGATCGACAGCAACGTCTACCCGCACCTGTTTCGACACTCGTTCGCAACGCACCTCCTCGAATCCAGCCACGATCTCAGGGGTGTACAGGAGCTGCTCGGACACGCGAATATCTCGACCACGCAGGTCTATACCCACCTTGATTTTCAGCATTTGGCACAGATATACGACCAAACCCATCCACGGGCGCGCAAGAAAGACTAATCAAGCGCACCTCAGCAGGAACCACACCATGGAACAATTTCGAGGGACGACTATTGTCTCGGTGCGCCGCAATGGCAAAGTCGCGATAGCTGGCGATGGCCAGGTCAGCATGGGTAACACCATCATGAAGGGCAACGCCCGCAAGGTACGGCGGCTCGCCGACGGGCGCGTCATCGCCGGATTTGCCGGCGGCACAGCCGACGCGTTCACCCTGTTCGAGTTATTCGAATCCAAGCTCGAGCAATACGGCAACCTGACACGAGCCGCGATTGAATTGGCCAAGGACTGGCGCACCGATCGTCGTCTCAGGCGGCTGGAGGCACTGCTTTGCGTCGCTGACACCGAAAGCTCGTTCGTCGTCTCTGGAAACGGCGACGTGATCGAGCCCGAAGACGACCTGATGGCTATCGGCTCAGGCGGTCCTTTCGCGCAGGCGGCCGCCATGGCGCTGCTGCAAAACACGGACCTCGAGGCCCGCGAGATCGCCGAAAAGGCCCTGAACGTTGCTGCCAGTATCTGCGTGTTCACAAACCAGAACATCATCATCGAAGAACTGTAGGAGCTTACCTGTAGGAGCGCCCCATTGGGCGCCACGTGCCCTCGGGGTGCGAAGCGCAGCGGCGGCCGTCAGGCCGCTTCAAATGGTCGCGCCCAATGGGGCGCTCCTGCAGGGTGCCAATAACCAGGAAGAATTCATGTCACAAATGACACCCAGAGAAATCGTCCAGGAACTGGACAAGCACATCATCGGCCAGGACGAGGCCAAGCGCGCTGTCGCGATCGCATTGCGCAATCGCTGGCGACGCGTTCAGGTAGGCGAGCCTCTACGCAGCGAGATCACACCGAAGAACATCCTGATGATCGGTCCGACCGGTGTCGGCAAGACCGAAATTTCGCGACGCCTCGCGCGTCTCGCCAAGGCCCCGTTCGTCAAGGTCGAGGCGACGAAGTTCACCGAAGTGGGTTACGTCGGCCGCGAAGTTGACAGCATCGTTCGGGATCTTGTCGATGTGTCGATAAAAATGACTCGCGAAGACGCAATGGCGAAAGTACGTCACCGCGCCGAAGATTCGGCCGAAGAGCGCGTGCTCGACGCTCTACTGCCACCGGCCAAGAGCAGCATCGGCTTCACTGAAGAGCCGGGCGCCGCAAAACCGGACAGCGATACTCGGCAGAAATTTCGCAAGATGCTGCGCGAAGGAAAGCTCGACGACAAGGAAATCGAGATCGAGATCCAGGCGATTCCTGTTGGCGTCGAGATTATGGCACCGCCCGGGATGGAAGAAATGACCAGCCAGTTGCAGGGCATGTTCCAGAACCTCGGCGGCAATCGTCAGAAAACGCGAAAACTCAAAGTCAAAGAGGCCTTTCGCCTGCTGACGGACGAAGAAGCAGCGAAGATGCTCGACGAGGAAGAACTCAAAACGCAGGCCCTGGAAGCCGTCGAGCAGCAGGGCATCGTGTTCCTCGACGAGATCGATAAGGTAGCGCGTCGCTCTGGGACGCAGGGTGCAGACGTATCGCGAGAAGGCGTGCAAAGAGACCTGCTGCCGTTGGTTGAGGGCTCGACCGTGAATACCAAGTACGGCATGGTGAAGACGGACCATATTCTCTTCATCGCGTCGGGTGCGTTTAACGTCTCCAAGCCCTCCGACCTGATCCCCGAGTTACAGGGCCGCTTCCCCATTCGGGTGGAGCTCAAGTCACTAACGACGGACGACTTCGTACGCATCCTGACGGAGCCCAACGCATCGCTGACCGCTCAGTACAAGGCGCTGCTGAACACCGAAGAAGTCACGCTCGAATTTGACGTGAACGGCGTCCGACGTCTCGCGGAGGTGGCCTTTCACGTCAACGAGAACACCGAGAACATTGGCGCACGACGCCTGCACACGGTGATGGAGAGGCTGCTGGAAACGGTCTCGTTCGAGGCCTCGGACAAAAGCGGAACGGCACTAACGATCGATGCTTCGTATGTCGACGACCACCTGGCCGAACTCTCCAAGGACGAAGACCTGAGCCGTTACATTCTGTAGTAGGAGCGCCCAGTGGGCGCCACGTGCCCTCGGGGTGCGAAGCACAGCGGCGGCCGCAGGCCGCAATGTATTGGTCACCACTGTGTGTCGCGCCGGACGGCGCTCCACAGGCGCCCGGAAGCTATGCAGGACTGCAGCGCTGGTCCGGCAGTCATTGAAGGGTATCCTCGCGGATCGGCCCGACAACATCCAACAATAGCGACAATCCATGGCAAAGCCGCAGCAGCCCGACGACACAACCCACTTCGGCTACCGCTCCGTCTCAGCGGACGAGAAGGCCGGAATGGTGCGGGACGTGTTCGATTCCGTTGCCAGCCGCTACGACCTCATGAACGACCTGATGTCCGGCGGCCTGCACCGTATTTGGAAGCGCTTTACGATTAATCAGGCGGCGCTGAGACCCGGCAACGTGGTGCTGGACCTGGCCGGCGGCACCGGCGACCTGGCCCGCGAGTTCTCCAAGAAGGTTGGCAAGGAGGGTCACGTCGTTCTTGCCGACATTAATGCCGCCATGCTGCGCCAGGGCCGCAGCCGGCTGATTGATGCTGGCGTTTCCGGCAACCTCTCGATCGCCCAGGTAGATGCACAGGATCTGCCGTTTGCCGACGGCACCTTCGACTGCACAAGCATCGCATTCGGCTTGAGAAATGTTACTGACAAGGATGCCGCACTGCGCTCGATGTACCGCACGCTGAAGCCCGGTGGAAAAGTCATGATTCTGGAGTTTTCGCAACCGAGCAAGGCTATTAAACCGGCTTACGATCTGTATTCCTTCAAAGTGCTGCCAATGCTCGGCAAGCTTGTCGCGCAGGATTCCGACAGCTACCAGTACCTCGCAGAGTCGATACGCATGCATCCCGACCAGGAAACGCTGAAGTCGATGATGGAAGCGGCCGGTTTCGAGCGTTGCCGCTACCACAATCTCGCCGCTGGCATTGTTGCACTGCATATCGGCTACCGGATCTGAATCGCCGTGAATCCGCTCGAAGCAGCGCTGCGCCCGGTCGCCAAGGTCCTGAATCGCAACATTCAGGCGACAACACCGGCGCGTGAACTGTGCCAGCAACTTGCCGGAACGGTGGTCGCTATCGGCGTTCGCAACACCGCGCTGACAGCATGGTTCATCGTGCACGAAGACTCACTGGAGCTGACGACCGATTCTGATCGGGAACCCGACGTATCGATAAGTGGATCGCTTCTCACGCTCGCCAGTATGGCCGGCGAGTCAGGCGTCAGCTCGATCCGCGCCGGCTCACTCGAGCTTACCGGCGACCCGGTGCTCGCGGACGACTTTCAGCGACTACTCGGCTATGCCAAGCCTGACATCGAAGAAGAACTGTCAGGTATTGTTGGCGATGTCGCCGCCCACCGTATCGGCGAGTTCGCGCGTGGCGTAAACAAATGGGGTCGTGAGGCCCGCTCCACCATGGGTGAGAACCTGCGCGAATACCTGCAGGAAGAAAGCCGCGACCTGCCGAGTCGCTACGAGGTCGATCGATTCACGAAACGCGTGGGCACGCTTCGGGACGACGTTGATCGCCTCGAAGCGCGCATCAAGCGGCTTGAGCTCGCTTGATGTCTCGTTCGCGTACTTTGCTCCGACTCCTTACGATCCAGCGCGTGCTGGTGAAGTACAGCCTTGATGACATCATCAAGGAAACGCACCTGCTCCGACCCCTGAGGTTCCTTTTTTACCTGGCGCCGCGTCGACGGGACAGCTCCGCTCCTGTCGGAGAGCGCATTCGACTCGCGCTGGAAGAGCTTGGTCCGATCTTCGTCAAATTCGGCCAGGCCATATCCACTCGGCGCGACCTGTTGCCTCGCGACATCGCGGACGAGCTCGCAAAGTTGCAGGACGCTGTCCCACCTTTCCCTGCATCGCAGGCCAGGGAAATACTGGATGCGGCGTATGAACAGGATGTCGACAAAGTCTTCAAACGCTTCGATGCGGAACCGCTGGCCGCTGCATCAATAGCGCAGGTTCACACGGCGCAACTCCACGACGGCACCGAGGTCATCGTAAAGATCTTGCGGCCCGGCGTAGACGAACAGATTGAAAACGATCTCGCCGTGCTGCGCATGATCGCCGGCCTCGCCGACAAATACTGGGAGCATGGCAAGCGGCTCCGGCCGCTGGAGATCATCGACGAATACGAGCATACGATTCTCGATGAACTCGACCTGATGCGTGAAGCCGCAAACTCGGCACAGCTGAAACGCAACTTCGAGGATTCGGAGATGCTGTACGTGCCGGAGATCTACTGGGACTATTGCCGCCCCGAAGCGATGGTCCAGGAACGCATCTACGGCACACCGATCAGCGACATGGAAACACTGCGCGCCGCAGGGACCAATATCCAGCTACTGGCCGAGAACGGTGTTGAGATCTTTTTCACGCAGGTGTTTCGCCACAATTTTTTCCACGCTGATATGCACCCCGGCAATATTTTTGTAATCACGACAGATCCCTATCGTCCGAAGTACGCTGCTGTAGACTTCGGCATCGTTGGGACATTGAGTCCCGATGACCAGCGTTACCTCGCGGAAAATTTCCTGGCCTTTTTTGATCGCAATTACTATCGAATCGCCAAACTGCATCTCGACTCCGGCTGGGTACCACCGGATACGCGCGTCGATCAGCTGGAGGCGGCCGTCAGAACCGTTTGCGAACCGATTTTCAACAAGCCGCTGGCGGAAATTTCTTTCGCGCAGGTGCTGATGCGCCTGTTCAAGGTCGCACAACGATTTGATGTCGAGGTACAGCCGCAGCTGATTCTGCTACACAAGACGCTGTTCAACATCGAGGGCCTTGGGCGGCAGCTCTATCCTCAGCTCGACCTCTGGAAAACCGCACACCCGGTGCTTAAACGCTGGATGGACGAACAGGTTGGTGGCCGTGCCCTATTAAAAGACGTTCGCGAAAACCTGCCGCAGCTCAGGGACGCGATGCGTGAACTGCCTGCGATCCTGCGCCAGCTTGGCGAGCAGGCCACGGATGGAAAAATCCGCTTCGACATGCAGTCGCCGGAACTCGGCAAGATACAAAAGCAACTCAGCGAACAGCAACGCCAGCGCTACTGGCTGACCGCCGCGGCCACCGGCGTCATCGCCGGCACGCTGGTACTGACGCTCGGTTCGATCCCGGTACTGGGCTGGTCATTACTGGCCGGTGGCGCTGTAGCAGGAATCGTCGCTCGCCCCTGAGCACGGCGACGGCCGTCGGGCCGCAACGGCTACGTAAAAACCGAAGCAACAGCCCTCGCCGATAAGTGTAATCCACCGCCCTCCGGAAACCCGAAACTGACAAATGTCAGTGTTGTAGAACGCCAGCAAAAGTAAGCTTCATTTCAATGCCGGTGGTCCGTCTGCACAACCTTAACTACCACTGGACTATTGAGACAACCAAGAATAACTAGGAGTAGGGCTATGACTAGGTTCAACCAATTGTTCAAGTGGAGTTGGACGTTTCTGCTGGCCGTTACCCTGACGCTTGGCCTGGCTGGCTGTGACGGCGACGATGGTGCCGCCGGAGCTGCTGGCGCCCCCGGCACTGCCGGACCCCCGGGAACTGACGGGCAGGCGTGTTGGGACTTGAACGGTAACGGAGTTGGAGATGTCGCCACAGAGGATATCAACGGCGACGGTGTCGTCGACACGGCCGACTGCGCAGGAACTGCGGCCAAAGTGACGCCTCTCGAAAGCTGTGGCGTATGCCATAGTGACGGCTCCTTTGCCTCTGCACCGGCAGCCCATGAAGTCTTCGACGTCGGCTCGTTTGCTGACTTCGCGGTTGCCCCGGACGTTACCGTACCAGCTGACCTGGTCATCAGTTTCAGCGTGACGGCTGACGGCGCACCAGCGACGGCCGCGACATTCCGCCGTGCCTATGTCTCGGACGGCACCACGCGCACGAGCTTGACGGATAGAGTCAACGGTGATCCCGGTGATCCCACTGCTGTTCCGCCCGAACCCCCCATTCCCATCTCGGCCTATTTCGTCAACAACGGTGACGGCACCTACAGCCTCACGATTGAAGACGGCGTGGCCGAATTCGGCGGCACGAACAGTCGTTACCTGGTCGTTGTGCTTAACGGACTCAACGAGCTCGAGATTGCAGCAGTCGGTGACTATCCGGCACCGATCCCGCTCGCCGGCCTGGCCAGCAACGAGGCCTGCGTCGGCTGCCACGGCGCGAGCGGCGAGGTTGGGCGGTTCGCCCCCACCAATCGCGGCGGGCACTACTCCGCACCGATGAGTGTGGATGCCTGCGTGGTCTGCCATCGCCCCGACGATCCGGCAACCCCGAATGACGACGAAGAGCCGAGTTATATGCGGATTGGCCAGAGTTGTACACGGCATCCACAACTCGCACAACATCCCGCCGAGCGCGTCCGCGCCGGATGGTGGTTACACGACGTGCCGCGGTTGTGAAGATGATAAGATGGTGATGGCAACCCCGTGGCATCCCGACACAATCTATGACATCACCTATCCGACCTACATGACGAACTGCAGTGTCTGCCATAGCGACACCACGATCGTTCCGGCCGTTGGCGTGTCAGCACTTGCCGCGGCGAACGCGATGCCGGTCTCGGGCGAAGGCTGCTTCACCTGCCACGGCTCGATGGCAAGCTGGGACTTCACCGGACCCCCCGACCTGACGTTCCACAACACTCTTCGCAGACCCGGAAACGGCCGACTGCCACGGTGCCATAGCCGCAGCGATGGCGCCATCGCGCGGGCAACCGTGGCCGACTTCCACAATGGCACGACCACCGGGCGCGGCGGCATCATCTGGGATGGCGTTGATACGGCAGTCACCGAAGGTGCGAAGTTCGTTTGGGAGATCACCGGCGTCGTCGATGACGGCACGAACCTGGCGATCTCCTGGCAAGCCTCCTACGACGGCGTTGGGGTCGATCCGTGCAACGCCACACCTGCGGCAGGCGCGCCGGCGTTCCATGCCATTCCGCCGTTACGCGACCGGATGGATCTGTGCAAAATCGTAATAACCTGAGCATGCTGCGCAACTACGCACAGGGTGATGACTTCATCCTCGGTCAGTCGACCAGCGCGCCAGGCCAGGCGCTTAACGTGGGCTTGAGCATCGACAACACGACCTGCGCGGGCAACGTCGCGACAACCACCATCCCGGTGGACGACGTCGATGCCTCCGTCGATCGCGGTATCGTGGCCCTGCAGGGTAAGCCTTGGCTCGTCGCTGTCGATCCGAACGACCAGGACGGCGTGATGCAGGTCCGTGTCCCGACGCCAACCTACGAGTGGACCGTGGGCGATGGTGCGCCACCGGTCGCGTCTCGCCGCAATGTCGTCGACACTGGCGAATGCCTGAAGTGCCACGTTGGTTCGCTTTACCAGCATGGCGGCAACCGCGTCGACAACGTCGATATGTGCATCCTCTGCCACAACTCGGCCTCCAACGAGAAGAATGTCCGCGTGGGTATGGGTGTTGATGAGTCCGAAGCCTATGACGGCAAGACCGGCGAGACCTTCGAGATGAAGACGATGCTGCATCGCATTCACTCTGCCGGTGTGGACGGTCAGCCGCCCTACGTGATCTATCGGAACCGCGGCATCTACGGCTTCGCGCCCGATGAGTCACTGCTACCTAACTGGCCGGGCACTGGCGAGCAGGTCGTCTTCGGTTCGGATGGAGTCTTGCAAAACCACAACTTCCACTCGGCAGACTACCCGCGGGCGCTGAACGCCTGCACGGCCTGCCACACCGACCGACTTCATGGTCATTCCTGACCAGACCAAGTCGATGGCGACTACTGTCGAAGCCGGTAGCGAAGTGTGGGACAACCAGCTTGACGATGCGCTCCAGGGCGCAGCGACGACGGCTTGCGTCACTTGCCACGCCGACGGCGCGAGCAAGGGTCATGCGTACCAGAACAGCTGGACACCGCAGGTATTCCCCGAGGGTCGCCAGACGATCATCGACGCGGTGAATTAACAATCGGGTAAAGGGGCAGGGCCTCCGGGCCCACCCCGCACAACCGATAAGGAGAAGAAACTGAGGCCGGGAGAGCAATCTCCCGGCCTTTTTTATTGTCCGGCTTTAGTTGCTGGCCAGCACGAAACCGATCTCGCGCCCCGTCTT
The DNA here is from genome assembly GCA_963760395.1 of uncultured Gammaproteobacteria bacterium. GTDB lineage: Bacteria > Pseudomonadota > Gammaproteobacteria > Steroidobacterales > Woeseiaceae > UBA1847. The sequence continues at coordinate 104,197 of CAVXCX010000018.1, forward strand.
CGAGATCGCGAATATCTGGTAGCCGAGCCCCCGGAGTTTTTCGATGCTGCTGGCGGTGCGCTGTTTTCCTATGCCTGGGAAACGATGGTGATACTCGACCAGCAGCTGTACAGGCAGATGTTCTGCCTCGGCCAGGCCGTCCAGGATGTCGTATTCGGCACCTTCAACGTCGATCTTCAACAAGTCCACCCGTTGATGGCTGAGCTTGTCCATCATTGTGCGAATCGTATAAGCAGGCGCATCAACAAAATCGGTTTCGTCTGCGGCCTTGCTGTCCGCAGTCCACATGACTTGTGACGTTTTGCCGCGCTTGTTGATTCGCCGATACAGGCGCAGGCTGCCGTCTTCGCCGGCGGCCGCCCACGGGTGAAACTGGAAATTCTCCGGCAGCTCGAGTGTCGACACCCATTCCAGAGAGTAAGGCGTCGGATCGAACGCATGTACGGTCAGGCTGTAGTGATGTATCAGGTCCATATCGAGATCGATGGAGTCACCAACGCCGAGCGAATAGACGATCGATTGCGGCCCAAGCAACTCCGGAATGTACTTCCAGCCGTCGCTCTCCAGTACCTCGCGTTCCGTATCTGCACTCAGCCACAGCTCGCGCCCGCTGATGCGCTTGAAGAAGAGTTTGACCGGCCAGAACCATGGCTGGCGCTTCATCCACCCTGATGTTCTCAAGATTCCCCCAAAATAGATGCCAAACGAATTACAAAAGGCCCGCTGGACGCTACTATGCCACAGGGGACCGTCACGGCGGCCCATTGACAATGGATCAGTGAACCTTATGCTTCGAGCCCTTGCCCGGTTGATATTGCGGACAGGCGGGTGGACCGCCATCGGCGGTATACCCGATGCGCCGAAAGCGGTGGTTATTGCAGCACCTCATACCTCGAACTGGGACGGCTTCTGGGCGCTGGTCTATAAAGTTGCGATCGGTGCGGAAATCCACTTCTTCGCAAAGCACTCCTTGTTCTGGTTCCCGCTCAGCACCTTGTTACGAGCCCTCGGCGGCGTCGAACTCGATAGAACGCGGGCGCAGTCGGCGGTGCAACAGGCCATCGACATGTTCAAGGAAAAGGACAGTTTCTATTTCGGCCTGGCCCCCGAAGGCACGCGCACGGTCAAGCGAGGCTGGAAGAGCGGCTTCTACCGCATTGCCGAGGGTGCCGGCGTTCCCGTCTACCTGGGTTACCTTGACTACAAGAACAAGCGCGTCGGCATCGGGCCGAGATTCGATCTGAGCGGCGACCAGGAAGCCGACCTTCGTCGATTGCAGGACTTCTATGGCGACATACAGGGGCGCTGGCCGGAGAAAACCAGCCCCATCCGTTTCGTCTAGTTCGAGGCATTCGTGCAAAAGAGCGTCTCACCTCGCTTCAGAAATTCCTGTCTGACTCGCTCTGGCCTGGCCCTGACATTTGCCGGGAAATCGCAGCATCGCCTGGTATCAGTGCAGGCAACATCAGGCTCCGCGTTCGTCTCCTGGCGCCCTGGCGTCTGAAAGAAAAAGGCCGCCCGAAGGCGGCCTTTTTACATTTGCTCCTGAATGCTAGTACTGGTAGTTAAGCTCCAGTCCCAGCACGCGACCTTTCTTCATCGGTCCGGCCGTCCACAAGCCTGCTATAGACGTCAGGTTGCCCCAGTTAGCCTCATCTTCCAGGTTGCGTCCATACAATGAGACCTTCCATTTTTCGCCCGCAGAGTACCAGTTGGCGCTCGCGTTCGTACGTCGCTGGTCGTCGAAGAATTCAGTATTCGAATCGTTGTACGGATGCGCTTTCGCGAAAACTGTGATTAGCCATGAAGTTAACAAGGCCACCGCCCGCCAGCGGCAGGTCGAACGAAACACCGAGCGTGTAGTTGTTTGGCGCGAGGCGCGGCAACTCTGGTCCGAGGAATGACGCGAACGTCGGGTCGACGCGATCGTATTCGCCCTCCTGCTAGCCGTACGACGCGTTCACCGAGAAATTATCAGTAATCAACGCAACGAAGTCCGCCTCGATGCCCTTGATCGTCACGTCGCCGGCATTGATCGTTCCCTGCAAGACGATGACATCCGGATCGCCGATGTTGAGCTCGCGCTGCATGTCGGTAATGTCGTTCTGGAATGCGGCGATGTTCAGGCGCATGCGGTTATCGAAGAAGTCCGACTTCAAGCCGATCTCGAAGGAGCTGTTTTCCTCTTCCCGGGTCGGGCCCGGCGGAATGATCGCCGGCTTGGCGTTGCGGAAGTTGAACCCGCCCGAGCGATAGCCCTTGGACCAGTAAGCGTAGATCTGCGTCTCGTCATTCACGCGGAACTGTGCACCGACCTTCGGCGTGATGTTATCCCAGTCACCTTTCAGATTGTCGAACGTACAGTTGAATGTCTGGTTGTCGCTGCAGACACCGGTAATGATGTTCGCTGTTTTCGATTCGTCGGTGTAGCGAACGCCGGCGGTAATGGTCCAGGCATCACCAACGTGGAAATCGTTACTCCAGAATGCGCCAAAATTGCTGGAGTCCATGTCTCCACCCAACGCCCTCTGAAGGTTGACGCCCAGTGGCGCCGGACCCAACGGTGGCGGCAACCATATGTAGCGAGCCTCGCGGTAAACGACGTCCTGGTCGAAGTAATAGAGGCCGATCGTTGACTCCCAGTTGTCGGTAAACGAACCGGACCAGCGAATCTCGTTGCTCAGCTGGTGCTGTGCTGTATCACCGGGTGCGGCAAAGATTGGCAGATCCGTGCCGTCGATATCCGCCGCTGACGAGGCTGATACCCGACGCCAGCCGAGAACATTGGTCAGCGTTCCGTTGCCAACCTCGGCTACGTTGGTTTCGATGACCGCCTGCGTCCACTTGAGATCGGTATATCCGGTCTCATCAGAAAACGTCGAAAAATCCGGCTGTGCTCCGGCGCGTTGGGCCGTAACGTTAGTCCACGGGGCACCGTCGCCATTCGAGTCGCCGTGCTCGACGATAAGCGTCCAATCCACGGTATCCGAGTGCGAATACACCAGCGTGGGGCGGAACAGCTTTGTTGTCATGGCGCCGACATTGGAGCCGTTTGCCGGGTTCGCGTAGAAAGGCTGCAACGGATGGGGTGCCGGCAGACTCGCCGATGGATTGGTGTTCTTGAAGTAACCATCATCATCGTCGTAGTAGACGACCATCTTGGCGGCCAGCCTGTTCTCGACCAGTGAGCCTTCGATCGAGGCGGCGACACCGTACTGGCTCTCGTCTGTCCCCCTGACGCGAATCCTGGAGGCGAACTCGCCCGTCGGCCTGGCATTCCTGAGGACAACGGCACCTCCGGTCACATTGCGACCAAAAAGCAGACCTTGAGGACCACGGAGCACTTCGACGGATTCGAGATCGAAGGTGTCGATCACGACGCCGTAAGTCGTACCCATGAAGATGCCGTCGACAAAGACACCAACCGTCGGATCAACGGAAGGAATCGAGCTGTTGATACCCTGGCCGCGGATCGAGAAGTTCTGGACACCAGGAAAGGTGCCCACTGACTCGAGCTGCACGTTCGGCATGACGTAGCTCAGGTCCTCAACGTTCGTTACGAACATGGCATCGAGCTGCGCGGCACCAAACGCCGTGATGGCGAGCGGCACTTCCTGTATCGACTCTGCGTCGCTCTTCTTACGGGCGATCGTCACGATCTCCTCGAGGAGTGCCCCTGCCGCGCCTTCCTGGGCTGCCGCAATACTCGGTAGCGAAAAAGCAACAAAGACGGATGCCGCAGCGACGAGCGTATTCCCCAGATATCCGGACAACCCTTTCAAACTATTGTTTTTAATTGATTTTCTCACGACGAACCCCCATTCCCCGAGTGTTGATGACACCAAGCATACTGTTGTATGGGCAACCATGCCAAGAGTAAGGCAGAAAAAACCCGGCGCTTTGGCCATGAGGTCGGCAGACCCTCAAGACAACGCTTAGAATGCGAGCATGCAATCAACGTCGGAAAACCCGGCCCGACGGAGCATTCGCAGCTTCGTACGTCGTGCCGGACGCCTCACCCCTTCGCAGCAGCGTGCCCTGTCCGAATTCTGGCCAGCCTATGGCCTGGAGTTTCAAAACCGTCTACTGGATTTTGACACGCTATTCGGACGACGCGCCCCGATCGTACTGGAAATCGGTTTTGGCAATGGCGACACACTGGTTGAACAGTCGCTCGGCTCTCCCGGTCTGAACTTTATTGGTATTGAGGTGCACGAACCCGGGGTCGGACATTGCCTGTTGAGAGCGAATGAGGATGGCGTGACCAATCTCAGGCTAAGCAGACACGATGCTATCGAAGTGCTGCGTGAACAGGTGCCTGCCGAATCCTTGCAGCGCGTCAATCTCTATTTTCCCGACCCCTGGCCAAAGAAGCGCCATCACAAACGCCGCATCATTCAGCCGACATTCCTGGAATTGATCCACAGCCGACTGGTAGCCGGCGGCACGCTGCAGATAGCAACCGACTGGGCGAACTATGCCGAGCATATTGACGAGGTTTTCGAGCAGTCGGAGTTGTTCAGCTGCGACGAACGCCGTGAACACGGTGGCGATCAGCCTCTCGATCGTCCACGTACCAAATTCGAACAACGCGGCCTGCGGAAAGGCCACCGTATCTTCGATTGGCGATACATCAAGGCAGCAACCGGGTAGGACGCGATCGGTCCCTGAAGCGTTCCGGGGCTGGTGTCGCCACTTGTCTTACATGCTGCTCGGGCCGGTGACGTAAATGACGTTGTCTCTGACTTCCACATCGACGCGGCGCAGCGAGCCACCCGACCCGGGGCCTGCGAAACAGTGGCCGGTTTCGATGTCATAGGTTGCGCCATGCGACGCGCAAATAATCGCGCTCTTGTCTTTGGTCAGAAACTTGTCCGCCGACCAGTTCAGCGGATGCCCCACGTGGGCGCAATAGTTCTGGTAGGCAAATACCTTGTCGCCCTGCCGCACGACAAAGCCGCGAAACGGCCAGTCTCCATCGCCTATTTGAAATTCGCGACATCCCGGATCTTCGAGTTCCTGCAATTTGCCAACAGCGATTTCCTGCTGCGAATCGCTCATGTGTTCGTCTCGTTCCAGGGCGCAACCTTGATTAGCAGAAGCATTCCAGGCAGCGCAAGGACGGTGCACAAAATGAAGAATGTCGTCCAGCCTGTCTGCTCGACGATGAGACCGGTCACGGAATTGGCGAACACCCGGGGCACGGATGCAAGCGCCGTGAACAACGCGAGTTGCGTCGCGGCGAATGCCGGATTGGTGGTTCGAGCCATGAACGCGATCAATGCGGCTGAACCGAGTCCCACGCCCAGGTATTCGAACGCGACGACAACGCCGAGCATCCACGGATTGGCACCCATTTGGGACAGCGCGGCAAAACCCAGGATGCTCACAATCTGCACCACACCAAACAACCATAATGCGCGGTTGATCGGCAATTTGACCATGACGAAGCCACCCACCATGCCACCAACAATTGCCGCTATCAGTCCTGCCGTCTTCGCTATTGCTCCAATCTGGGTCAATGTGAAGCCAATGTCGATAAAGAATGGCGACTGCAGCGCCGTCGCCATGTTGTCGCCGAGTTTGTACAGAAACAGGAACGCAAGCACGAGTAATGCAGGGCCGAGACCGGCCCTGCCGATGAAGTCACGGAACGGCAAGATAACGGCGTCGCGCATCGTTTTGGGCGGTGTAGGTTCGGCAATTGCCTCGTCGATTACCAACGTCATAACGATGCCAACGAGCATGAAAAGCGCGACGATGATGAAGACTATGTGCCAGTCGAAATGGTCGGCAAGAATAAAACCAAGGGCGCCGGGCACCAGGCCAGACAATCGATAAGCCTGCACGTGAACGGAGTTGCCGAGGCCAAGCTCGACGTCAGGCAATAGCTCGCGACGATAAGCATCAAGGACGATGTCCTGGCTGGCGCTGAAAAACGCTACCGCAACTGAAAGGTAGGCAACGGTCAGGAGAGACAGGTCGGGCTTGATGAATCCCATGACACCCATCGACGCCAGCAAGGCGATTTGCGTTAACAGCATCCAGCCGCGACGGTGCCCCAGGAACGGCAGCGTGAAACGATCCATGACCGGAGACCAAAGAAATTTCCAGGTATAGGGGAACTGCACCAGCGCAAAAAAACCGATCTCGGCGAGCCCGACACCTTCGACGCGTAACCAGCCGGGAACAAGCTGAAATAGTACGTAAAGAGGCAGTCCGGACGTAAAGCCGGTAAAAACACAAATCAGCATGCGCCGATTCAGGACCGCCTCTTTGAAGCTCTCCGGTCGCGCGCGATCCTGTTTCGAATCAGCCGTCATGGGCCCAGTCGTAGTCCATGATCAGCGGCGCATGATCGGAGAAACGCTCTGCCCGATAGATGTCTGTCCGCAATACTTTCTCTTTCAGACCGGGTGTCACGACCTGGTAATCGATACGCCAACCCACGTTGTTGTCCCAGGCGCGGCCACGGTTCGACCACCAGGTGTACTGATCAGGTTCCTGCTCGAGGGTACGAAATGCGTCCGTAAATTTGTGTTCGCCAAATACCTGATCCATCCAGGCCCGTTCTTCCGGCAGAAATCCCGAGTTCTTCTTATTACCGCGCCAGTTTTTCAGGTCAGCTTCCTTGTGCGCGATGTTCCAGTCGCCGCAGATCACGTATTCGGAGCGTCGGCGCTGCAGCTTTTTCAAGTGCTCCGTGAAGGACTCGATGCAGCGGTACTTGGCCTGCTGGCGCTCTTCACTCGAAGATCCGGAAGGCAAATACAATGAGACGACGCTGATGCCTTCAAGCTGTACCTCGAGGTACCGGCCTTCGGCATCGAACTCGGAATCACCGTAACCGCGGACGATTTTTTTCGGTTTGTGCCGCGTATAGACAGCCGTTCCACTGTAGCCCTTCTTCTCCGCGTCTTCGTAATAGCAGTGATAGCCAGCCGGAGAAAAGACATCATCCGTTAGTTGATGAACCTGGGCCTTGGTTTCCTGGATACAGACCACGTCGGCTTTCTGCGCTGCCATCCAGTCGAAAAATCCCTTGCGGGCCGCGGCACGAATGCCGTTCGCATTCAGGCTGATAACGCGAAACAAAATCGATCTCCTGTGTCATACTTCCTCGGGTCGCGGCCATAATACAGAAGACCAAACGGATGCGTGGGTACAAGCGGGAATTCATCGAGCTGGCACTGGAACTTGGCGTACTGCGATTTGGCGAATTTACGCTCAAGTCCGGTCGTGTCAGCCCCTATTTCTTCAACGCCGGACTTTTTAATACCGGTTACGCAGCAGCAAAACTGGGTCGCTTCTACGCCTCGGCAATCGCAGAATCGCGCGTCAGCTTCGACATGCTGTTCGGCCCCGCTTACAAGGGCATTCCCCTGGCCGCGCTGGCCGCTGCGTCGCTCGCAGAACATCACGACATTGACGTGCCCTACTCCTTCAATCGCAAAGAGGCCAAGGCGCATGGTGAGGGCGGTAGCATCGTCGGCGCGCCATTGTCCGGCCGAGTGCTGATCATCGACGACGTTATTACCGCGGGCACGGCGGTTAGAGAGGCCTACCAGATTATCGCGACCGCGGGCGCAGAGATCGCCGGGCTGGTTATTTCGCTCGATCGTCAGGAGCGAGGCCAGGGGCCCTATTCGGCGGTTCAGGAACTCAGGGAATCACTGGGAATGCCGGTCATTAGTATCGTTCAGCTCGACGATTTGATCGATATTCTTGAGGAATCAAGCGAATATGAGCAGTACCTCGAGCCTGTCCTGAGCTATCGTAAGCAATACGGTGTAATTTCGTAAGTCCTTGATATTTCGGAGTCATTTGCTGGTTTACAGAAGCTCTCCACTCCATTATCGTGCAATAACGAGAACCAGTCCCGGTCTCATCGTCGAATTTGCTGGCATATTAAACTCATGCGAAAAATGACTTTCATTATTGTGCTCTTGCTTCTGGCGCCTTTTGCCAATGCTCAACAGGACGCAACCAAGGGCTACTTCAAGTGGGTAGATGAAGACGGTGTCGTGCATTATGGCGACAGTATTCCGGCAAAGTATCGCGATCTACCCAAAGAAGTCGTGAATGACTACGGCGTGCAGATCGACTACCTGGAAGGCAAGAAGAGTCCGGAGCAGCTCGAAGCAGAGCGCCTGGAAGAACAACGCGTCCAGAAGATTGAGCTGCAGCGTCGGGCAGACCAGGCGCTGCTGGCGACCTACCTGTCTGTTGACGAAATTCTCTTGCACCGGGATCGCCGCGTAGAACTTTTCCAGGCTCAGGCGCGGGTGACGGAACTCTATTTACGGAACCTCGATCGCCGTCTGAAAAGCCTGCGTGCCGATGCCTCGAACTTTCAGCCCTACAGCGAAAACCCTGACGCGCCAATGATCGCCGATGATCTCGCCAAAGAGCTGCGGAAAACCAAAGAGATCATCAACCGCCACGAACGCAACTTGAAGAAATTCAAATCGGATGAACAACAGATCATCGCGCGCTTCGAAGGCGACATTAACCGCTTCAAGACACTCCGCGGAATCAACTAGTCAGGCGGTTCCGGAATGACCGAAGCCACCAGCGCCTCGGTCGGTTTCGTTAAATTCATCGACAACCCTGAACTCAACCTGTTCCACGGGCACGAATACCATCTGCGCGATGCGTTCGGCGGGCTGGACTTCGTAACTTTTCGAGCCGCGATTCCAGCACGAGATGTAAACCTGGCCCTGGTAGTCGGAGTCTATAAGGCCCGTCAGATTGCCGAGCACGAGTCCATGCTTGTGGCCGAGGCCGGAGCGCGGCAGCAGGACCGCAGCCAACCCGGGATCTGCAACGTGGATGGCAATACCCGTTGGCACCAGCACCGTCTCGCCCGGTGCAACGGTAATCGCCTCGTCGATGCAGGCACGCATATCGAGGCCGGCCGAACCGTCGGTCGCGTAGTGCGGCAGCGGAATGGTGTCGCCCACGCGGGAATCTAGAATCTTCAGTTCGATGGATCGCACGCTGTCGTGTCCTTAATCGATGTTCGAAATAATTGTCAGTCGCGGCTCTGTATGTGCGGAGCTGACCGCGTAAAAATGTTGTGCCACCAGGTCAACAAGTTCTCGCGCAAGTTCGACTTTCGCCGCGCGCGGAAATTCTTTCTTGCCACTCTTCCATAGCACTGTCGCCGCGTTGTCGTCTTTGTCAAAGCCGTGGTCATCGCCAACCCTGTTGGCAACAATCATATCGAGGTTCTTTCCTTCGAGTTTTGCACGCGCATGATCCTCCATGTTTTCCGTTTCAGCCGCGAATCCGACGGTGAAAGGCGGATCGTCCAGTGCGGCGACAGAGGCGAGAATATCGGCGCAGCGGACAAGCTCAAGACTTAACGTTTCACTGTTCTTCTTGATCTTCTGCGCCTTCGTCTCAGCAGGACGATAGTCGGCGACGGCGGCCGCAGCGATAAAGATGTCTGCACTCGCCACATATTCATGCGTTGCTTTAAACATTTCTTCTGCGGTGTTGACCTGCACTACCTGCATACCGGGGGGTGGCGACAGATTGACAGGACCGCTGATAAGGACAACGCGGGCACCCTGCGCCGCAGCTGCGCGTGCAATCGCATAACCCATTTTGCCGGAGCTACGATTGGTGATGTAGCGTACAGGATCGATTGGCTCACGCGTTGGACCCGCCGTCACGACAACGGTATGGCCCTCCAGCGAACCGTCACCCTTGCCAACACTCAATCCGCAGACCGTGGCAGCAATCACATCCGGATCCAGCATGCGGCCGGCCCCGGTTTCACCACAGGCCTGCGAGCCGCTGTCCGGTCCGAGTATGTGAATACCGCGCTGTTCCAGCAGATCACGGTTGGCCTGCGTTGCCGGGTTATTCCACATCACGTGGTTCATTGCCGGCGCCAGTGCAATCGGCGCTTCTGTCGCAAGGCAAATGGTAGTCAGCAAATCCGGTGCGGCGCCGCTGACTATTCTGGCCATTACCTCCGCGGTCGCCGGCGCGATCAGAACCACGTCTGCCCACCGAGCCAGCTCGATATGGCTCATGGCCGCCTCGGCTTCCTTATCCCATAGATTGGAGCGAACCGGCCGGCCGGAAACGGCCTGCAGCGCTGTGGCGGTCACGAATTCTTCGGCTGAGGCAGTCATTACGATCTGAACCTCGGCATTTCGCTCGCGCAGGCGCCTCACCAGGTCAGGCGCCTTGTACGCGGCTATGCCCCCTGTAATGCCTAGAACGATATTCACGGTTTGCTCTCTTGCGGGCCCAGTGTCGGAGCTTAGCCCGAGCCCGTCAGGCATTTCTACTTGAAACCCGTGGTCCCGACCAATTTGAGGCGTTGTGCCGGGACCACGATGTAAAGCAGTCTGGATAGCGTGGATAACGCGGGCGACCTCAAACCGAGCGATATTGAGCTTCTGACAGCCGTTTTGGCTGTCGGCGCCGGTCGGGTGAGCGCTGCTGATATTGCGACCGGGCTCCTGCGTCGCTTTGGCAGCTTGCGGAGCCTGCTTCAGGCTGACGCGGGTGAGCTTCTGTCATGTGCGGGTATAGGTCACTCTCGACTCGCCGCGCTGCGGTCCTTGCCGGAGCTGGCACGCCGTTTCTACGCCGAATCTCTGCCCAGCGGAGAGACCATTCGCAGCCCGGCAGATACAGAGGCTTTTCTGCAGGCCCGCATGCGAGACCTTGATCACGAGCTGTTCTGCTGCCTGTTTCTCGACAACCGCCATCGGGTTCTGAGCTTCGACGAGCTGTTCCGCGGCACCATAGACGGAACCTCGGTTTATCCCAGGGAGGTTGTCAAAGAGGCGCTGGCTATCAATGCGGCAGCCGTCATACTCGCCCACAATCACCCATCCGGGGTCGCCGAGCCAAGCCAGGCCGATGAGCGCATCACGCGGCGGCTGAAATCGGCCCTGGATCTGGTCGATATCCGCCTCCTGGACCACTTGATTATCGGTGATGGCAAAGCCACCTCGCTGGCCCGCCGCGGCCTTCTTTGAGGCAACTTTGCCTCAGCCGGGCCCAGGTGCTTGTAATGCCATAAGCAGGCTGGTATAAAGTCTCGCTCTCTGCCCGCCTAGCGCGGGCAACTTTTAGTAAAATCAGAGACTTAACACCATGTCTAAGGTTTGCCAGGTAACTGGGAAGCGCCCGCAAAGCGGTAACAACGTTTCCCACGCCAAAAACAGGACCCGCCGTCGCTTTCTGCCGAATCTGCAGAACAAGCGCTTTTGGGTTGAATCCGAGAAACGCTTTGTGCGCCTGCGTATTTCCCATAAGGGAATGCGTATCGTCGACAAGCATGGCATCGACAAGGTTCTTACCGACCTGCGTGCTAGCGGCCAGCGCGTCTAGAGGCGGAGGAATAAGCTATGGCAAAGGGTAATCGCGACAAGATCAAGCTGGTATCGAGCGCAGGCACAGGCCACTACTACACGGTGACCAAGAACAAGAAGCTGCACCCCGAGAAGCTTGCGACAAAAAAATACGACCCAACGATTCGCAAACACGTCGAATATAAAGAAGCCAAGATTAAATAACGGCGACTGACGTGTTGTCGAGAAAGGGCCCGCTTCGAGCGGGCCTTTTTGTTGGTGCTGGCGTAATTCTCGCGAGCCGCGGCAGAACCGGTAACATCGACTCATGCCTGAACTACCTGAAGTTGAGACCAGTCGTCGCGGGATAGCACCGCACATCGTTGGCGCCAGAATCACGCGAACCGTAATCCGGCAGCGTCGCCTGCGCTGGCCAATCCCGACTGCAGTAGACCGAAACCTGCCCGGCGAGTCCGTGACCTCGGTTGATCGTCGCGCCAAATATATTCTCATCAACACGAACGCGGGCACGGCCATTCTGCATCTGGGGATGTCGGGCAGCGTCTGTATTGTCGACGTCGGCACGCCTGCCGGCGTACACGATCATTTCGATATCGAATTCGATTCAGGATTAATGCTGCGTTTCCGTGACCCGCGACGGTTTGGGTCGTTGCACTGGAGCAAGCAGCCGCTACAGCATCGCCTGCTAAAAGAACTCGGGCCGGAACCGCTCAGCGGTGCCTTCGACGGCGACCATTTGTGGCAGCAATCCCGCGGCCGCAAGGTTAGCGTCAAACAATTCATAATGAATGCACACATTGTCGTTGGCGTAGGCAACATCTACGCCAGCGAGTCCCTGTTCCTCGCCGGCATCAATCCACGTCGTGCGGCAGGGCGCATTGCCAGGCGCCGCTACGAGGAACTCGCAGACGCGATAAAGGATGTACTCGGCAAAGCCATCAAAGCTGGCGGCACGACGCTGCGCGATTTCTACGGTGGCGACGGAGAGGCAGGCTATTTTCAACAACAGCTGGAAGCCTACGGTCGCGAAAACGAACCCTGTCGTCGCTGCGACACGCCGATCAGCGCGATCGTTCAGGGACAGCGCTCAACCTACTACTGCAAACGCTGCCAGACGTAGGTCGTGGATCGCGGCTGGCGGCCGCTCCTACAGCGGTCAGTCCTGAATTCCGGGTCGCGGCTGACGCCAAACAACAGCCGGCGTGGTCGTTACGTTTGGCCGCAACGGGTAAGCAGCGCGTGCTTCACCTGCGGCGACACGAATTCCGAAACATCTCCGCCCAACGCGGCAACTTCGCGAACGAGGCTTGAGGAAATGAAGGTGTACTTTTCGGTGGGTGTCAGAAAGACCGTCTCAACCTCTTCAGTGAGGTGACGATTCATGTTGGCGAGCTGAAATTCGTATTCGAAATCCGATACGGCGCGCAGACCGCGGATGATAACGGCAAGCTTGTGCTCTCGGGCAAAATCGACAGTCAGGCCTTCATAACCGGCGACTTCGACATTCGGTATGTCAGCCAGCGCCGTACTGGCGAGCTCAACTCGCTCCCCGAACGTGAACATGGGCGCTTTTGAGGCAGGGTTCGCCGCGATAGCGACCACGACCTTGTCGTACAGGCGCGCTGCCCTGCGCACGAGATCTTCATGTCCGAGCGTTATCGGATCAAATGTCCCGGGATACATAGCAGAAACGGTCATCATTCAAGTCCTGTCAGGCCTTTCGCTGTACCAGCATATAACGGACATTGCCGGCCGTCTTGTTCTTTAGCAGTTGCCAGGTATCCGGGAGTACTAATTCAGATCTGGACCGGGGCAGCTCAATGTAGATCAGGCAGGTATCGGCCAGAGCTTTACTCTCCTCCAGCAGTCTGCAGGATTCGTCGATCAGATCTTCCGCGAACGGCGGATCAAGAAACACCAGGTCGAATTTCTCGGCCTGAGGACCCTTAAGGTACTGTTGTGCCTCCATATTCTGGACGTCGGCACCATCTGCGGCGAGCGCCTTTATGTTGGCTTTCAGGGCCGCAACAGCGCGCGGTGAATTTTCGACGAATACGGCGCATTTCGCGCCACGCGACAATGCCTCCAGACCCAGTGCGCCGGTGCCGGCAAAAAGGTCCAGGCAGCGCGCACCCTGAATATGCGGTGTCAGCCAGTTATACAGCGTTTCTCGAATACGCTCGGAAGTGGGTCGTAGCCCGGGCACATCGGCGATATCCAACAGACGACTGCGCCAGTTTCCCGCTACAATACGCAGCCGTCCGGATCGGCTTTTGTTCGATTTGTTTCGTTTGGCCATCGTCTTCCTGATGCAGGAACCGCTGCACCGTCAAGGTGAGATAACGTATATCCATGTTTGCCAAGAAAGAAAAGCCCGCCAAGCGGGAAGGCTTCGTAAAACGCCTCCGTGCTCGCATCAATCGCGGCGATAGCTGGCTCACTTATGATCTCGCAAACCTCGCGCCAGGCGGCAAGATTGACGAGGATGTTCTTGATGAGCTTGAGTCCCTGCTGGTCATGGCAGACGTCGGTGTTGATACGACTGAGCGCATCATAGCCGACTTGCAAAAACGGCTCGCGCGCAACGAGCTTAAGGACGTCGAAGCCCTGCGAAACGGACTCGGCAGTTCCCTGCGGGAGATTCTTGCGCCTGTCGAGCAGCCGTTAACGATTCGCCAAACCGGCGGCCCCTTCGTGATCCTCATGGTCGGCGTTAACGGCGCCGGAAAAACAACGACGATCGGCAAGATGGCGCGGCGCTTCAAGGATGACGGTTACTCGGTGATGCTGGCTGCCGGCGACACGTTTCGTGCGGCGGCCGTCGAGCAACTTCAGGCCTGGGGCGAGCGCAATGATGTCCCGGTGATCTCCCAACAGGCTGGCGCGGATCCGGCCGCTGTTATCTTCGATGCCTGGGAGGCGGCACGGGCGCGTGGAACCGACATCCTGCTCGCAGACACCGCGGGTCGACTGCAGAGTCAAGCCGGTTTGATGGACGAATTGGCCAAGGTCAAGCGCGTCATAGCCCGTCGCGACGAAACCGCACCGCATGAAGTAATGCTCGTGCTGGACGCCAGCCAGGGTCAAAATGCGCTGGTTCAGGCCGAGAAGTTCCACGCCGCGCTGGGCCTCACCGGCATCACGGTAACCAAGCTGGACGGCAGCGCGAAGGGCGGTATTCTACTCGCGATTGCGGATAAGCTAAAAATACCGGTGCGATTTATCGGCATCGGTGAAGCCGCCGAGGACATGCAGCCCTTTTCTGCCGACGAATTTGTGGATGCGCTACTGGCATCTGGTAACTCTTCCAGCTGACAACCGACGATGATTCAACTTGAGAACGTCACTAAGCGATACCCCGGTGGACAGGAAGCTCTTTCCGGTCTCAACCTGTCTGTGGACAAGGGGGAGATGGTATTCGTAACCGGCCACTCGGGCGCGGGGAAGAGCACGCTGCTGCGGCTGATCGCATTGATCGAACGGCCGACTGGTGGCCAGGTCATCGTCGACAATCAAAACACGCGACGGGTCAAACGTCGCAAGATCCCAGCCTATCGCCGTCAGATCGGCATGGTATTTCAGGATCACAAATTACTCTACGATCGCCGGGTATTTGACAACGTTGCACTACCGCTGATCATTGCGGGCGTCAGCCGTCGCGACGCGGGTCGGCGCGTGCGTGCCGCCCTGGATCAGGTCGGCTTGTTGCATAAGGAAAAACAAAACCCGGAGACCTTGTCGGCAGGCGAGCAACAACGCGTGGGTATCGCGCGTGCGATCGTCACGCGCCCGAAACTCCTGATCGCCGATGAGCCTACCGGCAACCTGGACCCCGATCTCTCGCTCGAAGTCATGCGCATTTTCCGCCGCTTCAATGAGGTCGGCGTCACGCTCCTGATCGCGAGCCACGACATCAGCCTGATCGACCGACTGGGATGCCGACGCATCGCATTGGCAGACGGTCGACTCCAGGAGGAGGAGGCCGACGCATGGCTGTGACGCGAAATGCCGATGCAGTGGCGCCGGTTCGCTCATCGGGACCGCTGTCTATCTGGGTGACAAGCCACGTCAGCACTGCCGTCGGCGCCCTGGGTCGTCTTTCACGTCAACCGTTTGCGAGCCTGATGATTATCCTGGTTATTGCCGTCACCCTGGCACTGCCGGCATCAATCAACCTCGTCATCAAGAATGCGCGAACCGTTAGCGGTAGCTGGGACAACGCTCTCGATTTTGCAGTATTCCTGAAACAGCCAGTGACGCTCGATGAAGCCGAGACGCTTGGTCGGCTTATTGGACAGCGCGCAGACGTCGAGAACGTGCAGTTCATATCAGCCGATGACGCGCTTGCAGAGTTCAAGCAACAGTCGGGCTTCGGTGAAGCGCTCGAGCAATTGCCGTCAAACCCTCTGCCGCACACGCTGGTGGTGCGCCCGAGTGTCGGCAACACGAGTGCTACGCTTTCGTTGTTGCAGGAGGAAATCAGCAACCTCCCCGAGACCGATCACGTGCAGGTCGATACCGAATGGGTGCAGCGGTTTCATGCCATCCTGGACATCGTCCGGCAGGCGATAGCCATCGGCGCGGCGCTGCTGGCAATAGCCATTGTTGTCGTCATCGGCAACACAATTCGGCTGGACATCGAAAATCGCCGCGATGAGATCGAGGTGACGAAGCTGATCGGTGCGAAAAACGCCTTCGTGCGGCGACCATTTCTCTGGACCGGTTTCTGGTACGGACTGTTCGGCGGCCTGATGGCATTGGCGCTGGTCTACTACGGCCTGTATTTGCTCGGCGGTCCGGTTTCCCGCCTTGCGGGGCTTTATCAGAGCAGTATCGCGATTTCTTCGCTCGATCTCGCCGAGGCCGGAGCCATCATCGGAATCGGCGTTTTCCTGGGCCTATTCGCCTCCTGGGTCACGACCGCACGCCATATGCGGAGAATTGAGCCCAAATAGGGCTCCCATCCAGGTCGCCGGGGACCCCGGCTCCGCCGCTGCCCAATACAAGTATATTTCCCTAACCTTCTGTTTTTATTGCTTATAATTTTTTCCCTCTCCGGGAACCTGTTTGCTTGTTAGCACTCTAACCTTCCGAGTGCTAAAATTGCGCCCAACACGGAGGGACTAAATTGACAGACGCTATTGCGAAATTTAATCACGATCTTGTACTGGCTGGACCGGTAGGCAGCCTTGATGCCTATATTCAGGGCGTCGGTACGATCCCTGTGCTGTCCAAGGAGGACGAACAGGCTCTGGCTCACCGTTTCCGAGACGACGAAGATCTCGACGCGGCGCGCGACCTCGTTATGGCGCATCTGCGATTTGTCGTCCACATCGCAAAGGGTTACACAGGCTACGGCCTACCCCTGAACGACCTCATTCAGGAAGGCAACGTCGGGCTCATGAAAGCCGTCAAACGCTTCGACCCGGCTTATGACGTTCGCCTCGTTTCATTTGCCGTTCACTGGATTCGTGCAGAGATACACGAGTTTGTTCTGAAGAACTGGCGCATTGTGAAAGTCGCAACAACCAAGGCGCAACGCAAACTGTTTTTCAACCTTCGCAAAGCGAAGAAGACTCTTGCCTGGTTATCGGCGGATGAGACCAAGGCTGTTGCAGAGGATCTCGGCGTTAGCGCCAAAGAAGTGACTGAGATGGAAAAGCGTCTGCATTCTCGCGATGCGATTTTCGATCCGACACCCGACCTCGACGACGACCGCAATTTCACGCCGGCAGCTTACCTGCCGAGCCCGGATTCCGACCCTGCTGTTCTCGTTGAGACGGCGGACTGGAACCATGACGCAACATCGCGAATGGCATCGGCGCTGAATATCCTCGACGATCGAAGCCGACGAATTCTCGAGAAGCGCTGGCTCACCGACGATAAAAAGATGACCTTGCACGAACTTGCTGCCGAGTACGGCATCTCCGCCGAACGCATCCGTCAGCTTGAAGCGAACGCCATCAAGAAACTCAGAAACGCCATGGTCGTCTGAGCCATTTCTTCAAGCAATCTTTACCGAATTAAAAGGCCGCTCACTGAGCGGCCTTTTTTGTGAGTGCAAACGGCGTAATTCAGGCAAGACCTTGCAGCGCTCATCGATACTCGCGTCGGCGGTAACGAACGTAGCCGCCGTCTTCGATACCGAGAGGATCGTGGTGGGTCCAGTGCACCAGCCCGCCCAGATCGTTCCACTCGTACATACCGCGAATCTGAACGCGGTCGCCAAGGCCGACCGGCACCACCTCCGCCAGATCGATATTGTGGGCAATCAACAGGGTCTCGCGACTACCTACGTCAATAATGAAGCGCTGGTGGCGTGAGCCGTCATTGTCGTTCGACAACAGCTTTGTTACGACACCACGGACTTCGATCCAGGTACCGGTATCGCGTTTATTGAAACGCTTGCTCACGCTGCGCCCTTTGAGATTTCTTGTTATTTTCCCTGGGCAGGTCATCACAGGGTGCCAAAAAAAACGCGGCGAACCATCCCTGGTCGCCGCGCTTTCCGTACTGCCTTTTCCGACTTAGCCGGCCGTGACCGGCACCATCGTGATTTCGACGCGACGATTGGCCTGGCGGCCGCTGTCTGTCGTGTTATCCGCAACGGGACGCGACTCGCCCATGCCCACCGTGATAATCCGCTGTTGCATGACACCCTGTGACGTCAGGTAGCTCGAAACGGACCCAGCTCGACGCTCGGACAGGCTCTGGTTGTAAGCGTCCGAACCGGTGCTATCGGTGTGACCAGCAACTTCAACGACGGTCTTGTTAAATTCGCCGAGCACCTTGCCGACCGAATTCAGGACATCGAAAAAAGCAGGGCTCAGGTCGGAGCTGTTGGTCGCAAAAGTTACGTTGCCGGGCATGTTGAGCGTAATGTTGTTGCCCATGCGAGTAACGCTGACGCCGGTGCCTTCGAGTTCAGCACGAAGCTTCGCTTCCTGGCGATCCTGGTAGTTACCAACAGCGCCGCCGGCTAGGGCACCGACACCGGCGCCGATCAGGGCGCGCTGTCGGCGCTCAACCGCGTCATCGCCCGATATAAGACCGACAACCGCACCGGCTGCCGCACCTATCAAAGCACCCTTGGTGGCCTTGCTGGTCTTCTCTTCACGTGTGTAGGGGTCCAGCGTTTCACAACCGCTCACGAAGACGGCAACTAGCGTCATCGCGAGAACAAACTTCACAGATCGGGTATTCATGATCTTTTCCTTTGGCTTGCAGAAATAATTGTGTGCATTGTAGGCGTGGATTACCTGAACGGGAACTTAATTCGAGCCCTTATAGTAAGAAAATGGGCAGAAAACATCAGGAATGTGGCCTGCGTCACAGGCTTCTGGCTGTGCGTGTAGAATATGAGGCTGTCTGCCGGGAACTCAAATGAGCGAAAACCTGAGCTGGCTCTTGCGCTACGAGCAACGCCACACCAATCTGAGCAATCCTGTTGTCTACTGGGCGGCCGTTCCTATGGTTGTTATTGGCACGGTGGGCCTGCTCTGGTCGCTGCCGACGCCTGTCGAGTTCTATGAAATATCTCCCCTGCTGAACTGGGGCAGTGCTTTTCTCATTGCGGCGACGATTTACTATTTCATCATCTCACTGTCGATCGCCATCGGCATGCTGCCGTTCATGCTGGGCCTTGCGAGCCTGCAGCTGTGGCTCGCGGCCTCAGGCTACCCGGCGCTGGGCGTCTCCATCGGTCTGCTGGTCGCTGGCACCGTCGGTCTTTCGCTCGGCCGCCGTGGCGCGGGCGGGGTACTGGCCGTCCTGCAGGATCTGCAGCTAATGATGATCGGCCCGGCATGGCTCTTGTCGGTCATGTACCGGCGCTTCGGTATCCCCTATTAGTAAGGCAACCTCTGATCAAATACTTCGTAACTGCATTGCGCTGGCTCGACGGGCCTACGGGTAAGTTGTCGCCGGCGCAGCCGCGAAATAATTGATCAGCGATTCCTTAGGTGCCACGGTAAGCTAGTTCGTCTAGAATCAACGCCCCACTGATGCAAGGAATACCCCCGTGAGCGCGCAACACCTCGACCCACTTGACCTCTATGACATTCGTTCAGAGCTGAGCGAAGACGAAATCATGGTGAAGGATACCGTCGGCCGATTCGTCGACGACAAGGTGATCCCTTTGATGCGGGAGGCGTTTGAGCAGCATGTTTTCCCCCGGCACCTGGTTGGCGAAGTTGCCGAACTGGGGCTGCTCGGGACTTCGATCGACGGCTACGATTGTGCCGGCCTGAACGCTGTCAGCTACGGACTGATCTGCCAGGAGCTCGAGCGCGGCGACAGTGCGCTCAGAAGTTTCGTCTCGGTGCAAAGCAGCCTCGTCATGTACCCGATCCATGCCTACGGATCCGAGGAACAGAAACAGCGCTGGTTGCCTGCCATGGCGCGCGGCGAAGCAATTGGTTGCTTCGGCCTGACGGAACCACAGGGCGGCTCTGACCCCGGCAACATGAAAACGCATGCGAAACGTGATGGCGACGACTGGATACTCAACGGCTCCAAGATGTGGATCACGAATGCGACCGTCGCCGATGCGGCCGTTGTCTGGGCCATGACTGATGAGGGCATAAAGGGCTTTATCGTCGAGAAAGGCATGCCGGGTTTCGAAACCCAGGAAATCGAGAACAAATTCTCGTTACGCGCATCGATAACCGGCGCCCTGTTCTTCAATGATGTTCGTGTCCCCGACGCAAACGTACTTCCGGGCGTATCGAGCATGAAGGGGCCGCTGAGCTGTCTCACACAAGCCCGTTACGGTATTACCTGGGGTGTTATCGGCGCCGCACAGGCCTGTCTGGACGAAGCGCTGAAATATTCTCAGGAACGAATTCTTTTCAACCAGCCGGTCGCACACACACAGAGTATGCAGATCCGGCTCGCAGACATGAGCCGCCGTATTACGACCGCGCAGTTGCTGTCATTGCGCCTTGGTCGAATCAAGGACAAGGGTGAGTTGAAGCCGACACAGGTATCGCTCGCGAAATGGAACAACTGTAGGGCTGCCCTCGATATCGCTCGCGACGCCCGCGACATTCTTGGCGGTGCCGGCATCAGCGCCGAATACGTACCCATTCGTCATATGCTGAACCTCGAGAGTGTCATCACTTACGAAGGTACCGAGACGATTCACCAGCTTATCGTCGGCAAGGAACTGACAGGCGTAAACGCGTTCGGATGATCGCGGCTTGACACAAGGCCGCCTGCCCGGCAACCGAGACATGTGGCGCATCGCTGCGCCAATGATTCTCTCGAATGTGTCTGTACCGTTGCTCGGCATGGTCGACACCGGTGTTACCGGACATCTCGAAAGTCCCGTTTACCTCGGCGCCGTCGCTATCGGCGCCATGATCTTCAGCTTCCTCTACACCGGCGTGAATTTCCTGCGCATGGGAACGACAGGCATCACTGCGCAAAGCTTCGGTGCGGACGATAACGACGGTCTGCGTGTCTCGCTGGGTCAGGCATTGGTTGTCGCCCTGTTGATCGCGTTCACCTTGATCGCGCTGCGGTCACCGCTCGGCAATATCGCGATGCATCTGCTGGGGCCGGATGCAGAGACACAGGCGCATGCGCTCGAATATTTCTCGATAAGAATCTGGAGCGCGCCCGGAACGCTCGCGAACTTTGCCTTAATTGGCTGGTTTATCGGCCTGCAAAACGCGCGCATTCCACTACTCATTTTCCTGACGATCAATATCACGAATATTGTTCTGGACCTGGTATTCGTACTGGGCTTCGGCATGAAGGTCGATGGCGTCGCGCTGGCCTCTGTCTTTGCCGAATATTCCGGGCTTGCGGTTGGCGGAGCTTTCGCAATCTCTGCGCTACGACGGCGTGAAGGTCACTGGCCGCTGGCGCGCCTCGTCAATGTCTCTGCGTATAAGGCTTTCTTCTCCGTTAACGCCAACCTGTTCATACGTACCATGGCGCTCATGTTCACGCTGGGATTTGTCACCGCACAGGGAGCGCGACTGGGTGGCCTCGTGCTCGCCGCCAACGCGGTGCTGATGAACTTTCAAAACCTGACCTCATTCGGACTTGACGGTCTCGCACATGCTGCAGAAGCGCTGGTTGGTAAGGCGATTGGACAGAAGCGGCGCGATGCGCTGGAGGAGTCGGTCAGGCTGACACTCAGGTGGTCTCTGATTTTTTCGGTCGGCTTCACCGTGGTGTATTTGCTGACAGGCCCTTTTATCATTGCCATCCTGACAGACCTGCCTGACGTGCGTGAGGCAGCGATTCGCTACCTGCCCTGGATGATTGCCTCGCCGCTCGTTTCCGTCTGGTGTTTTCTTTACGATGGCGTGTACGTAGGTGCGACGCGGGCAAAAGAAATGCGCAACATCATGTTTGTTTCAACGTTGTTCGTTTTCCTGCCCGCCTGGTATTTCCTGCAGCCGCTGGGCAATGACGGGCTTTGGCTCGCTTTCCTGTTATTCATGGCAAGTCGCGGCATCGGCATGCACATCGCCTATCGCAGAACGGTATTGCCGTCGCTGATCGCAGATCATGAGCAACGATAAACGCGCGTTCTTTTCGATTCATGACCGCGACTGGTTTGTCGGCAACGATGGCGCACGCGGTCCCTGGTCCGTAGATGCCTGTCATGCCGGTCCTGTAACCGGCTTGATCGTACGCGCGCTCGAGCAGACCGTCACCGACAAGCAGCTCGTACGCATCACCACGGACTATGCACGGCCAATTCCCATTTCCGGTTTTCGCATTGACGTGGAAATTACCCGCAGCGGGCGTGCGGCCGCTACCGCGGTAGCGAAACTCAGCGATGCAGACGGTAAGGTCTGCGCTACCGCGAGCAGTCTGCACCTGGTGAAGGCGGACTTCGATGCCCTGCCGACGACGGTGGAAGCTGGACCCTCAAGAGACGAGGCCACGCCTGGCAGGTTCGCCGTTGAGCACGCCCATCATGAGATGCCTTTCTTCCGCGATTCGATCGAAGTTGCTTACCCTCCGGGAGAAAACAATGAGCCAGGCCCGACGACGCTGTGGATGAAGACACCACCGTTGCTGGAGCATGAAGTTCCTTCGCCTTTTCAACGTATCTGCCCGCTGGCCGATTGCGGCAACGGTACCTCAAGAAACGCAGAGCTGACTGACATGACCTTCGTCAATCCCGATCTGACCATCGTCTTGCATCGTTTGCCGGAGTCGGAGTGGCTCGCATCCAGCGCTGTGTCGTTCTGGGAACCGACCGGCATCGGGCTGTCGCGGGCGACCTTGTATGATGAGAAAGGATCGGTCGGGGTCGCCCTGCAGACGCTGTTGATTCAACCGCTCTCGTGACTCGCAGATAACTTACAGAGGCGCCGGGCATTGGTCTTCGCCCAATAGTAGCCAATGATTCCCGAGAGAATATTCGCCACGGCGTAAGCCGCGAAGATGCCGGCAATCCCATAGAAACGCATGCCGAGCATGGCCAGTGGAACGTACAAGACGAGGATCCGGGTGACGCTGATAATGACGCCCGGCATCGGGTTGCCGAGCCCGTTGAACGCCGCATTGACGACCATCACGATTCCATAGGCACCGTAGCTGATCGGTGCGATCCACAGGAACATTCGCGTGACGCTCATCACCGCTTCGTTATCGCTGAACAAGGTCGGCAGAAAACCGGACAGCAACGCCAGCAAAACTGCGACGACGAGACCGCTGGAAACACAGAACGCCGCGCACAGGCGCAGCGATAGCTGAACCCTGTCTTCCTTCCCGGCGCTTAAATTTTGTCCGACAAACGGACCGATCACGGCCGACAGTGCGTAGTAGAGAACCAGCACGAGTGACTCGATACGACTCGCGACGCCGAAGCCGGCGACAGCCTCCGGCCCAAAGCGGGCAATCATCGCGGTGATCACCGCGAGGCCTACCGGAACAATGGCGTTCGTGCCCGCCGCCGGAAGACCGACATGCAGGATGTCCCGCCACGACCGCTTCAGTTCTGCCAATTCCGGTTTTTTGAACGTCACCATATCGAGGCGGTAAAGCAGCAGGTACAGAGTGCCGACGAAAATGGCGCCCCTCGCAAGTACTCCCGCCATCGCCGCGCCGTTCAGCCCCATCGCCGGGATCGGCCCTACTCCGAAGATAAGAATGGGATCAAGCACGACATTCAGTACTGCACCCGCAATCATGAGCTTGCTGGGTAACCGGGTGTCGCCCGTTGCTCGCATGCCGCTCATGCCCACCATGCCGACCACAACAAAGGGCACGCCGCTGTAAAGGATTATCATGAAGCCCCGGATCATCGGGATCATGTCATCGGGAGCACCCAGCAATCGGAACAACGGATTGATCGTCAACACGCCGACCACGCAAACAGTCGCCGTGATCAGGAAGGAAAGTATCAGGCTATCGGTCACCAGCCGCTTCGCGCGGCTATGGTCTTCTTTACCAATCGCGCGCGCCACTACGGATGAGGTTCCCGCGCCAAGACCGATAGCCACACTGGTAACGATCATCAAGATCGGGAAACCGAAGCTGAATGCCGCCAGCGCACGGTCGCCGACCTTGCCAAGAAACCACGCGTCGATAAAAGACTGCGCCATCATCGTCGTAATGCCGAGCAGCATCGGCAAAGTCATATCGACTAGATGACGGCCGACTGATCCCTGGGTAAGCCTGGCTTTCTGCGGTTGCATTCGGACCTTTTGAGCTACTATCGCTACAAGGGGGGGACGAATACAGGGAAAGGCGATGAAAAACAAGGCCGAGATATTGATCGACGCAGATCTCGAGACGGTCTGGAAGATGTTCGACGACCCGAACAACATGATGCGGTGGCAGCCGACGCTGAAATCATTCACGCATAAATCCGGTACGCCGGGCCAGCCCGATGCGGTTGCGGAACTGGTCTATGACGAGAATGGCCGCGAGGTCATCATGACAGAGACCATTACGGCAAGACGGGAACCTGATTTCCTCGGTGGCACCTACGAGTCAAAATGGGCGAACGTCGTGATCCTCAATCATTTCGCCGAAACCGGGGATGGCAAGACGCAGTGGAGCATGAGTGCCAAGTACGGATTCAAGGGGTTTATGAAGATCATGGCATTGTTCATGCGCAAGTCGATTTGCGCCCGAAGTGATACCGACATGAATCGCTTCAAGTTGCTGGTCGAGACAGCGGTCGCCGGACGACCGCAATGAGCTGGAAGAAACTGTCGTCACGAACGGTTTACGAGAACAACTGGATGCAGGTGCTTGAAGACGATGTCGTAAACCCGGGCGGCGGGCGGAATCTGTACGGCCACGTACACTTCAAGAACGTTGCCGTCGCCATTGTTGCGCTGGATGACGAGGGAAACACCTGGCTGGTTGGACAGAGCCGCTATACCCTGAGCGAGTACTCCTGGGAACTACCGATGGGCGGTGCGCCGCTTGACGAGCCGCCGTTGTCGGCAGCAAATCGCGAACTCGCTGAAGAGACCGGCATACGAGCTACGAACTGGGAGGAGATCATGCGGCTTCACACCAGCAACTCGATCACGGACGAAGTCGGCATTGCCTATCTCGCAACCGGGCTGACTTTCGGCGAGACCGACTTCGAGGAAACCGAGGACCTCGAGATACGCAAATTGCCACTGGACGATGCGGTCCAGATGGTCCTGGACGGAAAAATTACCGACGCAATCAGCGCCGCCGCATTGCTGCGAACCTGTTTGCTCAGAACAGCCTCTTCGCGGTAACGATATAACGCAACGGCCCGCCAGCGGTTCGCGCCTCAAACGGATAACAGGTAACCAACGTCAACATCGCAGCATCGGTGTCCAGGACCAGGCCACCTTTGCGGGAATCAACGATTTCCGCGCCGAGCACCTTGTAAACATGTTTGCGGCCGTCGACCGATTCGATGTTCAGCAGCTCGCCCTTCTCGACGCTTCTGAGGAAGCGAAAATGCGTATCCCGGTGTCCCGCAATAACCGCGTTACCGGTCTCGCCGGGCATGGCACTGGCGCTGAGGTGCCCCGGAGCGAAGGCGAGCGTTCGACCTGAGCCGCCTGCAAGAATGATCAGGTCGATATCTCGTGCCTTCGACCGGAGTCTCGCGACCGGCCAGGTGTCGGCCCACGGCCAGGGCGCAGGCCGATCGACATCCTGACCCGCCCTTAGCCACGCTCGCTGCATGAGCTCCTGGGCAAACCAGGCCTTGGCGGGAATATAGGCACCACTGCCCAGGTGCCAGAACCCAAGACAGAGCAGACACGCCACGATCCCGCGCCCCGCCGCTCTACGCCACACGGACACGGGCGTACCGTTCGCTCACTCGCATTGCGGTGAACAACAGCAGGGCGGCCATCAGGAAGGCGAATCCGAGCAATCGAAGCAGCGGTGCGCTGGTTGCCGTTGCAGGAAAACCGAATATGGCATTCGTGCTTTGCCCATAGGGCATCAGGTTCGGCACCTGCTCGCTCGACAAGGGGTCGCCAGCCGGACGAGCCGGAGTCTTGTCGACCGCTACGAGACTCGTATATTTGCTGACCAGGTTATGGGTGATCGCCGTCTCGACAATCGCCGCGCGAACAGTATCCACCTGCTCACCCCGGCGCTCCTTGTCCACCAGCTCCGCAATACGCGCGCGTGCCCATAGTGCGGCTACGCCGCTGCTGGCTTGTGCCGATTGCACCGGCAGCGTGCGCGACCAGCCACCCGCGACCGAATTGCCACTTACTCTTACTGTATCGCCGGCACGATACTCGCCGCTTGAACGTACCCGGACGGTGACGGGTTCACCGAAATACAAATCGGGCACGGTGGCTGGATAGCTATCGGTCAACACGCCGCTTGGCCACTGTACTGAAATGTCGGTTACCTGCGGCCGTTCGAGTTTGCGGAACAGCCTCTCCATCTTTTCGCCGACTTCATGCAGTGCGCTGATAAACGTATAAGAGCCGCGGCCCGCTTCCGCAGCTTTGCGCATGAACCAGCTATTGGGCGCAGAACCAATGCCAACCGTAAAGAGCCGTGCATTACCCAGTTTCTGTTCGATCATCGTGAACAGCTCACCTTCATTGCCGACACTGCCATCCGTGATGAAGACGACCTGACGAAGATGCGTTTCCGGTGGTTTGCCACGCAATGCCTGCGACAGTGCCGGGCGCATTTCGGTTCCACCGCTGGCCTTTAATTGCTGCACAAAATTCTGTGCCCTGTTTACGTTCGCGGTACTCGCAACGACGCTCGACGCGAACAGCTCGGCAGTCGCGGAATTAAAGGCAATCACGTTGAAACGATCGGTCGCTTGCAGGCCCTGCAGCGCCAGGCGCACCGCGCGTTTTGCCTGTGCCATCGATACGCCATGCATGGAACCGGACGTGTCGACAACCAGAATGATCTCGCGAGGCATCGGCGTCGCCGGCACCTCGCCCTGGTCGGGCGGCACTACCATCAGCAGGTGGTGCGCCTGGCCGTTTACGACTTCGGTAAAGGCCATGGCCCGCGGCTCAGCTGAAGGTACAGGTTGCCAGACGAGTTCGAAATCGTGGTCCATGGGCACCTTGTCTGCACGCAGTGCAACCCGATATCGCCCGCCATCTTCGGTGACGCTGACCGGGTGGTATCGGCTCGCAACAATCTCCAGCGGTGCTCCCGCATTCAGGTCGGCGCTCAAGGTGATCTTGTGCCCGCGTGACGTCGATACCATCGGCGGCGTAACCTGCGATGCGTCCGCAACCCGATCGGTATCGCCCGACCAACCGTTGCCGACCTTGTCAGGCAAGGCCTGGCCGGGGATATATCGCGGAGTCAGCGTCATCGGGAAGCGTATGCTGAAGCGGCCATCCTCGTAGCGAACGTCTTCCAGGTATTCGATCTCGACGACCACCAGCTCGCCGGGCGCGACGTTTGCCACTGACGTCGTAAACAGGTTGGCGCGCTGTTGTTCGACGAGGCTGGTTTTCTTACCGGCTTGCTTGGCCTGCTCATAGGTTTTCCTGGCACGTTCTTTCTCCTGAATCTCACCCTCGATAAAGCGATCTCCGATATGCAACCGCATACGGTCGACAGCGGCCTTGTCCGGGAGCGGAAAGACGTAGACTCCCTCGACCCATTCGTTGCCTTCGTTGCGAAACTGCTGGCGCACAGCCACCCGCGCGACCAGACCGTTTATTTGCATCTGTACGTCGGTCGAAATGAGCGTTGCGTTCGTGTAACCCTGCTCCATTTGCCAAAGCAGGCTGCCCATGCGCGTCTCCGCGGGCGTTTCCTGTTGCGCATTGACAAGTCCTGGCAGAACCAGGCACAGGACATGCAAAATTCGCCAGCCGCGCGAAGTCTTGTTAGGTTTCATTGCCGCCTCCCTTTTATGTGTCAGGTATATTGCAACCCGGCAATGCGCCGGTTAGCCGACGGCGGCATGGCAATACACCGGCGTAATGTGGCAAATTGTGGCGAAGCAGGAATCAGGAGGCCTTTGTGGCGAAACGAATAGCAATTGTTGAGGATGAGGCGGCGATACGAGAGAACTACGCGGCGGCTTTCCGCCGCGAAGGCTATGCCGTCGACACCTTCGAGGCACGTGCGCCTGCCCTGAGTGCATTCGAGGTCCGCCTTCCCGACCTCGTCGTCATCGATATCAACCTTAGGGATGATGTAGAAGGTGGCTTCGAGTTATGTCGCGAACTTCGTGCGCGTTCGGCCGACCTGCCCATCATTTTTCTCACGGCGCGCGACAGTGAGTTCGACGCGGTATCCGGCCTGCGACTCGGTGCTGACGACTACCTGACCAAGGACATCAGCCTGCCGCACCTGATGGCACGCATTGCGGCGCTGTTTCGAAGACTCGACGCCATGCAAAAACCCCAGGGCGCCGAGAGTCGTATCAGCCGCGGTGACCTCGTCATCGATACCGAGCGCATGACCATTCACTGGCAAGAGCAGCCAGTTGGGCTGACGCTAACGGAATTCTGGCTGGTGCACGCGTTGGCACGATACCCGGGTCACGTTAAGAACCGCCAGCAACTTATGGATGCGGCACAGGCGGTGCTGGATGACAACACCATTACCTCGCACGTGAAACGCATACGACGAAAATTTCTCTCCATCGACACCGAGTTTAACGCTATCGAAACGGTCTACGGCATGGGCTATCGCTGGCTGAGCGACTAGGACCGGTCCGCGGCGATGAATCTTAAACGCCAACTCCTGCTTGTCAGCTTACTGACCCTGATGCTGCCCTGGGCTGGCTGCGAGTTCATTCGCGAGACGGAATCAGCACTGCGTGACGGCCAGCAACAAATGCTGGCAGCGACGGCGCGCGCACTCGCCAACACGATGCGACAATACGGCGAGGAGTTCCCCTTAGTCGACGATGCATTTGGCACTTCCGACCAGCTCTACATTCACACGCTTGAACTGCGACCGAACATCGACGGCTATTTTGATGACTGGTCCCTGGATGCAAAATCGCTGCGCTCAA
Organism: uncultured Gammaproteobacteria bacterium; assembly: GCA_963760395.1. Lineage (GTDB taxonomy): Bacteria > Pseudomonadota > Gammaproteobacteria > Steroidobacterales > Woeseiaceae > UBA1847. Next base: position 132,982 of record CAVXCX010000018.1, read on the forward strand.
TTCGCGGCGTGGACGGAACGATTCAGATCGCGCTCGGCGCTTTTGGTGAGACGATCTATCTGTATGTGGATGTGCCCGATCGCGATGTCATTTATGCGACGTCGCGCTCCATGATTCTCGACGAGGGATCGCAGTATGCGGATCGAGTCAGCCTCATTAGCAGTAACCCGCCCTATCTTGAAGAGACCCTGGAATTCACCGCCGAGGCGCCGGGGAGAATACTGAGTTACAAAAAAAACGCATACGGTTTCGCCCCGGAGCCTGCTATTTCGGCCCACTGGCAGGACACGCCCGGCGGCTATCGACTCGAGGCAAGGATTCCGTCGGCGCTGCTTGGCACCAATCTTGGCCTGGTGATCAACAACACCGATGATGCGACGCGGCCCGGCACCCGCAGCAGCAGTTTTTCTGCGGCCACCCCGGGACCCGCCGCGAGAAGGTCGTCGGAAATTACCGCGATTGCAGCCGGACTGGTGCAACCTGATATGCGCCTGCTTGTTACGGACGCCAGTGGCTGGCGCATCGCGAGCGCCGGCAAGCTCAACAACCGGTCGGCGACCAGGACGCGACTGGGCGTCGCACGGCGCATCTACGATCTCCTGGTGGAGTCCGGCAAAGAGGCCGTTTTCGCGGAACCCGACCCGCTCGGGCGTGAGCAGCAGGCGTATGTGAGCGCCGCACTGCAGGGCCGGGAAATGGGTTCCTGGTTTCGAAGCGACGAGACCGGCAAGGCGATCGTCGCGGTTGCGGCGCCTGTCGTCGAGGATGATAAGACCATCGGCGCTGTAATCCTGCAACAGGGAACCGAGGCAATACTCAGCCTGAGCAACGAGGGACTGGCGCGCCTGATCAATGTAACGCTCATAGCCACGCTGGTTGTCGGCGGGACACTGCTGGGCTATGCAACCTGGCTATCACGTCGTATTCGACACCTTTCCGTCGCAGCGGAAGCAGCTCTCGACAACGAAGACCTGCAGTCCGCGCTTCCCAGCGCGCTGGCAGAAGATGAAATCGGCGATCTCTCGCGAAGTTTTTCGAGCGTTTTGCAACAGCTCGGTGACTACAATGATTACCTGCGTTCGCTTGCGTCAAAATTGTCGCATGAATTGCGCACGCCGCTCGCAATCGTCACATCTTCACTCGAAAATCTCGAGCACGAGAACTTAAGCGAAGCAGGCAAGGGCTACACCGAGCGAGCGCGTGACGGGGCGGAACGATTACGGCGCATCTTGAGCGCGATGAGCGAAGCACGGCGCGTCGAAGAGCTGATGTCCAATGTCGAGCCGGAGTCATTTGACTTCAGGAAAGCGCTTGCATCGACGGTCGATGCCTATTGCGATGCCTACACGGATCGGTCCTTCATCTTCGACTGTGATCTGCTGGACGCGCAGATGCATGGTTCGCCAGAACTCCTTATCCAGATGCTCGACAAACTGGTCGACAATGCCGTTGGCTTCAGCGATACGGCGGATACGATTACTATTGGTCTCACCGAGACTGATGACTATTTCCAATTGTCGGTCAGTAATCCGGGACCGCCGCTGCCGGAACGGATGCGCACGCAGATGTTTGACTCAATGGTGTCGGTGCGACCTGGAGACAGCGACCGACACCTCGGGCTCGGTCTGTACATCGCGCGACTGGTTGTCGTGGGCCACGGCGGCAGCATCAGCGCCGACAATATCGACGGCGGCGTTGTAATGCAGGTGCGGTTGCCACGACCGCACTAGAAACTCTATATACAATGGAGTCGCCGTCCATTTTCAGATCGCAAGATGAACGGCTCGGCCCTGGCCTTTGAGAATAGCGGCGATCATGCCGTGGTCGTCACTGACAAGAGGACGCTCATGAGTTACGTAAAGAAGAGACAGCAGCGTCGCATTTCGCGACTTTGCGTAGCGTGCTTGCCTTGAGTCATCGGCCCATGCTCGATCGTGTCTTTGCGTGGCTGGCGGATACGCTATCCATTCCACCGGTCGTTACCGGAATCGCTGCTTCATTGTCTTTGGGTGGGCTCGCGCTGTGGGGCGCGTGGCTGATCGGCACCGTCGACGAAGTCGCCGCCGGGCTTGCCCCCGACATCGCCGTCCGAGCGCCCGTCACGCTGTACATGATGGTGGGATATTTACCGATGGCCATTTACTACCTCGGCGTCTGGACAGACGATCACCTCGCGAAGCTGATCAGGACCTTCTCGCTCGAGCAGAGCAGCATTGTTTTTCCACGCCTTATTGCCAACGTGGTCGGAATCGTCGGTGCTGTTGTGATGTACTTCCTGTTTCTGCATCGGGCGGACGCGCCGCTGATGATATTCACGCCGCAACACTGGAGCGGCGACTTCGCCTTACCGCTGGTCGGCCTGGTGTTTATCGGCTGGTTTAATTTTCGCTTCATGTTGCTGGTGGTCTGGAATGCGACCAGTATCTCGCGAACCGCCCGATCGATTGATCACATCGACCTCCTCGACACGTCGCTCATCAGTCCGTATGCGCAGCAGGGCGTTCGCTCCAGTCTATTGGCTATTGTTGCCCTGTCGATTTCAGCGAACCTCTGGCTCGATCCAAATTCGCCGACTCTTGGTACCGTATCGTCATTGATCATGCTTGTGGCGGCGTCAGCACTGGCGCTGGTGCTGCCGACCTGGGGTATTCACAAACGACTGAAGGCCGCGAAGCAAATGGAGCTTCGGCGGGTGCGGCAGGCAATAGCGGCGCGGCGGGACCCGCAGACCCGGACGGTCGATGACGCGCATCAGCTGCGCGCAGACCTGGCGATGGAAGCACGACTCGAGGAGGTCAGCGAGTGGCCTTTCGATGCCGGCAGCTACGGGCGAGTAGCCCTGTATGTATTTCTTGGCTTTGGCTCCTGGATCGGCGCGGCCCTGGTGGAGCGCCTGTTAGAGGCCATCGGATAAACGGCGGAGCGGCCGCCATGTAAGGAAAAGGGGATAGATTATGGAACTGGGTGCGTTCTCTGTAAGCCTCGCTGTCAAAGATATTGCAAAGTCGAAAGCGTTCTACGAAACACTCGGCTTTCTGGCGATTGGCGGGGACATCGAACAAAACTGGCTGATGATGCGAAATGGTGACAATGTGCTTGGCCTCTTTCAGGGCATGTTCGAGTCAAATATCCTGACGTTCAATCCTGGCTGGGATCAGCACTGCAATAACCTCGATTCGTTCACCGACGTACGCGCCATACAGCAGCGGCTGAAGGATCAAGGCGTTGAACTCGGCAGCGAGGCAGACGATTCCAGCACCGGTCCGGCCAGCCTGATGCTCTCGGATCCCGACGGCAATCAGATCATGATTGATCAGCATCGCTAGGAGAATATGCGTTGAACAAGGATGACCGCACGTTGAGTGGAGATTCGCTGACGGAGATAGGAAGCCCTTTGCGGCTACCTTGCGGCGCCAACGTCAAGAACCGGCTGTCCAAGGCCGCCATGACGGAGGGGCTTGCTGACGGCGACAACCGCGCGACGCAACGACACGTCTCCCTGTACCGGCGCTGGTCAGAAGGTGGCGCGGGCTCGCTACTGACCGGCAACGTACAGGTTGACCGGCGCTATCTCGAGCGCGCAGGCAATATTGTTATCGATGGAAAACAGGAGCGGTCACAGCTCGAGCGGCTCGAGGCCATGGCAGAGGCCGGCACATCCAACGACACGCAACTCTGGATGCAGATCAGCCACGCCGGACGACAGACACCCGCGCTGATCGCCTCCGAACCGGTAGGCCCGTCCGACATTGGCCTCGCGTTGCCCGGCGGACGTTTTGGCAAGCCACGCGCTTTGACCAGCGACGAAATCCGTGACGTCATTGCGCGCTTTGCCTTTGCCGCCGGTGTCGCCAGGCAAACCGGTTTCACCGGCGTGCAGGTTCACGGTGCACATGGCTACCTGCTATCGGAGTTCCTCTCGCCGCGGGTCAACCTGCGCGATGATGAATGGGGCGGCTCACTCGAAAACCGGGCTCGCTTGCTGCTTGAGTGCGTGCGCGCCGTGCGGGCCGAGGTCGGCGCCGATTTCGCCGTCACCTTGAAGCTGAACTCCGCAGATTTCCAGAAAGGCGGTTTCTCTTTCGAGGACTGCCTGAAAGTGATCGAGATGTTGAACGAGGAAGGTCTCGATCTGCTTGAGATCTCCGGCGGCAACTACGAACAGCCGAAGCTGCTCGGCATCGGCGGGCTGGAGCCCGTGTTCGAGGAAAAAGTTCAGGAAAGCACGCGAGCGCGGGAAGCTTATTTTTTCGACTACGCGGTTGCGGCAAGCCGGGTCGCAGAAATGCCGTTAATGGTAACCGGCGGCTTTCGTTCTGCTGCGGGGATGAACGATGCCCTGACCGACGGCGATGTGGACATGATCGGTCTCGGCCGGCCGCTGTGCATCGACCCGGACTTTCCGGCGAAGGTCCTGCGGGGCGACCTCGATGTAGCGCCGGACGTCGAGACCGGACTGCGCATCGGCCCCGGGATTCTTGGGCCCAATTCACCAATTGCTGCGATCAAAGCGATAAACGGCTTTGCCCGTATCGGCTGGTACTACGAACAGATCTACCGCCTGGCTGACGGCCTGGAAGCCGATGTCTCGATGAGCGCCTTCCGCGCCCTGATGGCTTACGAGAAGACCGAGAAAAGAAAGGCGCGCGAGCTTACGCACCAAGCGGCGCGATAACCGGGCTAGACGCCGAGGTAGCGAGCGATACCTTTGGCCGCCTCGCGGCCTTCGTGTACGGCCGTGACGACCAGGTCGGAGCCACGCACCATATCGCCACCGGCAAAGATTTTCGGATTCGTTGTCTGGAACGGATACGCGCCGAGCGCGGCAACGCGAACGCGTCCGCTCTGCAAGGTATCGACCTTGAACTCCTCGAACCAATCGGGCGGGTCAGGGCGAAAACCGAACGCAATGACGACGGCATCCGCCGGCAGGATTTCTTCGGTACCCGGAACGGGCTCCGGGCGACGTCGACCATCCGACCCTGCCGCACCGAGGCGTGTCTCCACGACCTTGACGCCCGTAACGTGGTCGTCGCCAAGCAGTTCGATGGGTTGTCGATTGAACAGGAAGCGAATTCCCTCTTCCTTGCTATTGGCAACCTCACGACGTGAACCTGGCATATTTTCTTCATCGCGACGATAGGCGCAGGTGACACTCGCAGCGCCCTGCCGGATTGCCGTCCGATTGCAGTCCATACCTGTATCACCACCGCCGAGAATAACGACGTTCTTGCCCGCCAGATCGATATACGGCGATACCGATTCGTCATGACCGAGTTCACGATACACATTGCCGACGAGGTAGGGCAGAGAGTCGTAGACACCGGGTAAATCCTCACCGGGAAAGCCGCCGCGCACGTACTGGTAGGTACCCATACCGAGAAACACTGCGTCATATTGATCAAGCAATTCCTGGAACGGCTTGTCCTCCCCGATTCGCGTATTGAGCACGAACTTGACGCCCATACCCTCGAGAATTTTGCGGCGTTGATTGACGATGTGTTTCTCGAGCTTAAATGGTGGAATGCCGTAGGTCAGCAGACCGCCGACCTCGGGATAGGCGTCGTAAACAACAGAGCCGATGCCATTGAGTGCCAGGACGTCGGCTGCCGCAAGCCCCGCCGGACCAGCGCCAACAATGCCCACACACTTGCCCGAGCCTTTGACATTCGACATGTCGGGCCGCCAGCCCTGCTTCACGGCTTCGTCGGTAATGTATTTCTCAATGTTGCCGATGCTAACTGCACCGATGCCGTCGTTTAGCGTGCAGGCGCCTTCGCAAAGACGATCCTGCGGACAGATACGGCCGCAGATCTCCGGCAATGAATTCGTCTGGTGCGACAAATCTGCCGCCTCGAACAAGCGTCCCTCTTCGATCAGTGCCAACCAGTTCGGAATGTAGTTGTGCACCGGGCACTTCCATTCGCAATAGGGATTGCCGCAGGAGATACAGCGACCAGCCTGTGCTGCCGCATTCGCACCATCATAGGAGGCGTATATCTCACCAAAGTGCTTGATGCGTTCATCGGCCGGTTCCTTGTCGGGATCACGACGGGGAATCTCCAGGAACTGTAACGGGTGCTTAGCCATCAGGCCGCTCGCCTCAGGGATTCGATAAGCGATCCCAGTTCTGTCGCCTTCGGTTTCACCAGCCAGAATTTCGGAAGGAAGGTGCGGTAGTCGTCAAGAATGGCAGCGCCCCACTCACTGCCGGTTGCCTTGACATGCGTTTCGATCAACGCACGCAGATGATGCAAATTGGCTTCCATGCTTTCCGGCGTAATGCGATGGATGTCGATCAGCTCATGGTTGTAGCGGTCAACAAAATCACGATCGATGTCGAGCACATAAGCGAAGCCGCCGGTCATTCCAGCGCCAAAATTGACACCTGAACGGCCGATAACAACCACAACACCATCGGTCATGTATTCACAACAGTGATCGCCGGCGCCCTCGATTACAGCGGTGGCGCCAGAGTTCCTGACCGCGAATCTCTCGCCGGCTCGTCCAGCCGCGTACAGCTCACCACCGGTTGCGCCGTATAAACAGGTATTGCCGATGATTGCTGTTTCCTGCGCAACATAGCGAGTGTCGACAGGCGGATGAATAACGATACGGCCGCCGGCCATGCCCTTGCCAACATAGTCGTTTGCATCGCCTGTCAGCGTCAGATTCAGGCCGGAGACGTTCCACGCACCAAAGCTCTGGCCCGCCGTACCTCGAAGCACGATGTCCAGCGGCGCTTCCTGCATCCCGTGATTTCCGTGTCGTCGCGCTATCTCGCCCGAGAGTCTCGCGCCGATCGAACGATTGAAGTTCTGTATCTCGAACTCAAATCGCCCGCCTTTGAGAGCCTCGATCGCGGGCAGCGTTTCGCTGACCATTTGCTCAGCAAGTTCGCCACGATCGAACGGCTCGTTCCTGAGGTCGGTGCAAAACTGCGGCGCATCCTTCGCCAAACCGTCATTCGAGACAATGCGACTAAGGTCCAACCGCGATTGCCGTTCGGTTTCTCCGGGTAACAGTTCCAGAAGATCGGCACGCCCGATCAACTCTTCCAGTTTGCGCACACCAAGCTGCGCCATCCGTTGACGAACCTCCTCGGCGATAAAGTGGAAGAAGTTGATCACCATCTCGGGCAGCCCGATGAAATATTCGCTGCGCAACACGTTGTTCTGCGTCGCGACGCCGGTTGCGCAGTTGTTAAGGTGGCAGATACGCAGGTATTTGCAGCCAAGCGCAACCATCGGCCCCGTTCCGAAACCAAAGCTCTCCGCACCCAGCATGGCAGCCTTGATGACATCGAGGCCGGTCTTCAAACCACCATCCGTCTGCAAACGCACCTGGTGGCGCATATTCTGCGAGCACAGCACCTGGTGAGTTTCTGACAGACCAAGTTCCCACGGACTGCCGGCGTATTTCACAGAGCTCAGTGGGCTCGCACCGGTACCGCCGTCATAACCCGAAATCGTAATCAGGTCGGCGTAGGCCTTGACCACACCGGCGGCAATCGTGCCTACGCCAGGTTCGGCGACAAGCTTCACCGACACCAGCGCGTCCGGATTGACCTGCTTCAGGTCAAAAATCAGCTGGGCAAGATCCTCGATCGAATAGATATCGTGATGCGGTGGCGGTGATATCAGGCCGACGCCAGGCCTCGCGTAGCGCAGCTTCGCGATCATCTCGTTGACCTTGTGTCCCGGCAGCTGGCCACCCTCACCGGGCTTTGCGCCTTGTGCAATCTTGATCTGGATAACCTCGGCGTTAACCAGGTATTCCGCGGTTACGCCAAAACGTCCGGACGCAACCTGCTTGATCTTGGATCGGCGCTCGCTACCGTAGCGCTTCGGGTCTTCGCCGCCTTCGCCCGAATTCGAACGTCCGCCCATACGATTCATCGCTATCGCAAGCGCCTCGTGTGCCTCGGGTGAAAGCGCACCGAGTGACATTCCCGCACTGTCGAAACGCGGCAGAATTGCTTCGATCGGTTCGACCTCTTCGAGCGGCACCGCCGGCCCCACCGGTAAAGCCTTCATCAGGTCGCGTAAGGTCGCTACCGGCCGGTCGTTTACGAGCCGGGCATACTCTTCGTAGCGACTGTATTCGCCGGAGCGCACCGCCGCCTGCAGCGTCGCAATTACGTCCGGGTTGTAACAGTGATACTCACCACCGTGTACGTACTTCAGCAGCCCGCCATGATCGATCGGATCGCGCGGCTCCCAGGCCGACAACGCCAGCGCTTTCTGATCGTTCTGCAGGTCCTCAAAGTTGGCGCCTTGAATGCGCGAGGTCGTACCTTTAAAGCACTTATCGACAATCTCGGAATGCAGGCCGACGATTTCGAAAAGCTGCGCACCGCGATAGCTCGAGATGGATGAAATACCCATCTTCGACATGATCTTGAACAGTCCCTTGCGAATACCACGACGATAGCTGCGACCGAGCTGTTGTTGCTCTCTGCCTTCGCGACGACGCGCAATCTCATGCAGCGACTGATATGCGAGATACGGATAGACGGTAGTCGCGCCGTAGCCGATCAGGCACGCAATGTGGTGGGAGTCTCGAGCAGCGCCGGTTTCAATGATGATGTTCGCGTCGCACCGCAGACCAACTTTGACCAGGTGATGGTGCACCGCGCCGGTAGCCAGCAACGCATGTACGGGCAGCTTGCCCTTTTTCAGATATCGGTCGCTAAGCAACAACAAGAACTTGCCGCCGAGAACTGCCTTTTCCGCCTGGCTGCAGATCTGGTCGAGCGCCTCGGGTAGCGGCAGCGCTTCGTCTACGTTCAAGTCGATAAATGCGTGGCGGTCCTCGAACATGTCGGGGCCCAGCAGCTGCCGAAGTTTTGCCTGTGACAGTACTGGCGAATTTATGATTACCTGCTCGGCGTGCTCCGGGCCTATATCGAACAGGCTGGACTCGCCACCGATGTTCGTTTGCAGCGACATGACGATACGCTCGCGCAGCGGATCGATCGGCGGGTTGGTCACCTGTGCGAACTGTTGCCTGAAGTAATCGAATGGCGAACGAACCTTCTTCGACAACACCGCCATCGGCGTGTCGTCGCCCATCGAGCCGACCGCCTCCATCTCTGTTTGCGCCAGCACCGCGATGATCTCTCGGCGTTCCTCGCGGCTCAGGTTGAACATCTTCTGGTAGGTCTGCAGGACCTCGGGCTCCATGGGTTCTGCCGCGGTCGCGGTATCGACAAGCAGCGAGTCCAGGTAGCGGACGCCCTGCTTCAGCCACTTCTTGTAAGGCGCACGCGTCTTCAGAATGTCGTGAATTTCGTCGTTATCGAGCAGCACGCCGTTAACGAGATCGACGGCCAGCATTTCACCCGGTCCTAGCCGTCCTTTGCTGATAACGTCTTGTTCGTCGTAGTTGTAGACCCCGACCTCGGACGCGACTGTCAGATGGCGGTCTTTGGTAATCACGAAACGAGCAGGACGCAGCCCGTTGCGATCGAGACAACACGCCGCATATCGACCGTCGGTCAGCACGATGCCGGCCGGTCCGTCCCAGGGCTCCTGCTGGCAGTCGAAAAACTCGTAGAAAGCACGCACATCGGGATCGATGTTGTCGACCGTCTGCCAGGCGGGCGGCATGAGAATGCGCATCGCCTGAATCACATCCATGCCGCCGGCGCGCAACACCTCGAGCATGTTGTCGAGACTCGAAGAATCTGAGCCGGTCAGGGAGATGATCGGATCGAGGTCGGATACATCGTCGAGCTTGTCCGAGCGATAGTTCTTGGTACGCGCGACAGCCCAGTTTCGGTTGCCGTTTATCGTATTGATTTCGCCGTTGTGGGCAAGAAAGCGAAACGGCTGCGCCAACCGCCATTCGGGCAGCGTGTTCGTGGAGAAGCGCTGATGAAACACGCACACCGAAGACTCAAGTCGCGGATCCTTCAGGTCCGGATAAAACTCCGGCAGTGCCGCGGGCATGATCATGCCCTTGTAGCTGATCGTCACCGACGACAGGCTGGCGATATAGGTTTCCGCATCGCTCAGTCGATTCTCGGCGCGACGACGAGCCAGAAACAGGCGTCGATTAAAACGTCCCCGCGGCATCTCGTCGGGTGCGTTGACATACACCTGCTCAATTCTCGGCAGCGTCTTCAAAGCCTGCTCGCCGCAGGCCGAGGTATCGATCGGCACCACCCGCCAACCGGCCACTTCCAGTCCGATCTCGGCAATCGACTGGTTGATGACGGTTCTGGCCGCATCTGCGGTGGCGTCGTCCCTGCTGAGAAATACGCAGCCAGCAGCAAAGCGCTCACTTACGTCGAACCCGGCCTCTTCGCCGACGGCACGCAAGAAATCGCGTGGGAACTTGATCAGCAGACCACAACCGTCGCCGGTCTTGCCGTCGGCCGCAACTGCGCCGCGGTGTGTCAGTCTCGCCAGTGCCGAGATTGCCGTTTCGACAACCCAGTGGCTGGGAATGTCGTCCAGGTTCGCGATCAGCCCGAAGCCGCAGCTGTCGCGATGAAAGGCCGGGTCGTGCAAAGTGTTGGCGGATTTCTGTGTCATACGTGCCGTCGGGAACGCGTGCGGTCCCTGTCGTTAACTCATTGCTTTGGGTTGGCGAAGCGCGCCGGGAACCGACAAGTATAGAGCAGGATTTTGCTGAAACGTTCAGCGTTGAGCGAAATAGACGCCATTTTGTCGGAATTGCGCCCGAATTCGCGGACTTAACGGGCTTTCAGCTCGCCCCGGCGGTTTGTTGCGCGCGTAACCATGGCAGTCCGCACGACCGCCGCGCACTTATAGCGATCCGGGGCTCAGCCGGACAGAGCCGGAGTTGCGGTAGGAAACCGCGGGCGCCAACGGTATATCCAGGGCCAGCCGGCCGTCGAGTTCGTAAGTGACATCCTTCCGGGCACTCTGCCGCACAATCGAGAGGAGCTGCGGCGCTGTACTCAGGAGATTAAGTTCAACGCTGATGGCGATTTGCGAGTCGCCGTTGGCCGGCACCGAAAACTCGCTGGGTGTTTCGCCACCCGCGAAGTGCTGGCCATCGAGCTTCAGTGCGTAACTTACGCTACGAACCGGTAGCGCGAAGGCGTTCGGATTGTGAATGTCGAACGATAGCAGGAATGTCTGGCTGTTGAAGCCCAGGCCAAGAACCTGAACCGTGCGCAACTCAACCGCCGGGCTCTTGACCAGGCTCTGCATGGTTCCTGCGCAACCGCTCAGGGCCAGTAATGCGACCGCAAGCGCTGCATAAGCCGTCCGGTGTGTCGCTTTCATTGCAATTCCTCCCCCAATTGACCCCAGCGCGCCGAGATCAACGCCCAATCCCCGGCGCTCTTCTCAAGCTCCAGCGAAAACCGGTAGGCATCGGCGCTGAATCCTATCAAGCTGTCCTTCGTTCCGGCCATGCCAACGGTGAGCAGCACCTCTGCCGCTGAGTCGCCAATGATGGTGATCTCGTTGACTGTCGGAAGCAACTCAATGCTGTTCATACGCAGGAAATAGCCGCTCAGCATGGTGCCAATGCGGGCACGATTGTAGCCGCGCGCATCTGCATAGGCCGGCGAGATCATGTCCAGCAGCGTATCGCGCTCCTTGGCCTCCGTGGCCGCGATGCCGCGATCAAGCCAACTTTGAATTTCACCCTCGGGGCCTGTCGCAGGACCGCCGCAGGCGGAAAGCATGCCGCTCAACAGAAGCATGAACAGCATTGGGCGCCACTGCAGCCGACGGCGAATTTCCATTTGATCCCGGTTCATCTGGTAAAGTCTACTTTGATCGGACCACTTATTTGGCCTGTTCGGCCCAATTTGTGAACCGGTTCGCACAACGTGTTGTGCAACGACAGCACACTGGCTTAGCAGCGACAGCCCGGAAAACGAGAAATGTCAGTAAAACTCTTGCGCGAAAGCATGGACGCCACGATTACCGATGACGACCAGATACGCATCGAGGCGATCCTGTCGTTCTGGTTTAAAGAACAGGCCCTGTCGGCCCCACAGATCGACCAGCGAATGGAAATCTGGTTTAGCGAAGACCCTGTTTTTGATCACGAAATCAAAAAGGACTTTGCAGACGACATCGCCAAGGCGAGCGCGGGCGAATTGAATCACTGGGGAGACGACCCACAGGGCAGGCTGGCGCTCATCATTCTGCTCGACCAGTTTCGACGCAACATTTACCGCGGCACCGCCAAAGCCTTCTCCAAGGACCGAATGGCGCTCGAACTCTGCGTGCACGGCGCCATGGAAAAAAAGGATCAGGCGCTCACGCCGATCCAGAAGGTGTTCTTTTATATGCCCCTGCAGCACGCCGAGTCCCGCAAGGTGCAGGCGAAAGCAGTAGAGCTGTATCGCCGTCTGGCGGAAACGGTTTCCCCCACCCTGCGCCAGACCTTCATGACCATCGCCGAGTTTGCGGAGCTGCACAAGGACATCATCGATCAGTTCGGGCGTTTTCCGCATCGCAACGAGTTGCTCAACCGCGAAAATACAGCCGAAGAAGCGCAGTACCTTGCCGGAGACAGCCCCGATTTCGGCCAGGGCGGCAGTTAGTCGACTCGAAGCCTAGACTTTCGATACGTGGTGATAGCGCCACGACAACAGTATCGCGGCGACGCCTAATCCAACGACGAAACCACCCCAAACGTAGTTTGGCGGCGCCTTGAATGTGATTGCGGCGAGGAACGCCAGCGGAAACGCCAGCACCCAGTAGGCAAACATGTTGACGGCCATGGGGAATCGCGTGTCTTTGAAGCCGCGCAAAGCACCTGCCGCACCCACCTGGACGCCATCCGCTATCTGAAATATGGCGGCCATTAACAGCAGGCTGATCGCGATACCACGAACGGCCACATCGTCGGTATACAAGCTGACCACTGCGTCCCTGAAGATCAGCAGAAAGATTGCGGACAAACTCATAAAGAACGCACACAGAGCGATGCCGACTGCACCGCTGGTACGGGCGCTCTGCAACTTGCCCGCACCGATAAGCTGCCCCACCTGGATTGTTGTTGCCGAACTCAGCGCGAGCGGAATCATGAAGGTCGTCGCCGAGAAGTTAATCGCAATCTGGTGGGCGGCCGTGATTTCGGTACCGCGGGTGCCCATAAGAATGGATACCGCAGAGAACAGCCCGGCTTCAGCGGTAATGGTGATCGCAATCGGCACACCGAGCACGACGATTTCTTTCAGCGCAGACGCTCTTAGTCTTGCAACTCGCGAGAAAATCTTGAAAGGACGGTAATGCCGGCTGAAAAACATATGCGAAGCCAGCGCCAGGGCAACCAGCCACATCGTAATCGCGCTCGCCGCACCACAACCAACCACCCCCAGCGCCGGTGCGCCGAACTTGCCGAACATCAGGACATAGTTCAGGAATACGTTGCAGATCAGCGCGAACAACGAGGTAAACATGATCGGTCGCGTATGCCCGATGCCTTCGGTCGTAAATCGCAACGCGAGAAATATAAGGATACCCGGCGCGCCAAACATGATGGCACCCACATATCCGGCGGTCTGATCACGAAATTCGGCGTCGATGCCGATGATCTCAAGCGATGGCGCGACAACAAATTGCGCGGTCAGAATCAGGAAAACACCGAGAAATACGCCGAGATAAATGCCCTGGCGAGTGTAACGGCCGATGAGTTCTTTGTTGCCCGCTCCGAAGTGCCGTGCGGCAATCGGCGAGATGGCCATTAAGAGGCCCAGGCAAAAAGAGAATCCCAGGAACCAGATGCTGCCTCCAACCGCAACGGCTGCCAGCGCGTCGGCACCAAGCCGCCCCGCCATTACCGCATCCGCAAACTGCATTCCAGCGACCGCAAGATTGTTCACGATCAGCGGGCCACCGAGTCGCAACAACGACTTCGCCTGCACGCGCCAACTGCCGTCCTGTATCGTCGCCATGAGCGCATCTTAACCCAGTGTCCTGACTCGAAATCGTATGAAGCTCCCGGGGCAGGAGGTCTGGGCACCTCCGACCCCGGAGGTCTAGAGCTTGGGTCGGCGGATGGTGTAAAGTTGCGACGCCAGTTGCGGCACTACTAACGATGGAGACGGGCATGTTGCATGATGGACGATCGATTCGAGTTGCGGTGATCAATGGGGCCCGCGTTCCTTTTTGTCGGTCACACTCGGCGTATCGCAGTTGTTCGAACCAGGACCTTATGACGGCTGCATTACAGGGCCTGGTGCAGAAATGTGACCTTCAGGGGCAAACGCTGGGTGATGTTGCGCTCGGCGCGGTCATCAAGCACTCGAAAGACTGGAATCTGGCGCGTGAGTGCGTAATCGACTCAGGCCTGTCGCTACAAACACCAGGCGTCGACCTGCAGCGCGCGTGCGGTACCAGCGTAGAAGCGGCGATCATGATTGCCAACAAGATTGCGCTTGGCCAGATCGAAGCCGGTATTGCCGGCGGCACAGACACCATCAGCGACGCACCTGTCGTTTATAACGACGACTACCGCAGTATTCTTTTCGAGATGCATAGGGCGCGCTCCACGATGGACAGGATCAAGCCGCTGTTCCGCATTCGCCCGAAACATTTCAAGCCGGTCTTCCCCGGCGTTCTCGAGCCACGAACCAATCTGTCGATGGGCGAAAGCACAGAGATCACTGCCAAAGAATGGGACGTACAACGTGAGCATCAGGACCAGCTGGCGCTTGCCAGTCACATTAAGGCAGCCGCGGCCTATGACGCTGGCTGGTACGAGGATCTCGTCATACCGTTCATGGACGTCGAGGAAGATAACAATATCCGTCGCGACACGACCTTTGAGAAACTCAGCTCGCTAAAACCTGTTTTCGACAAGAGTGGCGAAGGCACAATGACCGCTGGCAACAGTACGCCGCTGACCGATGGCGCCGCCGCTGTATTGCTGGCCTCGGAGGACTGGGCGCGGCAGAAGAACCTTCCGATAATGGCGTATCTGACATTCGTCAAGGTTGCGGCTGTCGATTTCGTCAAAAAAGAGGGCCTGTTGATGGCGCCGGCCTATGCCGTTTCCGACATGCTCAAACAGGCGAACCTGCGCCTGCAGGATTTCGATTTCTACGAAATTCACGAAGCATTTGCAGCGCAAACTGTGGCGACGCTCAAGGCCTGGCAATCTGATGAATTCTGTCGCACGAAGCTCGGCAGGAACGAAGCAATGGGTCCCATCGATCTGTCGCGACTCAACACCAAGGGCGGCAGCATAGCCATGGGGCACCCGTTCGCGGCGACCGGCGCACGCATAATCGCCTCTCTGGCGAAAATGCTCCAGGAAAATGGCTCGGGTCGCGGGCTGATATCCGTCTGTACGGCGGGCGGAATGGGTATATCCGCTATCATGGAGGCCAACTAGCCCCCAACCCGGAAGACAGATGGGTGACTTCAGTGCGTTGCTCGGCACGATCAACGCCTTCTTGTGGCACGACTATGTGCTTTACGCCATCGTCGGCACCGGCATCCTGTTCACTATCTGGAGCGGCTTCTGCCAGTACCGCGCCCTGACTCACGCGCCTCGCGTCTTGCGAGGCGTCTACGACGATCCTGACGATCCCGGCGCTATCAATCATTTCCAGGCGTTATCCGCTGCGCTGTCCGCAACGGTCGGCCTTGGCAACATAGGCGGCGTCGCGCTGGCCATAGCGCTCGGCGGGCCGGGCGCCGTTTTCTGGATGTGGGTCGTTGGCTTCTTCGGCATGGCAATCAAGCTGACCGAAGTCACGTTGTCCATGCTGTATCGCAACACGGACGATCCGGACAATCCTCACGGCGGCCCGATGTGGGTGGCCGCCAAAGGGCTCGAGCGCCGCGGCCTGCCACGATTGGGCAAGGCCATAGGCGTCTTTTTTTGCGCGATGCTACTGGTGTCGACAGCGACGGGCGGCAACATGTTCCAGGCCTGGAACGTCGGTGAACTTACGGAAGAGTACTTCTCCGTGCCAAGCTGGATTACCGGTATTGTGCTCGCCTTGATGGTCGGCGGAGTCATCATTGGCGGTATCAAGCGCATTGGCCGGGTTACCGCGACGCTTGTGCCACTAATGGTTTTTTTGTATCTCGCCGCGGGCAGCTATGTACTGTTCGCCAACCTTGGCGAAATACCCGGCATATTAGTACTGATCGTCAAATCGGCCTTCGTGCCAACCGAAGCGGCAGGTGCATTTATCGGCGGTACAGCAGCCTCTGCTTTTCTGTTTGGCCTGAAGCGCGCGGTTTTTTCGAACGAAGCAGGTCAGGGATCTTCACCGATTGCACATGCAGCGGCAAAGACGGACGAGCCCGTTCGTGAGGGTATCGTTGCCGGCCTCGAGCCCTTCATTGACACGATCGTCGTTTGCACCTTCACCGCACTGATAATCCTGTCGACCGGCATCTGGAATCGCGCGCCTGACGTCATGCTCGAATCACTTCCGGTCGCCGCGCAGACTGCGGGTGGCTGGCAGTTCAGCGAAACAGCGTTGCCCGGTGATGGCTGGGTCAGTGGCGACAAGACGAGCCTGGTTATCGAGGCTCACAAGAATGAAACGACCGGCCTGACCCTGCACCGCGTCGAGGGCGTCGTTCGGGAAAGCGCGGCGGGCTTCGTGACAACCTGGGATACGTTTGCGGGACCAACGCGACCGTCCATCATCGGCGATGGCCTGTATCGAAGCTATGTCGGCGCTACATTAACGGCGAAAGCATTTGACAGCGTGGCGCCAGGACTCGGCAAATGGCTGGTAACGATAGCCGCCTGGATGTTTGCAATATCCACCATGATTGCCTGGAGTTATTACGGCGAGCAGGCGCTGGTGTTTCTCGCCGGCGAAAAAGCCGTGCTCGGATACAGAGTGGTTTATTGCTGCCTGATAGTTGTCGCAACGCTAGGCCTTGTGCGCTCCGCGGCTGACCTCGATAACGTGATTGGCATCGGCACCGGCGTCATGATGTTTGCAAACCTGCCGATCTGCTGGATATTCGGGCACCAGGCGATGCGCGCCTACAAAGAGTACGTCGGCCGCCTGAAATCGGGTCGCATGGACCCCGATCATCCGGCGCCGCACCTTGATGACCTGCTCTCCGGGCGGGATATCGAAAAGGGATAGGGCCTAGTCCACCGGGTCGGCTGTACTTCGGCCTCGATTGATCGCTTTCAACAGCTTGTCCATTCGCTCCTTGGCCTGCGCGGTCAGGCCACCTCGTTTTTGTTCGTCTCGCATGAATGTCTCGAGTCGCCCCACAACGTCGTCGATGTCGCCGTCAGCGAACGGCTCGACCTGTCGGATGTCGGGCGGCGCGTTGCTCAGCGCACCAAAAAGATTGATCCAGCGCTCAGTTTGTTTGCCAAGGTCTAACAGTTGGTAGAAATAAGGAGCGGGACGTCCATTGTCATTGGTGAACAGGCTGACAAGACCGACGGTCAGTGACGCCGGCACCAACAACAGATCTCTGAGCCCGTCGACGAGCAGTTTCACCTGCAAGACGGCAATGTCACGCGCCAACGACCAGCGGTCTGCAGATTGGATGGGTTTCTCAGGCACTTCCGTCATTGGGCTTTCTCGCAACAAATGTCAATCAAGACAAGCAATTATAGACTGTTCGGGTGGCGCCGGCGTTGCCTTTGACGTACTGTTGGGCGCGTCTGAAATCGCTTGCCGAGCCTATGCCGACTTACGAATCAACACCTGCATTCGAGCACGGGGCAGCAGAGTCCATCGGGATACTGCTGGTCAACCTCGGCACGCCTGAGGAGCCGACAGCGCCCGCCGTGCGTCGTTTCCTCAAACAATTCCTGTCAGACCCGCGGGTCATAGAGTACCCGCGCTGGCTATGGTGGCTGATCCTGAATGGCGTCATCCTCACCATACGACCATCACGCTCGGCCGCAGCCTATCGAAAAATCTGGACCGCCGAAGGCTCGCCGCTGATGCTGTTCTCGAAAGAGATCGCTGCGGGGATGCAGAAGGAGCTCGAGCAGCGCATGCCCGATTCGATCAATGTCGAACTGGCGATGAGCTATGGCGACCCATCGCTGAACGATGCGATTGATCGGCTGCTTGCAAAGGGCGCGCGGCGTCTCCTCGTACTGCCGATGTATCCACAATACTCCGGCACGACAACAGCATCGGTAATTGATGCGGTTGCGCGCAAACTCAATCGGCTGCGTTGGGTACCGGAGACACGGTTTATCAACCAGTATCACGATGAGCCCGGATACATTGCGGCGCTCGCAGCCAGCATTCGTGAATTCTGGAAACAGAACGGCCGCGGCACCAAGCTGATGTTCTCTTTTCACGGCGTTCCGAAACAGACTTTGCTCAACGGCGATCCCTACCATTGCCAATGCCAGAAGACCGCACGACTGGTTGCCGCGGCGCTCGAACTGGGGGATGACGAATGGCTGCTGTCGTTTCAGTCCCGCGTCGGGCGCGAGGAGTGGTTGAACCCGTATACCGATGAGACGATCGTAAAACTCGGCAAAGAGGGGATGGATCGTCTCGACGTCGTCTGCCCGGGGTTCTCAACGGACTGTCTCGAAACGCTCGAAGAGATCGCAATGCAAAATGCAGAGCTCTTTGTCGAATCTGGCGGCAAGACCCTGCATTACATTCCCGCACTAAATGCTCGCGAGGATCATGTCGGATTCCTCGCCGACCTCGTGGAAAAACATCTGGGCGGTTGGCCTGGAAGCTACGCGGATGATCCGGAGTCACGGCGGCGCGCGCTGGCTATGGGCGCTCAAAAGTGACGACGATTGGCCGGTTTCTCGAGTTTTCCGTGCGCACGACGGATATCCTCGAGTCGCTGCACTTTTACAAGACGCTTGGTTTCGTCGAGCTGGAAATCGGTGAGATGTGGTCGCACAAATACGCGGTAGTCAGCGATGGGGAACTCAACATCGGATTGCACGAACGCGACTTCGATGCGCCGGCGTTGACTTTTGTGCAACACGATCTTGCAAAACATGCGCGATCGATGACAGACCACGGCTTCGAATTCGGCTACATGCAACTTGATGAGGACGTGTTCAACGAACTTCGTTTCGCTGATCGTGACGGTAATGCGATCGTCATGCTCGAGGCACGCACCTACCACGCCAGCGAGGAACCGGACAGGGACTCGGCGTGCGGATCCTGGTTCGAGATCACGCTGCCGGTGCGCGACACCTTGAGTGCCGGGCAATTCTGGGCGCCAATCGTACCGACGCTGCTTGATATGCGCGAAGAGCCGACTCTGCACATGCGCTTTGACGCGGACGGTACGCCGTTGGGACTGTCCGAGAGTATCGCTCTCAACGGACCCTCCCTTTCCTTCAAGTGTCCGGACCGTGATGCGTTGCTGGCGCTGCTGGAGCACAACGCTATGCGCTTCGAGAAATTCCCGGGCTTCGAAGGCGCTTTTGCGGCGATTAAGGCACCGGAGGGCACAATGCTCTACGTCTTCGACGAGGACTTCCTGGGCGAGGCCTACGAAGTCGATGAATCAGACGATGTTAGTGAGTTTCCGGGCTAGGCAATCTTACTCCAGCGCCTGGTAAACAAGCGTAGCAAACCTGTCACCCAGGTCTGAGTTCGTAGGCCGGGCCTGCGACATGTAGACGCCAATAAGTTGCTCGCTCGGATCGATCCAGAAGACGGTATTGAACGCACCGCCCCAGGCATAGCTACCAACCGACGAAAGCTCGCCGCGCTTGCCGACGTCTGAAACGACGACGAAGCCAAGGCCGAAATCGGGGATCTTGTCACCGTCCCAGTCAACTCGCCCCGTACGCATCAGTTCTACGGATTTGCGACCGAGAATTCTCACGCCGTCGAGCTCGCCCTCGTTAAGCAACATTTGCAGGAAGCGCGCGTAATCCTCTGCGGTAGACGACAGGCCCGCGCCACCGGAGAAATAGGATTTCGCACCGACAATTGGGTAGAGCGCATCGTTCACGCCCTCGACGATGTCTGATCCCTGGTGCTCAACGAGACCCTCGCCGTCGACATCGTTGTACAGGGTTACCAGTCGACCTGATTTTTCGTCGGGCAGGTAAAAATAGGTGTCCTTCATGCCCAACGGCCGGAATATCTGATCGGCAAAAAACTCATCGAGTGGCTTGCCGCTGACCACCTCGACCAGGTAGCCCAGTACATCCGTGCTGAGGCCGTAGGCGAATGCTGAACCCGGCTCGAAAAGCAACGGTTGCCCGGCCAGCAGTTTCATCTGCGAGGCAAGCTTGACGTCCGCACTTGTCAGTCCGTCAATGACTCCGGACGCCTTGTACGTAGCTTGCAGTTTGCCCGGGATAAACGGATAACTGACGCCCGATGAGTGCGTAAGCAGGTCGATAATCCGAATCGGTTTCGTTGCGGGCACCGTTGCACTGATATTGCCTTCGCCATCAACTTCCGAGATGACCTCCATCTTCGCGAACTCGGGAATGTACTTCGCAAGCGGGTCATTCAGCTGGAACAGGCCTTGCTCATAAAGCATCATCGCCGCCACCGACGTTATCGCTTTTGTCATCGATGCGATTCGGAAAATGCTGTCGGTCTGCATGGGCGTCTGCGAATCGATGTCTGCGTAGCCGAAGCTCTTTTTATAGACGACATCACCGTTTTTCCGGATAAGTGCAACTGCGCCTGGGATCTTCCCGGCCGCCAGCTCGGCCTCGATGGCCGTGTCGATTCGAGCCAGTCTTTCGCGTATCAGGCCCGGCCCCTCATCCCTTTCGTGCAGGGCCATTTGTGTCAATACAAGCGCCGCAACCAGCGCGAGCATGGTGAGCGTTATTACCGTCTTTTTCACAGCAAACTCCTTTCGCGGCACCCTACAACAGCGCCGACATCAGTGCCAGCGCACGGCCCTGGTAGCCACTACCAAAGAGATTCAGGTGGTTGAGTACGTGATAAAGCTGATAGAGATCCTGGCGCTCACGCCAACCTGACTGCATTGGCCAGGCGGCTTCGTAAGCGTCGTAAAATTCTCGCGAAAATCCGCCAAACAGCCTTGTCATCGCAAGGTCGCTTTCCCGATCGCCGTAGTACACGGCAGGGTCGAAGATTACCGGTTCGCCACCGCTGCTGGCCCAGTTACCGCTCCACAGGTCGCCGTGCAGCAATGACGCTGCTGGAGAGTAGCCATCGAAGTATGAGGGAAGTCGCTTTAGCAGACGTCGACCCTGTTGTTGCAGCTCACCGCTAAATCCGTTGTCAGCTGCGAGCTGCAGCTGGTATCCAATTCGATGCTCCTGAAAGAACGTGATCCAGTCATCCGACCATGGATTCTCCTGCGGTGTGAGTCCGATCGTATTGTCGCGATGCCAGCCATAGCGGCTCGCAGTGTTTCGATGCATGTTCGCCAGACGCTCACCGAAGCTCCGTGCAACATCCGTGTCCGGCGTCTCGAAAGAGAGCCATTCAAGGGCGAGAAATGCGGCATCGGCCGCCTCTCCCACGGCATACACCTCGGGAATGCGTATGGCCTTCGCGTTGGCGATTTCGGCAAGGCCCTCAGCCTCACCGGTGAACATAGGCAGCGAAGCAACGCGCCCGGTTTTCAGGAAGATGTCGCGATCATTGCCCTTCAGGCGCCAGGCAGCACTGATATCGCCGCCGCCAACCGGAATGGGCACGGCGTTGGCGCTGACGGGTACACCGACTTCGCTCAGATGTCGTGCGATGGACGACCAGTCGGGCATATCAGCGGGAAACTCTAGTGTCTGTAGATGTCGGAGACGCGCTCGGCCTGTCTGCGCAATGCACTGCCAATATTGGCTTCATCGAACAGCGCGTTAATTTCCCCCAACCTTGGCGCTGACGGCTGCATGGCCGCTTCGGCGTCTTGAATAGGTGCGTCACATGCGATGCCGGTCAGGCGGCGGGCCAGCATTGCATCTTCCCGATGCGTTTCGAGTTTCGTTGCCAGCGTCTTGGCCCCTCGCACATTGACCTCATGCACCGTGTCGAGATTCTCGTAGATTGCTTCGAGACTGCCGAAATGGTTCAACAGGCCGACCGCCGTCTTTTTACCCACGCCAGGAACACCCTTGATGTTGTCCACGGCATCACCGGCAAGTGCAAGAAAGTCGGCAATTTGCTCTGGCCATACACCAAACGATTCCGGAATTTCGTCATAGCGCAATTTACCCTTGCCGGAGAAATCCCAGAACACATCTTCTTTCGTCAGCAACTGCGTTAGATCCTTGTCGCGACTTACAATCGTCGATGGGCGCCCCTGGCCCCTGCCGTGCGTGACCAGCGTGCCGATCAAATCATCCGCCTCGTAAGTCGGGCTTGCACACTCCATGACGCCCAGCGCGCGTACGAAGCGTCGACACTGTTCGAACTGACGCTTGAGCTCCGGCGGCGCCGGATCGCGATTGGCTTTGTACAGGGGATAGATTTCGGTCCGAAAAGACTTCGACAGGCTCTCATCGAACAATACTGCGACATACTCCGGCGTCACATTTTCCATGAAGTCACCCATAAAACGACAGAAGCCGTACAACGCGTTTATCGGGTTACCGTTCTCATCAACCATGTCGTCGGGCATGGAGTAGTAGGCACGGAAAATATAGATGCTGGCATCGATAAGATATTGCATTACGGCTGCGCGCTGCCGGGACGGACCGTAAGGTCAGTCATGAAAATGCACTTCGACGATTTCTTCACCATTGGACAGGTGATCGCTCAACCGTGCATGTAGCGGGCTGGAACGCGGAATATGCGCGAGCAGGTATTTCATCTGATCGGTCAGCACGCGACGACCCTTCAGGTAAATGTACTCGGCATAGTTGGGTGTGAACGGTACGGCGATCAACTGCATCGCCGCCTGCTCGGGCGTACGGCCGCCCTTGTAATTGTTGCAGCGACGGCAAGCGGTAGCGACGTTCGTCCAGGTGTCGGTGCCGCCGCGCGACACCGGTGTGATGTGGTCTCGGGTCAGGTCACGCGTCATGTAGCGCATACCGCAGTACAGGCAGAGATTGGCATCGCGCCTGAACAGGGTACGGTTGTTCAGTGGCGGGACATACTTGTCGCGATTGCGTGACAGACCCTGACTCGTACCGTGCGTTGCGATGATTGAATTAACGTCTATGCGACTGCGGCAGCCGTCCAGGGAACTGTAGCCACCGAAAACCGAATACAAGAGCGTGCCGCAGTCGTAGGCAACCTGCTCGGCGTGGTAGAGACGTACCGCTTCACGGTAGTCGATCCACTCGAGCGGCATACCGGCGACGTCGGTCCTGAGGACCTGTTGCGATATATCCGATGCAAGGCCAGCGAGCATGGCCCGATTATGACGAAACAAGCGTGCCTCGCCAAGGTAATACGTCTCGCGAGGCGCTAAAGATCCTTCAAAACTTCGTCGAGAGTCGCCTTTGCATCTCCAAACAGCATGCGCGTGTTCTCCAGGAAGAACAGCGGATTCTGCACACCCGCATAGCCTGTCGCCATGCTGCGCTTGAGCACGATCGATGTCTCGCCCTTCCAGCACTCCAGCACCGGCATGCCGGCAATAGGACTGTCAGGATCGGTTAGCGCGGACGGGTTCACGATATCGTTCGCGCCAATAACAATCGAGACATCGACTTTCGGAAAATCTTCATTCACCTCGTCCATCTCGAAAACGATATCGTAAGGGACGCGGGCCTCAGCCAGCAGCACGTTCATATGCCCGGGCATGCGGCCGGCGACCGGGTGTATGCCGAAACGAACGTTGACGCCTTTTTCGCGTAAGACGCGCGTGATTTCGAACACCGTATGCTGTGCCTGCGCAACGGCCATGCCGTAGCCCGGGATGATCATGACTTCTTTCGCGTTGTTTAGCAGCTCCGCGGTCTCCTGCGGGTTGATAGGCACAACCTCGCCCTGTTCCTCGCCGTCGCTGCTGACGGCCTTGCCGCCGCCGGTGCCGAAGCCACCCGCGATAACGTTCAGGAATTTGCGATTCATCGCTCGACACATGATGTAGCTCAGGATCGCGCCACTCGAGCCCACCAGGGCACCCGTCACGATCAGCAAGTCATTGCTGAGCATGAAGCCCGTTGCCGACGCCGCCCAACCGGAATAACTGTTGAGCATAGACACAACGACCGGCATATCCGCACCGCCGATGGCCATAACCATATGGATACCGAACAGCAATGCCAGGACCGTCATGACGATAAGCGGGGTCATACCACCACCAGCAGCCGACTGCAGGACGAACTCCCGACCAAACCAGATTGCACCGAGTAGCAGCACGAGATTCATCCAGTGCCGCGCAGGCAACAGCATCGGATTACCGGTGACGCGTCCCGACAGTTTGCCGAAGGCGATAACCGAACCCGAGAAGGTCACGGCACCGATCAGGACGCCGAGGTAGATTTCGATATTGTGAATGGTCAGCTCGACGCCAAGAAAGTGCGCCTCCGGATCCATGAAGGTCGCATATCCCACGGCGACTGCCGCCAGGCCCACCAGGCTGTGCAGGATCGCAACCAGTTCCGGCATCTGCGTCATTTGCACGCGGCGCGCCAGAATCAGGCCAGTACTGCCGCCTATCAGAAGGGCGCCAATCAGCAAGCCATAGTGATCTGTAACTTTGCCGAAGATCGTCGCCAGCAGCGCGATCGCCATACCGGTTATGCCATACCAGTTACCGCGACGCGCGGTCTCCTGGTTGGAAAGACCACCGAGGGCCAGAATGAAGAGAATTGTCGCAGCGATATACGCCGCAGTTACTACACCAGCACTAATCATCAGCGGCTCCATACTCACTTTCTGAACATTTCGAGCATGCGACGTGTAACTGCGAATCCGCCTACGATGTTGATGCTCGTTATCAACAACGTAACTGCGGCGATCCACATAATCAGAGAGTTTGACGAACTGATCTGCAATAGCGCACCGATGACGATGATGCTCGATATCGCGTTCGTCACACTCATCAACGGCGTGTGCAGCGCTGGCCTAACGTTCCAGATGACCATGTAGCCGACAAAGCACGCGAGGACGAATACGGTGAAGTGCGCCATGAACGATTGCGGTGCAACCGAGCCAACACCGATTAAGGCGATACCGGCGATCACCATGCCGATAATGGGCCCGAAAACCGACGACTCCTTTTCTTCTTCTACGACCGGCGCGGGCGCGGGCGCCGCTTTTGGTGGTGCTGCCGACAGCTTCGGCGCGGGAGGTGGCCAGGTCGTTTCGCCATCCTTGCAGACGGTTGCGCCGCGTACGACTTCATCCTCGAAATCGACAACGATGTTGCCATCCTTCTCGGGAGTCATGTCGGTCAGCAGGTGTCGCAGGTTGGTGGCATACAGCTGGCTCGACTGTGCCGCGAGTCGGCTGGGTAGATCCGTATAACCGATGATCGATACACCGTCAGTCTGGACGACCTCGTTCGGTTTGGTGAGCTCACAGTTACCGCCCTGTTCAGCCGCGAGGTCGACAATCACGCTGCCGTCCTTCATCGAACGGACCATGTCGGCTGTAATAAGGCGCGGCGCCGGTTTGCCGGGTATCAGGGCCGTGGTGATGATGATATCGACATCTTTCGCCTGCTCGGCAAACAGCGCCATCTCGGCCTTGATGAACTCCTCGCTCATCACCTTGGCATAGCCGCCTTCGCCGGAACCGTCTTCGTCTTCCTCGAAATCGAGCATGAGGAATTCGGCATCCATGCTCTCGACCTGTTCTTTCACCTCCGGACGGGTATCGAAAGCGCGGACGATGGCGCCCATGCTTTTCGCCGCACCGATCGCAGCCAATCCGGCAACGCCGGCACCAATTACCATGACCTTGGCCGGCGGAACCTTGCCGGCAGCCGTTATCTGGCCGGTAAAGAAACGGCCGAAGTGCTGCGCCGCCTCGACGACAGCGCGGTAACCCGCGATATTCGCCATCGAGCTCAACGCGTCCATCTTTTGCGCCCTGGATATGCGCGGCACGCTGTCCATTGCCATCGCCGTGGCGCCTGTGGCGGTCAGCTCCTTCAGCAGGTCCGGGTTCTGCCCGGGCCACAGGAAACTGATCAGCGTCTGGTCGGCGCGAAGTCCCGAGGCCTCCTGGCCCTCCGGCGCCCGAACTTTCAGGATCACGTCAGATTGCGACCAAACCCCGGTGCCCGAGCTGATAATCTCGCAGCCGCTCGCTTTGTAGGCTTCGTCAGAATAGCTGGCCTCGGTGCCGGCGCCCGACTCAACCGCAACACTGAAGCCAAGCTTGATGAGCTGTGCGGCGACTTCGGGTGTCGTCGCAACTCGTCGCTCACCCGCATGAATCTCTTTTGGAACACCAATTCTCATTGTTCGCCTCCATTTGGACTGCGGCAGTGTAACGAAGGCGATCTGCGGGCACAAAGAAAAAGGCCTCCTTAAGGGAGGCCTTTTGATAAGGACTTTCCGAAGTCCGGTCTAGTCGCGACCCGCCGGGCGTGGCCGCCTCTGAAGTCGATCGCGCAGGTGTTGCCGCTGGTCAGGTGTCATGCGTTTGTAGCGCTCCCTGAGCTGCTGACGGCGATCCCGGTTCATCTCACGGTAGTTGCGATAGTTTTTTCGAATGCGGTCCTGCTCTTCAGGCGACAGGTTTCTGAACAGCTGTGCGCGTTCGCGAATCTGCTCGCGCCGCTCAGCGTCAAGCTCACGCCAGGAGCGAAACCGGTCGCGTGCGGCCCCACGATCCTTACGCGACATGCCGGCCCAGCGTTCCGCACCTTTGACCAACCTCTGCTGGCGCTCCGCCGGCAGGGTGTCCCAGCTCCCTTCGAGCTGGCTAAGGACCTCACGCTGTCCGTCGCTCAAACTGTCCCAGCTAACTCCATCTGACTGGGCAAGTGCCGCGCCAAACAGCAGCAACGCCGTAACGGCAATAGCGGCCTTTGCGACTGTGCTTTTAACTTTCATCATCTTCCTCCGTCGATTCCTCACCCTGCGGTGCGGGATCACTTCCTTCCTCAGCTTCGGCCGCCATCGTTCCTTCGAGAAGCAGCCAGTCCTCATCCGATTCTTCCCACATTCCGAGATATTCGAGGAATTCGATATCCGGAACCTCTTCCTCCGCCGCACAGACAACGCCGCTGCCGACAAGCAAAAGCCCGCACATCACAGCGCCTATGGAGTAATCAGCCAATTTCAGCTTCCGATTCCGCGATATCAATCCAGCTGTAGAACTCCAGTTCTTCCAGCATTTCGAGGCTGTCTTCTCCGAGCAGGATTTCCATGTCGGTGACTGTGGTCACACCGGCAGCATCGTCGACGGCGGTCGGGCTCTGCATGATCACGACGGCGACCAGGATCGCGGCGACAGCCCCTGTTGCCGGCATCCAGCGTGACCACCGCTGTCGCGGGCCATGCAATTGAGCGAGCGCCGCGTGACGACCCTGGTTCAATTTTGAAAGCGTCGCCGCATCCAGTGCATCGACAGACTCATCGAATGCATCCTTCATTTTGTTTTCGAACGTGTCGCGTTGCTCGTTCATGATTCACCTTCCATAGGCCCGTCATGTCCGGGCCTGTGTTCTTCCAATCGATCCCGCAGCACATGTATCGCCCGGGAGTAGTGCGTCTTCACGCTGCCCTGGCTGCAACCCATCGCAATTGCCGTGCCCGCCACGTCCAGTCCTTCAAAGGTGCGCAACATGAATGCTTCCCGCTGCCGCGGCGGCAACTCATGCACAGCGGTCTCGAGACTCTGCATGGCCTCGCTGTTCTGCAGTTCTTCATCGGGCGCCCGTCCGCTCGGGTCAGGCGCGGCTGCGATCGCATCGTAATCATCATCCGCGGCGGGTTTGCGGCCAACCCACGCCATGACCCGGTTGCGAACTGCCTGGCGCCGATGCCAGTCGCGTACACCGTTCTGCAATATCCGGTAGAACAGCGGCGTCCACTCCTCTTTGGCCCGATCCGCGTAGTTGCGCACCAGCTTGATCATCGCGTCCTGAACGAGGTCCAGCGCCTCATCCCGGTCCCGAACCCCGATTTCGGCGATGCGCAGGGCGCGCCGCTCTATTTCGGCCAGAAATTGGTTAAGTTG
The DNA here is from genome assembly GCA_963760395.1 of uncultured Gammaproteobacteria bacterium. Taxonomy (GTDB): domain Bacteria; phylum Pseudomonadota; class Gammaproteobacteria; order Steroidobacterales; family Woeseiaceae; genus UBA1847. The sequence continues at coordinate 160,949 of CAVXCX010000018.1, forward strand.
CCGTTCTTTCTGCAGTGCCCGTGCCCCTATGGATGGCGCGCCGGCACAAGATACCGCAAATACCGCGGTTTTGACTTCCATTTCTCTTGACTCCACGACGAGGTCATCTAACTTGTCTCCCCTGTTTAACGCCCGAGCCGCGGTCCCGGTTGACAGGATGGCGGCCGCCGCTTCGCATTATGTAAAGTCTCGAGTGTAGCCCGATCAATACCCGTACCCTACTCAACATTGCTGTCAATGTGCCCCTGTCGCGGCTTTTCGACTATTTGCCCCCGGAAGCAGGCGGGGTGCCGGAGCCAGGGTGCCGCGTTCGCGTGCCTTTTGGCCGCCGCCAGGAAGTCGGATTGGTCGTCGGACACGCAGAAAACTCGCCGCTACCCGCCTACAAAATACGGCACTGCACTGAGATCCTGGACAACGCTCCGCTGCTCTCCGCGCAGGACCTTCGCCTGATTCGATTCACCAGCGAGTATTACCACCATCCTGTCGGCGAAGTGGTCGCAGCAGCTCTGCCTGCGCTGCTGCGCCAGGGCAGGCCATTGCATCCATCGGTAGAGACCATCGCCGTTTCCGATAGCGGCGCAGACGAGAACATGGAGGCGCTGGCGAAGCGCGCGCCCAAACAGGCTGAATTGCTTGAGCACCTTGTCGATGCCGGTGGTGGCGGCATGGAAGCGGACCGCCTTACCGAGGAACTACCGAACTGGCGGCGTGCCGCGGCCACACTTTTTAAGAAGGGGCACATCACGCGCTTCGAGGCGCGCTGCGAGGACTTTGACGAGAACCTGGCGCTGGCGCCATCAGAGTCGCTCACGCTGAACGATGATCAGCAGCGAGCGCTCGAGGCCCTGCGTACACGCGACGACTTCGGCGTATTCCTCCTCGATGGCGTAACCGGCAGCGGTAAGACCGAGGTGTATTTGCAGCGCATGCAGGAAATCATCGATCAGGGTAAGCAGGTATTGGTGCTCGCTCCTGAAATCGGGCTGACGCCGCAGCTGGTGGCGCGCTTGCGTCGTCGCCTGGGCATTGACCCGGCGCTGCTGCATTCCGGACGGAGCGACATCGAACGTCTCACAGCCTGGCGAGCGGCGCGTTCGGGAGCAGCGCGTCTCATTGTTGGCACCCGCTCGGCCATTTTCACACCGCTCAAGAATCCGGGGCTAATCATCGTTGATGAAGAGCACGACCACTCTTTCAAACAGCAGGAGGGCCTGCGTTACTCGGCACGTGACCTTGCTATCGTCCGCGCCAAACATCTGGACGTCCCGGTTGTTCTCGGCAGTGCCACTCCGACGCTGGAGACGTTGCATCACTGCCGCGAGGGCAGCTACCAGCACATTCGCCTGCCGGTACGCGCAGGCGTCGCTGAGCCGCCGACGATCCGTCTGCTCGACACTGTCCGTACGCCGACGACAGACGGCATCAGCGAACCGCTGCGCGACGCCATTGAGCGCCACCTCAAAGACGGCGGACAGGCGCTGATCTTTCTTAACCGCCGAGGCTTCGCGCCAACACTGATCTGCGCAAGCTGCGGTCACATGGCCGGCTGCGAGCGATGCGATTCGCGCCTTACCGTTCACGCACAGAATCGCGAACTGCGCTGTCATCATTGCGGCGCCTCGCGGGCCCTCGACACGCACTGCGGTGAATGCGGAGAGACAGTCAAGCCGCTCGGGGAAGGAACCCAGCGCGTTGAGGAAGCGCTATCCCTGCACTTTCCGGGACGCACCATCACACGTGTCGACAGCGACAGCACCCAGCGCAAGGGCGCAATGCAGGCGGTTTTGCACAGTGCCCGGGAGGGGGACGCCGATATTCTCGTCGGTACCCAGATGTTGTCGAAAGGTCACCACTTCCCGAACCTGACGCTGGTCGGCATTGTTAACGCGGATCAGGGCCTGTTCGGCACAGACTTTCGCAGCGCAGAGCGCCTGGCTCAGTCAATAGTGCAGGTTGCAGGTCGCGCCGGCCGCGAAAGTCGTCGCGGCGAAGTCCTCATCCAGACAGCATTCCCGGAAAACCCGTTCTGGGCGACGCTGATTGACGGGGGCTATGAACAGGTTTCGGAACAGGCAATGACAGAACGAGAACTCACGCGTTGGCCGCCATTTACGCGGCTGGCACTGTTGCGTGCGGCAGCGCACAAGCACCGCGATGCGCTGCTATTTCTCGAGCGGGCCAGGTCCCTTGTTGCCGCGGAATCGGATACGACGTTACGCATTATGGGGCCGGTGGACGCCCCTATGGCACGCAAGGCGGGCCGCTACCGGGTCCAGCTGTTGCTACAAAGCAGCGATCGCAGGACGTTGCACAAACTGCTCGGAAGACTAAGGCCCGCTCTCGAAGAAGAGCCTGCGGCCCGCAAGGTTCGATGGTCGATCGACGTGGATCCGATTGAGCTCTTCTAGGGCTGCCCGGTCGCGATGGGCAACATCCATGCAAATATCCGGGTAGAATTGCCGGCTCGCAAATCTGGCCCTCTTTAATGAAACTGATCGTCGCTGAAGCCATAAGCGCTGCTCTGAAAAGCCTGCCCGAGCTGGCAAAACTTGCAGCAGATATCGCCATTGAAAGCACCGTTGAGCGCACCCGTGACGCAAGCCATGGCGACTTCGCCAGCAATATCGCCATGCGCCTGGCGAAACCGGCTCGCAAGAGTCCGCGTGATATCGCAAATGTCATAGTCGAAGCGATATCGGATACCGCCGGCATCGACGAAATCGACATAGCGGGACCCGGTTTTATTAATTTTCGCCTCAGCCCGTCAGCTTTTCATACGGAGCTCGCGACCATTCTGCAACGTGGTCAGGAGTACGGCCGCCAGCCGAAGAGAGCGCAACCGAAGATCCTGCTCGAATTCGTGTCGGCTAACCCGACCGGGCCGCTGCATGTCGGTCATGGCCGGCTTGCCGCTTTTGGTGCCACCGTCGGCAACCTGCTCGAGGCGGCTGGCTACCCTGTAACACGCGAGTACTACGTCAACGATGCCGGGCGGCAAATGGATATCCTCGGACTGAGCGTCTGGCTGCGGCTGCTCGAGGCGGGTGGAATTGTCATCGCATTCCCTCAAGGCGGCTATCGCGGCGACTACATCCGCGAGATCGCGGCCGCAATCAACACCGACGGTGTGCACGCCGTATCCGCGGAGTCGGTGCTGGCCGGTTTGCCGCCGGACGCCCCGCAGGGCGACAAAGAGGCGTATGTCGAGGCGCTGATTGAAAAGGCCAGAACACTGCTCGGCGAAGCCGGGTTTGACCATGTCCGTCAGCAGGCGCTCGACTCGATCCGGGACGATATTGAGAACGATCTTGCGGAGTTTGGTGTCACTTTCGACCGCTGGTATTCGGAGCAGGGGCTGACCCGCAGTGACGGCATCGACAACGCGCTCAGCGTACTTAAAGAACGTGGCATGTTGTACGAGAAGGATGGCGCCACCTGGTTCAGGGCAACCGACTTTGGTGACGAGAAAGATCGCGTCGTGGTTCGCGAGAACGGCGTGCGAACCTATTTTGCGTCAGACATCGCTTACCACTATGAGAAGCGCCAGCGTGGCTTTGATCACCTGATCGACATTCTCGGCGCCGACCACCACGGCTATGTGCCGCGGGTCAGGGCCGGACTTCAGGCGATGGGCTACGAGGGTGACTCGCTCGAGGTCGAGCTTGTGCAGTTTGTCGCGCTTTATCGAGGCGGCAAAAAGATGCAGATGTCGACACGTTCGGGCGAGTTCGACACGCTTCGACAATTGCGTGCCGAGGTCGGTAACGACGCGGCACGTTTCTACTACGTATCACGATCCAATGATCAGCACCTCGACTTCGATCTTGACGTCGCAAAATCGCAGTCCAACGATAACCCGGTCTACTACATTCAGTATGCGCATGCCCGGGTTGCAAGCGTGTTCCGACAGCTCGCGGAGAAGTCGCTGGACTGGAACGGCGCGGACGGCAGCGAACAGCTCGCCGCCCTGATCGAGCCACAGGAGAAAGCGCTGATGACGTCGCTTAGCCGATACCCGGAGGTTGTCGAACTCGCCGCGAATAATCGTGCCCCGCAGCATCTGGTGCACTACCTGCGCGATCTCGCGAACGACTTTCACACTTACTACAATGCGCATGCTTTTATTGTTGACGATGACGCTTTGCGAAATGCCAGGCTCTACCTCATCACAGCGACCCGGATCGTTATCGCAAATGGCCTGCTAATTATTGGTGTATCGGCACCGGAGAAGATGTAATGGCGAAGCGCAGGAGACGTCGCGTCAGTCGCTCGAAGAAATCGGAGTATCCGCCGTTTGTCTGGATGTTGTTCGGGCTTGCCATTGGCTTGTCGGTCGCATTTGCTGTTTACGTGAACGGCAAGGAACCCGCCGTGGTCGCACGCAACGAGCTACCGCAACCCGCCAGTCTGCAGAGTGCGCTCGATGACAACAACGAGACCGTGGCGCAGATCGAAACCAGGAAAAAGCCGGAAGACAAGCGCTTCACCTTCTACGACATATTGCCCAATTTCGAGATGGTGACACCCGACGCGCCACCTGCGGAAGAACCGGGTGTCGCGCCACAAGCGATCGATGAACCCGGTGTATATGTCCTGCAAGCGGGATCGTTCTCGACCGTCAAGGATGCAGACCGCCGACGTGCGGAACTCGCTTTGCACGGTATCGAATCGCACATTCAGCGCACCAAGGTTAATGATCGGAACTACCACCGCGTGTACATCGGTCCTATCGACGATCTCGATGAATTGAACATGCTGCGCAGTCGTCTGCGCGCCGCGCAAATTGACATCTTGCGGATTCGCCTCAGTGATTAGGGTGCGCGGAGCGACCCGCTGTGTCGCGGGAGCACTCGCGGCCCTGTTGACGGCCGCCTGTGCGACGATTCCGCCACCGGCACCACAGGCTGAGCCGGTCACCGAGCCCGCGGAGGCACCCGCCGCTGCGCCAGCGCCGGCTTCGGTACCAGCAAAGTCTGCCCTGCGCATCAGTATCGCGTCGGTCGGCGACATGATGATCGGCACCGACTACCCCCGCAATCATCTGCCGGATGATGACGGCATTAGCTTCCTTGCCAGCGTGGCGCCGTTCTTGTCAGCGGCTGATCTTGCCTTCGGCAATCTGGAAGGCGTTCTGCTCGACGGCGGCGAGCCCGTGAAAAAGTGCAGCAACCCCGCTGCCTGTTACCTGTTCCGCTCACCGACACGTTACGCGCAACACTACCGTGCGGCCGGCTTCGACGTATTGAGCCTCGCTAACAATCACGCGCGGGATTTTGGCGAGGAAGGTCGCGACAGCAGCATGCTGGCAATCGCTGCAGCGGGCATGCATCACAGCGGCCGCGTCGACGACTTCGCAAGTATCGAAGTCAATGGGCTTCGTATCGCGGTGCTTGCTTATGCGGTTACCAAAAACTCCAATATGCTGCTCGACTACGATCTCGCATTCTCAACGGTCGCCGACTTCGCGGCGTCGCACGACATCGTCATCGTCTCATTTCATGGCGGCGCCGAAGGCGCTGACGTCACTCACGTTCCATTTGCCGACGAAGAATATTACGGCGAACCTCGTGGCGACGTGGTCTGGTTTGCCCGCGGTGTCGTCGACGCGGGCGCCGACCTCGTAATCGGTCACGGACCCCATGTGGTGCGCGGTATGGAGCGCTACAAAGGTCGCCTTATCGCATACAGCCTCGGCAACTTTGCGACGTACTATGGCATCAGCGTGGCGGGCATTAAGGGTATCGCACCGATACTGACGACCACGCTGGATGGCTATGGGGCTTTCGTTGACGGCGACATTGTCTCAACAATTCAGCTGCGCCCCGCCGGACCCAGCGTCGATCCGAAGAATCGTGCACTCGACCTGATTCGCGGCCTTAGCCAGGACGATTTCGGTGAGTCAGGACTGACTTTTCTTCCAGACGGCAAGGTTTTACCCGCTAATCGACCGCCGGTCGAACCGCACGTTCTGCAAACAAGCGACGACTGACCGACGCCGTCAAGAGCCCCGCTCGACGGAGCTCTGGGCGCATTTCGGGTCGCGGCCGATGGCCGCTCCTACAGGACGCCATGTGATCTTCGGCCCGAGTCGCGGCATCCGGTGTAGGAGCGGCCATCGGCCGCGACCAAACCCTGGTCGTCAGTAGCGACCTACTTGAAGTCAACGCCGAGCGAGCGCAGCTTTCGGTACAAGTGCGTCCGCTCCATGCCCACGCGCTTGGCAAGTTGCCCGACCTTGCCATCGCAGAGCACCAGCTGTTGCTGCAGGTAGGCACGCTCAAACTGCTCGCGCGCTTCGCGCAACGGCAGTGCCAGCAGGTCCTGTTTAACGAGGGGTTCGTCGACGGCCCCTGAGGGGCTGATCTCTGCCTCTACTTCTCGAAGGCCGATATCCTCGTCGCGGCCGGACAGCAACAGGCGGCGCACAAGATTCTTTAGTTCGCGAACGTTGTCCGGCCACGGATAATTTCTCAGCCGGTTTTGTGCCGCAACGCTGAAGCGACGGAATGTCAGGCCCTCGGAATCGACCAGCTTGTCGACGTAATAGGTCAGGAGCTCGGGGACATCCTCGGCGTACTCACGCAAGGGAGGGACTCGAATACTCAGCTCGCTGAGGTGCGCAACGAGGTCCCGTCGCAGCTTGCCCGATTCAATCTTCGACTCATAGTCAGCGCCGACGGTCGCAACGATTCGTGCTTCGACCTTGATCGGTCGGGAGCCTCCGACACGCGTGTAGTGGCCGTCCTCGAGAATGCCAAACAGTACCCGTTGTGCGGCGTCATTCAGGTCGGCCAGCTCATCGATCACCAGCGTTCCTTCCGAAGCACGCTCAAACGCGCCGGCGACCACTTCTCCGCCGTGTTCGCTACCGAGCAATTGCTCTTCGCAATTCGCCTCTGTGACTGATGCGCTGGTTAGGGTTGTGAGTGGTTCATCCGCGCGCCGGCTTAAGGCATGCATGTAGCGCGCAAACGCTCCGCGGCCCGTGCCGGGCTCGCCGCTCATCAATACGGAGCCATCGTGCCGCGCGTACTGCTGCACACGTTCGCGCAGTCCCTGCATCAGCGCACTGCGGCCGGCCGGCGCCAACAGAGACGGCAGCAGGCTGCGTGCAGCTCGTGCCTGTTTACCGGCTGATTCCAGGGCAGCTTCAACGGTGCGCAACAATTTCGCGAGTGACAACGGTTTTTCGACGAAGTCGAATGCACCCAAACGCGTTGCTTCAACGGCGGTGTCTACAGTGCCGTGACCCGACATGATGACGACCGGACAATTCATGTCACCGCTATCCGACCATTCGCGCAACAGCGTAATGCCATCGGTATCGGGCATCCAGATGTCGAGCAGAATGAGATCGAACTTGTGCTTCTCGCGCGCCGCACGAGCGTCACTGGCGTTCGCCGCAACGGTAACGCCGTAGTTTTCGTCCGACAAAATGTCCTTGATCAGCGCTCTGATATCAGACTCGTCATCGACGACCAGTACATGAGGATTACTCATGCTTGTTCCCTCCTTTTATCCGCGCGTCCCGGCGCGTTAGCAATCATCTTTTCTCGTGCTGCGTCGTTAACAGGAAGCCTGATACTGATCATTGCTCCTCCGTCCTTTCGGTTCCTCGCACGAATCGAGCCAACGTGCTCTTCAACCAGTTTCTTTACTATCGCCAGGCCGAGGCCAGTCCCCTTCGGCTTGGTAGTTACATACGGATCGAAGATCTGATTGATCGAGCCCATAGTGAATCCCGGCCCGTTGTCTTCGACCACTATCTGGATGACCTCGACACCCTCCACCTCGGCAGCGCTGACGTGAACGTCGATTCGTCCTTCGCTGGTGCCCTCAAGCGCTTCAACCGCGTTGCGGATCAGGTTGTGCAGCATTTGCCGAACGCGACCCATGTCAGCCTCGATCAGCGGCATGGTTGGGTCTGTCGTTAGTATGATCTCCACGCCGCTCTCCTGGGCGCGATACAAATCAACGATCTCGTGTGCGAGCTTGTCAATATCAAGGAGGCTGAAATCCATGTCCGGCGCGCGCGCGTAGTCGCTAAACGCGTTGACCATCTCCTTCATGGCCTCAACTTGCTGCACGATGGTGTGCGTAGCACGATCCAGGACCTGGGCCTCCTCGTCCGACATCGTGTGCAGGTATTTGCGGCGCATACGCTCGGCCGACAACTGAATTGGTGTCAACGGATTCTTGATCTCGTGCGCCAGTCGACGCGCAACCTCACCCCACGCGGCATCACGCTGGGCCTGCAGCAAGGCCGTAATATCGTCAAAGACGATGACATAACCAGCCGCGTGACTCTCGTCGCCCGGCAGCGTTGTGCAGGCGCAGGTCAGCACGCGTCGCCCGACCTCACCGCGCAGCACGATCTGTTCTCGCCACTCGGTTTCGCCGGCGTCGAGGTGCACGCAGGCGACGTCCACAAATTGCCCCATCAGCGGCTGTTCTTCGGCGACCTTGAGCAATGATTCGCCTTGGCGTCGTTCAAGATCGACACCGAGGATTGCACTCGATGCCTGATTCGCGGTGCGAATAGTGAGGTCGGTCTCGAGCGCCAGCACTCCGGTCGACAAACGCGCAAGTATCACCTCGAGGTTGGTGCGCTCGGCCTCCACCAGCGCCTGGCTCAGGCTTGCTTCGCGCCGCGCCGTCGCGAGGCGCTGCGTCATGTCATTGAACGAGCTGATCAGGAAACCGATTTCGTCTCGCGTCGGAGTTGGCAGACGCGTGTCGAAGTCACCCATTGCTACCGCGCGCGTTCCTGCAACAAGGTCCTGAATGGGCGCAACGAGTCGTCGAGAAAGAACGAAAGCGCCATAAACTGCCGCAAGCAGGCTGAGCAACAGGACGAACGCCAACGTCAGGGACAACAAGTCCTTCAGGTCTTCTCTGAAGAATACGAGCTGCTGATACTCCTGATAGGACTTTTCGACGCTGTTGATCATGCGCCCGAGCCGCTCGGTAACCGGATAGTGTGCCTGTATCACGCGGACCTGTTGTTGACGACTGCCCTGATATCGAAAGACAACCGCCGTACGGACCTCGACACTGCCGCTACCGTAAGACTCCAGGCTAACGAACGGTCGTTCCTGTTGCATTTGCAGCACAACCTCTTCGGACAGAGGTTTGGGCAAGCTCGCCGTGGAGCTATCTGAGCTCGTTGCGAGCACCGTATTGTTTTCACCATACAGCGTCATGTCGCTGGCACCGGCCTCGCGACGCAACATGCTCAGCTCGAAAACGATCTGTCGGTCGTTAACCTGCGACAGGCGACTCGCTACCTGCTGCGTCGCAAACAGGTTCTGGCGTTTTTGCATCTCCAGCGCAGCGCGGCTGAGAGTCAGGGCGTTATCGAGACCTTCTTCGATCTGCACGTTAAACCAGCTGTCGATGCCACGGTTGATGAATTGCATCGAAAAGTAGAACACGACCAGTAGTGGCAATACCGCAAGGCCAACGAACATACCGACCATGCGCGCCTTGAGTTTTGCGCCAGGTACATTCTGCCGATAGTCGCGCAACAGCCGGGTCAGATTGCCGACCAGCAGGGCGATCAGCAGTATGCCGCCCGCAATGTTGATTGCCAGAATCACATCTTGCAGGCGGTCGAAATCGTCGGACTTCTGCACGGTTTGAGTGAGCAGGAACAGCGCGACGAGTGCGAGGCCGACGCCAGACGTCGCCACAAGGAAATAAAGAGCTCGTTTTAGCGCTCGAGCGACCATTCAAACCATTCGCTTTGTAGCTGCCATTGACCGCGCCAGAAAAACAACAGCCGCAGTGTCGCCGGGTATTGCTGCGTGTTCAGCATTGCCCGTAAGCGGAAGCGATAGACGCGATCCGCTTTCAGCAATGCATCGTCGATGACTGGCAGTCCCTGGACTCGGCCGAGACTGTTCAACGCCGAGTAGAGTGTTGCGAAGGAATCCTGTTCGCCGCTATTGATGTTCTTGACGATGTAGCGTTGGCTCAAAGGGCGATATTCGAGTTCGTAGCGCACCGCCAATTCGGCCTCAGTGGCATCGGTCAGCCAGCGACGCACACGGATAACCTCCATCTGAAGCTCGATCGTGAGCGTGACGCCACTCTCAAGCGCAGCAAGCGCCTCGCTGCTGAGAACCAGCTGCAAACGGGCGTCGAGCGTATGCACGCCGTTTTCGACACCGGTTGTTGCCGAGCGCACCTCGAAATAGCCCTCGCGCTCGACGTCGTCCTGCGCCAGTCCCGTACCCACGACGAGTACGATGAGACACGCAATTACAGCAGACATCGCGGGCATTCGGCGGCTGGATAACGGGGAATTCAACATCGTGTTTTCAGGAAACCTTCTTTTCAAGGCACGCGTAATAGAAACCGTCGAGGCCCGCCGTTCCCGGCAGGATCTGGTAGCCGCAAGCCTTCCTGCGCATTAGATCGCGGATGTTGTTATTTGGCAACACATCATCTTCCACTGCGTCGTCCTGATTGACTAGAAACTGGCTTACAACGTCATCGTTCTCTGCCGCCAATGTCGAACAGGTTGCGTAAAGCAGGCGGCCACCGGGGACGAGCAGCGCCCAGAGCGATTCCAGCAGATCGCTTTGTAAGCGACTCAAGGCATCGATATCACTGGCGCGCCGCAGCAGCTTGATGTCGGGATGCCGACGAATGACGCCGGTCGCCGAACAGGGAGCATCGAGCAAAATGCCATCGAAGGGTGCTCCGTTCCACCACTCACTGGGTTTCGATGCGTCGGCAGCGATAATAGTTGCATCGAAACCGAGGCGATCAAGGTTCTGCTGCATGCTGTCGATCCGGGAAGGCTCGCTTTCTACCGCCGTCAGTAACACGTCTTTGCCACCCACTTCCAACAGGTGGCCGCTCTTGCCGCCAGGCGCCGCGCAGGCGTCCAGTATTTGCCCGCGCCTGTCGGCTAGCAACCAGCGTGCGGCAATCTGTGCCGCCGCATCCTGTACAGATACGGCACCGTCCGTGAAACCCGGCAACATCTCTACGGCACACGGTTCTTCCAGCCGCAATGCATCCGGCACGCCTTCGAGCATATCGGCCGCGATTCCCACTGCCGCCAGCTGTTGCCGATACTCGGCAGCACTGTTCATCGACGAGTTCGCGCGGAGCCACATCGGCGCCCGCTCGTTATTAGCCTCCAGTATCGATTCCCAGTCTGCCGGCCAGTCTCGCTTGAATGCGTCGATTAGCCATTTTGGGTGATTCCAGCGACCTTCTTCGTGATCACAGGGAGTCGCAGCAACGTTCTCCCGCTGGAAACGGCGCAGGCAGGCGTTAACAAGTCCGGCGAGTTTCGGCCGGCGCAGCAAGCGCGCAGCCTCGACGGTTTGTGACACCGCTGCGTGATCCGGAATCCGCGTGTCGTGGAGCTGGTAGATGCCGACCGCCAGCAGCGCATTGATAACACTGTCTTTCTTCTTTAACGGTCGCGCCAGAAGTTTGCTGATCCAGTGTTGCAGCTGCCAGTGATGTCGCAAGGTGCCGTAACAGAGCATGCGCAACAACGAACGGTCGTCTGTCGCAACGCGCTGCTCGTTGGCAACGATCGCGGCATCGAGCGATTGCCCTTTTGTTGCGACTGCATCAATGATCTCGGCGGCAACACTCCGCACAGCGGCCCCGACGTTTGACACCGCCGTCACCCGACTATGGAAGCACCCGACCGACGAGGTCGAGTTGCTCCGAGAATTGGCGGGCCGCTATGCGCCGCTTGCCAGGCAGCTGCAGTTCGAGGAGGCATAGCGCATCGCTGCCGCAGGCTACGACAACGCCGTCAGGCCCGCTCGCCAACACGGTACCCGGCTTCGCATCGCCGCCCGTGACGTGTTTTGACCGCCAGCACTTTATGCGTAGCGTTGCTTCTCGGTCATCGTCGGCAGAAATGAAGAAAAACGCGCCGGGAACAGGATTGTAGGCTTGCACCTGGCGCTGCAACTCAAGAGCGCTTCGCGACCAATCGAGTTCGGCATCCTGTTTTTTTATTTTGCCTGCATAACACGCTGCCGCTTCGTCTTGGGGCACCGGCGCGATTCGATTTTCGAGAACGTCCTGCAGGTTTGCCACCAGCAGATCGCCGCCGAGTTTCGCCAGGCGGTCATGCAATGAGCCCGCTGGTTCGTCGTCATTTATGGTCAGCGCTTCGGCCCGGTATACCGGGCCGCAGTCGAGGCCGGCGGTCATTGACATCAGGCTGATCCCGGTTGTTTTGTCGCCGGCGAGAATCGCGGCCTGAATCGGCGCCGCGCCGCGCCAGCGCGGCAGTAACGACGCGTGGACGTTGAGACAACCGCGGGCAGGAATATCCAGTACGGTCTGCGGCAGGATAAGTCCATAGGCCGCAACGATCATGATGTCCGGGTTATACGCTTTGAGTTCGGCCGCTACCTTTTCATCGCGCAGGGTCGTCGGCTGCATGACGGGGATCTGGTGGTCTTCGGCGTATCGCTTTACGGGGCTTGCCGTCATTCGTTTGCCGCGGCCGGATGGGCGGTCGGGCTGAGTCAGCACAAGAACAGGGGTGACGCCTGCATCGACCAGCGCCGACAACGACGCACGCGCGAACTCCGGCGTGCCGGCGAATATCACCCTGGCCTCTTTCATAGGATTGGCGTTAGCTGTGTCTGCCGCGGAATCGCTTACGCAACAACCGCGGCGGATTGATGGCGACGGTCTTTGAGCAGTTTCTTGCGAATGCGCTGGCGCTTCGCTTCAGAAAGGTAGTCGACGAAGAGTTTGCCTTCGAGATGATCCATCTCATGTTGTATGCAGACGGCCAGCAGGCCCTCAGCCTCCATTTCCTGCGTCGTTCCCTCGCGATCCAGGAATCGAACGCGGATATGCTCCGCACGTTCGACTTCCTCGTAATAGCCGGGCACGGAAAGGCAGCCTTCGTCGCTGACTGTCACGCCATCCTTTTCCAGTATCTCGGGATTTATCAACACATGCGGATCTGAACCGTCGCTGCTCACGTCAGTGACCAGAAAGCGTCGGTGCACGTCTACCTGCGTAGCCGCCAGACCGATACCCGGAGCGGCGTACATCGTCTCGAACATGTCGTCGATTAACGCGCGCAAGTGGTCGTCAACCGCTTCGACGGCAGCTGCTTTCGTCCTGAGTCGGGGGTCAGGGAATTCCAGAATTTTCAGTTTTGCCATAATTTCTTGAAAGGTATTCTTGTGACCGCGCACACAAAATCAAGCCTTGAAAACATAATGAATCGGCCGATATTTCGCGTGAACTCCTACAAAAAGCACCTAAATGTTTGACTTTATTGAATAAGATGTCAGACAATGCCGCCTGAAAAACACCCTTTCTGACCGCGTTTGGGCCCGGAAATGTGACGTAATTAGCAGCCTGAGCTTGGCCAGACCGACATAGTATAGCAATGCCTAGATAGTCCAGGCTTAAACCTATCAGATTGGAGCACCCGCGAATTATGTCTCTCAGCAAGATTTGCCTGAAAAACAGTTACCGGCTTACCGTTATCACGCTGGCCGTAACCCTGGCCGGATGCTCTCTGAATCCGTTTTCCCGTGACGATGAGCCGCGCCGGTCTACACCGGTCGCTACGTCATCGCAATCGTCTTCCGGTGCAGCGACCTCGATTGAGCCGATGCAGAAAAGTGCACCTGCTCAACCCGCGCAAAACCAGCAGGCTCTGCAGCGCATCAGTGAGCCCGTGCCGCTGGCGTCGGGTCATCCCAACGAGTATGTCGTTAAGGTGGGTGACACGCTGTGGGACATCGCCGGTACCTTCCTGAAAGACCCCTGGTTCTGGCCGGAGATCTGGTACGTCAATCCGGACATTGCGAATCCGCACCTGATTTATCCGGGTGACGTTCTCGGCCTGGTCTATATCGACGGTCAGCGGCGGATCACCAATGTTCGCGCTTCGAGCTACCGCCTGTCACCGCAGGCTCGGGTTACGCCACTGTCAGAGTCGATCAACAGTATTCCTTATGAATCTGTTTCCGCGTTCCTGAGTTCCGGCGTTATCCTCCAGAAAGATGAGGCAGACGCATTGCCGTACCTGCTCGAGACGCGCGGCGACCATCTCATCGCGGCGGCTGGCAACGAAATCTATGTGCGCGGCCTGAGTGCCGACATGCCCGGCACGCGTTACAACGTCGTACATATCGGCGACCCGATGACTGATCCTGATGACAACAGGCTTATCGGCTACCAGGGAATTCTGGTTGGCGAAGGCCGGCTGACACGCGGTGGCGATCCGGCGACCGTCGCGCTGACCGATACGGCGCAGGAAGCCGTCAAGGGCGATCGGCTTATACCGGATACGGTTGATATCCCGCTTAACTTCTTCCCGCGTAGCCCCAGCACACAAATCGAGGGCCGCATTATTTCCGTCGTCGGGGGCGTTACGCAGATCGGTCAATACCAGGTGGTTGTCATCAACCGCGGCACCAACGATGGCCTGTCTGTGGGCGACGTTCTCTCGGTCTTCCAGACCGGTGAGGTTGTCGAGGACCGTATTAAGGGCGGTAAGGTAAAACTTCCGGATGAGCAAGCAGGCACTGTCATGGTTTTCAAGACGTATGAGCGGATCAGCTACGGTCTCGTCATGGTAGCGTCGCAGTCTCTTCACATACTGGACACGGTACGAAACCCCTAACGCCAGGCCATACCTGCATCAATAAACGAAACGGCGCCTTAATGGCGCCGTTTTTTTTCGTGCCGATTGCTGCTGTTCTGTCCAGTTATCGGCAACAGCCGATTCGGGTTTGACGGTATCATCAATGCAACTCCACTCCCGGATCCTGTAATGAACCTGAAGAGCCGCGCATGGCTGATCCTCGCACACGCGCGCCTCAGCGTTGCCGAACTTGAAGGACTCCGCGCACAATTTGGAGACATAACGACGATCGTCGAACTGCAGCGCTCGGCACTGAAAGATGCGGGTCTTACCGAGGCAAAAATATCGGCGATCGTGTCGCCAGACGAGGATCGGCTGAGTGCGGCATTGGAGTGGCTGAGTCACGATTCGCAGCACCTCATCACCTACGGCGAAGAGTGTTACCCGGAGTTACTCGCGCAGATCCCGGGGCCGCCATTGCTGCTGTTCCTCAACGGTGACCCCGAAGTTCTGCACTTGCCATCTCTGTCCATAGTCGGCAGCCGCAATCCAACACAGGGCGGAGTGCGCAACGCCGTCGAGTTCTCCCGATACCTGGCTCGACATGGCTTCGTCATCGTTAGCGGGCTGGCGGAAGGAATCGATACTGCGGCACACCGTGGCGCCCTCGACGCCGGTGGTAGAACCATCGCATTTCTCGGCCACGGCATCGATCGCGTTTATCCGGCCTCAAACCGGGACCTGGCACACCTCATCTCGAACGGTGGGGCACTGCTCAGCGAGTATCCGCTCGGTACGCGGCCATTGCGCCGGCACTTCCCGGAACGCAACAGGCTCATCAGCGGCCTGTCTCTCGGCACCCTGGTTATCGAGGCAGCCCGACGCAGCGGCTCACTGATCACGGCACGACTGGCCTCTGAACAGGGCCGCGAGGTTTTCGCGTTGCCTGGTTCGATCCACAACCCGCTGGCACGCGGTTGTCATGCGTTGATACGGCAGGGTGCGAAGCTCGTGGAGACGGCGGCAGACATCGTCACCGAACTCGCCCCGCTCGGCCACCACCTGCTTCAGTCCTCGATGGAGTCTGCGCCCGAGGAATTGGGCGACCGCAATGACGACGATGACTATGTTGAATTGCGCCGCTTGCTCAGCCACGACCCCGCAAGCATCGATGAGCTAGCCAGCCAATCAAGTTTGACGATAGAGCAGCTTTCCTCCATGCTTCTGATCCTGGAGCTCCATGGAGAAGTGGAGTCATTGTCCGGTGGACGATACGCCTTATCAGGTTGAGCATTTAGTCAAAGACAGCGCAAGGAGCCGCTCCAGGCATGAAAGAAAACGTACTTGATGTGCTCATGTACTTGTTCGAAACGTACGTCGACACCGAAGAAGAACCAGAAGCCGACCAGAATGAATTGCGTGCCGAATTGTCGCGCGCGGGATTCGGCGACAGTGAAATCGAGCGAGCTTTATCCTGGCTCGACGCTCTGACCGATCAGCAGCAGAGTCTCGACTACGGACACAAGGCGGGTCGTGGAACGCGCATTTTCAATGATTTTGAGCACGATCGACTGGATTCGTCCTGTCGCGGCTACATTACCTATCTGGAGCAAATCGGCATTCTCTCGCCGCCACAGCGCGAGATTCTGATTGACCGCCTTCTGGCGCTCGAGACCCCGGATATCGACGTCGAACAAATCAAGTGGGTCGTGTTGATGGTCCTGTTCAGCCAACCCGGACAAGAGCTCGCCTATGCACGCATGGAGGATCTTGTCTTCGAGGAAGCGTCAGGGTTAATCCACTAGAACCCGACTCTTATTTACCTGAAACGCGCATTTCTGTTCAGGCGAAAAATGCGAATTCCTTGACACGCAGCGAATAAGGCTGCTATTCAACCGCGGCACAGACTGCGGTTTTTTTGTTTTTGGGACCCCCTTTATACAATGTCAAAGAATCTGGTCATTGTTGAATCGCCCGCGAAGGCGACGACAATCAGCAAATACCTCGGCAAGGACTTTGACGTCCTGGCCTCCTACGGGCACGTGCGCGATCTGGTACCGAAAGAGGGCGCTGTCGATACCGAAAACGGCTTCTCGATGAAGTACCAGGTCATCGAACGCAACGAAAAGCACGTCAAAGCCATTATTCGCGCCCTGAAGAAGGCCGACGCGCTATATCTCGCAACTGACCCGGATCGTGAGGGTGAGGCAATCTCGTGGCACCTGATTGAGTTGCTGAAAGAAAAGAAAGCTCTGGGTTCCAAAGCCGTGCATCGCGTTGTCTTTCACGAAATCACCAAGCAGGCCGTGCAGGATGCTGTAGCTCATCCGCGCGTACTTTCTGGAGACCTGGTCGGTGCACAGCAGGCTCGGCGCGCTCTGGATTACCTGGTGGGCTTCAATCTCTCGCCGCTGTTGTGGAAAAAGGTACAGCGAGGGCTTTCCGCCGGTCGCGTACAGAGCCCTGCTCTGCGCATGATTGTCGAGCGCGAACTCGAGATAGAAGCATTCAAGGCACGCGAATACTGGTCCATCGAGGCGGACGTCAGTAAAACGGAACAACCCTTCGGCTCCAGACTGGTCAGTTACAAAGGCGACAAGGTCGAACAGTTCAGCTTTGAAAACGAAAACTCCGCGCGCGACGTCGAGAAAACCCTGCTCGATGCTGCGAAAGGTGAGCTCAAGGTTTTAAGTGTCTCCAAGAAGCAGCGCCGCCGAAACCCGACCGCGCCGTTCACGACGTCAACATTGCAGCAGGAAGCGTCGCGAAAACTCGGATTCAACACGCAGCGCACGATGCGGGTCGCACAGAAACTCTACGAGGGCATCGAACTGCCGGGCGAGGGTAACGTAGGACTCATTTCTTACATGCGTACTGACTCGGTGACGCTGGCGGCATCGGCGATTGAGGAAATTCGCGAGCTCATAGCAGCGCGCTATGGCAGCAAGAATGTCCCCGACGCGCCGCGCGAGTTCAAGAACAAATCCAAGAACGCACAGGAAGCGCATGAGGCGATTCGGCCGACCTCTGTCGGATACGTTCCTGATGATATTAAGGGCTCTCTGGATAGCGACCAGCACAAACTCTATTCATTAATCTGGAAACGCACCATGGCCTGCCAGATGGTGCCGGCCGTCTTTGATACGGTGGCTATCGACATGGCTGCCGGTGCCGAGGACCAGGGTCATCGCTTCCGTGCGAACGGCTCCGTGCTGGTCGAGCCGGGGTTCATGGCCGTCTACCAGGAAGGCAAGGACGATTCCAAGGAAGACGACAGTGATCGGCTGCTCCCCGAGATCAATGAGGGCGACACGATCAAGCTCGAAGAACTGCGTACCGAACAGCACTTTACCGATCCACCGCCGCGCTTCACTGAGGCGAGCCTCGTTAAGACGCTGGAGGAATATGGCATCGGTCGACCGTCAACCTACGCCAGCATTATCGCAACGCTGAAGAATCGCGAATATGTCGAGATGGATGCCAAGCGCTTCATGCCGACCGATATCGGCCGTATCGTCATCGGCTTCCTGACCGAGCACTTTACGCAATATGTCGACTACGACTTCACCGCAAGGCTGGAAGACGACCTCGACCGGGTGTCGCTCGGCGAAAAGGACTGGGTCCCTGCTTCTCGAGAAATTCTGGGGGCCGTTCCACGAGCTTTGTGAAGAAAAAGAAGCCTCGGTTACACGCGAACAGGTCGCGCAGGCACGCGAGCTGGGCATTGACCCCAAGAGTGGCAAACCGGTAACAGTGCGCATGGGTCGCTACGGACCCTTTGTACAAATTGGCACCAAGGACGACGAAGAAAAACCGAAGTTCGCTGGCTTGCGGCCCGGCCAGAAGATGACTGAGATCGATCTGCCGACAGCGCTCGACCTGTTCCAGTTACCGCGCAAGCTGGGTGAAACATCGGACGGGCTAGCCGTTTCGGCAAGCGTTGGTCGCTTCGGACCCTACGTCCGATACGGCGATAAGTACGTCTCCATACGCGGCGAAGAAGACGACCCCTATACCATCGAGCTGCCGCGCGCCCTCGAACTCATCGAAGCGAAAAAGATCGAAGATGCCAATCGCCTCATTCTGGATTTTGAAGAAGACGGCATCCAGGTGCTCAATGGGCGCTACGGTCCGTACATAACCAACAAGGCCAAGAACGCCCGGGTTCCGAAGGACCGTGAACCCAAGTCGCTAACCCTCGAAGAGTGCAAGGAATTGCTCGCAGCCGCACCGGAGCGCGGGAAACGAGGCAAGAAGAAGGTCGCTAAGAAGAAAGCGGCGACCAAGAAGGCGCCGGCCAAGAAGAAAGCCAAGAAGAAGGTGAAGAAGAAGGCCAAAAAGAAAGCGACCAGGAAAAAGCCCGCTAAGAAAGCGAAAAAGAAAAGCGGCTGAGAATCCAGGGTGATGTTCGTATCGCACGCCGCTGAGATTCTGCTGAGGGGCGGTATCATCGCGTACCCGACTGAAGGTGTGTTTGGCCTGGGCTGCCTTCCCGACGACACTACTGCGGTACGTCGCTTGCTGGCCATCAAACAGCGCGATGCCGGCAAGGGGCTGATACTCATTGCCTCCAGGATCAGCCAGTTCGACGGCTGGATATCGCTGCCCGACGGATTGTCCATACCGAATCCTGATCCCGCGCATCCGGTAACCTGGATCGTGCCGCCAGGCGAACGAGTTAACCCGTCACTCCAGGGCGAGCATACCGGGCTCGCAATTCGTATTACCAGCAACCCAATCGCCGCGGCGATCTGTGACGCTGTCGACTCGCCGATCACCTCTACCAGCGCAAACCTGAGTGGCAAGCCGACGGCACGCAATCGCTTCGTCCTTCGCCGGCAATTTGCACAGCGTGTAGACTACGTCGTTCCCGGAGACTGTGGCCCTGCCAGCGGCGCCTCCGAGATACGTGATCTCAGGACCAATAAAGTGCTTCGACGACGACAATGAGCAATATCGCTGACGTAAAAGAATACCTGCTGGCGCTGCAAAATCGCATCTGCGCGGAGCTCGAACAGATCGATGGCAGCGCCCGCTTTGCAAGAGACGCCTGGGATCGTCCCGGCGGTGGTGGTGGAGAAAGCCGGGTGCTGGCTGATGGTGACGTCTTCGAGCAGGCCGGCGTCAGTTTCTCCCACGTGTTTGGCGAGCAAATGCCGCCATCGGCAACCAAGACACGGCCTGAGCTCGCCGGCAAAAACTTTCAGGCCGTCGGGGTGTCGCTCGTACTGCACCCACGCAATCCCTATGTGCCGACAACGCACGCAAATTTCCGCTTCTTTACGGCAGGAGAACGCAAGCCAGTCTGGTGGTTTGGCGGCGGTTTTGACCTGACGCCGTATTACCCTTTCCTTGAGGATGTAGTGCACTGGCATGAAGCCGCCAAAGCCGCCTGCGACCCTTTCGGCGAGGATCTTTATCCGCGGTACAAAGAATGGTGTGACAACTACTTCTACCTTAAACATCGCGATGAAACCCGTGGTGTCGGCGGTCTGTTCTTCGACGACGTCAATGAGCAGGGCTTCGAGCAAAGCTTCGCGTTTGTACGCGCCGTTGGTGACAGCTTCCTTGGCGGCTACAAACCGATCGTGAAAAAGCGTAAGGCGCATCCCTACGGCGAACGGCAGCGCGACTTCCAACTCTACCGCCGTGGCCGCTATGTCGAATTCAATCTGCTCTACGATCGCGGCACGCTGTTCGGCCTGCAATCTGGTGGACGAACAGAGTCGATCCTGATGTCGCTACCACCGCGCGTGCGCTGGGCCTACAACTGGCAACCGGAACCCGATTCGGCCGAAGAGGCTTTGTACCGCGATTACCTGAAACCCAGAGACTGGCTCGGAGAACGAAATGCCTGAACTGCAGCCCTTTCATCTGGCAATCCCGGTCACCGACCTTGCCGCCGCAGAGACCTTCTACTGCGGCTTGCTGGGTTGTGCAAAAGGCCGTACCGCCTCTCGCTGGACGGATCTCGATTTCTTCGGCCACCAGGTCACACTGCACCTCGTCGATGAGGATGGCACCGGCTCTGATACCAACCCGGTAGACGGTGATGCCGTTCCAGCACGGCATTTTGGCGTCGTACTCGATATGGCGGCGTGGCGCATACTGGCAGACAGGCTCGAACAAGCCGGCAGCAAATTTCTTATTTCTCCCCGCATTCGCTTCCAGGGTGAAGTTGGCGAGCAGGCTACACTTTTTCTTCTGGATCCTTCGCAGAATGCGCTCGAATTCAAAAGCTTTGCGGACCCGACGCAACTTTTTGCGACCTGAGAGCATCTAAAGATCAGCCACGACTGTAATACAACAAAATAATCAGGGGACATCCGCATGACCTTCCGTACTCGAGCGCGCAAAGCAGGCGCGCAGGCGACGCTGTCGTTTTTCGTCGCCGCTGGCCTGGCCGGCGGCGCAAACGCACAAACCTATCTGATCGATGTCAACAACATCGGTGACGCAGTCGTTATCGAGCAGGCGCAGCCGGACTACCCGGGCGACACCGTTCCCCGTGGCCAGGAAGGCTGGGTCAGGATGCATTTCGTTATCACGGCGGATGGCAACGCGATTGATCCCATTATCATCGATTCCAGCGGCGGCGCTGCTTTCGAGGCGGAAGCAATGAAGGCTGCCAGTACATGGCGCTTTGAAGCACCCGGAATCAAACCTGGAAATGCCGGACAATCTCGTCAATATCCGCACACGCATTCGCCGCGGCAAAGACGGGCCCAGTTCAGATTTTATCCGCGATTACCGGAGCATCATGCAGCAGGTTGTGGGAGAGAATGTTGAGGCGGCTCGCGAGATGGTCGACAAGACCGAGTCGAGAGGTGGCTGGAATCTGTACGAGTCCACCATGCTGTGGCTATTGATCGGTCGCGTCGAGAGCGCTGAGGGCAACGTGGCTGAAAAGCTCGAGGCGTACCGCCGAGCGATTTCCATGAGCACGCGCCGTTCTCTTGGCGACAAGGATCGTCTCGGACTATTGGGCCGAATCTTCGCATTGCAGGACGAATTCGGCCACTACGCCGATGCCGCACGTACTTTCGCGCGACTCCAGAAAATGGACGAGGACGATGATCTCCTCGCGGAACTTTCGCCGCGCGGCGCGGAAATCGAGGCATTGTTGCAGTCAGATGAAGACTTGACCGCCCGCGCAACCATCTACAATCCCTGCGATTGCGATGCCGGACAGCCGCTTTGGTACTACAAGCCCGCCCGGCGGACATTCTCTTTTGCGAATACCGATGGTAACGTCGAACGCTTTGAAGCGCGGTGCGAGACTGACCGTATCCAAGGCGATGTCGAAGAAGGCAAGTCGTGGACTCTCGCACCCGAGTGGGGCAGCTGCCGCCTATTTGTTTTCGGGGACGACGGCGCAAGTTTCGACTTTGTCGAGCATGTTGCGGAAGTCCAGGAACAGAACAGCGACGACGATGCCGTTGCGAGGAATCATGTCCTGGATCGAAGAAATTGAGGTCAGCGAAGCTGACGAAAAACTGGCCGGGATCTACGCCACACTAATCAAACAGCGTGGCAAGGTCTCAAATATCCTCAAGGTTCACAGCCTCAATCCCGAGGCGCTGAGCGCACACCTCGACCTGTACATGACGCTGATGTTCGGCAAGTCCGGACTGAGTCGAGCGGAGCGCGAAGCTATCGCAGTCGTCGTGTCAGCGAACAACGACTGTCAGTACTGTGTGCACCATCATGTCGAAGCGCTCCGTCGCTATGTCGATGACGATCACACCCTCGAAATGCTCCAGAATGCGGACGGCCTCGAGACCCTGGAGCCGCGTTTAAGCAATATTGTTCGCCACGCCGAAAAGCTCACGACAGCGCCCGGCGCAATGACCGAGAGCGATCTGGCCGAGCTGGGTGCCGTAGGTCTAACAGACAAAGACGTACTCGACCTGACGTTGATCGTGGCTTATTTCAATTTCGTCAATCGAATCGCGATGGGACTGGGCGTGACGTTTTCTGTCGACGAACTCAGTGGCTACCGAGACGATTGACTGCGGACCGCTTATGACTGTGTATCGCCTGCTACCTGTATTTGGTCTGCTGCTCGTCTCGGCCACCGTACTCTCGAGCGAGCGAGGCGTACCTGAGCCTTACGCGCCGCCGATAATGCTCGCCGACTCAGAGGATCCGGCAGCAAGCAGAGTCTATATCGTGCAACTGCAATCGCCATCCGTAGCAGAGCACTACGCGATAGTGTCAAAAACCGCTGCCGCGCCCGCTGCGATCGACAAACAGCGCAACCGGCTCGACAAAACAAACCTGCAGCTAGAGGCTTATCGAAACAAGCTGACTGCGGAACAAGACGGGGTTCTGGCCAAGGCCGGGCGCAACGTACAGAAAATCTACGCTTACGAATACGGCTTGAACGGCTTTGCTGCGCGTATGAGCGTCGCCCAGGCGGAGAAACTCCGAAACCTGCCTGAAGTCCTCAACGTCTGGGAGGACGAGATCCGTCCGATGGCCCTGCGCAGCAGTCCGTCGTTCCTTGGGCTCTTCGATACGGATGATGGCCTGCGCAGTAGCGAAGCGCTGGATGGGGATGGCGTGATTATCGGCATCATCGATAGTGGCGTTGCGCCCGAACACCCAGCGCTCCAGGATACGCGTGAGGCGGATCGCCCGCGGGCCTGTCGCAGCAGCTGGGGCGAAACTTCGCTGCTGGGTCGCTGGCTGTGCCGCCGATTTCGAAAGCTCCCGGACGTCGTGGTCTTCGACGAGCCCGAAACGTGGAATGGTAGCTGCCAGCCCGGCGAGCAGTTCGAAACGACTGACTGCAACAATAAGCTCATCGGCGCACGCTGGTTTATCGACGGCGCGACGGAGTCCGGCCCTATAGATGACGGTGAGCTCCGCTCGGCCAGGGATGTCGACGGGCATGGCACACACACCGCTACAACGGCTGCCGGGGTCCGCAGCAGCGCCTCTATTTTTGGCACGCTCATCGGCGACATTGAGGGTATTGCCCCGAAAGCACGTGTGGCCGCGTACAAAGCCTGTTGGCTGCGCCCGGGCAGCACCCGCGCAAGCTGCAATACTTCAGATCTCGTCAATGCCATCGACGCGGCGGTTGCCGATGGCGTGGACATCATTAGCTATTCGATCGGCAGCTCTCTGCGGCGCATCTCCGCGCCTGATGACATTGCGCTAATGGCGGCGACGAAGGCCGGCGTTTTGTCGGTTGTCGCCGCAGGAAATGAAGGACCCAACCTCGGCACAATCGGCTCACCGGCCGGCGGGCCGTGGGTCGTTACCGCAGCAGCATCGAGCCGCACCGGCGAATACTCAGTCGAGGCGCTGGAGGTAACGGCACCATCGGGAATCGCCGGCAAGTACGCGACGAAGGAGGCGAACTTCACTCCGCCGTTGCAAGACAGCGACCCGATCGAAGGCGCCCTCATTCTCGTTGACGATAATGATAGTTCCGCGAGCGACGGTGTCACAGGCACGACGTCAGACGCCTGCCAGGCGCTGGTCAACGGCGACGACATCAGCGGCAATATCGCCTTCATACAGCGCACAGGCTGCGCCTTCGAAGAAAAAATCAAGAATGCCGACGACGCGGGTGCGATCGCAGCACTCGTTTATAACATCGCGGGTGATCCCATCGTGATGTTCGGGACGCCAGGCCTGTCCGACATCCCCGCGCTGATGATCGGACAAGCTGACGCAAACCTGATCATTGCGGAACTGGACGAAGGTAACGAGGTTACTGTGGTGCTCGATAAGGGCTTTCTGCTTACGACCGCAGAGACCGGCAACGTCATGGCGTCATTTTCGGCCCGCGGCCCGGCACCGGTTGCGGATATCCTGAAACCCGATGTCACGGCGCCTGGCATTAACATTCTTGCGGGATTCACCCCGGATGCGGCTAACGCGGCATCCGGCGAGAATTTCGCGTTTCTCAGCGGCACTTCCATGTCCACGCCACACGTTGCCGGTACGGCCGCGTTGCTGTTGCAGGCGCATCCGACATGGACGCCGTCGGCAATCAAGTCGGCATTGATGACAAGCGCACGGCAGGACATCAACGCAACCGGCAACCTCGGTGTCGCAAATCCTTTTGACTTCGGCTCCGGTCACATCGTGCCAAACAAGGCATTTGACCCGGGCCTTGTGTTCGATGTCAGCAATGACGAGTACGACGCGTTTGCGTGCGGCGTCGAGTCGCCCGCTGTCTCGTCTGCCCGCTGCGATGAGCTTACGGCTGCCGGATTCTCGCTCGCGCCTGCAGATTTGAATCAAGCATCGATCGCACTGTCCAGACTAACGAGTCAGCGGACCGTTCAGCGGCGTGTGACGAACGTTGCTGACGAGCCGGACTCCTACACGGTCTCTGTTGCCGCCCCGCCAGGAATGAGCGTCGAGGTCAGTCCCTCGAGTTTCACGCTGGGGCCCGGGGAATCCGCAAACTTCGACACTACAGTGACGTATCTGTCAGGACCGCTGGACCTTTGGCGCTTCGGCTCCCTGACGTGGTCGAGCGCGACGCGCGATGTTTACAGCCCGATCGCAGTGAAGCCGACATCAATAGACGCGCCGGCTGAAATATCCTCTTCCGGTGGTACCGGAACCCGGAGCTTCCCGGTTACTTTCGGTTACGACGGTAGTTACTCGCCACGCGTCCACGGTCTGAACCTGGCTGAAATAAGAGTCGGTTTTGTCGACAACGATCCGACAAAGACCTTTTCGATACGCGTTGGGAGTGGCGTTACGCAGCACATTTTCGACGTTGCGCCCGATCAGCTTTACGTTCGTTTTGCCTTGTTCGACGCCTTCACGGACGGTGATGACGATCTCGATATGTATGTCTATTATTGCGGCAGCGACACAACACGCTGCCAGAAGATCGGCGAAAGCGGTGAGTTGACGTCGGAAGAGGAATTCAACGTTTTCAGGCCAGCCGCAGGCAAATATGCCGTGCTGATTCACGGTTTCGAAACGGACGAGGTTACCGGCGGACCCGGCGCCAACTACGATCTATTCAAGTGGCAGGTCGGCATCAATAACGATGCGGGCAACCTGACCGCGAATGGGCCCGCGATCGTCGCTCCGGGCACAACCGCCGACATTTCGCTCAGCTGGTCCAATCTGACCGCAGAGAAATATCTCGGCGCCGTTTCGCACAACACACCGCAGGGACTCTCGGGATTAACGATCATCACGATCGACAACTGATCCCAATCGACCGGGCCTGTAGAAGCGCCCCCGTAGGAGCGCCCCATGGCGCGAAACGCAGCGCAGCCGAAGGCTGCTACGGGCCGCTAAGGTTGCAACGAAGCGTAACGGCCGTAGAGAACACCCCCGTAGGAGCGCCCCAAGGGCGCGAAGCGCAGCAGCAGCCGACAGGCTGCTATGGGGGTTGAAGTCTAAGGCGCGCTTTCGCGGCCTACGAAAGCCAGCCCTTTGCTTTTGCTGAACGTGAATACCAGATTTCCACGATGCCTACCACGACGACGAATGTGGGCATGTAAAGAGCGTTGCTGCCCCACACCGCAAGACTGTCAGTCAGAACAAAAGAATACACGTCCTGTAGCAGAACACTGACCAACGACACGATGTAGATAGGCAGCGCCAGCGCATTTCGTACCAGCAGGAGCAGGGATGCGATCACACCGGTAGTGACCGCAATCGCAAAGGCCGATGTCGCCCAAGCCGGTATGTTCTGAAGAAACGCCTGCTGCTCCGCAGTGAAGTTGTCTGAGATCACTTCCGGCGTCATGGTTACCTGATCGTAGTAGATCATCAGGCCGAAGAAGTTCCACAGCAGGAACGCTCCACCAATGATCCAGAACGACTTCGGCAGCTCGCTGTTCGCTGTTTCGGTCATCGCTCATTCCCCTTGTTCGATTTTTTTTCAGGAAGACTACGGTATACAGCCAGAGACACCCTCCAGGCAAGTGAGGTATGAGCTAAGCCTTTGATTTTCCGAGCGCTGCGCAGGGCTTGTGGCGAAAACACGAGACTACATGGTCGTTGACCATGCCTGTAGCCTGCATATGAGCGTACATGATCGTGCTACCGACGAACTTGAACCCGCGCTTCTTGAGGTCCTTACTCAGCGCATCGGATTCCGCTGAAGTAGCGGGAGTCTCGCTGTCCCTGCGTATTTTATTCTGTATCGGCTTGCCGCCGACGAAGTCCCAGATGTAGCTCACAAAAACTGCCGAACTCCTCCTGCACCGCCAGGAATGCTTTTGCATTCACGACGGCAGACTCGACTTTGAGCCGATTCCGGACGACCGCCGGGTCGAGCAGAATCTTCTCTATGCGCTTCTTTGTGAAGCGCGCAACTTTCTCCGCATCGAATTCGGCAAAGTGTTTTCGATAGCCGCTGCGTTTGTTCAGAATCGTCGACCAGCTCAGCCCTGCCTGGGCCCCTTCAAGTATCAGAAACTCGAACTGGGTACGATCGTCCCATACCGGCACGCCCCACTCTTCGTCGTGGTAGGTGATGTAATCAAGATTGACGCCCTCGGCCCATCGGCATCGTGTGACCGCTTTTTTCATGTTCGCTGCTCTCGCTCTTCTTTACGTTAATCTAGCAGTGAATGTCGGCCCGGTCAGCTTTCATATCTCTGTTACAGATACAAAAAAGCCCGCGCCAAGGCGCGGGCTTTATCACAACATTCTGTCGTGTCGGTCTTAAGCGGAACCGCCGCAGGAGCCTTCACCTTTCTTCTCGTCAGTGTCGGCGCCACAAGAGCCTTCGCCGCAAGAACCTTCACCTTCTTTCTCACCGCAAGAACCTTCGCCTTCTTTCTCACCGCAGGAACCTTCGCCTTCCTTCTCACCGCAGGAACCTTCGCCTTCTTTCTCGCCGCAGGAACCTTCACCTTCTTTCTCGCCGCAGGAACCTTCACCGCAGCTGCCTTCACCCTTCTTCTTATCGGTGTCGCCGCCACAAGAACCCTCGCCAGCGCCGAGCATATAGCCGGAGCTCAGGGCAGACATTTCGAACGGATTATCTACCGCTTCGGCATTGACTGCGCCGCTGATCGCGAAAGTTCCGGCCAAGGCTGCACCAATAGCCAGTGCAACCGGCTTAACTATTTTCTTCTCTGACATCTTTGATCTCCTACCAGGATTGTTTGCCCAAGACCGGGCTTTCATTTTTCAGCGAAGGAAACACTAGGTGCTCCACCTCACTGACTCCAAAACACTCTTTTCAACGCGCTCGAGCTGTTCCTCGCGATCGCCAATGATCGCGATACTTCCATCGCCCACCGACAATATGACGCCGTGGACACCTTCGCCGTCCAGTAAGACGGTCTCCGAGACCGCCTCTTCCGGCATCAGCAAAATCGTGATCGGACCATGCACGCCCTGCACGACCAGGTGCGGCACGGTTTTACCATTGATCTCGCAGCTCCTTGCATAGGTAATCAGGCCTGCGCTGTGATCGAGGCTCGCGACACTCGCCGGTACCGCGCTGGAAAGTTGCTCGTCGGAAACCGCTGTCGTAGACGGCCGTAACGCTGCCGGCTCGTGATCGAGGTGTGCAAGCACCTCGTCTCCCAAAGAGTCGTAGGTCACGCCGACGCCGAACATGCGCACACCTATAAGTGCAGCAAGCATCACCGTAGCGGCAATCGCGAACCAGGCGGTCCTGGTTCGCGGCTTCCGCGCATCCAGAGCAACAACGTTGCTGTCGTCGATCTCTGGCAGCTCGGGTAACGTCAGCTCAGGCACGTCGAATCGCATCGCGCGGCCTATTTTCTCGTTCAGCGACTGCATCTCGGCACGAAAGGCCTGGCAGTCGCGACACTCAGACAGGTGGCCAGCGCCTCCGTCGAATGACGGCTCCGCTGCTATCTCATGCCTGTATTCTTCGCAATTCATTGTCTTTGGTTGCGGCTCGGGAAGGTTACCCCTGCGCCACGATATCCTTCAGTTTCAGGCGGGCCCGGTGCAGCCGCGTCAGCACGGCTCCTTGCTTCAGACCCATCAGTTCTCCGATCTCGCTGGTGCTATAGCCCATCAGGACCTGCAGTACCAGCGGCTCTCTATAATCATCTTCCAGCTCGTAAATCGACTCTCTGAGCTCGTTGAGCTGCTCATCCGGCTCCTCAGCCAGCAATGCCGCCTGAGAGGCTGTTAAATTGTCTATGTCGACCGTTTCCAGCCTGCGTCGCTCGAAGTAACGGGCATTTTCCCGTCGAACGATCGTCAACAGCCATTGTTTGGCGGCGTCCTCCTCTCGTAGCGCGTCGAGCGACTTCCAGGCACGTATCATCGACTCCTGGACAACGTCCTCTGCGATCGCCTTGTCCCGGCAGAGCCACGCGGCGTATCGGTACATATCCGCGTGAAAAACCGTGACCAGTCGATCGAATCGTTGCCTTCGCGCGACCTCAGCTGTGCTTTTGTTCATTCCAGATGACCCGCCTGTTCTGGCATTTATTACCGGAATCGCTTAATACTGTGATTAAGACGTGGAAACCCTACCTAAATACAGGGAAAATAAGAACTTCTCTTCGTTATTCTTGATGGTGTCCTGTCCGAGCAATTCGCATGATCTCAGAGCCTGAGAAATACGCCAGGATAAGGCGCTTTCCGCCGCCAGTGCCGGGGCCCTGGCAAGGAATGCAACGCCATCATGGCGTATTTCTCAGGCTCCCGAAGGGCTTGCTGCACAAAACGTGTGGCTACGCGTCCTTTGGCAAGGACCAGGCCATTGCCGGCAGAACCCGCCTTGACACACGTTTTGTGCAGCAAGCTGAGACTATGCGAATTCCTAGGACAGGACACTAGCTATGAGTGCATCGACCCCCGGACAGTTCCCAGCGCTTCGCCTGCGCCGCAGCCGCAGAACCCCCGCGTTGCGCCGCCTTGTCGAAGAAACCACATTATCGAGTGCCGACTTTATCTACCCGGTCTTCGTTCTTGACGGCAACGGGCAAAGTGAAGCGGTACCTTCCATGCCCGGCGTAACACGCAAGAGCATCGATCTTCTGTTGCCCGAGCTTACCGAAGCCAGCGCACTTGGCATACCCGCCGTCGCCTTGTTTCCGGTGATTGGCGCCAGTCACAAGTCACTGGATGGTGCCGAATGCGCAAATCCTGATGGCCTCGTGCAACGGACAGTGCGCGCGATCAAAGAGGAGCTGCCTGACCTCGCGGTCATGACCGACGTTGCACTCGATCCATACACCACCCACGGCCAGGACGGCATAATCGATGATGACGGCTACGTGCTTAACGACGTCACAGTCGACATGCTGGTGCGGCAAACCCTGTCGCATGCCGCCGCGGGTGCCGACATCGTTGCACCTTCAGACATGATGGACGGCCGCGTTGGCGCCATGCGCAAAGCGCTCGAGGAAGGGGGATTCATAAACACGGTAATCCTCGCGTACGCGGCCAAGTTTGCGTCTTCCTACTATGGCCCTTTCCGCGATGCCGTCGGTTCGGCTGCAAACCTTGGCGGCGGCGACAAGTCCACCTACCAGGTTGCACCGTCGAATAGCGACGAGGCGATACGGGAAGTGGCGCTGGACCTCGAGGAAGGTGCGGACTTCGTCATGGTCAAGCCGGCGCTGCCCTATCTCGATATCGTGCGTCGCGTGAAAGACACGTACGGTGTACCGACGTTTGCCTACCAGGTAAGCGGCGAGTACGCGATGCTCAAGGCGGCCGCTGAAAACGGCTGGTTGAATGAGCGCGCAACCGTGCTGGAAGCACTGCTCAGTATCAAGCGGGCGGGCGCTAACGGTATTTTGACCTACTACGCGATCGATGCGGCGCGCTGGCTTAAGGAAAACGGCTGATGGCAACAGATCGCTACGGCGTCATGGGCTACCCCGTCTCGCACAGCCGGTCGCCGGTCATCCATCGCCTGTTTGCACTGCAGACCGGCCAGGACCTGCAATATGAGCTGCTGCAAGTATCGCCAGAGAAGCTCGAACCTGCGGTACGGCAGTTTCAACGCACGGGCGGCAAGGGCCTTAACGTCACCGTACCCCACAAGAGCGCCGTCACGCGGCTGGTCGATCAACTCAGTGAACGCGCCAGTACAGCAGGTGCCGTAAATACGCTGACCTTCGAGGACGGTGAAATCCTTGGCGACAACACGGACGGATTCGGGCTGCTTCGCGACCTCGTCGTGAACCACGGCCTCAACCTCGAGGGCTCGAACATCCTCATTCTTGGCGCAGGTGGTGCAACCCGCGGTATCGTCGCGCCTTTGCTGGAGATGCAGCCAACTTCGTTGCGAATCGCGAACCGATCTCTGGGGAAAGCGCAGGCGCTTGCCGAGCACTTTTCGCGATCCGGGCCCGTCAGCGCCTGTCGCTTCAATGTCGTACCGGTCTCGGAGCCTTACGACCTTATTATCAATGCAACATCCGCCGGACTGCACGGGGAAGCGCCGCCCTATCCGGCTGCGGCGGTGTCGGACAAGAGCTTTTGTTACGACCTTTCTTATGGACTCAAGCCCACACCGTTTAGCGTCTGGGCCCGCGAGCAGGGTGCTGCGGAGTCTGTCATGGGCTGGGGCATGCTGGTCGAACAGGCCGCCGAATCGTTCCGTATCTGGAGAGATGTGCGTCCCAACACGACCGAGGTACTCAAACACATGAAGATTACCGCATAGTCACAAGCTCTTCGGCACTGGTTGGGTGGATCGCCACCGTGTCATCAAAATCGGCCTTGGTCGCCCCCATCCGAATCGCAACGGCGAAACCCTGCATCATTTCGTCAGCACCTTCACCAATAACGTGACACCCAATGACACGCTCTTCCGGCCCGGTGGTTATCAGTTTCATCGAAGACCGCTGCTTGTCCTCGCCCAGCGCGTAATACATAGCAACGAAACCGGTTGTATAGACTTTGACGTCATCGCCGTATTCGGCACGCGCTTCGTCCTCAGTCATGCCGACAGTGCCGATCGTCGGGTGGCTGAAGACCACCGTCGGAATCAGGCGATACTCGAGGTGTCGCCCCTGCATGCCTCCGTACAAACGATCCGCCAGTCGGCGGCCGGCGGCTATGGCGACCGGCGTCAGAGCCTCGCGTCCTGTCACGTCGCCCAGCGCGAAGATATTGTCGACGTTGGTCTGTTGGTATTCGTCGGTCGGTATAAAGCCCCACTTGTCCATCGCCACGCCCGCTTTCAGCGCATCCAGCGAATCGGTGTTGGGCGCTCGCCCGACCGCCCAGACCAGGGAATCAACCGGACCAAACGTGCGTCCGTCTGTCGCGTGCAGCACCAGGCCATCATCGGATTCCTCGACCGAAGCAGGAATGACACCTGTGTCCAGCGCTATGCCACTTTTCTGCATAGCCTCCATCAGCTCGCTGCTGAGCATCTTGTCGAAGCTCCGAAGCACACCTTCCTTGCGCACGATGACATGTGTCTCGCTGCCAAGCGCGTTGAAGACGCCGGCGAGCTCTACAGCCACGTAGCCGCTACCCGCAAGCAGTACCCGTTTCGGCTGCTCGTCAAGCTCGAAGAAACCATCTGACGTTATGCCCAGTTGTGCACCAGGAATATCCGGCACCATGGGCCGGCCACCGGTTGCGATAACGATACGCTCAGCCTTGTAGTTACGACCTGCGACATCGACAGTATTGCGGTCGACGAAACGCGCGGCGCCCTCAATAAAGGTCACGCCTCGTTTGTCGAGGTTGCCGGCATAGATGCCATTGAGTCTTTGGATATACGCATCCCGGCGCGACTTCAGCTTTCCCCAGTCATGTCCCTTTACCGAAACGTCGAAGCCGTAATCGGGCGCATGATCAAACTGGTGTGCGTGATGTGCCGCATACCACATGATTTTCTTCGGTACACAACCGACATTGACGCACGTGCCGCCGAGAGGGCCATACTCAACAACCGCCGCGTTCGCACCGTATTCGGCCGCCCGTTGTGCGTGCGCGAGTCCGCCACTGCCACCTCCTATGACGAGGAGGTCGTACTTGTCTGTCACAATTTTCTCCGTTATTCCACTGATTCGCGCTCATGGCGCCAGCAGCGGCGCATGCTAATATTGGCCGCCGCAAGAATGATAGCAATCCAGATGACGCATAACCCTCTGCTCGACACTTCCTCGCTGCCCCGATTCGACGACATCATGCCGGAGCACGTTGTACCCGCAATACAGAAGGTCATTGCCGAGCATAGAACCCAGCTCGACGCGTTGCTCGATACGACCGCAGAACCGGATATCGATTCGCTGGTCAGCCCTGTCGAACAGATGGAACATACACTGGGGCGCATCTGGTCACCTGTCCGACATTTGCAGAGTGTGCTTGGTTCCGCTGACTGGCGGGACGCCTACAATCAGGCACTGCCCCTGCTGACGGAGCATGGTACAGAGATTTCGCAGAATGAACGACTGCAGCGCGCGTATGCCAAGGTCGACAAAAGCTTGTCGCAGGACACCAGTCCGGCGAGCCGCAGCGCTGTGAAACATGCACTGCGTGAGTTCCACCTGGCGGGTGTCGACCTGGAGAAACACGCCAAGGATCGCTTCAAGGCCATCATGCAGGAGCTCGCCGCAACGCAGGCGAGCTTCGAGCACAACGTTCAGGATGCTTCCGATGCGTGGTCATTGCACATAAACGACGCCGCTCGGCTCGACGGCATGCCCGCCCAGGCAGTGGCGCGGGCTGCAGAGGATGCCGCACAAGAACAACTCGACGGATGGCTGCTGTCGCTCGATTACCCGACCTATCACGCGGTCTTGACGCATGCGGAAGACCGGAATCTCCGGGAAACGATGTACAAGGCCTGGGTCACTCGAGGTTCGGATCAGGGTTACAGCAAAGAGTGGGATAACAGCCAGAATATCGAGAAAATTCTCGCGCTGCGCCATGAAGCGGCGAACCTGATCGGCTTCCCGAGCTACGCCGGTTATTCACTTGCCACCAAAATGGCCGATACGCCCGAGCAGGTCATCAGGTTCCTTCGTGAGCTCGCAACACACTCGCGCAGTGCGGCAAAACACGAGTATTCAGAGCTTTCTGACTTTGCGGGATTCGTTCTCGAGCCCTGGGACACCATGTTCTGGCTGGAGAAGTACAAGCAGGCGCGCTTTTCGGTTTCCAACGAAGAGCTGAAACAATATTTCCCCGCCACCGCGGTAATTGATGGCCTGTTTGCACTGGCTTCGAGGCTTTACGACGTTGAGCTGTCCCGGGATGACGCGGTTACAACCTGGCATGACGATGTGCGTTACTACACCGTACGCAACGCAGGTGGAGATATGCTTGGGGGGTTCTATACCGATCTGTTTGCTCGCAGCGGCAAACGCGCGGGCGCCTGGATCGATGACTGCATTAGCCGTCAGCAATTTAGCGGCAACATCATCTTGCCGGCCGGCTACCTCGTCTGCAATTTCCCGCCGCCTGACGAAAACGGCGTATCGCTGCTTACCCACGACGATGTCGTGACGCTGTTTCACGAATTCGGCCATATGCTGCATCACCTGCTGACGAAGATCGGTTTCCCGAGCATTTCCGGTATTAATGGCGTGCCCTGGGATGCGGTTGAGCTACCGAGTCAGTTCATGGAGAATTTCGCCTGGAGTTATGAGGTGCTGACGCATTGCTCGGCACACGCGCAAAGCGGTGAGCCGCTGCCCCGTGAACTGTTCGACAAGCTCGACAATAGTCGTCACGCCGGCGCCGCACTCGCCATGATGCGGCAACTCGAGCTCGGCCTGTACGATTTCCGGCTGCATGCTGAATACGATCCCGAAGAGCGACCCCGCGTTCTCGAGACCCTCGACGAAGTCCGGGAGGAAGTCGCACTGGTAACGCATCCCGACTACAACCGCCTGCCGCATGCCTTCTCACACATCTTCGCCGGCGGTTACGCCGCGGGCTACTACAGCTATAAGTGGGCAGAGGTTCTGGCGGCCGACGCTTTCGCCGCCTTCGAAGAAGCGGGTATTTTTGATCAGTCAACGGCACAACGTTTCCGTCGCGAGATTCTGGAGGTCGGTGGCAGCCGCGATTTCATGCAGGCCTATATCGCGTTTCGAGGTCGTGAGCCTACGATTGATGCACTGCTGCGACAAAACGGAATAGACGCCGCATGAAAATCGCGACCTGGAACGTTAACTCGATGAACGTCAGACAGGGTCATGTCGTTGAGTGGCTGCAGGCACAGCAGCCCGACATCCTCGTGCTGCAGGAAATCAAGCAGCCGACGGAGAAGTTCCCGACAGATGCTCTGCGCGCCATCGGCTATCACTCGATAGCGAGCGGCCAGAAGACCTACAACGGCGTTGCCATTGTCAGCAAAATCAGGCCCGAAAACCCGGTTACCGATTTGCCTGGCCTCGATGACCCACAGCGACGTGTGCTTGCCAGTACGGCGGGCGATGTGAGGGTCATCAACCTGTATGTGCCCAATGGCTCTGAAGTCGGTTCTGAAAAGTACGCCTACAAACTTGGCTGGCTCGCGTCGCTGCGCGACTTTCTTGAAGCTGAGCTTGCGGAGCACCCGAACGTTGTCGTGCTGGGTGACTTCAACATTGCACCTGCCGATGCAGACGTCCACGACCCGGAGAAATGGGGAGAGGCAATCCTTTGTAGCCCGCCGGAACGGCAGGCGTTAGCCGCCCTGCTTGAACTCGGCCTCGCTGATGTCTTTCGTCAGTTCGATCAGCCAGAAAAAACCTTTAGTTGGTGGGACTATCGTGCTGCAGGTTTTCGCCGCAATGCGGGTTTGCGTATCGACCTGGTCCTTGCCAGTAAAGCCATGGCAGAGCGTTGCACGGCGAGCTATGTCGACAAAGAACCGCGCGCCTGGGAGCGTCCGTCTGATCATGCACCGGTGGTTGCAGAGTTTGATTTCTAACAAGCGTAAAGAAAACCGACATAACATATTCCCGGTTTTGTTCCTGTGCGTGCTTTGACCGCCGTGTATCATTATCTAAAAAAAAAGGCGGGACAATAATTTCTCAGGATCGACGCAACGATTACGACGTCACTAACACCGTGCAGGTTAGCAGCGCTACCGCCGTTCGTGACGCCGTTCACGATCTTTTTTCCCAGGCGTTTCCGGGAACCTCGTTCGACAAGCTCTGGCTTGCGTTCTACGATTTCGAGCGCCTTTTTACGGGCCGCTATCCTGGCTACCGCGGTTGTGACACAACCTACCACGACATGCAGCACACGCTTGACATGACGCTCGCACTCGCGCGACTGGTCGCGGGCTATGAACGCAGTGCAGAATTGGCCGACCGACTCGGCGCGGCACGCGCGCAGATGGCGATCATCACGTCGCTGTTTCATGATTCCGGATACATTCGGCACGAAGAGCGTGACAAAGATTTCTCGAACGGTGCGGAATTCACGCTCTACCATGTTTCACGCAGCGCGGACTTCCTGCGACGCTACCTGCCAGAGCTCGGCTTGATGAGAGACGTCGGCGTGAGCAGCATGATCGTTCACTTCACCGGCTACGAGTTGGACCTCGATGACATCGAGCTGGACGACCCGCGGGACATTATCTGCGGGCATCTCATCGGCACCGCCGATCTCATCGCACAAATGGCGGACCGCTGTTACCTCGAAAAATGTCGTGACCGGCTCTACAACGAGTTCGTGGTCGGCGGCGTTGCCGTTGAGAATGCGGGCCCCGGAGAATTCATGGTCCGTTACAAGTCGGGTAAGGACCTGCTCGAAAAGACCCCTGTGTTCTATCAGCAGGTCATGCGCGAGCGACTAAACACGAAATTTAACCGCGTCTATCGCTACATCGAGGTGCTCTACAACGGCCACAATCCGTACATTGAGGCGATTAGCAGCAATATTAGGCACCTGGTTCGCATACTGGAGACCGACGACTGGTCGCTGCTGCGTCGCGAGCCGGGGTTCTACCTGGGAATAGCCAATGCTGTGCAGGAAATCGAACAGCTCGTGGCAAGGCAACTCGCATCGTTTCGCGGTGCCAGCGTACCAAGCAACAATCCTCTAGTGATGCCCATCTGATTTTTCACGCCACAAGCGCAGTGCATAGTACTGTGCGCGCGTGAGATGCCTGTTCGCCAGGAACGCGGCGAGGCCGGCTGAGAAAACCGCATAGAACCCGTCCGCCGCGTTTAGTACCTCATCAAAAAACACCGGCCAGGTCATGCTCGTGACCGATCGCAAAACTTGCACTGTGCTGGTATCGAAAATGTCGGCGGTCGTGGACGCAGCGACAGCAACGTTGGCCAGCAGTGCGCCAAACAATGTCAGCACGGCAGCGAGAACCGGAAACCGCCAGTCAACGCCACGACCTGCCTGCCGTACCGCAAAGCCAAGCATCGCGCCGAGCAGCACTGTCATCCAGGGAAATACACGATTGAACAGCGCCGACAGAGCAATCCACAACACACTGAAAATGACGATAGCAAGCAAGCCGGTCAGGAACGCATTTCGTAGCGACTGAGCACGCACAAGACGCGCACCGTCTTCTACACTCACCTCCTTCTGCTTTCCGGCGCCATGCTTTTTGCGGAGTCTAAGTGGTTGCTGGGAAGTCGGTTTTTTCATGCGGTCTGATCTGTCAGGCACAGGGTGAGCAGTGCTAGACTGCCTGCAAATGAATGCGCCCGCAAATAACAAGAGAGTTGTGCTCATATCAGGCGGCGCATCCGGCATCGGCAGAACTGTTGCCGAGCGCTTTCTCGCACAGCACGATCAGGTGCACATCTGTGATGCGTCGGCCGAAAATATTGAAGAATTTCTGGCTGCCAACCCAGGCGCCACGGCGACGCTTGCTGACATCGGAGACCGTAGTGACGTCGCGAGAGTTTTTGACGATCTTGTCGCAAAGTATGGCGGCCTGACTGTCCTTATTAACAACGCAGGTGTTGCCGGTCCGTCAGCGCCGGCCGAAGAGACAGACGAGGACGGATGGGATCGCTGCATTCGCATCAATCTTTCCGGTACGTTTTATATGACTCGTCGGGCAATTCCATTACTGAAAGCCCAGGACGGCGCCTCTATCATTAACATTGCTTCGACCGCAGCACTGTTCGGCTACCCGCTGCGCTCGCCGTACGCCGCCAGCAAATGGGCGCAGATCGGCCTGACGAAGACCTGGGCCATGGAGCTTGGTCCGTCCGGTATTCGCGTCAACGCGGTTTGCCCTACCAGCGTCAGCGGCCCGCGAATCGAGGCGGTTATCCGGCGCGACGCGGAGCAAAGAGGCCTGACCGCCGACGAGGTTCGCCACGTCTACCTGCGGCACACGTCAATGCGTACTTTTGTGACGGCCGATGAGGTGGCCGACACCGTGCTGTTCCTCGCGTCGGCTCAGGCATCAAAAATTTCCGGCCAGTCAATCGCGATAGATGGTCACACAGAAGGCCTGTCGAACTGGCTTGACTAGGTCGGACGCTCCAGGGAGTAATTGTTAATGCGCGCAGCGTGGTTTGAAGAATTTGGTGCGGCGAGGGATGTGCTGCAGGTTGGTGAACGGGAGACGCCGTCGGTCCATGCGGGCGAGGTGCTTGTGAGACTCGCTAGCAGCGCAGTGAATCCGTCCGACGTAAAGAAGCGGGCAGGCTCATTCCCGAACCTCCTGGATGCGGGCTTCGTTATCCCCAATAGTGATGGCGCAGGCGTCATCGAGGCAGTCGGCGATGGCGTCAGCAAGAGTCGTGTCGGCGAGCGCGTATGGGTGTACCAGGCTCAGTACGCACGGCGCTTTGGTACAGCGGCGGAGTATGTGACGATCGACTCCGCTCGAGCGCCATCGTTACCAGAGGATGCCAGCTTCGAGGTTGGTGCGTGCCTCGGTATTCCTGTGATGACGGCGCATCGCTGTGTATTCGCCGATGGCGATGTTGGCGGGCAGACTATCCTCATCACCGGTGGTGCCGGTCGTGTCGGTTACTACGCCGTACAGTGGGCCAGCCAGGCGGGCGCCAACGTCATTGCCACCGCAAGCAACGATGCCGACAGGGCCGCATGCGAGACCGCCGGCGCTCACCATGTCGTCAACCATCGCGGCGAAGATGTAATTGGCCAGATCATGGCTGCGACCGGAGGCAAGCCCGTCGACCGCATCGTCGACGTTGAATTTGGCGCGAATCTCCCCGTTTCGGTCGAGGTACTGCGTATTGGTGGAACGATAGCGACATACTCATCCACGCAGGTAAGCGAACCAAAACTGCCTTTCTTCCAGATGATGTACAAGGACGTTACTGTTCGATTTGTAATCGTTTACGCCATGCCCGAGACCGCGAAACAGCAGGCCATCGCGGATATCAACGCGAAACTGGAAGAAGATCGGTTACACCATCGAGTCGCACAGACGCTACCTCTCGCCGATATCGCAAAAGCCAATGAGATTGTCGAGCAAGGTAATATTCGTGGGGCCGTAGTCCTGACAGTAGACTGACGGTATCGCGACACCAGGCGGGGAGAACATGGAGCAAAGCCGAATCGACTGGCCCAGTTTTGCGCTTAGCGCCATAATTCTTGTGGCTGCCAGTGTTCCGCTCATTGCATTTCCACAGAGCTCCGCTGCCGCACTTGAGTCCCTGTATGGATTCATAACCACACAGTTTGGCTTTCTCTATCTATTTGCGAGCGTAGCCGCGATTGGGTTTCTCGCCTGGCTGGCGACCAGCCGCTACGGCTCGATCAAACTCGGCGAAGCTGACGAGTCACCGGAGTTTGGTCAACTTAGCTGGGTAGGCATGCTGTTCTGCGCGGGTGTCGGAGCAGGCCTGCTGTACTGGTGCGCGACCGAATGGGCGTTCTATTACGATGCGCCACCGTTCGGCGCGACGCCGCGCAGCATTGAAGCAACCGAGTGGGCATCGACCTACGGACTGTTTCACTGGGGCTTCACCGCATGGGCGTTCTACTGCTTGCCAACCATAGCGATCGCCTATCCGTACTACCGCAAGAAACTCGATGTGCTGCGCTTCAGCGTTAGCTGCCACTGGTTTCTGAAAGGCCGGGAGCACGGCGCGGCTGCAAGGGCCATCGACTTCCTGTTCATGATCGCGCTGCTCGGCGGTGCGGCCTCAAGCCTCGGTTTTTCAACACCCATGATCGCTGCCTGTCTCAGCTGGCTTTTCGGCATCGAGTCCAGCGACGCGGTGGAGGTTGCCGTCGTTGCACTTTGCATCGTGCTGTTCGCAGCGAGTGTCTGGCTTGGCCTGAAAAAAGGCATCAAGCGGCTAAGCGACATCAACGTGGTCCTGGCTTTCGCCCTGCTGTTGTTTATTCTGGTCGTTGGGCCAACGGCGTTCTTGCTCAAGACCAGCGTCAACAGCCTCGGCGTCATGGCACAGAATTTCATTCGCATGAATTTCTGGACAGATCCCTTTTCAAATTCCGGGTTTGTTGAGAGCTGGACGATTTTCTACTGGGCCTGGTGGATTGCTTTTGCGCCCTATGTTGGATTGTTCGTCACGCGAATTTCGCGCGGCCGGACAATTCGTCAAGTCATCCTCGGTATGCTTTTCTGGGGCTCGCTTGGCAGCTGGCTGTTCTACATGGTGATGGGTAACTACGCCCTGTTCCTCGAGCTAAGCGGGACACTCGACTTCACCGGTATCATGAAATCGGAAAGTGGCAATGCGGCTATTGTCGCGATGCTCGAGCAGCTACCGCTTGCGGCACTCGTAATCGGCGTCTTCTCACTAATTTCCATCATCTTCGCGGCAACCACGTATGACTCGGCGTCATACACGCTGGCTTCCAGTGCGACCCTGCACCTCAAGGCCGGAGACGATCCGGCGCGCTGGCACCGCGTGTTCTGGGCATTTGCGCTGGGACTCATGCCGGTGGCATTGATGTTAATGAACAGCAACCTGCGACCTATCCAGGTCATCTTGCTGGTCGTGTCCTTGCCGATCCTGTTTGTCGGTGTCTTGATGTCGATTGCACTGGTCAAAACGCTGCGAGCTGATTTCACCGAAATTTGACCGTTCTGCAGTGACTCGCAGCCGGGTCTCCATCGTAGTCCGATAGGCTAGTTCCGACCTGTTCTGCGTATCGAAAGATGCACGCCGAAGTCCGGTGTCGTCGTCGTGCCAGCCGCAACATCCTCGGTGATAGAGAAATGCAGCGACGTCCCCGGCTTGCGCAGCCGCAAGTCGAAGCCCACCGCAAGCTGCGCTGAGGACGCCGCCGAGCTCATCGACGTCGCTGTCGAAATAAGGTCCCTCTGCCTGAAGTTGCGCAGAAACGCCGAACCGCTCACTTATCCACCATGACGCTGCGACCCCGCCATACGGTACCGCGCTGCGCTGCAGATCCGGCAGAACATCGCCGTCGCCCAGAAACAACATGCCTGCGAAGGCGGACACGGCGAAGTCCCGCTGCCATACCGTGTATCTGTCCGATGCATAGAGCCCCAGCGATAGATCCGCTGCACCGCTACCGCGCAGTTCGTCGGCCGCGCCAGTGGGTATTTTGATGCTGCTGCGGATAGCAACGCTGAGCGGGTCGCTGTGGTCAGCCCGCCTGAGCGGCATTGCCGCTGTCAGCTGAATGTCGCCTATGCCAAAAACCGCAGAGTTCAATTCGTACGGTGCGAGGCCAGCATTCGAGTAGCGAATACCGAGCTGATTGTCTGGCCCCCGCCGATTGCTGTTGGACAGGCCCAGAAGGTCATGCCAGCTTTCGATGGCGTTATCCAGAAAGCCGCCGGCGTGTCCCACGAGCGGTATGTCGAGACCCAGTTCGAAACGGTCGGTCATTCCGCGTCGCAACGACAGTGTGAGAAAATGGCTTTCACCGTCGATGGAAATATCTTCCAACGTATTGGCGCCCAACTCTGCGTGATTGACGATATCGAAACTGACCCTGTAGTCGAGGGCGCTCTCAGCGGTTAGTGCGGCCGACTGGAAGGGTGGCAATCCAAATATTTGCAGGAATGGGTTCTGGTTTCGAAGCGGAACACCCTGAGTTACACCAGGGTCCGCCGCAGCCGTCAGGGAACCGGCAAGAAAACACGTGGCGAGCAATACTCCCTTGAGCACCATCTCACCTCGGTAGCGCCGGGAATTTAAGTGCACGCGCGACTCAGCATCGCGCGCTCGTAAAGAAAACCCCAAGAACCAGGCCCTTCTTTTGGCGCTTATTGCTTATCAATCTTGTCGAGCCGGTGACGAAGAGTCTATCTCCGCAATTATCCGGACGACACGACGTATATTTGCGTACCGGTCAACGATAACTACCGTATTGGATTGTGCATTTGCCACCAAATGTCCCTGTTGCGGCAACAGCGGGCGCATGATCGGCACCATCTGCGTGGCGGTAGCTTTTTCGAGCCTGATGACGCGCGTAACCCATTCCTCGCTGTCGAGCGTGTCGTCGTCCTCGAACAGCAGCGGTAGCGGATACTGACGAATTTTCGCCACAGGAATAATGCTGGTCACGTCGCCATCTGTCACCGCCGCAAGCCCGTTATTCCGCAATATTTTCAATAACATGGAATAGGTGATATCTCTTGCACGAGGCTGGCCAACCACCACCGTCGAGGGCACCTCTGCTTGTACCAGGAACGTCCTGCCTGACTTCTTGC
The DNA here is from genome assembly GCA_963760395.1 of uncultured Gammaproteobacteria bacterium. Lineage (GTDB taxonomy): Bacteria > Pseudomonadota > Gammaproteobacteria > Steroidobacterales > Woeseiaceae > UBA1847. The sequence continues at coordinate 203,065 of CAVXCX010000018.1, forward strand.
CGACAGTATCCAGTAAGTCGCCAAGCCTCTCCCGAGGAAAAGCCGACGCCTCTGTTTTCTCCATAGAGAGCGTTAGATCTTCGTTGTCGGCGGCATGCGCCCCCACAACAAGGAATGCGAGTACGCTTGCGAGGGCGATCACTACTGTTTGTTTCATTGAAGTCTCCCGTTAGTCGTGGTGTCTGCCAACGCTCAGACACCCCTCTTTAAACGCAGCATACCGCTATTCCGGGTTTTCTTGCTCAAGCCTGATGCCCCTGTACCGTACAGCAGCCGCCCTTGTTGCGTGTCCATCAGCCTCTCCGTAAGCTGAGGACATGCTTACCGTCGCCGCACTACTTGCCATCGGTATCGGTCTCGTCCATTCCTACCTTGGCGAAAAGTACATCCTTGTCCGTCTTTTTCGACAACCTCTGCCGAAATTGTTCGGCGACGACCACTTTACCAAACAGACGCTTCGTTTCGCCTGGCACATCCTGACGATTGCCTGGTTCGGTTTCGCAGCAATACTCTTCCTTGTGGATTCCCCGGATACCTCGAGATCAGGCTTGCTCTATGCGATTGGCGCGACCTTCGCGGTCACCGGCGTAATTGCCCTGGTCGCCAGCCGCGGAAAACATCTGTCATGGCTCGTCTTCGGCACTATCGCTATCCTGTGTTTCCTGGCAGCGTAAACAGATGCGTCCGTCCGCCGAAAATTCGTTGCATTGCAGGTCGACAGCATTAAATCGTTACCTGTCATGCCGCACGGTCGAAACCAGGGCCTCTGTGCTCCGTCTATTATCGCCGGGAGCAGCGCTTGACTAGGCCCCCACGCCAGCCATCCACGACTCATGAACCAATGGTGCTTGGTTTTGACAAGGTCCGGCACTTGAGCGGCTTGAGAGAATGCCTGATCGAATTACAGGAGTTCGAGCGTCGTATCGACCCGCGCATGCCGCCCGGTAGCGTCATTGCCGATGCCTACACTGACGAGATGTTCAGGCGATGCCAGGAATGCGGCGGTCGCATACTGATCGCCGAATTCGACGGACATGTCGCTGGTTACGCGACAATATTGCCGAAGGTCAAGAGCGAGCAGATTGAGGATGGCAACCTGGAATACGGCCTGATCTCCGATCTGGTGGTACTCGAGAAATATCGCGGCCTCGGCCTGGGGAGAAAGCTGCTGGCTGCCGCTGAACAGTATGCAAGGTCCTGCAAAGTGAAGTATCTGCGAATCGGCGTACTTGCGGGCAACCCGGTTGCGCAAGAAATCTATGAATCGGCAGGTTTTGTGCCGCTGTATGCCGAGCTTGAAAAGACCCTGACCCGGTCGTAGTGTGGTGCGTCTCACAGCGTCAATCTCGAGCACGGAGATGCATCCATGTTGAAGGCTTCCTGTCATTGCGGTGCCGTACAAATTGAGGTCGCCAGGAAACCGTCATCGGTGACGCAATGCACCTGTTCTATTTGCCGCCGCTACGGCGCACGCTGGGCCTATTGCACACGAAAGACGGCATCCGTGGCCTGTAGTGCCGATGACGTAACAGCGTATCGCTGGGGCGATGAGTCACTCGAGTTCTTTCACTGCAATCGCTGCGGGTGCCTGACGCACTACGAGAGCATCGACAAAGACGACGGCAGCCGAATCGCCGTTAACGCGAGAATGATGGCACCAGCGGATGTTGCGGACGTACCGATCCGGACGTTTGACGGCGCTGATACCTGGAAATACCTGGATGACTGAAGGCAACCGTTTCTGCAATGCCTGGTCTTCGCTGAGAATCATCGAAGTTCGTGCATGGATCTAAACCAGGTCACTCTTCCCAGCACAAACTACGACGAGTCTGTGCGCTTCTACAGAACGCTGGGGCTTCGGCAGATCGTCGATAGCCCGCCACGGTATGCGCGCTTTGAGACCAGCGCCGGCACTACGCTGTCGATTCATGCCGTTGAGGCCGAGGCGGAAGGAGCTTACGTCGTCGTGTATTTCGAAGTTGATAACGTCGACCTCGAGGTTCGCAAGCTGAAGAACCTGGGCCTTGTGTTCGAAACTGAGCCAACTGATCAAGACTGGTTGTGGCGCGAAGCTTACTTGTATGACCCGTCGGGCAACCGGCTGTGCATCTATAATGCAGGTGATAATCGCCGATTTCCTCCGTGGAGACTGGCTGACGAGGTCACCTGATCATTGCGGCTTTGTTGAGTGAATTCAGGAGTGTATGAGTGTTAGAAATGCGGCCAAACTGCGAATCGTGTGACGCGGACATCGCAGCGGATGCGACGGACGCGTTTATCTGTTCTTTTGAATGTACCTTCTGTATCGAATGTGCGGAATCTCGATTCAATGGTGTCTGTCCGAATTGTGGTGGTGAACTCCTCCGCCGACCCGCCCGGCCTGACGCGCTACTGGACAAGTACCCGGCATCGAGCAGCCGTGTCGTTAAACAGCACAATTAGTTCTCAGTGGTGCGGATTCCCGGACACAACCGACGGAGTTTCTTATGAAAAGAGAACTTGAGGACCGCTCGATCGACTGTCCGTACTGCGGTGAGTCGATCGACATCTTTCTTGATCCGACTTTTTCAGAGCAGAGCTACGTTGAAGACTGCCAGGTCTGTTGCCGTCCTATCAACATCAGGTTCTCAGTTGAACCGAACGGCGATCTTTTGCTAAGCGCGACGACCGATAACGAGTAATCACTCAGACGTGATTCGAAACGAAGCCGCCAATCGATCGGCCGAAGCGCAGCGTAATGAAGGACACACCGGCAATACAGCGCCTGGTCCAGCCGCGGCGCTCGTAGCGCGTGTGCGTAACCTGTGCGACAGCATGAACAACGTCGCTGACTATCTTGACACACTGGCCTTCCGTCAGATCCTGACGCGTCACGAGCCGTAGCCCGTTCAGCGACACGTCTTCGATGCGACCCGAATGTGCTTTTCGCTGCGGCCAGTGCGTGTAATAGCGTACTCGCATCTTCTTGCCAACTCGCTCGACAGCGCGCTTGCCCTCTTGCTCCATACGGTGCTGCTCGGCGGCGGACAACGGGCTGTCGCAGATGTGACAGGCCATCTCGTCTTCGATGTTGCGGCCATGACTATGCGGCGTCTCACAGAACACGCATTGTCGCGACCAGTCGAGAGTTCGCGTACTTGATGCTGGCGCCGCCGGTTCCGGACTCGCGTCGGGCACTCCCTCTGCAACGCGCGCCACCACGTCCATACGCGCATCGTATTCGGCGCGCTTCTCGGTGTTCGACAATACGGCATATGCCTCGTTGATAAGCGCGGCGACTGAGGCATCGCCGCCGAGGTCCGGGTGGTGCTTCATGCGCTGCATGAGCGTGCGATAGCTGCCGCGAATAATCTCGACAGGTGCATCGCGACTGACGTGAAGCACCTCGTAGTAACTGCGGCTGTCGAGTTTTATACCCATTCAAGGCTATCGGCCGGCACCGGGTGTTCCTTTAGCAGCCACGGTGCCCGCCAGTGAAGCGCTTATGGCGCCGCGGCAGTCAGGTAGCTGGTACCCAACTCCCCGGCGAGGTCGTTGAGCCGCTTGAGGTCTTCGCCGATCAGCCGCCTGAGCTCGTCTTTGGCCTGCTCGTAAAGTGTCGCCTGCTCGCGATTAACTTCGCGCATGCCCTGCGTCGGTGGGCCATTGTGGTCGAAACCGGTCAGATACAGCCAGCCCGATCGCGAATACAGCCTGGCGCCGCCGTCGCGTCCGGCGAGGATGTCGTAGTTGACCTTGGCATTCGGGTTGTAAAGCATTTTCTCGATTACAGCGACCCGGGCGAGCGCCTCCTCGCCCAGGGCCACCAGGCGGCTGGCACCGGGCTCGTCCGACAGCGCCCTGTGGCGTGCCTCGAGCTGGTCGCGAATGTTGCGAAGCTTTTCTGCATCCGCCGCGATCGCGGAAATGCGGTCGCGGACCTCAATCAGAAAATCTGTTTGTGCCTTCAGGTTTGCAGCCGTCGCATCTGACCGGGGATCGGGCAGGACAGTGAGTGGCTGTTCGACGCTGTCGCCCGCAACGGTCAACCGCAATCGATACTCGCCCGGGACGACCATCGGCCCTACGTTCACGTTGCCTGCATCGTTTGTGGACCCGGGAATTCGTTTCGCTCCCTCGAACGCGAGGTCCCAGGAAGCACGGTTCATGCCGGCTACTGCCTGCAGATCAGCCTTGCGTTCCTCGTCCGGACGGGCGTCGGGATGATCGGGAGCAATATACGGCGGCTCCAGCTCGCTGCTAAGTCGGCGTATGACGTTGCCATCGCCGTCCAACACCTCCAGCACGACCTCAGCCTCCGGTTTTTTGGCGAGATGGTAGGTAACAATCACGCCCTTCGGTGGGTTCGAGGTCTTGCCCGCCTCCGAGCCATCCGGTCCGGAAGCATAGCTCCAGCGAATCGCTGGCGTCGGTGGAAACAGGTGTAGCGCGGCTTTTCGCAATCTGCGGAGACATGTCACGAATCGGCGTCAGATCGTCGAGTATCCACGCAGAACGCCCAAGCGTGCCGACAACGAGGTCGTCGCCGGCCACTACCATGTCGGCGATTGCAACGGTCGGCATATTGAGGCGCAGCGATTCCCAGTTCTGTCCGCCGTCGTGCGAGACCATGACGCCACGTTCGGTGCCAAGGAACAGCATGCCCTTTTTGCTCGAGTCTTCGCGCATGACCTTCAGGTAGACCTCCCGATCCAACCCCCGGGCCAGGCTCATCCAGCTCTTACCGAAGTTGCTGGTCTTCCATATATACGGCGACTCATCGTCGAGCCGGTGTGCATCGTAGACGGCATACGCGGTACCAGCATCCCAGCGTGACGCTTCGATAGTCACAACAGTGCTCCACTCAGGCGCACCTCGCGGCGTCACGTTGCTCCAGTTCTTGCCGCCATCGCGCGTGATGTGAATCAGGCCGTCATCAGTGCCGGCCCATAGTGTCCCGGCCTCAAGCGGCGATTCTGCAACGGCGAAGATGGTGCCGTAGAACTCCACACCGGTGTTGTCGCCGGTAATCGGCCCACCGGCCCACTTCTGCTTGCTCTTGTCGTTGCGCGTCAGGTCCGGACTTATAACTTCCCACGTCTGGCCGCCATCACGCGTTTTCTGCAGCGTATTACTCGCGTGATAGACCAGCTTCGAGTCATGCGGAGAAATCACGATAGGCGCCGTCCACTGAAACCGATGTCGCAGGTCTTCAGCACCATGGCCGCTGCCGTTATCCGGGTAAATACCGACGTGCGGCGCCTGGCCGGTGCGCTCGTCGTAGCGTGACAGATAACCGAGATACTCCCCCGCGTAGATAATATTCGGATCATCCGGGTCCGCGACGACGAAACCCGCCTCGCCACCCCCAACCGGGCCCCAGTCGCTGAGCAAGATTCCGTCGGAATGCAGACTGTTGCTCGGAGCAGCTCGTGTTCCGAAATCCTGCAAGCTGCCCATGACGCGATACGGCTTTCGCGTATCGACTGATAGATGGTAGAACTGACCGATCGGTAGCGGCGCCCGCTCCCAGCTATCACCGCCGTCCCACGATATCGACACACCAGCGTCGCTGGCCTCGGCGATACGTTTCGGATTCTTCGGGTCAATCCAGACGTCGTGGTGATCCCAGCCACCGCCCTTCGCTGGTAATACCGTGCGACCGCCGTCGATTGTTTTCAGCATCGAAACCTGCGGAAACCAGACGACGTCTGCATTGGTAGGATCAATGGTAAGCGTCGTGTAATACCAGGCGCGTTGACGCAGACCCGGCGAATCGTTGATCAACTCCCAGCTATCACCGCCGTTGTCGGACCGGAACAAGCCGCCTTTTTCTGCCTCAATCAACGCATAAACACGATCAGGTTCAGTAACGGCAACGCGCACGCCGACCCTTCCCCAGATTCCGTCGGGCAGGCCATTGCCCTCGAGCTTCTTCCAGCTGTCGCCGCCGTCGCGCGACATATAAAGACCACTGCCCGGACCGCCACTTTGCATCGTCCACGGTTTGCGACGCGTCTGCCACATGCCGGCAAACAGGATGTTGGGGTTGTTCTCGTCAAACGCGACGTCAGATGCACCGGTGTCGTTGTCGACGAACAGGACTTTCTGCCAGCTCTTCCCGCCGTCCCTGCTGCGATAGATTCCGCGTTCAGGACCCGCCCCGAACGGGCTGCCAAGTGCGGCGGCAAAGATGATGTTTTCATCGTCAGGGTGCACAACAATAGTACCGATCTGGCCCTCAGCCTCCCAGACGTGATCCCAGTTCTTGCCGCCATCGAGAGAACGATAGATGCCGTTACCTTCGCCAACGTTGCCGCGAATGTTGGCCTCGCCCGAACCCACGTAAACGATATTCGAATTGCCGCTGGCAATTGCCACCGAACCGATCGATGAGATCGGTTGATCATCGAAGATCGACTCCCAGTTGCGGCCTCCATTTGATGACTTCCAGACTCCGCCGGCAGCGGTCGACAAGTAATACGTCAAAGGCTCACCGGGAATGCCTACGACACGCGTAGCGCGGCCTCCTGACGCGGGCCCTACCAGTCGATACTGAACTCCTGCGTCCTCCTCTTCGGCCGCCTTGTCATCTGCGAAAACCGGAGACACCAGTTGCAGCGAAACCAGCAGAGCTATGATGGCGGCAATCTTTAACAACGTAGTTTGCATTTCATGTCGTCCTTGGGAATCGTGGCGCTGAGAAGCAGATATCGTACACTGGCGAAGGGGGAAAATGCAGGAGCAGTGCACCGCAGCCATCCTTGAAAGACTCGCCGATCACAACTCGGCCGTTGCGCCGGACAATAGCTAATCCTCCAGATCGTAGTTAATGGCCTCGATTGTTGCCGGCATTTCCTTATTGTCGATGATGATCGTCACTTCATCGCCCACGCGTTTTTTCCGAAGCGACTTTGCCAGGGGCGAATCAATGTTGATGTAACCCTTGCCCGGGTCCGCCTCATCTTCTCCTACCAGGCGATAACACATCTCACCTGATTTGCCGCCACTGAGCGTCACCTGTGCGCCAAAAAAAACCTGCTCCGGCGCCATACGATGACGAACAATCTCGAGCTTGGGCATACGCTTCTGCAGGTAGCGTATGCGTCGGTCGATGCCGCCCAGCTCTTTCTTTCGATAAATGTATTCTGCGTTCTCGGAGCGATCACCTTCCGCCGCCGCAGCCGACAATGCCGCGACTACGTCACGCCGACGTAACCACAAGGCCTTAAGTTCATCCTGAAGTGCCAGGTATCCCGCCGCCGTGATGTACGGCGCTCCTGCCTGGCGTGGCGGCTTCCATCGCCCCATGCGCTTCTCTCTAATCCTGGTGGTCGAGCAGTTTTCGAAGTCCGTGGTAAACGGATCAGTGATCGTTCTGCTATTGGCAGCGCGCGAGCCCCGCCTCTGCAGCCTGGCGGTAAATATCGTCCTTTTCCCGCTCAGCCTGTTGTTTCATTCGTTTGAAGTAATCTGTGGCTTCTTTTTTCTCCCCGATTATCTCGTGCGCAATGGCGATTTGATTCAGCGCAACGATGTCGGGAAATACCTCGTAAGCGATCGCGAAGAACGCAATGGCCTCAGCCACCTTGTCGGGCCTGCACATCATGCCTTCCGGCCCCATTGCACAATCAACCCAGCCCTTGCCTTTAGGCGCCTTATCCACGGTCCTGTGCATACCTGATTCCATGGTCTTGTTTGCCAATCTGAACACTTCAGTGGCTGCTCGACGTCGTATCGGATCTGGCTCTGTCACCCCTTGCTCCCTATCACGGCGATATTCTGCCCTGTAGGTTCGAGATAGCAGTATCCATGATCGTATCTCTGAGCGCGGCCGCATCCATATCGCTGATATCGACGCGAATATCCGGCTCAATGCCCACGCCCTCGAACGTCGTGCCATCGGGACGGTATTCGATCCAACGGGATACGGTGTACTGCCAACCGTTCGCAAGGGTTCGCTGCGCCGGGTTGGCCGACCCACCACCGGTGAAGTCCCCCACAGAAAATGCGTTCGGGAAAACATCAAACGCCAGCACCAGGCTTTCTGCGCTGCTCAGCAACGAGCGATTCGTGAGGACGGCCACGGGGCCCAGGAACGACTGTGTGCCTGCCGGCGAGATGAAGCCATCGATCGGCTGGCCGAAGTCGGAATGATTTGGTCCGTCCCTGAATCGCACTCGTCTGTAGAACCGCGTCGCATCCGCAAAGCGTGCCGCTATCGCCTCGCCGTTTTGATCGTTGCCACCACCATTACCCCGCAAGTCAACGATGAGGCCGCGAATTCCGGCCAGTTGATTGAGAATGAAGTCAATATCCTCTCCATGTCCGGAGCCACCGAGACTATGGACACGAACATAGCCGATGTCGGCATTGATGCGTCCGAACAAAAGGTTGGCCTGAGGGCTCATCATTGCGCTCGCGCCCAGGTAGGTTGCGGTGATTACTGGTTCGTCGAAGTTCGTCGGATACTGATCAAACCAGCCGGTGTACGAAGAGTTGCCTAGCGGCGTATTTAGCCGCACATGCGGGTCTTCCAGCTCGAGCAGCATGCTGGACAACACTGTAAATATCTCTGTATCGGTACTCGTCGATGAAAGCTGGGAACGGAATCGTGTGCGTGAGTCGTTCCAGTCAAAACCTTTAAGGACAAAAAAGGAGTAGTTGGCATCGAAGTCATTCCAGACCGCATCGAACAGTGTCAGCCCGGAGTTTGTCGACGCGCCTACCGGAGCGGAGGATCCGCCGCCACACGATGCAAGTAGCAGACCGAAGAGGGCGACTGAATACCCTCGCATGAATAGGTGTCGCACTTTCGCATTCGATGCAATCACGAAATCTCCTGTCCGTTTTAGGTGCAATCGCGGCACCACTAACTTACCTTATCTTACGTCTAATCGGGGCCCTCGTAACATAGCGCATGAATAAGTTTCGGCGGCCCCGCCGGAAACCCCGAATAGCATGGGTCGCGTATGAGCCGGAAGAATTTCACGTTGTCTATGTGGCAACGATTATCGACAAAACCAGCGGGAAAATGGCTGTTTTCGCGGCTCGTCTGCTGGAAGGCGCCTTACTTCAGTACAATTCGGCCGCGCTTCGTCGCGCTTCGCCCGGGGTATTGCGAGGTGCAGATCAGAAAACGGCGTCGCGTCCTGAATCACATCGGGACGGTGCATGCGATCGCGATGTGCAACATGGCGGAGATCGCCGGGGGCACGATGACAGACGTCACGGTTCCCTCAGGCTTTCGCTGGATTCCGAAAGGCATGACGGTCGAGTACCTCGCCAAAGCGCAGACGGACCTGACGGCAACCGCTCGTATAGAACCACTTCCAGACTTTGATCAGGCTATGGAGTTGCCGGTAACGGTTGCGGTAAAAGATAGCGCCGAAACCCTGGTGTTCAGAGCGGTAATCACAATGTGGGTGTCGCCAAAAAAGACATGAGCCCATTTCGGCCTGCAAACTGCGCGCCTGTCTGGACAAGACGAGTGCGTCGACGAGCCCTCGGAGTTCTATAACAGCCCGCACGCAGACCCTGACGACGCGGGCCACGTCAGCTACGACTCACCCGTGTTGTATGCGCAGAACTCGGCTGACACCGGTTCAGATGAGTTCCCGGCCAGCCTCCTTCACTAGCTATCTTTCCCGGCCCGAGTCGGGCGATCGCCATAAGCGCCCGTCGATCACCGACAGACCCAGCCCTATAACAAGCATCCCCAGGAAATGCAGCCAGTACAGATGCTCGTCGAGAAAAAACGCGCCGAGTAGAATTGCGGTTACTGGAATAAGCAGCGTTACGAGTACTGCGTTTGTCGCGCCGGCTCTCGCGATCAGTCGAAAATAGAGGATGTAGGCGAGGGCGGTCGAGAAGACCGCCATAATCCCGGTCGCAATCCACGGTTTCGCAGTCGACGTCAACAGCTGGGCCGGAGACTCAAACGCGAGCACCAACACCAGCATGACTACTGACGACATAAGTAGCTGGCCGGCCGCGACCCCAATCGGGTCGACATCCATTCCGGCGAACCGGCGTGCGTACACTCCTGCGACTGCATAAGACAGTCCGGCAGCCAACACCGCAATCTGCGCCAGCAGGTTGGCATTCAGTCCTGACAAAGCGCTCGGTCCGATAAGAATAGCGACGCCTCCAAGGCCCAACAATGCACCAAGCATCTTGGCGCCCGTTATCGGTTCGTCCTTCAACCAGACGCCCGCCACGAGAACGGAAAATATAGGTGCGGCGGCGTTGAGGATCGCCGCGAGACCCGAGGCTATCTCTTTTTGTCCCCAGACAATAAGAAGAAACGGCACTATGTTATTGACTATCGCCAGCCAGAAGAACGCTATCCATACCGGCAGGGCACGCGGAATGCGAATACCCGCGGCGAACACGACAATCCAGATCACGAGCGTTGCGATTAAAACGCGGACTGCGACGATCAGTAGCGGCGACCATTCCAGCAGGGCAATTTCGACGAAGAAATAGGACCCTCCCCATAGAACGGATAGCAAAACGAGCATGGACCATTCCAGAAGGCCCATTGTCGATTTTATATCGCGCAAATTCACGTCACCCCTGCTCACGTATCGCGCGGCGGATGAATGTCCTTGCAGTGGTGTATTGTCGAACCGTGTTGAGCGAAATCCAGCGCGATATTGGATACTTCCCTGCCCACTCGAACGTCCCGACTTCGAGCAGTTCCTTGTCGCTTAACTCATCAACCAGGCTCAGGACTCGCGCATAGCCTTTCTCGAGCCGGGCACGGATTGACGTGTAAGACTCGCGCCTGGCCGCGTACGCGACGTCAGCATTTAATCTTGGGGTTTCCTTCCACCGATACCCTTCTGCGGGGGTAACGGGAGCCTCTCCGCGTTTGCCTGCCTCAACCCATTCGACGACGTGCTCCGTCCACCATGCGCGAACTGCCAACAGCTCCTTGACACTCCAGTCATCAACACACGGCAGGCTGCCCAACCGTGATCCGCCCTTATCCAGCTCGATGCGAAGCTTGCTGAATGTCGATTGCAGCTGTTCGGTAAGGTCCCGGCGAGTTTTCGGAATGGGCATGTTCGGGGTCTCTGGCTCAGTCAGCGACTCGGCCAGCCGCTTCTGATTACACCTGGGTACAGAATGATAGCGAACTTCTTGCCGTAGCAAGCGGTTCTCTGCTGTTCAGTGTACTCGCCCCAGCACTGGCCGCGAGAGCGAGCTTGCGTCTTGTACGGATGACTATGGCGTCACGATCTACGTTAAAGTCGGGCACCTGACTTCATCAGCAATTGGAACAAGAGGCACTCATGCAAATCACCGTACTGGGCGCAGGTGCCGGCGGCACTGCCGTAGCATTCGATTGTGCATCGCACGGACACGATGTACGCATATTTGATTTCGAGCAATTTCCCGGCAACGTCGCGAAGATCGCAGAGCAGAAAGGAATCCATGCAGAGGGCGATATCGCCGGGTTTGGACCCATTGCCTATTCCGGCCATGACATTGACGAAGCCTTGCAGGGAGCAGAGCTGATATATGTTGTTGGCCCCGCCTATAGCACCGAGCCGTTCGGAGATGCGGTGGCTGGCAAGCTGGTTGCCGGCCAGACCGTAATCGTCAGCCCGAGTTCCTGTGGCGGCGCATTGGCCTTCAAACGAGCGGCCGGTCTGGCGCTTGACGATGAATCCATCCGTGTCGCCGAGACCTCCACGCTGCACTATGCCGTTCGCCTGACCGAGCCGGGCAAGATTCGTGTTTTCCTCAAGCTCAAGGCCGGCAACCTGTTATCGGCACTACCGGGCCAGCATACGGACGACATCCTGAAGCTCATCGCCGACGTCTATCCAGGCATGGAGCCGGCAAAGAACGTACTGCAAACCAGCTTACAAAATGCGAACCCGATTATTCATCCGGCGGTTACCTTGAGTAACGCAGCCCGAATCGAAATGACCGGCGGCGACTTTCTGTTCTACGAAGAAGGCGTCAGCGATTCGGTCGGCCGTCTGATCGAAGCTTTGGACAAGGAGCGCATCGCGATTGGAGACGCGCTGGGAATCTCTGTATTGCCGGACCCTGAAATGGGCATGCGCCAGGGTTACATGCTGGAGGCCAACTATGGGTCTGGCTATCGCAAGGCACCAGGCTTTCTGGGTATCGGCGCACAGCCGCAGCTCGATCATCGCTACCTGAACGAAGATGTGGGCTACGGACTGGTGTTCATGTCGAAGCTCGGCCAGCAAATCGGCGTTGCGACACCGGGTATAGACGCCGTAATAAACGTTGCCTCAATCGTGATGGCCCGCGACTACAGAGGGGAGGCCCTGCGGACACCGGAATCGCTGGGCATCGCAGATCGCTCTGCTAAAGAACTCGCGGCATTGTAAGCACCGCTCTCGTCGTTGCCGGGTGAACAGTCTCAGGGTGAACCTCTGGTTCAGCCCGCTTTAGATATTCCCGAGCGACCGTCTAGTCACTATTCCTTTCCGGCTCAAGCATGTGGGCGTTCAGTTTCGCGACTGAGTTCACCACTGTTTCTATGAGGTTGGCTTCAGAGGGGCCGGAAACCGACAGGAACTGGTTTCTATAAACGGTTACCTCCTCAAGTTTTTGCGATACTTCGTCAGCGTTCACCAGTTTGTCGCTCAGTATCGAGTCGAAGTAGCCATCTGGAAAAAAACTTACGACCGAAATGCCGAGCACGTATGCCAATCGTCCACCCGGGTTGGTACGTACCTCCGTCACCATGGCATAGAGTTTATAGTCAGGATTATCCGACGTAACTTCTACGTCGCCGAGGCCTCGCAGTTCATTTCGCAAATACATGGTTATGCGTTTGCGAAGATCGTCATCGGGAACGGTCACTTCTACTGCGATCCGAAATGCAGGCGGCGGTGTGTCATCGGCGAAAGCCGGCGTAATCACAAACGCCACTAATAGAATGGCCACTACTCTTGTCATCATCAGTACTACCTGAATTGGTTTCTATGTGGTGTATCTTAGCCGGGTCTGCACCCTCGGCGCGACACATTACGAGCTTCAGGCAACGCCGCTTAGTTTGTGCCTGTTTCGTCGAGGCCATCGTGATCGGCCTCTCGAAAAGTTTCGCTCGGTGGTCTCTCGCTTCTGTATCGATTCGCATCGCACAGATTGAGTTTGAAGTCGGTCCGAAACACCACCTCGTCACGGACGTTGATTGTCAGCTCGATGACTCCATTAACCAACCATTCGTCGAGCCCAATTCTGTTACGCATGAACCCCTCCTCGCATATTGCGCCTATACTGCATCCGGCTTACGGAGACCGGCAGGGCCGATGAGTGTGACCACCTGAAGTGGTATTTCGTCTTTGCGCCGTATATCCAGCTACTTACGCCGTACGGCTCAATGACAATTCCGACCTCGGTTAGTTTTGAACAGTCGACTTGCATTTGCCCGGTAGCGACGGGGGTTTGTCGAAAGCTCTCTGCGAACGGGCCGCTCGGATCGCCAACGTACTCGGCAATGACTTCGCCATTTTCGTACTTCGCATAACGAAGTAGCGGTTCGATTACCCGGTCAGTGTTCGCATTGGCTGATGGCGACAGCAGCGCCACCGACATCAGTCCAAGTAGTGCTCGTGTGAGTGGCCATGGCATGCAGATATCTATCCTGACGGGCGGCTTTTAGCCTTTGGGAAACCTATTCAACTTCGCCTCGCCCGATCTACGCGATCGATTAGCTCCCGAACCAGTTTCGGCTCTGGAAAACGGGTTGAAGGCTAACGGCGCGACAAACGCAAGCTCAGTCCCAAGTGGGCCCGGTGTCCTGCATAACAGAGTGATGCGGGGCGGCGAACTCAAACCCATATGTTCGATGTTGATGATGTCGCTCAGGTAGACCTTCTGTTTCAAGCCGCCCTTGCGAACAACCAGGAAGTCGCCGCCATCAAGCACCTCGTCTGCAAGGTCCCAGACAAACTTCTTCATTATTACGAAGCCGATAACGGCCATCAGGACTGGCATTATGATCGCCATAGGGTGCGTTCGACCCTCAGCTATCCCGGCGATCGTAACGAGCCCCAAGAGTCCGAACCAGAACAGGGGGAATACCCACTTCAGAAGAATCGGTTTTTTTGAAATTTGTCGCATTCGAATCAGCGCAATCGTCCAGGCTTCGCTGTAACGAGGTCGGTTTGGTTCTTTCCGCAATGACAGCTTTGAGTCACAAGCCGTCGTCCAGCAGTTTATCACTTGGCCGGCAGCGTGTGGCCGATAGCAGAAGTTCGCCCGGTTTGAGCTAGAATGGCTGCGACTGGCCCAAAGCGGGCATCAAGAGCTACGCAAACGTCGGAAATACTTCGCTTCGAATGTTGATTCAAGAAGTCTATTTCTACCACTCGGCTAACAATGGAGAATGATCGGCGTGCCTATCCCGAATCGCTCACAGCTGTCGGATATCCGCGGCGTTACACGCATGGCCATCGACGCGACAGATTCAGTCGCCGAGGTCGTGGAGAAAATGCACCGCACCATACAGCTACGGCCAGGGCCGCTGGGTGTTTCGGCAACTGATCGCCCGAGCGGCATCACGGGTTTTGTGTATCGCTGTGTTCGAGGGGGCATTCGTCTCGTAGGACGTGCTGTCGATGCCAGTCTCTCAGGTGTCGCAGTGTTGCTGCCGGAGGGCGAGCCCTCGCCGGCCCTGGATGCATACCGATCCGCGGCGAACGGGGTGTATGGCGACTATCTTTTACGGACCGGAAACCCGCTGGCCATCGACATGAGTCTGCGTCATCACGGTCGACGGGTCGACATCTACGATCCGTCGAGTGTATTCGAGCAGCACAGTGACCTGACACCTGATAACAAACTCCTGGTGCTTGTACACGGGCTCTGTATGAACGATCAACAGTGGAATCGCGAGGGACACGACCATGGCGCAGCGCTCGCCGATGAACTCGGATATCTGCCGCTGTATTTGCGTTACAACAGCGGCCTGCATATCGCGAGAAATGGTCGCGTGCTCGCAGAAATGCTGGAGACGCTGATCGGGAATTGGACGACGCCGCTGGATGAGGTTGTGATCATGGGTCACAGTATGGGAGGACTCGTGGCTCGTAGTGCCTGTCATCACGCACGCCAGGCAGGTCACGACTGGCTAAAGCACCTTCGTAAGCTCGTATTTCTAGGTACACCGCATCACGGAGCGCCGTTGGAGCGCGGTGGCCATGGTCTCGATCTTGCAATGAACCTGAGCCCGTACTCGATGCCGTTGACACGCCTGAGCAAGGCGCGCAGCGCGGGTATCACCGACTTGCGCCACGGCGCAATTTGGGCAGGGAAAGAAATCGTGCCGCTGCCTTCGGGCGTAAAATGCTACGCGGCAGCCGCAGTGCGCGCAGCAAAGCGGAGCGCGCTGAGCGCGCGATTGATCGGAGACGGGCTTGTAACAGTCGACAGCGCGCTCGGAAGGCATCGCGATAAAACGCGAATGCTGGCAATTCCAAGAAACCGCCAATGGATTGGATACGGGATGGGGCACCGGGAACTCTTGAACCGCCCCGAGGCGTATCGCCAGATATCTAGCTGGCTGCAAGAGCCAGGATGACCTTTGAAAGGACCTCTTTTTAAGGGGCCGGTGTGTCATCAATACCGTGGAAAGTCCACAAAGCAGGCTATCAGCTCCTGACTTAGACCCTTGAGCGGCCGCTCTCATGAAAAGCGGGCATTGCAGCCGCCGCCCCATATCTCATTGTCGCTACCAACTTTCGACAAAAACCTTGGCCGGTGCACGTGTTTTCGTTCTGCCAAAAGTCCATTTTTTTGCATTTTTATCATAAAGATACGGGCCCGCGTGACGATATCTATGGAGACAGAACTAAATAACCTCGGATTCAGGTGAACCCATGAAATATACGATTCGCCCCTTTCGGCGCATGACTGCCGTATTTGCCGGCGGCACTATCTCGCTATTGTTTACGGGTCTGGCAATGGCAGAAACGAGCAATGACTTGTTCGAACTCAGCATCGAGGAACTGGTCAGTCTCGAGGTGACATCGGTTTCGCGAAAAGCCGAGCCGTTGGCAGACGCCACATCGGCCGTTTTCGTCATTACTCGTGACGATATCGAAAGACACGGTATTCGCAGCATCCCCGATGCACTCAGGCTTGCTCCCGGACTCAACGTAGCGCAGATCGATGCAAACAAGTGGGCTGTCGGCAGTCGCGGACTGTCCGGGCGTTATGCCAACAAATTGCTGGTTCTGATGGATGGCCGACTCTTATACACGCCCTCCTTCTCCGGCGTGTACTGGGACGTTCAAGACACTTTGATCGAAGAGATTGAACGCATCGAGGTTATTCGAGGACCGGGTGCGGTTGCTTGGGGCACGAATGCTGTCAACGGCGTGATCAACATCATCACGCGATCCTCACGCGATGCGAACGGAGGCTCAGTGCTTGCGGGACTCGATCCGGCCGGAGGCGAGTTCGTCGCGGCAAACTATGAAGGTCGATTCAGTGACGATACGACGTACAGGAGTTTCGTGAAGTATCAGTCGGCGGATGGCAATCAGCTGCTTGACGGCTCAGACACCGGTGATGACTGGTCACTGTTGCGCGCCAGCTTCAGGACGGACTGGGTGTTCGACAACAAGGAACTCAAGCTAACGGTTGAAGGTTACACCGGCGAAATGGGTTCAACACAGCTATCTTATGCACCGACGCCACCGTACTCGGTGATCTCGGAGAATGATACGGATGTCAGTGGTGCCTTCGTATTGGGCCGATGGTCAGTCAGCCACAATGAGAATTCTTATACCAGCGGGCAGGCCTACATCGACCACACTGACCGCGAGTCCTATCTCTATAACGAAAAACGAACCACCTACAGCCTGGACCTGCAACATAACCGAGACATGGGGAGACATGAACTCGTCATGGGCGGATGGCTGCGATTCAATCGCTACGAACTCGGCAATTCCGGTGTCATCCAATTCATCCAGGAGATCGACAGCGATAACGTGATCAGCGCCTTCATACAGGATGAGATCAGCCTGGTGAATGACCGGCTCAGTCTGATCGTTGGGCTTAAACTCGAGGACAATGAACTGTCGCCTGATGATCTGGAGGTCATGCCGACGGCCAGGTTGCTCTGGAAAACCAGCCAAGATCACGCATTATGGGCGGCGGTCACCCGGGCGGTTCGAACCCCTTCCATTGCAGATCTCACTGCCCAGGTTCAGGACATCGTTCCAGCCTTGCCACCGGGGGATCCCCTGAATCCCTCGCCGGTGCCGGCACGCGTCGGATCAGTCGGCAACCCACTGTTTGAGTCAGAATCCAACGTAGCGTTTGAGATTGGCGCGCGAGGACAGCTGAGCAACGACTTAAGCTACGACATAGCGCTCTTCACGATGGAGTATGACGACATTCGGTCGTTCAGTCCGCAAGACATAGTCTGCATCCCCTCGGGCGTCTCATTGGCCGTTGACCCACTCTGCTTTTTCTCCGCAGACAGCGTCCTCGCACTTTATGAGTTCACGAATGTCAACGAAAGCACCGTTTCAGGCTTTGAGGCGACGCTCGACTGGATGGCTGCAAAGAACTTCCGCTTACGCAGCGCTCTGAGCTACGCGTATGAAGATGCTACGGAATATGCGCCGACGCTGCCTGTTGGTGGAACCTATCCGGAATGGCAGTTTAGTCTGCGTTCCGAATGGTCGCCCACAGAGTCTATCGATGTCGCTGCGCTAATCCGTTACGTGGACGAGGTTGAGTTTCGAAGCATCGACGATTACTGGCAAGCGAATCTGCACGTTCGCTGGCGCTCTGAGGAGAATTGGGTAATGTCGATGGGTGTACGTAACCTGTTCGATGACGCAACGGCCGAATACAACTCCGAGCTTGGTGACATCCCCAGAACGGCGATCAAACGGACCTTTTTTCTAAATCTGCGCTATTCATTCTAGGCCGGCTACCAGCCTCTCGGTCAATGAGCCTCCAACGACTAAAGCGCCGTTTACTGCTGGTCATTCTAGCGAGTGTTTTCTGTGTTCCCGCGATGGCAGATGCAGTCTCGGATGAAGATGTAAAGCTCGCGCTGATCTACAAGATCACGCGTTTTGTTACGTGGCCGACCGTCCCCGATCAGCCCGGTGCACCGTTCAGATTTTGCCTTGCTGAGAACACGATATTCGAGCTCGCCCAGGATCGCCTGACGGGTCGCCGTATTCGCGATCGCGACATCGAGGTTCATCTGTTGTCGGACGACTTGGTCGACTTTTCTGATCAGTGCGATATTTTTTACATGGCGCGCGTGAAGAAAGAGCGAGTAAGCGAGCTTCTGGAGTTGGTCTCGGGCCAACCAGTACTCACCGTGAGTGACGTGCCGGACTTTACCAAGAATGGCGGTATGATCGGCTTGTCGACACGCAGCCAAAAGGTGGCGATCGAAATAAACGTCGCCGCCTACGAATCCTCGGCTCTTGTTGTCAGCTCACAATTACTTGAGCTCGCGGATCTGATAGACAATCGTCAGAGGCAGCGGAAATGACCCGGGTCCTGCGAAATCTGCCGCTCACCCGCAAAGTCCAGGCGATTATCCTGGCAGCAGCTGCTGTAGCCTTGCTGTCGGCATCTGTCTTCTTGCTGGTCGGGCAAGCTTTTCAGGCACGCGACGCGCTGCGCTCCCAGCTATCAGTGCTTGCAGATGTCGTGGGCAAAAACAGTACGGGCGCCCTCACTTTCGACGACGTTGTGCAGGCCAACCGTGTTTTGTCGTCTCTCGAAGCGCAATCGAGCGTGGAAGCTGCCGCGGTTTTTTCAGCTAATGGTGAAGAACTTGGCCGCCTGTCGCTCGATGATGACAGCGAACTGCCAAGTGACTGGATTGCTCAGCAACGGCAACGCGACCTGGCGGCGGCCCGGACGATTGGTATCAGAACGCTTGAAATCGTCCAGCCGATCCTGTTTGAAGAAGAGACTATCGGCACGATATTCGTGCGCTCGAATCTCCTTCCCGTATTCAATAGCATCTATCGATCGATGATATTGACGGCACTTGCGCTTCTAATCGGCACTATAATTTCGTTCGTTCTTTCGTCGCTGCTTACACCGGCAATCGTACGCCCGATAAGGACACTCTCTGTTTTAGCCCAATCCGTGTCGGCAGACGAAGACTTTTCACTTCGAGCCGATGTCGAAGGAAACGACGAGATCACATCGTTGGCCGTCGCAATCAACGATATGTTGAAGAAACTCGAGGTTCGCGACCAGCGGCTGGAAGCCCATCGCAAACATCTGCAGTCCGAGGTCGATGAGCGGACGAAAAGCCTTGCCGATGCAAACGAGCGCTTAGAAAACCTGGTCGACGACCTGAGCGACGCGAGAGACAAGGCTGAGGCCGCCAATGGAGCGAAGAGTGAGTTTCTTGCGCGCATGAGTCACGAGATCCGTACGCCGATGAACGGTGTATTGGGAATGACAGAACTGATGCTCGTATCCAGGAATATCGATCGACGTCAGCGTCACTATGCAGAAAACATCAGGACTTCGGCGGAATCTCTTCTGGCAATTATCAATGACATCCTCGATTTTTCGAAGATTGAAGCCGGCAAACTGGAGCTGGATTCGGCACCCTTTGACTTCCGCGATACTGTCGAAGAAGTGGCCGAGCTATTAGCCGAACAAGCGAGCCAAAAGGGTCTTGAGCTCATGTGCCATTTTGCCCCGAGCCTTCGGCCAAATCGAATTGGCGATGGTTTGCGAGTCCGTCAAATCCTGCTCAATCTCGTCGGCAATGCCATTAAGTTCACCGAAGCAGGCCAGGTGTTAATCCGCGTATCTCCAGCAGACGTTAAAGACAAGAATGATGAGGCCCTTCTCGTTGAGGTCATAGACACGGGAATCGGTATTGATTCTGAGAATCAGGCACGCATTTTTGATTCCTTTTCTCAGGAGGATGGATCGGTGACACGTCGGTATGGTGGCACCGGCTTGGGCCTGTCGATTACAAGGCAACTGGTCGAACTAATGGACGGAGAGATCGGGGTCACTAGTGTTCGGGGCCAGGGTACGACCTTCTGGTTCCAGGTTTCCCTGCAAGGCTTAACCCGGCAACGAGACCAGGAAAATCAGTCACTGTCTGGTGTCAGGGCACTGATTGTGGACGACAACGCAACGAACAGAGAAATACTCACCACACAGCTGGCTAGCTGGGGAATCGATGTATCGGAGGCGGCTTCTGGACGGGAGGCCATTGACGTGCTCGAAAACAACCTGAATCCGGAAATTGTCCTCCTGGACATGAAGATGCCGGAAATGAACGGGCTCGAGACAGCGGTTGAGATTCGAAAGCGAGATATTGGCTCTGCAGCCAAAATAGTCTTGCTGAGCTCGTTGTCTGGTCAGCTCAATCGCGCTGAGCGCGAACAACATGGCATCGAGTTTACGTTGACCAAACCCGTTCGCCAGAGGCTCTTGAAGAGTTGCCTGTCAGGTTTGATGGGCGTGGACGAGGGCGGCGATCCTGATCAATTGCGCTCAGCGCAGCCAGCGGCAGCCGATCAGACGCCGCTTAATGCCACCGTTTTGTTGGTTGAGGACAATATCGTCAACCAGAAGGTCGCAAAAGCCATGTTGAAGTTGCTCGGCTGCAAGACGACCAGCGTTATGAACGGTAAGGAGGCTGTTGAGCTCCTCATCAATCAGGAAAAGCGCTTCGATATCGTGCTGATGGATTGCCAGATGCCGGAGATGGACGGATTCACAGCGACGAAAGTCATCCGTGAATATGAGCAATCCTCAGGCAAGGCGGCCCACCCGATCGTTGCGTTAACCGCTAATGCCCTCACTGGTGATCGTGAGCGCTGCCTCGAAGCCGGAATGAACGACTACCTCTCCAAGCCATTTACGATGCCCATATTGCGGGAGATCGTTGCCAGTCAGCTTAGCCGCAATGACGACAGCGCCGCCGGTAGCGACGCGGCCAACGACGCCGCCTGAGGCGCGGAGTGCCGCTCTCTGATTCTTGCTGCAACTTTGACCCCTTCCACACCCGGGCCGGCAAAAACCCGCCAACAACTTCTACTGGAAATATCCAGATGGAACCTGGAAGTCGCCGCCCGTGAATGACCGCGATTGGTCGTAAGCGGCCTGCCAGGTGATAAACTGACGAACGACTGCTACTGACCCAAAGCGGACGCTCACCCGTTATTGACATACTGACAGTATTCTCAGTCTGCTGACTGTTGTAACCAGAAACAGGCGATTATGGGAATTCGAACACGCACAATCCTGCTGACACTATTTCTCCTGTGTGGGTGTTCTTTCGATAGTACATTCTTCCCTGTTGATGAAAGGTCAGACAACAATATTGCTGCGAACCAAGAAGATGTACTGTTGATGTCGGCTGACGGACACAATATTCATCACGTCCTGATCAAACCCCAATCAAGCCCGAAGGCAACAATTCTTGTATTTCACGGTAGCGGTTCGAAAATATCGAATTGGTCGAAGTTGCTAATGCCATTGGTGGAAGACGGATACCAGTTGTTTCTTATGGAGTACAGAGGATTTGGAATCTCTGAGGGAGATGCAAGCCACAAGGCTGTGGCTTTAGATGCGCACAGAGCGTTCCTATATCTCTTTGACCGTGAGGACGTAAGAAACAAACCACTATTGATTTTGGGGCAATCGTACGGCGGGCAACTTGCCATCAACGTTGCGGCTAGTTATCCGGAAAATGTTGATGTGCTTGTAACAGAGGGTGCGTTCACTTCATTTCGAAATATTGCCGTGTACTCAACTCCCTGGATTGGAAAGCCATTCACATGGACTTTTTTCCGAAATCCTTATAGCTCGGCGGAACTGATCAAAGAAGCATCAATGCCAAAATTGATCATACATAGCCAGGAAGATGATGTTGTCCCATTCTTCATGGGCGAAGAGCTCTTCGACCATGCCGTTGGTCAAAAAGAGATTTGGAAGATACGCGGACAACACACAGATGCGTTAGTTGATTATCCAGATGAATTCGTTTCAAAAATAAACAAGATAGCCGGGTTGGCTCATGATTAATGGACCTACTCAACTCGCGACGGATTTGGCGATATCTACGAGCGTCCGCTTCTGGCCGAAAGCAGCCCCTGGGCTGCTAAACTACTGAACGACTGCTGCTGACCCGAAGCGGACATTGATCTCAATTGAAAGGACGTATAGACATGGCAACGCCCCCAACTTTCTCGCATGTTGTATTCATGACGCGTCGTTTTGAGGAAATGAAGGCTTGGTATATCAACGTGTTCGGCGCGAAGATTGTGCATGGGGACCCGGCGCTTGCCTTCCTGACCTATGACGATGAAAGCCATCGTTTCGCCATCGCGAATCTCGATGTGCTGAAGCCGGACGTGCCCGCAGACTCAGGTCCCGGCGAGATCGGCCTCAACCACATTGCCTATACGTACCCCTCGGCAGCAGACCTGCTCGAAACCTATGCCAGACTCAAGGAGCAGGGGCTCACCCCCTATTGGCCAGTTCATCACGGCTTCACGCTTTCCTTTTATTACCAAGATCCGGACGGCAACCGAATCGAGCTTCAGGTTGAAACCTGCAATTCCAAAGACGCCTTCGACTACATGCGCGGTGAAGCGTTTGCAAACAATCCTGTCGGGGTAGAAGTGGACCCTGAGGCGCTTCTGGCACGTTATCGCGAGGGCGCTGGCGAAGCCGATCTGACAGCACGTCCTGGCGGGAAGCCATCGCCCATTCCCGTTGCCCATGGCATCGCCTGAACTTCGCGATCCTGATGCGTCCGCTTCTGGCCGAAACCAGCTACCCAAGTGCTGGAATTACGAGCGACCGCTACTAACGCGAAGCGGACACTACATCGCCTATGGCAAATAAGATAAAAGAATATATTGCCTGGCAGATGGCGCCTGAAGACCGGCCCTGGAAGATCAAAGTTCAAATTGTGGAGCTCGCCTTCCTGATCTTGGTTTCGATTGCCAGCGTAATCAGTTTTGTAGTTTACGATGGGCTAAAGCGATTCGAAGAAGCTTTCTATTTATTTTCAGGCGGATTGCTGCTGTCTCAAATTGCCCTGGTTTCTTTGTTTTTGGAATCCGGAGGCGCTAGCCGATTTGTGAGGCAAGCAGTGCTATTAGCGTTGATTGCAGGAACGGGGCTACTGGCTGGCTTCGGCTTTGTCATACTCACTTCGATGCCGCCAGTATAGTGGAGAGCAGCGAGCACTTGGCACAAACCAGATGTTTATAATGTCCGCTTGTGGCCGTTTGCAGACCCTCACCACTTCCCTAAAGCAGACGTTTGAACGGCAGGTTTCGGGAAAAGCAGTCGCTCAGCCTGGGTGGCGAGTCAGGGTCAGAACTTTTCACTACTGAAGTATGGAGAAGTATTATTTTTTTCATACTTTAACTGACGGGCAGGATTGGGGCAGGGCTGGCCGTTCAACTGCGCCCTAAGTGGACGGACTCAATTGCTGGCAGACGGAGTTGACTCATCAGAATCATAGCGTCCACACCCACAGACTTAATTAGCAAGCTCCCATAAACAAACGCAATTTTTCAGTAAGTTACGTATTTGTCCGACAACTTTAATTAGCAGAAAACAGAAATAACCAATAATCCATTTTCTTTTACTCGACAGTGACCGACTTCGCCAGGTTACGGGGTTGGTCGACATCTGTACCCCGAAGTACGGCAACGTGATACGCGAGCAGCTGCAACGGTATCGTATAAACGATAGGCGCTATCAGTCTGTCCGCATGTGGCATCTTAATGACCTTCATACCCTCTTCGCTCTCGATACCTGTCTCGGCATCGGCAAATACGATTAGCTGGCCGCCCCGTGCACGTACGACCTGCATGTTTGACTTCAACTTATCCAGCAACTCGTTATTAGGGGCGACGACGACGACAGGCATCTCATCATCGATCAATGCCAGGGGTCCGTGCTTAAGCTCACCTGCCGCATACGCCTCGGCATGGATATAGGAAATCTCCTTAAGCTTTAGCGCGCCTTCCATCGCGATAGGCCACATTGGGCCGCGACCAAGAAACAACGTATGTTGTTTGTCTGCGAAATCCTCTGCCAGCACTTTCAGCTGGTCACTCATTTTCAAGGTCAGGTCCGATGCCGCGGCGGCATGCGTTAGCGTCGCAACGAACTCTCTTTCGCGCTCTTCATCCATGCCGCGGTGCTTTGCCATCATCAGCGTCACCAGCAGAATTGACAGCAACTGCGTGGTAAATGCCTTCGTGCTCGCAACGCCGATTTCCGGCCCCGCCTGCGTCATCATTACGAGGTCCGATTCACGCACCATCGAACTGTGTGCACTGTTACAGATCGTCAACGTGCCCAGATAGCCCAGGCCTTTCGCCATCCGAAGTGCTTCCAGGGTATCCGCTGTCTCTCCCGATTGAGACAGGGTGACAAACAGAGTGTTCTTTGGCACGAATACGTGACGGTAGCGATACTCACTCGCAATCTCGACGTGTGCCGGCACTCCCGCTATTGCCTCGATCCAGTACTTACCGACGCAGCCGGCGTTATAGCTGGTACCGCAAGCTACAATATGAATATTCTCAACCTTGTCGAGCAGCTCTTTCGCTCTGGGCCCGAGCGACTCCGGAATCACTCTTTGATTCGAGACGCGCCCATACAGCGTATCCGCCAGCGCACTTGGCTGATCAAAGATCTCTTTCAGCATGAAGTGGTCGTACGGCGCCTTTTCTGCAGACGCGCTGTTCCATTCCGTTTCGTGGACCTCGCGCTCTACATCATTGCCTTCGGAATCGACAATACGCACTCCGTCCCGACGAATCTCTGCCAGGTCACCCTGCTCCAGGTAGATGAAGCGCTGTGTAACGGCTAGCAATGCTGGTATACCACTTGCGACAAAGTTCTCTCCGTCGCCGAGACCAATGACGAGCGGACTCGCGACGCGGGACACAACAATTCGTTCCGGATCTTCGGCATCGACGACGAGCAGCGCATAGGCTCCTTCGAATCGCTCCACGGCTTTACCGACCGCCTCTACAAGATCGAGCCCTTCTTTCAGGTAGTGATGCACCAGGTGTGCAGCCACTTCCGTGTCCGTTTCAGAATCGAAAACATATCCTTCGGCCAGCATCTCTTCTTTGATCGGCTGGAAGTTTTCAATGATGCCGTTGTGGATGACAGCGACGCGGCCGCCGGACAGGTGAGGATGGGCATTAGCCTCGGTTACACCGCCGTGAGTCGCCCAACGTGTGTGAGCAACTCCGATCTTGCCATTCAGGGGATTCTGCTTAAGCTTCTCGTCGAGCTCAGCGACTTTGCCGACAGCGCGGCACAGTCCAATATTCTTGTTGTCATCAATAACGGCGACGCCCGCGGAATCATAACCACGATATTCCAGCCGTCGTAGGCCTTCGACAAGGATGGGAACAATATTTCGTTCGGCAATCGCGCCGACAATTCCACACATTCTCTAACTTCCTTTCTTGACGGGCTTCTTCCAGCCGCGAACAGTCATTTGTTTTGCGCGCTCAAGCGTCAATTGATCATCGGGCGTATCTTTCGTAATGGTTGAGCCCGCACCAATCGTCGCGTTCTTGCCAATCTCCACGGGCGCCACCAGCTCTACGCCAGAACCAATAAACGCGCCGTCATTGATCCTGGTCTTATGCTTGTTCGCGCCGTCGTAGTTGCACGTAATCGTTCCCGCGCCGATGTTTACGCCTTTACCGATCTCTGCGTCGCCGATGTACGTCAGGTGATTCACCTTGCTGCCATCGTCGACGGTGCTCTTCTTGATCTCTACGAAGTTGCCGACCTTGACGTTGTTTGCCAGCTGAGCGCCGGGGCGCATGCGTGCAAACGGCCCGATCTCGCAGTTGTTTCCGGTGCTCGAAGACTCAATATGGCAATTCGAATGTACGACGGTACCGGCGCCGATGCGGCTGTCGCGAATGAGATTATTGGATTCGATCGTTACACCGTCGCCAAGCTCGACCTCGCCCTCAAACACGGCGTTCACATCGATGAACACGTCCTTGCCGCAGGTCAGCTTGCCGCGAATATCGACACGCGCCGGATCCGCGAAACCGACACCCGCGCCCATCAGCTCATCGACAAGGCGCGCCTGCAAGGCACGTTCCGCTTCGGCTAACTGTTTCTTATCGTTGATACCCATAACCTCCACCGGGCTGCTTGCCTTGATTCCGTGCACGGTAACGTTGTCGTTGACGGCCATGGCGATGACGTCGGTCAAATAATACTCGCCTTGTGCATTGTCATTGCTCAAATTCTCAAGCCATCTCTTCAGCTTGGCTGCCGGACATAGCAACACGCCCGTGTTGATCTCCTTAACAGCCTTCTCGTCAGGGCCGGCGTCCTTTTCCTCGACAATACAGCTGACACTGCCGCTTTCGCGGATGATGCGTCCGTAGCCCTTCGGGTTGTCCATGTCGACCGTCAATACCGCCATATCATCCGTCGGGGTCTCGCCAAGCAGCACTGACAAGGTGCCGGGCATCAGCAGGGGCACATCACCAAACAGCACGAGCACGCGGTTGTCGTCTGGCGTTCCTGGCATGGCCTGCTGCATGGCGTGGCCGGTACCCAGCTGCTCGGCCTGTAGCGCCCAGCGCAGAGTCTCGTTTGCGTAGGTGGCCTGCACCGCCTCGGCACCATGGCCGTACACGATGCAAATATCGTTTGCTTTCAATGCCTTGGAGCAGTCCAGCACATGCGAGAGCAGCGGCTTGCCGGCCAGCGGTTGCAGCACCTTGGGCAGGTCCGAGCGCATGCGCGTTCCCTGTCCCGCCGCGAGAATTATGATACTCAGGCCCAAGCGACCGTCTCCGAAATTCGTAGCTTGCGCATGATACATGATGTCCCGGATTGCGAACTTGCTTCAGGTCTCGTTAATGATCGTGTCGTATGCTTGGGTCTATGCGGAGACTCGTCATTTTGCCGTTTTTGCTGCTCGCTGCCTGTAACAGCGAGATCTACACCCGTGACGGTGTCACGGACGGCGACTCGTTCTTCCTGGCGCCAAATGCCCTTCAGGACGACGACCCGGTGCTGCAGAGCTGGGTGTCCTACAGCCTGATGAAAAGTACCTGCCAGCTCGAAGCCGGCGGTGAGATACCGGCCAGGGTGAGCGACTATGGCTGTGAGCTGACCGCGCGCCGGCATCTGCTCGAAACCTGGGATCAACAGCAGCTTGAACACCACGATGTCACGGACGCCTATCTCGACGCTCTGATCGACGTACGTGCCGCCGGCTTCCTGCCTGAGTACACGGTCTACTATTTCGGTCGAGGACACTGGCAGGTTCCGGCGGAACTACGGGCCGACGATTTTCGACGCTGGCAACGCGACCATCTGCGTCGCCATGAAGCTGAGACTCGTGTCATCGGTTCCTGGGGTTACCGCCAGCGGTAGCCAACGCGCAACATGATGAGCGCGCCATCCAGATCACCTGCATCTCTGCCCAGAACGGCGAACGCGAGTACGTCCTCGTCTCTTACGGTGCCGAAATCCAGGAAATGCGCCTGCACTCCGAGCGTCATTCCGCCGCTACGTCCGGTTCTACTGGCGCCGAAGTCCCAGGTCATGCCGACAAACGGCCCAAATGCACTTTCTTCCCAGCTTTCGAATTCACCCGCCGCGTTGTAGTCCGTCTCCAGCTGGGCAATATCGAACAGGTGGTAAGCCACGCCGGCGTCCAGCGAGAGGTTGCGCGCTTTGCCCAACCGCCACTTAATGGATGCCGCGAGGTATGCGTCCCGCGCCAGTAGCTCATCGAGAATCACCGGTATGTCGCTGTCCGTTGCCATGACTGCGCCCTCGAAGCCAAACAGCAAGTCTGCGCCCGGCATTGACCGCAGCGGCCAATGTAGCGACCCGCCGAGGCCGTATCCGACTGACTTGAACGAACCACCGACGACCGGCTGCAGATCACTTAATGCTGGCCACGTCGGTAAGGCCAGCCAGATCTCGCTGCGCGCCTTTCGGATGGGTGGCTCATCCTCTTCAAAGTCCGCGATCGCGGGATCCATCACGATAATGCTTGCTGCGAACAGCAGGGCGCCATTTCTCAGGATGTGTAAGGTCGTGCTCACGTCTTTCGCCTCCCCGGGGCCGGGTTACCCCACAGCTATTGTCATCAGGGGGGTCGGTCAATGACGGATGACGGCCTGAGTAAGGACTGATGGTTATCTGAGGACACAAAAAAGGCCGCTGAAAAGCGGCCTTCTTGCTGGCGGGTTGTTGCGCTTCGTCGTTAGCGCTTGCCCTTGAGCTTCTGGGCGGCGCGGTAGCGCGCCTGGGCTTCTTCGAGCTCCGCCTGGGCGCGCGCCAGATCGGTTTCCACCGATGCGCCCCTGAGCGCCTCTTCTGCCTGATTCTGAGCCGCGAGTGCCGCCGCTTCGTCGAGCTGGTCGCCGCGCAACGCAGTGTCAGCCAACACCGTCACCTGCGTGGGCTGCACTTCCAGCATACCGCCGGTAATGTAAAAGCTCTGTTCGTTGCCTTCTGCGTCCTGCACGCGAACCTCGCCCGGCTTCAGCGCCGTCAACATCGGCGCGTGACGAGGCGCGATGCCAACCTCGCCCATTCTCGCCGGTGCAAATACCATCCCGGCTTCGCCCGAATAGATCTCACCCTCTGCAGATACGATGTCAACGTTAATGGTGGCCATTTCTAATGCGTCCTTTTGTAGCCGCTCCTACTTGAAGTTCTCGGCGTTGGCGACGGCTTCGTCGATCGTGCCGACCATGTAGAAAGCCTGCTCCGGAATATGATCGTAGTCACCATTCACGATGCCGTTGAAGCCGCGAATCGTCTCCGCAAGCGTGACGTATTTTCCGGGCGAGTTCGTGAAGACCTCGGCAACGAAGAACGGTTGCGACAGGAAGCGCTGAATCTTGCGCGCCCGGTTTACGTTCTGCTTGTCTTCTTCAGACAGCTCGTCCATGCCGAGAATCGCGATGATGTCCTGCAGCTCCTTGTAACGCTGCAGTACTGCCTGTACGCCGCGGGCACAGTCGTAATGTTCCTGGCCGATGATCAGCGGATCGAGAATTCGTGAGGTGGAGTCGAGCGGATCAACAGCCGGGTAGATGCCCAGCTCGGCAATGTTACGCGACAGTACGAGTGTTGCATCAAGGTGGGCGAAGGTCGTTGCCGGTGACGGGTCGGTCAAGTCATCGGCAGGTACATACACCGCCTGGAACGAGGTGATGGAACCGGTCTTTGTCGAAGCAATACGTTCCTGCAGAATACCCATTTCCTCAGCAAGCGTCGGCTGGTAGCCCACCGCGGAAGGCATACGACCCAGCAGTGCGGAAACTTCCGTGCCAGCGAGCGTATAGCGATAGATGTTATCGATGAACATGAGTACGTCGCGGCCTTCGTCGCGGAACGCCTCTGCCATGGTCAGGCCCGTCAGCGCCACACGCAGACGGTTACCAGGAGGCTCGTTCATCTGGCCGTATACCAGCGATACCTTGTCGATAACGCCCGAGTCGGTCATCTCGTGGAAGAAGTCGTTGCCTTCACGAGTACGCTCACCCACACCGGCGAACACCGAGTAGCCGCCGTGCTCTTTGGCGATGTTGTTGATGAGCTCCATCAGCGTTACGGTCTTGCCGACGCCGGCGCCACCGAACAAACCCACCTTGCCGCCCTTGGAGATCGGCATGATGAGATCGACTACCTTGATGCCCGTCTCGAGCAGTTCGGTGGTCGCAGCCTGGTCTTCGTAACTCGGCGGTGATCGGTGGATCGGCATGCGCTTTTCTTCGCCGATCGGGCCCGCATTATCGATCGGCTTGCCGAGTACGTCCATGATTCGACCCAGCGTCTTCACGCCGACGGGCACGGATATCGGCCCGCCCGTATTCGAGACGTCCATGCCACGCTTAAGGCCTTCCGACGAGCCCATGGCAATCGTTCGGACCACCCCGTCGCCCAGCTGCTGCTGAACTTCCAGCGTGATCTCCGCATCATCGATAACCAACGCGTCATAAATCTTCGGGATCTGACCCGCCGGGAACTTCACGTCCACAACAGCGCCAATTACCTGCACAGTAGTTCCAGTGCTCATCTCTTTTCCTTAGCCCAGTTGAGCGAACCTGCCGCTCGTAAAATTAACCATTAAATACGTCTAGCCAGAAACCGCAGCGGCACCGCCGACGATCTCTGAAATCTCTTGTGTAATCGCACCCTGTCGAGCCTTGTTGTACTGCAGCTGCAAGTCGTCGATGATCTCTCCGGCGTTATCCGTTGCCGATTTCATCGCGACCATCTTCGCCGCCATCTCGCAGGCGAAGTTCTCTACCGCACCGCGATAAACCTGCGACTCGATGTAACGCATCAGCACGTCGTCGAGCAGTTCGCCGGCATCGGGTTCGTAAATGTAGTCCCAGTGCGCCTGCAGGCTGTCGTGGTCGTCGCCAACGCCGCTCGCCGGCAATAGCTGCGTCACGACCGGTCGCTGCGTCATCGAGTTAACAAACTCGTTGTTGACGAGATAAACCCGATCGATTTTTCCGTTGCTGTATGCGTCGAGCATGATCTTGATCGAACCGATGAGATCATTGATGGCGGGCTTGTCGCCCAGATGCGTCGCCGTACCAACAACCTTGCCGCCCATGCGGCGGAAGAACGCTACGGCCTTTGCTCCGACCAGGGCAAGATCAACCTCGACATTGTCGCCCTTCCATTTCGAGATCTCGCCGATCATGCTCTTGAACAGGTTGGCATTGAGGCCACCACAAAGACCGCGGTCCGTCGAAATCACAATGTAGCCGACACGCTTTGCCTGCCGCTCCGTCAGGAACGGATGCTTATAATCAGGATTGGCATGCGACAAGTGTCCTATCACGCGACGAATGCGCTCAGCATAGGGGCGCGACGCCTCCATCTGTTTTTGCGCTTTGCGAATCTTGCTCGCTGCAACTTTTTCCATCGCTGCTGTGATCTTCTGCATGTTCTTTACAGAAGCGATCTTCGAGCGGATTTCCTTTTCACCTGCCATGTTTATCCTATGTCTATCGCGGCCACTGGCCGCTCCTACAATTAAATCGGTCGCACCGCTCGGTCCTGTGCCCTGCTATTCGTGACCTCGCGTGGCGCCGCTCTGCAATTTCATCACGTGTGCCTGTCCGGCTTGCTGCCTAATAAGCGCCTTTTTCTGCAAATCCGTCGCAAATGCCTGTCAGCTTGGCAACAATCTCGTCGTTGTAATCGCCCGACTCATTAATGACGTCGAGGTCGGCCTGGTTATTCGCCCGCGCGAAATCATGCAGCGCCTCTTCGAAGTCGACGATCTTCGGCACCTCTACCTTGTCGAGGTAACCCTCGTTAGCTGCGAACAGCGACAGCGCCATTTCAGCAACCGACAGCGGCGAGTATTGTTTCTGTTTCATGAGCTCGGTTACACGTTCGCCGCGCTCCAGCTGCGCGCGTGTCGCGGCGTCGAGGTCGGATGCGAACTGCGCAAACGCCGCCAACTCACGATACTGCGCGAGCGCGAGACGTACGCCGCCACCGAGCTTCTTGATGATCTTGGTCTGAGCCGCGCCACCTACACGCGATACTGACAGACCGGCGTTGATGGCCGGACGAATACCTGCGTTAAAGAGGTCGGTCTCGAGGAAGATCTGACCATCCGTGATGGAAATTACATTGGTCGGCACAAACGCGGATACGTCACCCGCCTGCGTCTCGATGATCGGCAGCGCCGTCAGCGAACCCGTCTTGCCTTTTACCTTACCGCCGGACACTTCTTCGACGTGCGCCGCGTTAACCCGAGAGGCACGCTCGAGCAAACGGGAGTGCAGGTAGAAAACGTCACCGGGATACGCTTCACGTCCCGGCGGACGACGCAGCAACAGAGATACCTGGCGATACGCCCAGGCCTGCTTGGTGAGGTCGTCAAAAATAATCAGCGCGTCTTCGCCCTTGTCGAGGAAGTACTCGCCCATCGAGGCGCCCGAATAGGGTGCGATGTACTGCATCGCCGGACTGTCGGCGGCCGCAGCGGCAACGATGATCGTGTGGGCCAGCGCGCCTTCTTCTTCCAGCTTGCGAACCACGCCTGCGATCGACGAGGCTTTCTGGCCGATTGCCACGTAGATGCACTTAATGCCGGTGCCGCGCTGGTTGATGATGGTGTCGACGGCAACCGCGGTTTTACCGGTCTGGCGGTCACCGATGATTAGCTCGCGCTGACCGCGGCCAATGGGCACCATCGAATCAATTGACTTCAGGCCCGTCTGCACCGGCTGGCTGACCGACTGGCGCTGAATAACGCCCGGCGCAACTTTTTCAATCGGTGCGGACAGGTCCGTGTCGATCGGTCCCTTACCGTCGATCGGCTTGCCGAGCGAATCGACAACGCGACCCAGCAAGGCATCACCAATGGGCACTTCGAGAATGCGGCCCGTTGTCTTGACGGTGTCACCTTCTGAAATATGCTTGTAGTCACCAAGGACAACCGAACCAACCGAATCCTGCTCGAGGTTCAGCGCCATGCCGAAGGTGTTCTGCGGGAACTCCAGCATTTCGCCGTAGCGTGCGTCGGCCAGGCCGTGGATGCGAACGATGCCATCGGTGACCGCAATTACGGTGCCGACGTCCCGCGCTTCCGCGGATGCCTCGAAGTTCTCGATGCGCTCTTTAATCAGCGTGCTGATTTCAGAAGCTTTGAGTGCCATTTCGTTTTCCTCTTTATTCGGTCAGTGCTGTCGCGAGGCCCTCGAGCCTGGCGCGCAGTGAGCCATCAATAACGACATCACCGGCGCGTATAACTGCACCGCCGATGAGCGTCTCGTCTATTTTTGTCGTAATTCGTACTTCACGGCCGAGTCGCTTCTTGAGCGAGCCGGCCATTTCGTTGAGCTGAGCGTCGCTGAGCGCAACCGCCGAGGTAACTACAGCATCTACGGTATTCTCGACCTTCGCTTTCAATGCGTCGAAGTGTTCCGATATTTCGGGCAATACCGCAACGCGATCGTTCTCGATCAGCAGCTTAAGGAAGTTGGTACCTTTCTTGTCACCACCGGCAAGCTTCGCGCTGCCGGCTTTCTCGAACAGACCGCCCAGAAACTCGAGCCGCTGCTCGTCGCTGAACGCCGGGTCGCCGAGGTAATCGACAAGTTCGCGGTCGCTGAGCAACTGCCCGGCAACGCCGAGAGACTCCGACCACTCCGAAAGCGATCCCGCGGCATCAGCAATATCAAAGATTGCCTGTGCGTAAGGTCTCGCTACTGTGTTGTTGTCGGCCACGATGCTCTCCGTTTACAGCTCTTGGGCAAGCCGGCCCAGGATGTCTTCGTGCGCCTTGCCGTCGATCTCGCGACTCAGGATCTTCTCGGCGCTCGCAATCGCGATAGCCGAAACCTGGCCACGCAGCTCTTCACGCGCACGGTTTGCTTCCTGCTCGATCTCGGCCTTGGCCGCTAGCAACTGACGCTCGCGCTCTTTGGTACCGTCAGCTTTGCCGTCGGCAACAATATCGTTGGCGCGAGCATGTGCCTGGTCAAGAATGCCGGTAGCCTGCTTGCGAGCTTCGGCGACAATCTCGTCCGCTTCAGCGGCGGCACGCACCAGAGACTCCTGTCCCTTGTCGGCCGCGGCAAGTCCTTCCTCGATCTGCTTCTGGCGCTCTTCGAGCGCGCTAAGAATCGGCGGCCATAGGTACTTCATACACAGAAAGACAAAGACGACCATCGCCAACGTCTGACCGAAGAGAGTTAAGTTGATATCCACGTAATGCTCCTCGCAGCATTCCTATCTGCTTTGTAGGGCGGCCCCAGGCCGCGATTACGGCGTATTGCCGTTCCTACATTCACAGTCGCGGCGAATCGCCGCTCCTACAAACTTCTTTAGCCGCCAGTTGCTGTTTGCAGCTGACCGATAAACGGATTGGCAAAAGCGAAGAACAGTGCGATACCGACACCAATCATGGCAACGGCGTCGAGCAGCGCTACAACGATAAACATCTTCGTCTGCAGCATCGGGGCGAGCTCAGGCTGACGCGCAGCACCTTCGAGGAAGCGGCCACCCAGAAGGCCCATGCCGATACCGACGCCCAGTGCGCCGAGGCCAATCAAAAGTGCGACAGCGATTGCCGTCATGCCAATAACAGTTTCCATCAGTTTCTCCCAGGGAGTAGTAATTACAACTTATTGAAGTTAGAAAGTTAAAAAATCAGTGTGATTCCGATGCAAGGCTTAAATAAACGATGGTCAGCATCATGAAAATAAAGGCCTGCAAGGTGACGATCAGCACGTGGAATGCGGCCCAGCCCAAATGCAGGATGCCGCCACCAACGCCCAGCAAAAGGTTCTGGCTGAACATGATCGCAATGAGAATAAAAATCAGCTCACCGGCAAACATGTTGCCGAACAGTCGCAGGCTTAGCGACACCGGCTTTGCCAGCAGTGCGACACTTTCCAGAATGAAGTTGAACGCAATAATGAACGGCGCGGCGATAAGGCCAAGGCCCTTCGTAGGCGGCGCGATAGGGTGCAATGTCAGCTCGCCGATAAAGCCGGTAACACCCTTATTCTTGATCGTGTAAAAAATGATCAGAACGAACACGGCGATCGACATGCCAAATGTGACGTTGACGTCCGTGGTCGGCACGACCTTCATGTATGGAACACCGACCGCCTTGGAGATCTCGGGAATCCAGTCGACCGGTATGAGGTCCATGAGATTCATCAGGAACACCCACACGAAGATCGTAAGGCCAAGCGGCGCGATTAAACGACTCGTGCCGTGGAGGGTGTCTTTGACGCTGCTATCGACGAATTCGACGACGATCTCGACGAACGCCTGGAACTTGCTGGGCTTGTCGGCCGATGATCTCTTGGCGACACTGCGAAACAGCAAGATGAATACCACGCCAAGCAGCACCGACCAGAACATCGAGTCGACATTTATGGTCCAGAAATTTCCGGTGCAGTTATTCCAGACCCACTCGCCAGTTTCAGCCTTGCAGACCTGCAAATTCTGCAAATGGTGTTCAATATAACTCGCTCGACGTTAGTTCGCCGTGTCCGCCTTCAGCTGCCATTGCCGTTACTCGTATCCGTTTCCTGTTCGCTTCGCATCAGTAGACCCGACAGGGTCACCAGCTGCGTCACGATAAATGCTGCAAACAACGCTGCCGCCGATAGCGGCCTTACTAACGTAAAGACCAGTACAAACATCAGCACGGTCAACGCCAGCTTTCCCAACTCGCCGATATAGGCTGCCTGGACCAGGGCCTGTGCCCCCGGATCCCGACGTGGTACTGCCAGCCGCAGCGCCAGAAAAGCGTTCGGGATAACGCAGACCAGAGCCCCCAGCAACGCCGAGTATCCAGCCACGCCTCCAAAAAAGCTCCAGAGGAGCGCGGCCAGGACCGCCCCAACACCGACCTGTGCCACCAGCATCTTCAGCATCACGGATTTGATAATTCGTATGCCTCCGGCACTAAAAACGCCACGTCCATCGGGCTGACCGGCGGCTGGTGGCGCTTGATGTTTTGGTCTTTCCAGGCGGGCCTGTAAATCGCGTGCGCATTATAGTGTCACCCCCATCCCAAGGCAACACGAAAGCCCGCCAAATAGTCGGTTTTTCGGTAATTTTTCGGTGCCTGGGGACATTCCTGTTTGCCGCGAAGGTTGCTTGGGGACATTCCTGTTTGTCGCGAAGCGGCAAACAGGAATGTCCCCATCAGCTGCGACCGACTTGCGGCCCCTGGCTTGGCCGATCTAGCGGATGTGCTTGAGGATGCCGTCCAGTTCGTCGAGGCTGTTGTAGCTGATAATCAGCTTGCCAGCGCCATTTTTTGTGTGGTCCACGTGGACCTTGGCGCCGAGCTTCTCGGAGACCTCGATCTCCAGGCGCCGGATATCCCCATTGACCGGAGCGGCTTTGGCGGTGGGCTTGCTCTTCGGGCCGCCCAGCATGTGCTTGACCAGGCGCTCGGTCTCACGCACCGAGAGGCTCTTCTTTACTACCTGGCGTGCAGCATCGAACTGCTGCGTCGCATCGGAGATCGAAAGCAGCGCCCGGGCATGGCCCATTTCCAGCTGTCGCGCCTCGAGCATCGGCTTCACTTTGTCCGAGAGGTCCTGCAGCCGCAGCAGGTTGCTGACCGTCGCCCGCGATCGGCCAACGGCCGAAGCGGCTTCCGCGTGCGTCAGGTCGAACTCGCGAATAAGCCGATCGAGCGCCCGCGATTCCTCCAGCGGATTCAGGTTTTCTCGTTGAATGTTCTCGATGAGCGCCATCGCAATGGCCGATTCATCCGGTACCTCACGAACAATCGTCGGTATTTCTGCGAGGCCAGCCAGCTGCGCCGCTCGCCAGCGCCGCTCGCCCGCAATGATCTCATAGCGCTGCGTACCGCCCGATTTCGGGATAGGTCGCGCAACGATCGGTTGCACGACGCCCTGCGACTTGATGGAGTTGGCCAGATCCTCGAGTGAATCCTGCCGCATATCGACGCGCGGCTGATACTGGCCTCGCTGCAGCAGCTCAACCGGAATCTGTTTAAGCATATCCAGCGCGCCTTCCTGGGCGTCCGG
Organism: uncultured Gammaproteobacteria bacterium; assembly: GCA_963760395.1. GTDB lineage: Bacteria > Pseudomonadota > Gammaproteobacteria > Steroidobacterales > Woeseiaceae > UBA1847. The sequence goes on from CAVXCX010000018.1 coordinate 239,610, forward strand.
CCGTGGGGCAGGTTTACTTAGCAGTGCATCGAGGCCGCGGCCCAATCGTTTTTTCGGTGTCATGGTTTTCGTTCGCGCGCTACGGCGCCCCTACAATTCCTCTAAATAGCCTCGGCCATTCGCGCATCCTCGCGCCGCAACACCTCACCGGCGAGCGCCAGGTAGGCAATTGCACCGCGCGACGAACGGTCGTGCAGCAACACCGGGAGACCGAAACTCGGCGCCTCCGCGAGACGAATATTTCTCGGCACGATAGTGCGGAAAACCTTGCGGTCAAAGTGCTCGATAAGTTGCATCGATACCTCGTTCGACAGGTTGACCCGCGGGTCGAACATGGTTCTGAGGATGCCGTACATCTCGAGCTCCGGATTGACCGACTCACGCACCTGTTCGATGGTTTTGAGCAGGGCGCTCAGCCCCTCCAGTGCGTAATACTCACACTGCATCGGTATCAGCACGCCATCCGCGGCCGTCAATGCGTTGATCGTGAGCATATTTATGGATGGCGGGCAGTCGATCAGAATAAAGTCGTAGAGCCCTACCACCGGCGCCAGCGCCTTTTTGAGCTTCATCTCCCGACCTATTTCCTGCAGCAGGTTTACTTCGGCAAGCGTCAGGTTTTCGTTGCCCGGCAGCACGGCGAAGCCACCTTGAGGCGCGGAGACGATGGTGTCCGCGGCGGTGGCATCGCCGAGCAGCACATCGCAGGCAGAGTTTTCCAGCTCCATCTTGTTAATGCCACAACCCATCGTGGCATTACCCTGGGGGTCCATGTCGACAAGCAGCACCCGTCGCTGCGTCGCTGCGAGCGACGCCGCCAGATTGACGCAGGTAGTGGTCTTACCCACCCCGCCTTTCTGATTTGCAACTGCAAGAATTCGCGTCATGCGCTTAGCCTGGTCCAATTTTCGGAAGTCACTTCCGCCGCAGCAGCACCGCGTGCCGAGACCCCGACTGCAGGCCTGGCACCTTGAGTTCCGTCACGACATGATCCCACGGTGTGTTGCTCATCTGTTCGAGTTCTTCTGCCGGGTGGCGCCCCTTGAGCGCCACAAACACCCCGTCCTCTCCTACGTGATGCCCTGCAATTTCGACGAGGCGCGGCAATGCAGCCAACGCCCGTGCAATCACCGTATCAAAGCGCTGGCCGGGTGCATAGTCCTCACTCCTGCCTTTGACCGCCACAACATTGCCCAAACCGAGTAAACCGGCGGCGTGCTTTACGAACATAATCTTCTTGTTATTGCTGTCGAGCAGCGTGAACTGTCGTTCTGGTTCAGCAATGGCCAGCGGCAACCCCGGAAACCCGGGCCCTGTGCCTACATCCAGGACCGTGTCGCCGTGTAACAACGGTCGCGCGACGAGGCTGTCCAGCAGGTGCGCAGAAACCATCGCGCGCGGTTCGCGGATAGCGGTCAGATTGGTGCGCTGGTTCCAGCGCTCAAGCTCCGATATCAGCGCTGCGAACTTCTCTGCGGCACCTTCCGGAAAGGTCTGGTCGAGTTGGGCAATCGCAGACTCGATATCTTCAGCGCGCACGGTGATTGGCGTCCCTTCGTGCTAGTGGTTGCCGACGAGGTGTTCCTCGAAGAACAGCATCATAGCCTGCTGATAGGTGTCGCGATTATCCCGCTTGCGATAGCCGTGCCCCTCGTTCAGCGCATTCATGTACCAGACCGACTGCCCAAGCTCGCGCAGCGCCTTCACCATTTGCTCAGCCTCCGTGACCGGCACCCGGGGGTCATTCTCTCCTTGCACAACAAACATTGGCACGCGAATTTTATCGACGTTATTCAGCGGGCTGATCTTCTGCAGGTGTGCTCGCATCGCCGGATCACGTTCGTCGCCGTACTCGACACGCCGCAAATCACGGCGGTAGTCCTGAGTGTTTTCAAGGAAGGTCACGAAATTACTAATGCCAACAATATCCACCGCGGCCTTGAGTCTGTCACTGAAGTGCACGGCGCTTGCCAGAACCATATAGCCCCCGTAGCTGCCGCCATAGACGGCGACACGATTCGCATCGAGGTCGGGCTGCATCTCTATCCAGTCCAGCAGCGCACCAATATCTTTTACCGAGTCTTCTCGCTGATAACCGTTGTCGAGCCCGAGATAGGTCTTGCCGTAGCCCAGCGAGCCGCGCACATTTGGTTGAATTACCGCAACGCCGAGCTTATCGAGCCACATCTGGTAGGTAGCGCTGAATGACGGTCGCGCCTGTCCTTCTGGCCCACCGTGGATCGATATGATGACCGGAAACGGTCCTTTGCCGGCGGGCTTATAGACCCAGGCAGGAATTTCACGACGCCGCTCGCCCTGCATGTCGAATGTCGGGTAGCGCACAAGCGTCGGCGTACGGAACTGGCTCGTGTTCAGGCCGCCGACCTCGCTGGTGGTCCAGCGCGTTAGCTCGCCGTAGTCCAGTGGCTCCTCGCCGAGCTCCAGTACAAATGCGTCACTCGGCGTTTGCGTGAAGTTCAGGGTCATACCGAGGCGCCGATCGTCGGGGCTGAACTTGATACCGAACGCGAGTCCGGTCGGGATGCTCTCCACACGTCGATATTTGCGCGACTTCGTATCCAGCAGGTAGACCCGCGACATGCCGTCTTCGTTGGTTACAAAGGCAATGCGGCGGCGGTCGTGGCTTATGGTCGCGCTCGATACGCTCCATGGAATATCACCCGTAACGACCTCTGCTCTTGCTCCGGCCGTGGCGGGCTGCCAGGCGAGTTGATTGAATTCGCCGCCCCGGTCGGTGACCAGCCAGATGCCGTCGGCATCATCGTCAAAGGCGACAGGCTCGTTATAGCTACGGTCGTCTGCGCCACCCGCAAGCAGCACCACCTCGCCGGAGTCGAGGTCCAGCAGGTGTACCCGCGAATCCGTGATGCTGATGAAGTTGCTCAACAGCAGCTTGCTGCCACTCGCTGAAAACTCTGCAGGGCCCCACCAGCTTCCATCATTCGACTCGAGAGCGATCTCGGCTTCGGCCGGATCGGTCGGGTCCATAACCCAGACATCGTTCGATCTGCCGTTGCGACGCGTGCTTTGATACGCGATGCGGCTGCCGCGCCTGTCCCAGACGACGGCACCGTTCCTGGATTCGCCGTCCGTCAGCATGTTGGCGTCGCCGGTCGCCGGGTCAAGCTCGAAGATCTGGGCGAATTCGTTGCCGCCGGCGTCACGGGTGAAATACAACTCGGTGCTACCGGGCCGGCGCATCACGCCGCTGACCGGCTCGCGGTAGAACGTAATCTGGTTGCGAGCACCCCCCGGCATATCCACGCGGTGTAGTGAATCCACATCGCCAAACCCTGTGGAAACATAGATGCCGTTGCCGTCCGCCGTGAATGATCGAAAACCCGCCGCACGAATATTCTGGTAGCGCATGAGATCAACAACGACTTCGACCGGAATTTCCGGAATATCTTCGAGAACGAGATTACCGTCATTGAGCGTGCGCCGATCAACATCAGCCAACACCACCGTAGGCCCAAGAAGGACCGCCAGCAGGAGCGGCAGCAAACATGCTTTGGAACTCCGGCAGAGCCTGATCGATATGGACACACCTGTAGGAGCGGCCCATTGGCCGCGAAGCAACGCGGCAGCCGTCAGGCTGCTATTGGCCGCCCCAACGACTCGCAATCGGCAGATGGTCGCGGCCATGGGCCGCTCCTCAGGTTGCTCCGACCGCAACCGCGCTATTCGCGCCCCGGCGACGTAGATCACGCGACAAGCAACGCCATGAAGTCATCAACGGCCGTTGCTGCCAGTTTGTCACGGTCGCTGCATATCACGTTGAGCTCAGCCCACTGCCTGGCCGCCAGTTTCGGCGAAACGCTGTCGACAAATTTCTGCTTCAGCACCGGGATACCCTCTTCGCGACGTTCGCGGTGACCGATAGGGAAGTGAACCTCGATGCGGTCGGTACTGCTGCCGTCTTTGAAGAAAACCTGTACCGCGTTACCGATGTAGCGCAGCTCGGGATCGAAATAGTCTTTCGTGTACTGCGGGTTTTCCTTGACGGTCATCTTGTCGCGCAGCTCGTCGATGCGCGGATCATTCGCAACAGCGTCCTCGTAGTCCGCCGCCGTCAATCGACCAAAGATCAACGGCACTGCAACCATGTACTGGATGCAATGATCGCGGTCCGCGGGATTATCCAGGGGCCCGGTCTTGTCGATGATGCGCACACCGGCCTCCTGCGTCTCGATGACCACTTTCTCTATGTCAGCAATGCGGTCCTTAACCTCAGGATGCAGCGTCATCCCCGCCTCAACCGCCGTTTGCGAATGGAATTCGGCCGGGAAGGAAATCTTGAACAGGATGTTCTCCATGACGTAACTGCCGTACGGCCTCTGGAACTTGAATTCGTTGCCCTTGAACAACACATCGTAGTAACCCCAGGTCTTCGCCGTCAGCGCCGAGGGATATCCCATCTCGCCGGTCATGGCGATAAGCGCCAGCCTCACGGCGCGACTGGTCGCATCGCCGGCCGCCCAGCTCTTGCGCGAACCGGTATTGGGTGCATGGCGATACGTGCGCAGTGAGCAGCCGTCGACCCAGGCGTTGGAGACCGCATTCAACACCTGCTCACGGTCACCGCCAAGCATGCGGGTAATGACTGCGGTAGAAGCAACGCGCACCAGCAACACGTGGTCCAGCCCGACGCGGTTGTAGCTGTTTTCGAGGGCAAGCACGCCCTGTATTTCGTGGGCCTTGATCGCGGCAGTAAGAACATCTTGCATCGTCAGCGGCTGTTTGCCTTCCGCGCGCGCTTTGCGGCTCAGGTAGTCGGCAACCGCGAGAATGCCGCCGAGATTGTCGGACGGATGGCCCCACTCTGCAGCAAGCCAGGTATCGTTGAAGTCCAGCCAGCGATTCATTGCGCCGATATTGAACGCTGCCAGCACAGGATCGAGTTCGTACGAGGTACCGGGTACGCGTGCACCACCGGCCAGCGTCGCGCCGGGTACGACCGGGCCCAGTAGCTTCGTGCAGGCGGGATAATCGAGCGCCTGGAATCCGCAGGCGAGTGTATCCATCAGGCAGTAATGTGCGGTTTCGAAGGCAACGTTGCTGTCCACTTCGTAATCGCAGACGTAGTCGGCAATATCGACGAGCGCCTGATCCCAGTCGGCGCGCTTCGCCGAGCGAATATCAATGTTTGACATGAGTGTTTCCTAGCGGTTCTCGATTGAGACCCATTGTTGTAATCCGGGTCCGATATAGTCGGCGGCGGGTCGAATAAGCTTGTTGTCGGCGCGCTGCTCCATGACATGGGCGGCCCAGCCGGTGATGCGTGAACAGACGAAGATGGGCGTAAAGAGATACGTAGGAATGCCCATGAAGTGATACACGCTGGCGGCGAAGAAGTCGGCATTTGCGAACAGCTTCTTTTCATCCCACATGACTTTTTCGACAGCTTCGGAAACCGGATACAGCGTTGTGTTGCCAACGTCGTCGGCGAGCGCCTTCGACATCTTCTTGTTGACAGAATTGCGTGGGTCCGAGGTCGTGTATACGCGATGACCGAAGCCCATGATGAGGTCTTTGCGCGCCAGCATTTCGTGCACACCTTTGACGGCATCTTCTGCAGAATCGAATTTGGAGATCAGCTCCATCGCTGCTTCATTGGCGCCGCCGTGCAGCGGCCCGCGCAGTGCGCCGATTGCACCACTTACTGCCGAGTGCATGTCGGAGAGCGTCCCTGTAATCACGCGTGCCGCAAACGTCGAGGCATTGAATTCATGCTCGGCGTAAAGAATCAGGGTCGTGTCGAGACTCTTCCTGTGCAGCTCTTTCGGCGCCTTGTCGTGCAGCATGTGCAGGAAATGTCCCGCGATACTGTCGTCGTCTGTGTTCGTGTCGATGCGTACGCCGTCCGTATGGAAGCGATGCCAGTAGAGCAGCATTGAGGGCAAGCAAGCGAGCAGGCGATCAGCGACATCCTGCTGGTTGGAGAAGTCACCTTCCGGTTCGATGTTGCCCAGAAACGAAACGCCGGTGCGCAGCACATCCATCGGATGCGCGTCTTTAGGCACCATCTCGAGGACGGTCATCAGCGCCTCGGGCAATCCGCGGTTTGCCTTGATCTTGTTGATGTAGGCCGCGAGCTCCGCGCTTGTGGGCAGCGCGCCATGCAACAACAGGAACGCGACCTCTTCAAAGCTTGCGTTGTTTGCCAGATCGTAAATATCGTAGCCGCGGTAGGTGAGGCCTGCGCCTTCCTTGCCCACCGTGCAAATGTGTGTGCTGCCAGCGGTAACGCCGGCCAGTCCGCCTGTCTTCTTGTTAGCTGCCATCGTTTTCTCCCGTTCTCAGGCCCTGTTCCTTGAACAGCGCGTCGAGCTTGTCCTCATACGCCTGGTATCCGAGTACATCGTAGAGTTCCTTTCTGTTCTGCATCGTATCGACCACCGCCGCCTGCGTGCCGTCCCGCTTGATCGTTTCATAAACATTGATCGCGGCTGCCGACATCGCCCTGAACGCACTCAGTGGATACAGCGTCATTGCCACACCGACGTCGGCCAGCTCCCTGGTCGTAAACAACGGCGTCTTGCCGAACTCGGTCAGGTTGGCGAGTACCGGTACTTTAATCACGTCGGTGAACTGTTGGTATTCATCAATTGTGGTAAGCGCCTCGGCAAAAATCATGTCTGCGCCGGCCTCCACGTAGGCTGCCGCGCGATCGATAGCGGCCTGCTGGCCTTCCACAGCATGCGCGTCGGTGCGAGCCATGATGACGAATTGCTCATCGATGCGGCCGTCCGCCGCCGCCTTCAGGCGATCGCACATCTCCGCCGGCTCGACCAGCGCTTTGCCGGGTCGATGGCCGCAGCGCTTGACCGCAACCTGGTCCTCCATGTGCACGGCCGCCGCACCGGCCCACGTCATTTCGCGGATCGTCCGGGCAATCATGAAGGCGCTGCCCCAACCGGTGTCGATGTCGACGAGTAGCGGCACGTCGGTAGCGGAACAGATTCGGCGTACGTCCTCGCAGACGTCGTTGAGCGTCGTCACGGCGAGGTCCGGAAGGCCAAAAGACGCATTCGCGACACCGGCCCCTGAGAGATAGATCGCCTTGAAGCCAGCCCTTTCAGCCAGCATGGCCGTATAGGCGTTTATGGTGCCGACGATCTGAAGCGGATTCTCCGCCTCGAGCGCGGCGCGGAATCGGGCTCCTGCACTCATCGCGCGTCCTCTCTGAGTTTGCCTGTGGCGCCGGTTTCGTACTTTTTTTAATCAGGATTAGAACCGGCCGGGAGCGGGATTCTAAACTACCGGAGGGCCCATTCCCAAATGAAGCGGAACGGAAACTTTAGCTACCCGACCAGGCATGTCGAAGACCTCTCGTGAGGCTGCCGGCAAACTAGGGGCCTGGAATGTACGAGAGAACGTCCTCCGCCAGGACGCGCTGATTATCCAGCAAGAAAATGACTACGCTGAGCTCCGATTGCCTGTAGACGAGTCTTCGGCGAAGCTCCCGGTCGGTCTTAAGCGGGGCAAACAGCGCCTCCAGCTCGTCGTAGTCGACCCCTGCCAGCTCGCAGGGCGGAAATCCGGTGGGGGTGCCGTCCAGGTTCTCGAGCGTCGGACAGTCTTCGCGTATCGAATCCTGAATACGATTGGGAATGACTCCGCGAATGATGCGCCGATAGTCTTCCGTTGGCGCCCAGCCGCTGCGGGCCGTGTTTGCCTGGTTGTGGTAAGTCGCAAGACTCGTGCGCAGGTTGATGTCATCGATAAGTCGAATACTGCCGGTGCTCAGCAAATCCTGGTACGTACTCTGGCTGGCGACAAACGGCCAGATCTCTGACGAGTAAAATGCCGCCAGTACCGTTTCCTTATCGAGCGGCGTATCCGCATCCAGCCAGTCAAGAAACTGTTGACTGAATACCTGGACGTCATGAAAGAACTGAACCCTGTATTCGAGTGCCTGCCGATCATGTTCCACATCGGCCCTTACTCGCTCGATGTACTCATCGCGCAGCGCACCATCGCGCCGCTCTTCGAGTGCCGTATCCACCGCCAGCGCGACCAGCACGCCGGCCACGACCAGGACAAACTCCGCCGCGAGTCCGCCGCGACCTTTGAGAATATTGTGCAGCGTCACTCGCTGCCTCCGATCGAGACCACAACGCGCCCCGTCACGGTGCCATCGATGTAGGCCTGGAAAGCATCGGGCAAGTCATCAAAAGAAATCGTTTTGTGGCCGATGGTGTCGAGGTGCTGCGGCTTGAGATCACCGCCGATGCGTTGCCAGACCGCGCGTCGCAGATCCTTCGGTGTTTCGACAGAATTAATGCCCAGCAGGCACACGGCTCGCAGGATGAAGGGCAGAACGGTGGTGTTGAGCGCCGGACTGGCAGCAAGCCCGATGCTGGCAATATTGCCGCCGTAGCGCATGGTGCGCGTCAGCCATGTCAGGTAGTCGCCGCCGAGGTTGTCGATGGCGCCGGCCCATTCCGCTTTCTCCATCGGTCGTTTGCCAAGATCTATCTCGTCGCGCAGCAGTATCCGGGCCGCCCCGATCTCGCGCAGATAGGCTTCCTCGGTCGCCTTTCCGGTAAGCGCCACAGCCTCGTAGCCGCGGCCGTTTAACATGTCGATCGCAACACTGCCGACGCCGCCGGTCGCGCCGGTTACGACGACAGGGCCCTGTTCCGGCGTCTGGCCGTTCTGTTCCATGCGATGAATGGCAAGCGCGGCCGTGTAACCGGCCGTACCGATCTGCATCGCCTCGGTTGCCGTCATGCCGTCCGGAATTTCAACCAGGCTCTCGCTCTTGATACGCGCGTATTCGGAGTAACCACCATCGACCGTTTCGCTCAGGCCGCAGCCGTTCACAAGTACCGCGGTGCCCGGCTGAAAATCGACGTCCTCGGAGCTGACGACAACGCCGGCAAGATCGATTCCGCCGTTCAGCGGATAGCGTCGCAGAATTCGACCTTTGCCTGTCGCCGCAAGTGCATCCTTGTAGTTAATGGTCGAGTGGCTGACGCGAACGACAACATTGCCCTCCGTCAGATCATCGATCGACAGCGTTTTGAACGCTGCAACAACTTTGCCGTCTTCTTCATCGATTCGATACGCACGAAAACTGTCCACTCATGTTCTCCCTTTATCCAGCCGGTTCAGCCAGGACACGAGACCCGCCGAATTCAATGTGACATCAACCTCTATTATTGATCGAATGGCATCTGCGTCGCCCTTGAAACCATGCTCGAGCACACGCTCCGACAGGTAATCATGCATCGCGAGCTGCAGCGCATGGCCGCGATTATTTTCATCCCGAAGATCGAGCGCCATTTGCGCATAGTCGTCGATGCCGGCGTGCATGTCGGCGGCGAGACGGTCGAGATTGCGTACGCGGCTATAGTGCGTGAGGTAAACCTGCTCAGGATTGCAGGCCATGATGCGATCAACAGATTTATGCGCCTCGAGCGGATCAAAGCTCGCCGGCGTCGAGGTCGGGTAGATGAACTCACCCTTCACCGTATCCAGTTCCCGATACGACACACCGAAGTTGTCGCCCGTGAATACACCGCGTGAGCTCGGGTCATTAAGACAATAGTGGTGTCGCGCGTGGCCCTCGGTGAACAGCGTTTGCATTTCGCGCCCGTTGAGCTTTATCCAGCTGTCGTCGCTTGCCACCACAACACGGTCCGCGTCAATCGGCCGGATCTCGCCATACATTTCGCGCGTGCGCTCGACGCCGTAAACACCCTCCGTCCCCTTGATGAGTTTCGCGGGGTCGATCATGTGCGGCGCACCGCGCGGATGAACGACGCAGTGCGCATTCGGCAAATGCTGCATCAAGAGTCCGGCGCCGCCGGCATGATCAAGATGCACGTGCGTAAGGAAGACGAAATCCACATCCGCGGGATCGAGATCGCGCTGCTGCAGCGCATCGAGTAACAGCGGCACGCTGTCGTTGCTTCCGGTGTCAACGAACGCCGCGCGGCCACCCTCGACGATCAGGTGACTGGCGTCCTGCAGCGGGCGCATGTACTCAGTATCTACGGCAAAGATGCCGTTATTCAGCGCTGTAATTTGTGCGCTGTCGCCCGGCATCAGTTCATTGGCGCGCGCAACAACGCCTACTCTACCTTGGTGGTTTCGAGCCCTTCCAGGCGGGCGAAGTACCGGGCGAGGAGCGGAATGTCCTTTTCGTCAATCAACGTGGCTTGCGCGCCCATGATGGCATTGCTACGTACGCCGCTCTTGTACTGCTTTAGCGCGTGTTGCAGATAACTTTCGTGCTGACCGGCGAGCGTCGGCCACTGAGCGCTGACGCTAATGCCATTTTGTCCATGACAGGCAACGCAGGCTGCCGCGGCCTGGAAGGACTGCGCTTCCGAGCCGCCAGCGGCGACGGTATCGTTGCCAAGGCTCGCGAGATACGCAGAAACATCCTCGATTTCCTGATCGGTCAGGCTGGCGGCGTGCGCCTGCATGGTCGGATGCGGGCGCTCGCCGCTACGATAGCCCTGCAGGGCGATGACCAGGTAGCCCGCCTTCTGGCCACCGAGCTTCGGAACACGGTAGGAGGGATACGCATTGCGATAGCCCTCTATGCCGTGACAGCCGAGGCAGGTATAGCCAAGCTGTTTGCCAGCCTCCGGGTCACCTTCGGCAAGCGCTGACGGGCTTAGGAAAAGGGCGGTTAGGAGCAGGGCTGCTGCGCTGGCTACGATCTTCATGTTCGCAATCACTTAGATAATTTGTCGGAAATATCGCCCGTTTCCGCGCCCGGGCGATTTGTGTGGGCGCTATGGTAGTGACACTTCTGTGTGATTTCTAGAACCTATCCCATAATTCCCCCTGAAGTGCGTGCTAGGATCGGGCCGAATCCGTGATCTCAGCAGGTATTTATAGTGAAAAAGGGCATTGTTGCTGTACTGGTCATCCTGGCCATCGTTGTTATTGTCTCACCCGGCATTCTTGGTCGACTAGCGGAAAAAAGCGTTGACGAAAACCTTAACTGGGCTGCTTCCGAACAGGGCGACGTTGTCGTCAGTTCGGATAATTTTGACCGAGGCTGGTTCTCCTCGGAGGGGCAGCACCGGATAGAGATCAAGGGCGGCAACCTTGGCGCCATGCTGGTGGAGCTCAGCGGACCTGGCGAGCCCCTGCCCGTGCTGGTCATCAACACGCACCTGGATCACGGCCTGATTCCGTTTTCGTCCCTGTCGCGGGAAAACGGCTCGCTGGCGCCGGGTCTTGGAAGCGCGGTCTCGACCTTAAGCGTTGAGCTCGGCGACGGCGCGACCGTGGAAATTCCTGGAAAAATCTTTAGCAACGTTGCCCTCGGCGGCGCTCTGCAGTCCAGCTACCAGATCGAACCCGGCTCGCGCAGCGACGGTTACAAGAAGGCCGCCTGGGGAGCCAGCAAGATTGACGTTACGGCGGACGCGATCAGTGGCAACGTTGACTTCGCAGGCGACATCCAGGGCGTCACGTTCAGCGAGCGCTCGGAATCGCTCGTTATTGACAGCCTGACATTCTCAGGCAAGCAGGCGCCAACGAAATACGGCTTCTCCGTTGGTGATATGACGATGCAGCTGGACGGCATGTCTGTCTCTGCCAACGGCGTCGAAGCCGGCGGCATCAAATCGATGAGCGTTGATGGCCATACCAAGCTCGACGGCGATCGAGTCGGCGGCCGTACAACATTCAAAGTAGCCTCGCAGACCCTTCCTATGTTCGGCGACGTCACGGTTTCCGGCGACGTTGTTCTCGATGGGGCGAACGCCCGGGCCATCGGCGACCTTAGCGCGAAGATGCGTGCAATGGGGCCCGGCGCGGACGAAACGCAGACCTTCGCTGTCATCGAAAATGACCTGAAGCACCTGCTGGCCTCCGGTTTGGAAATGCGTTTCGATCAGCTCGATGTGGCCTCGCCGATGGGCGCGGTCGAAATGGACATGCGCCTCAAGGTTTCAGAACGCGATACCGACGCGTTCGAGTGGTCCTCCCTGCTGCTTGCCACTGAGGGCTCGGCCAATCTTTCCGTGCCGGAAGCGCTGGTCGAAATGGCCCTTGCGATGAACCCCCAGGCGGGCGCCGTCGTCGCCATTCTTTTGCAGAAGAATGGCGACGTCTACGAGATGGCGGCCAAGCTTGAGAAGGGTCTGATGACGATCAACGGCGCGCCAATTCCGATTCCATTGGGTGCCTTTTAGTCTGTGGTTGCGTAGTCAGCTAGCGGACTTTGCGACGAAGGTCTATCTCTGCCGCGCGGTGGCAAACAACGCGCGTCCCGTCAATGTCGCACGCGACAGGCAGCTTCTGCGCACAAATATCCACCGCATATTCACATCGGGGATGAAAAACACAGCCAGAGGGCGGCTGTAACAGCGACGGCACCTCACCCTGCAGCGGCGCCGCAATCGGCGCGACCACCGGGTTCGGAACCGGCACCGCATCGATCAGGGCGCGCGTATAGGGATGCCGTGGGCGGGAGAACAGCGCTGCGTTGTCGGCCAGCTCCACGAGTCGCCCCATGTACATGACGAGCACGCGATGGCTGACACAGCGCACGACGGCCAGGTCGTGAGTGATGAACAGTATTGCAAGGCCAGTGTCTTCCTGTACCTTTTTGAGCAACGCCAGTACGCGCTCCCGAACCGAACCATCGAGCGCGGCCACCGCTTCATCGCAGATCAGTACCTTCGGGCCCAACACCAGCGCGCGCGCAATGGCGACACGTTGCGCCTGCCCCCCCGACAGCTCGTGCGGATAGCGCCGCAGGTAGGTATCGCTCAGACCGACCTGCTCCAGCGTTTCGATGATGCGGGCCGTTCGCTGGCCCTTGTTCAGCTGCGGCTCGTGGACGAGCAGGGATTCCTCGACCAGCGAGTGCACGCGCATCTGCGGGTTCAGCGCGCTGGCCGGATCCTGAAACACCAGCTGCAGGTCCCGCCGCTGCGCTTTGGCCCGCTGCTCAACGGGGCCCTCGAGGGGCGACCCGGCGTAGACCGCCCTGCCGGCCTGCATTGGAATCAGGCCCAGCACGGCGCGAACAAAGCTCGACTTTCCGGAGCCTGACTCGCCTACGATCGCAATGGTCTCGCCGCAGCGCAGCGACAGGCTGACATCGCGCACGGCCTGCAGGCGCTCGCTGCCAAATGCCCTGTAGCTGACTGAGGCGCCCTCGACGCCCAGGATCGATACGCCGGTGGCCGGCGGTGGGATGTCCTCTCGATCGAGTCGCGGCGCAGCTTGCAGCAGGACCCGCGTGTGTTCGTGGCCGGGGGATGCAAACAGCGACGTCGTTGCGCCGGCATCGACGACACGCCCCGATTCCAGCACCAGCATTCGTTCGCAATGTCCTGCGACCACACCGAGATCGTGCGTAATTAACAGCAACGCCGTGTCATCTCGAATTTCTTCGAGCAGCGCCAGTATCTGTGCCTGCACCGTGACATCCAGCGCGGTCGTTGGCTCGTCGGCGATCAGCAGGTCCGGCTCGGCGATCAGGGCCGACGCCAGCATGACGCGCTGCCGCATGCCGCCCGACAACTCGTGAGGATATGCGCGGACCTGTCGGGCCGCGTCCGAGATTCCAACGCGCCTGAGCATGTCGACGATGCGCGCATCAATGTCGGCACGGGCGACGAGCTTGTGGCGGACCAGAATCTCGCGCAGCTGCCGGCCGATTCTAAGGTAGGGGTTCAGCGCCTGCATCGGGTCCTGAAAGACAATACCGATGCGGCGGGCGCGTATCGTGTTCAGTGTGTCTTCGCCAGCGCCGAGCAGCTCAAGCCCCGCAAATCGCACGCTACCGGACACGCGCGCCTGTCGCGGCAGCAACCCGAGGATCGCCAGCGCTGTTTGTGATTTGCCGGAGCCCGATTCACCTACGAGTCCGATCGACTCACCGCCGGAAATAGAAAAACCAAGATCGTCGACGACGACGTCGTCGCCGTATCTGACCGTCAAGCCGCTGACGTCAAGAAGACTCATTTGACGTGCCTTGCATCAAAATAGTCGCGAAGGCCGTCGCCGAGAAAGTTGAAACTCATGAGAATGGCCGCCAGCAGACAGGCCGGGATTAACAGTGCCCACGCGGCGCCCTCCATTTGCTTGACGCCTGTGTTGACCAGCGCGCCCAGCGACGTTTGCGGCTCTTGTATACCAAGCCCCAGGAAGCTCAGGAAGGACTCAACGAGAATCGCCTGTGGAATCGTCAGCGTAACGTATACGACGACGATGCCAATCAGGTTCGGCGCAATGTGGCGCAGAATAATTCGCGCGGTGCTGACGCCCGTCAGGCGTGCCGCCTGGACGAACTCCCGCTCCCGAAGGCTGAGCGTCTGGCCACGAACGATACGCGCCATGTCGAGCCAGTTGACTGCGCCGATTGCTACGAAGATCAGCAGGAAGTTCCTCTCGAATACCACCATCAGCAGTATCACGAAGAAAATAAACGGCAGCGCGTACAGCGTGTCGACGAAGCGCATCATGACCGCATCAACACGGCCGCCAACAAAGCCGGCTACGGCACCGTACGTCACTCCGATAACGAGGCTGACGAGGCTCGCGACAATCGCGACCAGCAGCGTTACGCGCACGCCGAGCATGGTTCGCACAAAGAGATCTCTGCCAAGGTCGTCTGTACCGAACCAGTGTGCCGCCGTCGTGGTCGGTGGCAATAGCGGCAGCTCGAAGTTGGTGGTGAGGTAATCGTTCGGGCTGACCCAGGGCCCAACCAGGGCGAACACCGCGGTTAACAAAAGGATGCCGGCACTAACGCTGATCGCACGGTTTCGCATGAGGCTCATCGGTAACGCACGCGCGGGTCTATGGCGCCGTAGAGCACATCGACAATGAGGTTTAACGACACAATCAGCGTCGCGTAAAAGACAACAATGCCGAGTACGAGGGTGTAGTCGCGATTGAGCGCGCCGCGAATGAACTCCTGGCCGAGACCCGGTATGTCGAAGATTTCTTCGACGACGACAGAGCCCGTCAGTATTGCCGCTATCGCCGGGCCCATGTAGGAAAGCACGGGAAGTAGCGCGGGCTTTAATGCGTGCAGGCGTATGACAGTAAACATGCCGAGGCCCTGTGCCCGCGCAGTGCGAACAAAGTCGCGCGCCAGTACCTCGATCATGCTTGCGCGAGTCAGTCGCGCTATATATGCGATCTGTGGAAGCGCGAGCGTAATTACGGGAAGCAGCAGTCTCGAGTAGCCCGTCGTGCTGCTCCAGCCCACCGGTAACCATTGCAGCTTGACCGCGAACAACAGGACCAGAATTGGCGCGACCACAAAGACGGGTATCGAGATACCGGTCATCGAAAATGCCATGATCCAGCGGTCGAGATAGGAGCCCTCGCGCAGAGCCGCGATCGTACCGGCGGCCACCCCAACGCTGAGCGCCAGGGCCATCGCCAGCGCGCCCAGGCCCAGGGACAGCGGGAAGGTCTGGCCGATCCGTTCGTTGACCGTGTAGTCCCGCAGACGGTAGGACGGGCCCAGGTCGCCTTGCAGCAGGCCGGTCAGATAGCGCGCGAACTGCTTGGGCAGCGGCTCATCAAGGTGGTAGGCCTGCCTGATGTTCTGCTCGACATCGGCGGACAGCACTCGCTCGTCGTCAAACGGCCCCCCCGGCGCCGCATGCACCATAAGGAAAGTCAGGGCAATAACCAGCAGCAACGTGGGTATGGCCCCCAACACTCGGAGCAACGTGTATCGCAGCAATTTGTTTTCCGCTAATCGCGCGGCTATTCAGTCGCGCTGAGACTCAGGTGCTGACTGTAATGATAATCAAGGACGTTGTCTCCCCAGCCACTGACCCTGGAGCTAACAAGGTGCTTGCTAACGTAGAAGTACAGCGGAATAACGGGATGCTCGGCGAGCATGACGCGCTCGGCCTCTTCCAGGTAAAGCGCTCTGCGAGAAACGTCAGCCTGCTTCGCAGCTCGCTGCATCAGCGACTCATAGTCGTCATTGGCGTAGCGTGGCATATTCGCGGCACTGCCCGCCTGCAGCACGCTAAGAAACGAGTGCGCGTCTTTGTAGTCGCCGAGCCAGCTTGAACGAAAAACCTGCGTCACGTCCGCGGTGCGCATGTTCGCCAGCAGCACCTGGAACTCTTCGTTGATCAGCGTCGCCTCCGCACCCAACACGTCCTTCCACATTGCCTGGATAGCAACGGCAATCTTCCGGTTCAAATCGGAGGTGTTGTAGCGAAGCTCGAAGCGCAGCGGTTTGGCATCACTGTAGCCGGCCTCTTTATAAAGGCGGCGTGCGAGCTTGTTGCGCTCTGCTTGCGTCAGCGCCGCGAAACTCAGAACGGTCGGCTCGTAATTCTCAACGCCGGGCGGTACCCAGCTGTAGGCCGGCGCCTCGCCACGACCTACGACCTTTCCGGCCAACAAGTCGCGATCTATCGCCATCGACAGTGCCTTTCTCAATGGCAGGTTATCTTTGAACGGCGGCTTCGTGAGGTTAAAGCCGTAAAAGTAGAGCCCCAGATACGGGGCAATGCGAAGTTCGCTGCCAAACTGCGATCTGAGTTCGGCGAAATTTTCTGACGGCACGGTGCTGGTGGTGTGCAGCTCACCTGCGCGGAAGCGATTGAGCTCTGCCGCATCCTGCACAACAATGTGATAGTTGACGCCGTCGAGCGCAGTTTTCTCATTGTTCCAATAAAGCTCGTTGCGACGCAACGCTATGACCGACGCGGGCACCCGCGCGTCCAGCACGAACGCTCCGTTCGACAACAGCTTGCCGGGCCGTGCAAAGCCATCGCCGTGTTCCGCAATGGGCGCTGGGTGTAAAGGAAAGGTGGATGGATGCGCAAACAGCGCCAGGATATAGGGCGTCGGCCGGGTCAGTTGCACGACGAGAGTCAGGTCATCAACCGCTTTGACGCCCAGCGCCTTCGGCGGCAAATCACCGGCAACGATCTCCGGCGCATTAACGATCGCGTCCACCAGGTTGGCGTAAAAAGAAGCGGTCTGCGGCGCGACCAGGCGGCGCAGACCGAAGACAAAGTGTTCGGCCGTTACCGGGTCGCTGTTGGACCAATGTGCATCGTTGCGCAGATGGAACGTGTATGTGAGGCGGTCATCCGATATTTCCCAGCGCTCCGCAGCCGCCGCAACCAGCTCTCCTGACGGCGTGTAAGACACCAGCCCCTCGCCAATATCGCGAAGCACCTCAAGCGCCTGGGCACTTCGTGCCTTGTGTTGGTCCAGCGATTCGGGGTCCGTGGGGATGGCGCGTTGCAACACCACACCGATGTCCGGCGCGTCTCTGGAACACGATGACGCGAATACGACGAATAGCAGGACAAAGACAAGTAACAGCAGGGCTTTTTCATTTGATGAAGAATACCTGATTGGCTGGCGCTTTCGCGTGATTCACTCGCATCGATGAGTATTGTTTGCCCACTATTTCTTGGGGCGGGGGCATACTCGTGCGGGAGTTCGTTGAAGAGCTGCGTCATCGCAACGTTTTTCGCGTTGCAGCCGCCTACCTGGTTATTGGGTGGCTGATCGCGCAGGTTGCAGACCTGGCGGCCGATGCGTTCAACGCGCCGGACTGGGTCATGCAAATGCTGATCGTTGCCCTGCTGCTGGGTTTGCCGGTTGCACTATTCCTGGCATGGGCGTTCGAGCTTACGCCTGAAGGAATTGTTCGCGCGGAGGACCTTCCTCCTGAGCAATCCAAAGATCCTCGCGCGGCCCGCGCGCTAAACATCGTGATTATCGGCACGCTGACTGCGGCGGTACTCTTGCTCGGCTGGGATAAGCTGCAGGGAACGGCATCGCCGGGCACCTCGCTCGCCACCGTTAGCAACAAATCGATCGCCGTATTGCCCTTCGATGACTTCAGCCCCGGCGGCGACCAAGCCTGGTTCGCCGATGGGCTGACCGAAGAGATCCTCAATTCGCTTGCTCGTACGACTGACCTTGAGGTTGCATCGCGAACCTCGTCTTTTGCTTTCCGAAATACGACCGATGACGTGCCAACGATAGCGAATGCCCTCGGTGTCGCGCATGTGCTGGAAGGCTCTGTACGCCGGGCTGACGATCGTTTACGAGTGACTGCGCAGCTGATACGCGCGGCCGATGACAAGCACCTATGGTCGGCGACATTTGACGGCAGCAATCAGGACTCGATTACGATCCAGGAAGAAACGGCGTTTGCGATTGCGAACGCATTGCAGACCGCGATGGACCCGGAAGAGCTTACGCGAATGTTGTCAGCAGGTACCCGTTCGGTAGAGGCCTGGGAGGCCTATCTTCGCGCGCTGGCCCTGAACCATGAGATGACGGCTGAAATGGCCGTTGATAGCGTGTTTGACGTTATCGCGGCCTTCGAAAAGGCGGTCGACATTGACCCGGGGTTTGCCGACGCGCAGCTTGAGCTTGCCGCGATCTGGGAAAACCAGCTGAATCCCACTTCGGTCTACTACAAAGCATCGGGTCCACCACGCGAGGAACGAAAAGAGCGATACAACAGAGCTATTGATGCCGCCGCCAAACATGCGCGATCTGATATCACGCGAGCGGAGGCCGAGATGCGACGCGCCGCATCCGAGCTTCGCATCAGGGATCAGATCTCCGTCGCAGAACGCATGGCCGAGCTCGTTCCCGAACGTCGTCTCGGCTGGGCCTGGTTGAACTACCTGTACGCGAGCATTGGCGACTATGACAGGGCCCGCGAGGCAGGTCTCAAAACCTGGCTCTACAAGCCGGAAATCGGAACCTCGGATAGCTCCCTGATTCAGACCATGCACCGGGTGAGCATCGATGATGCGCTCGCCATCGTCGACAAAGCGCTGCAGGTGCCGCGCCCGTCGGCGAATATTCTCTACCAGTCCCATCGCGCCTTACTGGCGGCCAGGAAAGTCGAAAGGGCCGCCGAGCTAATCGGCCCTTACGCTCTGGAGTCCGGCGACCAGGAAAGTGTCCTGCTGATGAAGATACGACAGGCCTGCGCTGAGGGCCGCATCGCGGACGCCGACGAGCTGTTCCGGTCCGTCGACGCATCATCGAGCACGCGTTGGCTTTATTTGATGACGTTGGGATTCGACGACGAGGCGCGAGAGCTCCTGCGCCCGCTCGACACACCCGAAAACCTGTTCGCGCTATCCGGTTATCTGTCGTACTTGTCGTTCGAGGCGCGTGACTATCCGCTACTTTGGAAGACGCTGACGGCGCAGGGCATCGAGCGGCCGCGTGCGAGACCGATGGCTTACCGGTGCGAGCGCTAAATATCTCTCAGGCGCTTTTCTTCAGCTGCCGCTTCTTCAGGTGAATCAACAACAGCGACACAGCCGACGGCGTCATGCCCTCCAGGCGTGATGCCTGGCCCAGGGTGACTGGCCTCGACGCCTGGAGCTTTTGTCGCGCCTCGTTCGACAGGCCGTCCACCGCCGTATAGTCAATGTCCAGCGGCAGGCGCAACGACTCTTGCTTCGCGTGCTTCGAAATCTCGCGTTCCTGGCGCTCGATATAGCCCGCATATTTCGCCTGCACCTCGAGTTGCAGCTCGATTTGTTCGCGCTGCTCGTCGCTTGCAAGCTCCGTCGAATCGAAAACGCCGACCGAAGTCAGGCCGGATACCGCCGCGTAGTTGAGCTCCGGCCGACGCAGCAAATCAAGCGCGGTGCATTCGCGCTGCAGGGCCTTACCTATCAGCAGCTCGTCGTTCTCGCTCAACAATTGCGGCCGCAGCATTACGCTGGATAGCCGTTGTTGCTCGCGACTGACCGCTTCCCGCTTGGCCTCGAAGACACTCCATCGCTCGTCATCGACGAGGTGCAGCTCGCGACCGATCGGCGTCAGACGAAGATCGGCGTTGTCCTCGCGCAACGTGAGGCGGTATTCGGCGCGGCTCGTGAACATACGATAGGGCTCGGTGACGCCACGCGTGATGAGGTCGTCAACAAGTACGCCGATGTAGGCTTCGTGACGCTGAGGAAACCACTCTTCCTTCTCTTTTGCTCGCCGCGCGGCGTTGATGCCGGCCAGCAAGCCCTGCGCCCCGGCCTCTTCGTAACCGGTCGTTCCGTTAATCTGGCCGGCGAAATACAGGCCGTCGATATGTTTGGTTTCGAGGGTCGGCTTCAGGTCGCGCGGATCGAAGTAGTCGTACTCGATCGCATAACCCGGCTGCGTAATTTCCGCCTTTTCGAATCCGACAATCGTGTTGACGAAACGCTGCTGGACGTCTTGCGGCAGGCTTGTCGAAATACCGTTCGGGTAAACCACGTCGGTTGTCAGGCCTTCGGGCTCGACAAAGATCTGATGTGAGGCCTTGTCGGCAAAGCGCACGACCTTGTCTTCCACGGAAGGACAGTAGCGCGGACCGATGCCTTCGATCATGCCCGAATACATCGGCGACTCGTCAAGCGCACCACGAATAATCTCGTGGGTCTCTTCGGTCGTTTTCGTGATGTGACAGGACACCTGTTGCGGATGATCACGGCGACGTCCCAGGAACGAGAACACCGGCATGGGGTCATCGCCCGGTTGTTCGAGCATTGCCGCGTAGTCCAGCGACTTGCCGTTCAGCCGCGGTGGTGTGCCGGTCTTCAGCCGCGCGACATTAAACGGCAGCTCGCGTAAGCGCACCGCCAGCCTGTTCGATGGCGCATCGCCGACGCGCCCGCCCGCGGTCTCGGTGCGGCCGATCAGGATGCGGCCACCGAGGAAGGTACCGACCGTCAGCACAACGCTCCTGCCGAAAAAGGTCTGCTCGTCGTCGGTAATGACGCCGCCCACCCGGTCTCCGTCGATAAGCAGGTCGTCGACAGAGGCCTCAGCAAGATGCAGCCCCGGCTGACCCTTGATGATCTCGCTGATCGCGGCGCGGTACAGTGCGCGATCCGCCTGCGCGCGCGTCGCCCGAACCGCCGGCCCCTTGCTGGCGTTCAGCGTGCGAAACTGAATGCCCGCGCGGTCGATCGCACGGGCCATTGCACCGCCCAGCGCATCGATCTCGCGGGTCAGGTGACCCTTGCCAATGCCGCCGACGGCCGGGTTGCAGCTCATCTGCCCGAGCGTCGCAATGTTCTGCGTAATCAGCAGCGTACGGGCGCCCGAGCGCGCGGCAGCCAGTGAGGCTTCCGTACCGGCGTGTCCGCCGCCAATAACAATTACGTCATACCGCTCGGTCATCGTTGTCAGGCTTTTCTACAAAAAGTGGCTGCTGGTTAAAAAGTAACCATTTGGGGCCCGGCATTCTAGAGTGTGGCGCGCGGCGGCGCTACAGAAACTTTACTATTTACAGGCTGTTGTCCAAGATAGCCCGCTGTTTTGCGCTCAGGTGAAACGATGCCCCGATACACCGCCGTCCTGTTGGCGGCCCTCTTTGTCAGTGCTGCCGGCCATGCCCAGTCGCTCGATCTCTCGGAGTGCCGCATCAGCGCGGGCCCCGGGGCGCCGAGCATGAAAGCGCGCTGCGGCACGCTGCTGCGCCCGCTTGACCCGACGGGCGCTGTAAGCGGCGAGATCAAGCTGCGCGTCGTCGTCGTGCCAGCGCTAAACCTGACGCCGGAAACCGACCCGTTCGTGCCGATTGCCGGTGGGCCCGGGCAGGGCTCCGTGCAGTTTTATGCGGCGTATTCGCGGGCCTTCGAAAACGTACGGCGCAACCGCGACATTCTGCTGGTCGATCAGCGCGGTACCGGCGAGTCGTCGCGGATGGATTGCCCGGTCGACGAAAATTTGGTCGAGGGTCAGTACTCGACAGAGCTAACGATCGAGTACACCAACGATTGCCTGCAGGCGCTGCCGTTCGATCCGCGCTTTTTTACGACCAGCATTGCGGTATCCGATCTGGAGGCCGTTCGCAACGCGCTTGGCTATCCGTCTTTGAACCTTTACGGCGTTTCCTATGGCTCGCGCGTCGCGCAGCACTTTGCGCGCCGCTATCCCGAATCGACTCGCACAGTCGTTCTTGACGGCGTTGTGCCGCCGCAGGTTTCGCTGGGACCGGATATTGCCATCGAAAGCCAAAAGGCAGTCGATCGTATTCTCGAGCGCTGCGTCGAAGACGAGGACTGTAACGAGCGCTTCCCGAATATTCAGGCGACCTTTGGTCGACTGGTCGCCGAATTGCGCGAAGCTCCTGTAACGATCGACGTGCCGGACCCCAACAGTGGCCGGCCCGAACGAATGATCTTTGGTCGCAGCGAAATGGCCGTTGCTATCCGGCTGCTCGCCTATCACCCGAATACGATCGCCCTGATGCCGTTGCTCATCAATGAGGCAGGCAACGGCAACTACGGGCCACTCGCGTCGCAATATCAGATGACGATGATCGCCATGCGTGATGCGCTGGCGCTGGGCATGCACAACGCCATCATGTGCACCGAAGACCTGCCCTTCCTGGAGACCAGCGCGATTGACCATGACAGCATCACCGCAAGCTACATGGGTTCGCTGCAGCTGGAGGCGCTCGAGGCTGTTTGCTCGGTCTGGCCGGCGGGACCTATCGATGCGGAGTTCAAGCAGCCGCTGTCCACAGACCTGCCGGTGCTGCTGTTGTCAGGCGACGCAGACCCGATCACACCGCCGCATTACGCGGACCAGGCCGCGCTCGAGCTTACGAACTCGGAACACCTGGTCGGCCGCCACCAGGGACACGGCCAGATTACCGTCGGCTGCACGCCGCGGCTGGTTGCCGACTTTGTCGACACCGCCGACCCTGCTGCAGTAGACAGCCAATGCCTGGAGCGCAGCTTCGCCATGCCGTTTTTTCTGGACTTCTCAGGACCGACGCCGTGATCAAAGTCGACGGCATTCACAAGTCTTTCGGCAAGGTGCACGCCGTTCGCGGCGTCAGCTTCGACGCGCCTGACGGCAAGATAACCGGTTTGCTCGGACCGAATGGTGCCGGCAAGTCGACGACGCTGCGCGTGTTATACACGGTGCTGAAGCCCGACCAGGGCTCTGCGCTTATCGATGGTATCGACGTTGTCAGTGACAGCCTGCGCGCCCGGCGGCGCATGGGCGCGCTGCCGCACGGCTCCGGCCTCTATCCGCACCTGACGGCGCGAGAAAACATCATTTATTTCGCGCGTCTCTGTGGCCTCGACAAGTCCGAGGTCGATGACCGTGTCAATGAGATCGTCAGGCTGCTGGAGATAGAGGACTTCGCCGATCGTCGCACCAAGGGCTTCTCGCAGGGACAGCGCACCAAGGTCTCGCTCGCCCGGGCGCTGGTACACGACCCGCAGAATATTTTGCTGGACGAGCCCTCAAACGGTCTCGACGTCATGGCGACACGCTCGTTGCGTCACCTGATTTTGAAGCTCAAGGACGCCGGACGCTGCGTGCTTTTTTCCAGTCATGTCATGCAGGAAGTAGCCGCTCTTTGTGATGACATCTGCATTATCGCCAAGGGCCGGGTTGCCATAGACGATTCTGTGGACGGTATCCGTGAGCGCACGGGGTGCGATGATCTTGAAGAGGCGTTTGTCCGCGCCATACTGCTGGTTGGAGACGAATAATGGCTACCGTATGGATCGTCTTCATCAAGGAAATAATCGACAACCTGCGGGACCGGCGCACGCTCGCCTCCGCTTTAATCATGGGCCCGATTTTCGGGCCGTTACTGTTTGCGTTTGTTATCAATCTGTCGATTGAAAGATCCCTGGAGAGTGCCGAAAGCACGCTGGAGCTGCCGGTCCTCGGCGAGACGCATGCGCCAAACCTCGTCCTTTACCTGCGAAGTCGCAATATCGATGTCGTCGATGGTCCTGCGGACCGCAACGCGGCTATCGACGCCGTCAAGACCGGTGCGCATGACATCGTCCTTATCATTCCTGAGTCTTTCGGCGAACAACTGGCGGACACCATTCCGGCAAAAGTCGAACTGGTTTCCGACCAGGCCAACACCGACGCTGATCGTGAGGCGCGCCGCGTACGCACGGCGCTATATGCGTACAACCAGGAGCTTGCGGGCATTCGCCTTTCGGCGCGCGGCGTCAATCCGATGCTGCTGCGACCGCTCAACATCGACGAGGTCGATGTTTCCACGGCGAGCGGCCGGTCCGCCATCCTGCTCGGCATGATGAGCTACTTTTTTATATTTGCGACGCTGATGGGTGGCATGTATCTCGCCATCGACGCTACGGCGGGCGAACGCGAGCGCGGCTCGCTGGAGCCTCTGCTGTCCTTGCCGGTAACGCGCGACCAGCTGATTCTCGGCAAGATTGCCGCGACCTGCGTCTACATGGCGCTGTCGCTGATACTGAGCCTGACGTCTTTCTATGTCGCGATTAAGTTCCTGCCGCTCGAACAGCTTGGGATGACCCCCAACTTCGGGCCGACGGTGGTACTCGCAACATTCCTGCTGTTCGCTCCGTTTATCCTGCTCGGTGCCGCGCTGATGACGCTGGTTGCGTCCTTCACAAAAAGTTATCGCGAGGCGCAGACCTGGCTCAGTATCGTGCTGATTGCGCCAACGATGCCGATTCTCATCGTCAGCATTCTTACTTTACGACCAAAACTGGAGTTCATGTTCATCCCCAGCCTGAGCCAGCACCTGCTGCTTGTCGATATGGTGAAAAATGAGCCAGTCAATAACCTTCACGTCCTCATATCGGTCCTGAGTACCCTGGTTTTTGGCGCCCTGCTAACGCTGATATGCGCCCGGCTGTACCGCCGAGAGGGCCTCCTCGGTTGACAATCTTCGCTGAATCTCCACCATGGAGGTTCCGGGGAAACCAATAATTACTATGTCTCTGTTTTCCGAACTCCGGCGCCGCAACGTTTTGAAGGTAGCCTTGCTATACGCGGTCACCGCGCTGCTGCTTCTGTGGCTCGTCAATCATGCGGTTTCGGGCGACGTGCTGCCGGTTTGGGCCAGCGACTTCATGCTCTTGCTGCTCACGATCGGCCTGCCGGTTGCGCTGATCTTTGCCTGGGTCTACGAGATCACTCCCGAGGGCCTCAAGAAGGGCGTTGACGTCGACCAGACGCAATCCGTCGTCTACAAGACCGGACAAAAGCTGAACGCTGCGGTCGCCGTGCTTGCCGTTCTCGGTGTCGCGGCCCTCATTGGCGAACGCCTGCTGCCGGAGTTCGAATTGATCCTGCCCGAGGCCGTCAAGGAGATCCCGTTACGCCCGGTCTATGACTCGTCCGAGAGCGTCGGCGTACCCAGGGAAATCACCGCCTATACCATGGCAAACGGCCTGCGCATCGTTGTCTGGCCGGACCACGATATTCCAAATGTTGTTATGTACAACTTTGTGCGGGCCGGCGGGCGCAACGAATACCCGGGCATCACCGGGCTATCACATTTTTTTGAACACATGATGTTCAATGGCACGTCGAAGCTCGAGCCCGGCGAATTCGACCGCATCATGGAGGCCGCGGGAGGCGCGAACAACGCCTACACCTCCTCTGACCTGACGGTTTACCAGGACTGGTTTCCACGTTCCGCGCTGAGCAAGATAATCGAGCTCGAGGCAGACCGCCTGCAAAATCTGGATATCGACCCCGACGTGGTCGAGAGTGAGCGCGGCGTCGTCTATTCCGAGCGTCGGCTGCGCGTTGACAACGACAACGATGGGCGGCTGTACGAACAGGTGATGGCAACGGCGTTCATCGCGCACCCGTATCAATTCCCGGTGATTGGATGGCCCTCCGATATCGAGGGCTGGACCCAGGAAGATCTCGAGTCCTATTTCAAGACCTATTACGCGCCCAATAACTGCACCATGGTTTTCGCCGGCGCCGTGTCGCCGGAGGAAGTCTTCCAGCTGGCTGACAAATTTCTGCGCCCGATTCCCGCACAAGCGCCGCCGCCGCCTGTCCGCACGGTAGAGCCGGAGCAATCTGGCGAGCGACGCCTGGTTATCGAAACAGATGCGCAGGCGCCCTTACTTCATGTCGCATTTCACGGCGGTCGCGCGACCGACCCGGAAACGCAGCATATGAACCTGTTGCTCAACATCCTGACTACCGGTACGTCGTCGCGCCTGCATCGCCTGCTGGTCGAGGAAGAACAACTCGTACTTGAGGTCGGTGGCATGCAGATGGAGGGCTTCGACCCGGGACTGGTGTACTTCTATTTGACGCTGCCGCCCGGCGCGGATACCTCGATCGTCGAGGCGCGCCTGCTTGAAGAGCTTACGCGCATCGCGGTGGAGGGCGTTACGCGCGCGGAGCTCGCGAAGTCCAAGAACATCCTGTTGGCTGACTTCTGGCGGAAGCTGGCGACAATCGACGGCAAGGCATCAGCGCTTGGCAACTTTGAGGTGTTTACTGGCAGCTATGAAAACCTGTTCTCGTTGCCCGAGGAGATCAGCGCAACGACTTCTCAACAACTGCAGGCCGTCGCGTCGAAGGTTTTCAGTCGCAACAATATGACGGTCGGCATTTTGCGTGCGCCCGAAGATGGCGACGAGGCCAAACCATGATCGCACGATCTGCAATCGGGCTTTTGCTCGCGCTGCTCTGCGTTGCCTCCGGGGCCGCGGCCCTTGAGGTCAACCTGCCAAAGCATGAGCGGGTTGAGTTAGCAAACGGCACGGTTGTCATTCTCAGTGAAAAACACGATGTGCCGCTAATCGGCCTGGAGGCGATCGTGCGCGGCGGCGCCGTGACCGATCCTGAGGGCCTGGGCGGCCTTGCCAGCCTGTTGGCCAGCGTCCTGCAGCACGGCGCCGGCAAGCGGGACGCAGCCGCCTTTGCAGAGGCCGTTGAGTCGGTGGGCGGCGAGCTTGATGTCTCGGCAGACCTTGAGGCGCTGCGTATTTCTGCGGACTTCATGTCACGCGACGCGGAGCTGATGATCGAGTTGGTCGCGGACATGTTGCAGCGCCCGGCGTTGGCAGAAGAAGAGCTCGACAAGCTGCGCATGCGCTCCATCAACCTGATCAAGGCCGCCAAGGGCGGCAACCCCGGACGGTTACTACCTAACTACGGCAACGCCTTTTTGTTCGGCGAACATGCCTATGGTAATCCGGTAGGCGGGAGCGAGACGACACTTGCTGCCATTGCGCATGAAGACCTGCTGCAGTACTACAACGACTTTGTCGGCGGCGACCGGCTGATCATATCCGTTGTCGGCGACTTTAATGCGGAAGCGATGAAGGCGCGGCTGACGGAGACCTTTGGCAACTGGCGCGCCGCGGCATCGCCGCTGCCAACGCTTGCAGCGGCAAACAAGATAAGCGGGCGCTCGGTGTTGCTTGTCGACGCCCCCGGTGCCACGCAGACGTATTTCTGGATCGGCAACCTCGGCGTTGCCATCGATTATCCGGCCCGCGCGGAACTAAACCTGGCTAATACGGTTTTCGGCGGGCGCTTCACGTCGATGCTGAATACGGAGCTGCGCGTCAAGGCCGGCCTGACTTATGGCGCTCGCTCTACGATCCAGCGGCCATCGTTGCCGGGCGCGGTCGTGATCAGCTCTTTTACCGAGACCAGCACAACGGTCGACGCGATCGACCTGGCTCTCGAGGTGCTGGATACGTTCAGGGACGACGGGCTTGATGATGAAATGATGCTGTCCGCAAGAAATTACATCATGGGCCAATTCCCGCCGCGGCTCGAGACTGCACCGCAGATTGCCTCGCAACTCGCCATGCTTGAACAGTACGGGCTGAACGCCTCTTTCATCGATAACTACGGGTCTGCGCTCGAAGGCGCAAGCCAGGATTCAGTTGCTGCCGTAATCGCGGAGGTTTATCCGTCAGCAGACAATCTGTCATTCATCCTGATCGGCGACGCCGCATCGATTCGCGAAGCCGTAAGCAAGTACGGCCCGATCACCGAAATGTCGATCAACGAGCCGCGCTTTCGACCGTAGCAAAGCGCCGACCTCAACAATAATCGTCGTCCGCGCATGCCGTCAGTGCGAGCAGCAACAGTAGCGGTATTGCGACCGCAAGACCTACGCCCGCGGCGGCGGTCTTCATTGGTGCGATCACAACCCGTTCGGCCGCGTAGACGTCGTCCCAGGCGGTCACAATTATCGCGCCTGTCTCCATCAGTTCGCCGGTGATTTCCTTTTCATTGACAGCACGCACACGGATTTCCTTGGCCGCCTCGTCCGGGAACAACAGCCGAATTCTGTCTCCGACCCTGATTTGCTGGGCATAGCTCTTGCTCTCATCGACGGTCATCGGCTTTAGGGTCGTACAGGCCGTATTCAGCAGCAAAAGTGCACAGCTTATTACGACAACGGTTGCGCGGAATGTCGCGTTCATCTGCAGTACTCGTGAAGTGTCGGGTGATAAATGGTTGGCAAAAAAACCCCGCCGAAGCGGGGTTTCTGTTTGCTTACTACTTGCGGCCAAAATAGAAGCGGCCAACAAGACCATAGGTCGTCGCGTCCTCGTCGAAGCCCGCGGTAAGGCCCAGGGAGAAGCTGTCGCTAAGCGCGTATAACGCTGAGGCACCTAACGCGGTACCATCGCTGCCGTCTCCGAGGTCCACATAGCTCAGGTTTCCGTCAAGCTCCAGGCGCTCGCTGACCATGCCGCGAACGCCGACCATCACGCCGTAGCCGTTATCGTCGACTGACCCGAACCCGATAACGTCTATCTCTGCATTGATGTAAGCAAGATTCGCATAGAGGCTGGCAGCGTCCGAGATGTCCGCGTGATAGCCGGCGCCGATAGCAAGTTCCTTCAGGTCGATATCGAAATCGAGGCCGAACGTCGAGTAACCGCCAAAGATGTGCCAGTTCTCAGCTATCTCGTATGAGCCGCCAATACCAAAGCCGTCGCCGTCGATGTTGATCCCGAAGTCATCATCAAGATCTACGCGCTGGTAGACGCCCTCAATGTAGTTGTAGCTCGGTGTCTCGGCAAGCGCCGCTGCGCTGATGGTCAGCGCGACTACAGTTGCAAGAATTCGTAACATGGGTTGCTCCTTGTAAGTGTGCGTTGTTGCACTGGCAATACCATGACCGATCGGCGCTACGGTATCCTGCGGAACGGGTGATCCTCTGGTGATTTTTTGCCGATCTTTTAAGCGACCGCTTACTTGCCGATACAGAACTCGGAGAAGATCTTCCCGAGGAGCTCGTCAGAGGAGACGGCGCCGGTAATTTCACCCAGCGCCTGGTGGCTGAGGCGTAGCTCTTCGGCGAGCAGCTCGCCGGCACGAGTCTCTGCAAGCGCCGTCCGGCCGGCGGCGAAATGCGACCGCGCTCGATTTAGCGCCTCGACATGGCGGCGGCGAGCCGTGAAGGCGCCCTCGCCCAGGTTCTTATAGCCCGCGAGCTGTTTGACCCGCTCACGCAACGCCTCGATACCCTGTCCCGTCTTCGCCGACAGGTTTATCGTGCCCTTGCCTGACGCGCCCGGGCGATCACCCGTGAGGTCGACCTTGTTGCGCACGACAGTTACCGGAATTCCCTCGGGCAGGTCTTCGCCAATCTCGCCGTGATCTGAATCCGCGGCGTCCTGAATCCAGAGCACGGCATCGGCGTTTGCCATTGCCCGGCGCGCCCGACGAATGCCCTCCTCCTCGATACGATCGGGGTTCTCGCGCAGGCCCGCCGTATCGACGAGCTCGACCGCGAGGCCGTCGATATCGATTTGTTCTCTGAGCACGTCACGCGTGGTGCCGGCAATCTCGGTGACGATCGCCGCATCCTGGCCGCTCAGCAGGTTCATAAGGCTCGACTTGCCGGCGTTAGGCTTGCCAACGATGACCAGCTGGTAGCCATCACGCAGGACGCGTCCCTGCCGCGTCTGATCGATGAGCGTATCGAACGCATCAGCGCACTCGCGCAGCCGCTGTTCGAGCTTGTCGTCCGACAGGAAGTCAACCTCCTCTTCCGGAAAGTCGATGGCCGCCTCGACGTACATGCGCACACGCACAAGCTGCTCGTGCAGCGCATTAACCGCCGTCGAAAAAGCACCGGACAAAGAACGCAGCGCACCACGTGCCGCCTGCTCCGTCGTGCTGTTAATGAGGTCGACGATGGCCTCCGCCTGGGGCAGGTCGAGTTTGCCGTTGTAAAAAGCGCGCGCCGAAAACTCGCCTGGGCCGGCCCGCCGGGCGCCCAGCGAAACTGCGGCGTCGACCAGCATTGATACGACGGTCGGTCCGCCGTGCCCCTGGAGCTCGAGAACGGACTCGCCCGTAAAGGACGCCGGGCCCGGAAAGTACAGGGCAACACCGGCATCGATCTGCCGACCATGACCATCTGTAAAGCGTCGATATGTTGCGGTACGCGGTTCGGGTAGACTGCCCAGCATGGCGCGGGCAATGCGCTCTGTCTGGTCGCCGGAGACTCGAACAATCCCGATTCCCCCCCGTCCTGGCGGCGTTGCTGAAGCTACAATTGTGTCCGTGTCCGCGCTCATCAGCCCATGTAAACACAGGTTGCAATGTTATGCCGAGTCAGAAAGTCGTATTCGAAAATCAAACCGGTCACGTGCTGTCGGGAATCCTTGACGTACCCGCAGAGCCTCCGCTCGCCTACGCGCTCTTTGCTCATTGCTTCACCTGTTCCAAGAACCTGAAGGCCGCCGCCAACATTGCGCGCGCACTTAACGATTCCGGTATCGCCGTTTTGCGTTTCGACTTTACCGGTCTCGGCCAGAGCGAGGGTGAATTTGCGGACACGAATTTTTCATCGAATGTTGCCGACCTTATCGCGGCGGTCGACTACATGGGTCGCGAGTTACAGGCGCCATCGATTCTTGTCGGCCATTCTCTGGGGGGCACGGCGGTTCTGCAGGCCGCCGCAAGCGTCGACTCTGCGGTCGCTGTCGCGACGATCGGTTCGCCGTCGGAGCCCGTTCATGTTGCCGCCATGTTTTCCGGATCCGAAGAGGCGCTGCGCGAGCGCGGCGAAGCCACAGTTAACCTCGGCGGCCGGCCGTTCCTGATGAAACAACAATTTCTGGATGATCTTGAGGCTCAGGACCTGCGCTCGTCGGTCAGCTCATTGCGCAAAGCGCTGTTAGTCATGCACGCACCGCTGGACAACATTGTTGAAATCGACAACGCATCGGCGCTGTTCTCAGCGGCCAAGCACCCCAAGAGCTTCGTGAGTCTCGATAGCGCCGACCACCTGTTGAGCCGCGACGCTGATTCGAGATATGCCGGCCACGTGCTGGCCGCCTGGGCATCGCGCTACCTACCGGAGACGACTGCAGTCGACGTGCTCGAGGCTCGCGATGGAGAGGTTGTTGCGCGCACCCAGCTTGGTAGCTTTCGAACCGAGGTTCAGCTCGGCGCTCATGCACTGGTCGCGGATGAGCCGCGCTCGGTCGGCGGCACCGACCTCGGTCCGACGCCTTACGACCTGCTCTCCGCGGCGCTGGCAACCTGCACCTCTATGACGTTAAAAATGTACGCCGACCACAAGAAGCTCGCACTCACCTCGGCTACTGTCGCGGTCGAGCATGGCAAGGTACACGCGGAAGACTGTTCTGATTGCGAGAAAGCAGACGGAAAGATCGACGAGTTCAGGCGTTCGATTTCTCTCGAAGGCGACTTAAGTGAGGCGCAACGACAGCGAATGCTGGAGATTGCAGATCGATGCCCGGTGCATCGAACCCTGCACGGAGAGATCAAGGTTCGATCGACGCTGGTCTAGCGAGGGCGTTACTCCGCGTCTTTTTTCTTCTTCTTGCTGCCTTTTGGTGCCTTGGCTTCGGCCTCGACGACGGTGTTGATTTTCCACTGCTGCGCAATGGACAAGAGGGTGTTGGTAACCCAGTACAACACCAGGCCCGACGGGAAAAATGCAAAGAACCCGGTGAACATCACCGGCATTATTTGCATGACCTTGGCCTGAACCGGGTCGGCCGGCGCCGGGTTGAGCTTTTGCTGCATGAACATTGCAGCGCCCATGATCAACGGCAGAATGAAATAGGGGTCGCGCGTCGACAGGTCGGTGATCCACAGCGCGAACGGTGCCTGGCGCATTTCAACGCTTTCGAGCAACACCCAGTAAAACGCCAGGAAGAATGGCATCTGAATCAATATCGGCAGACAGCCCGCGGCCGGGTTGACCTTTTCTCGCTTGTACAGCTCCATCATGGCCTGGCTTAGTGCCTGGCGATCATCTTTGTAGCGGTCCTGCAGCGCTTTCATGCGGGGCTGCAAGTTACGCATCTTCGCCATCGAGCGACCGCTGGATTCTGTCAGTTTGTAAAACGCGAGCTTGATCAGAAAGGTCACCAGGATGATCGACACACCCCAGTTGCCTACGAAGGTAAACACCTTGCTCAGCAGCCAGAACAGTGGCTGCGAAATGATCGTCAACCAACCATAGTCGACAGTCAGCTTCAGGCTCTTGTCAATTTTTTCGAGCTGCGACTGTAGTTTCGGCCCGACAAACAGCGTCGTTTCAAACGTCTTGCTCGAGCCGGGGGCGATGGTCTCCAGGTTTCGGCCGATTGCGCTGCTGAGCGAGTTTTCGCCGACAACGGCAACCTCATATTTGTGCTCGACGCCGGACTGCGGGACGACGGCACTGAGGAAGTGGTGCTGGATAGAGCCGAACCAGCCCTGCTCCGAATAGAACTCAACCTTGCCATCTTCGATCAGGTCATCATGCTTGAGCTTCTCCGACTTCTCCCCGTTGTAGATGATCGGGCCCGCAAAGGAGTACGAGTCGACATCAAACATCGACCGCTCCTGTTCCTGGAAGTGACGTTTGATTCGGACATACTCGGCACCTCGCCACAGCGAGTCGCTGCCGTTCCTGATTTCCTGCTCAAGCCCGATTGTGTAACTGCCGCGACTCAGGCGGAAACGTTTTTCAACTTCGACGCCGCTTGGGTCCGACCAGGTCAGGGGGATGATCAGCTCGTCGTTGCCGCCAAGCTCATAGGACTGTTGCCGGCTCGTAAAAATAGCGAGGTGCGTCGCCTCAGCGGCGCCCGCCGTCGCACGTACGCCGGACTCAATTAGCCCCAGCGTTTTCGAGTCACTGCTCAGCAGCTGAATAAGTGTGTCGGGGGTATCTTTCGCAACGGGGTACTTCGACAATGTTGCGCTCTGAAGCGTGCCGCCCTGCAGGCTAATCTCGAGCTCTAACACGTCTGTCTTGACGCGGATGCTCGGCGCACGGGTCTTTGTCGTCGCCGCGAGCGTGCCGATAGAGTCGTCCGAAAGCGTCGGCGCAGCGGCCGGCTCGCCCAGCTCTGGAAGATCGCCCTCCATCCCATCCAGTGTTGCGATGTCGGGAGACGGCTGTGACGGTTGTTCGGTTACCGGTGTCGGTTTGGGTCCATAGTCCTGCATCCAGGCCTGGTAGGTCATCCATGCCATCAGGCCGAAGAACGCCCATATCAGCAGTCGTTGGTTATCCATTGATTTAGCTTTCCCGCGGTTTCCGTTTCGCTTTCTGGCATTGGCGCCAATGTGTTTCGAGGCTCGCAAACAGGTCCGGGTTACTCGCTTTTGCCGCGGCCGCCTGGTTGATTACAACAATGTCCAGATTACTCAGCAACACCTGATTTCTGCGAAATGATTCCCGGATGACTCGCTTGATTCGATTTCGGCCTGTGGCGTGTCTGCATTGTTTTTTCGAGATCGCCAGCCCGAGTCTCGCCTCGTCCCTGCTGCTGCGGCGACAAAGTACGGTGAAAAAGCGGTCACGGCTACGAGTCGCTTTGGCAAAAACATGGCCGTACTGCAGCCGCATCCAGCAGCCGGTGTTTGCGTCCAAACCGGTTGCCCGGATCGTTACTCAATCCTGGGTTGTTACTCTTCGTCGAACCCGACGGGAGGTTACTTACGGCGTCAACCGCGCCCGGCCTTTCGCGCGTCGGCGCTTCAGAACGAGACGCCCGGCCTTGGTGGCCATACGAGCGCGGAAACCATGGGTTCGTGCGCGCTTGATTTTGCTGGGCTGAAATGTGCGTTTCATTGCTATGTACCTGGACGTTAAGTTGGCCGCTTACAGGCCATACTTTTTGGAGGGCGGCAAGGGTACGCAGATGGCCTGACAGTGTCAACAGATCGGTCGCCAGTATAGGTTTTTCGACCTTGGCAACCTGTGGATAACTGCATCTGGCGGCGGCACCGCTTAGGCGTTAGACTCCCCGCTCGTTCGTGTTCTTTGTTGTTTTCATGCGGCCACTGGCCGCCCGCCGGGGATGGTCTTGTCTGCTGAATCGACGCTTTGGAATCAATGCCTCCGCGTCCTGCAGGTAGAGCTGCCAGAGCAGCAATTTAACACCTGGATCCGGCCCCTTCAGGCTGAAGATGACGATACCCTGCTGCGCTTGCTGGCTCCAAATCGGTTTGTTGTGGAATGGCTGCAGCAGCACTACATGGAGCGGATTCTCGAGCTCGTTGATGACGGCGGCGATAATATTGAGGTGTCGCTTGAGGTTGGCTCCCGCGCGGCGGCGGCGCCGGCCGCCCCGGTGAGCCCATCTGCGCCTCGCCCCCCCGTGGCGAAGAAGGCGTATTCCGGAACCCCGCTGGTTTCCAGGCTAAATACGACCTTTACGTTTGAGAGCTTCGTGGAAGGCAAGAGCAACCAGCTTGCACGGGCCGCGGCCAGCCAGGTTGGCGAAAATCCCGGCAAATCCTACAACCCTCTATTTATCTATGGTGGTGTGGGTCTCGGCAAAACCCATCTCATGCATGCGATCGGAAACGCGATGGTCAAAAATGATCCCGGCGCGCGTGTGAGTTACGTGCACTCGGAGCGCTTCGTTGGCGATATGGTGCGCGGCTTGCAGCACAACACCATCTCGGAGTTCAAGCGCTCGTATCGGTCGCTGGATGCGCTGCTGATCGACGATATTCAGTTTTTTGCGGGCAAAGAACGGTCCCAGGAAGAGTTTTTTCACACGTTTAATGCCCTTCTGGAGGGGCAGCGCCAGATTATTCTGACCTGCGATCGCTACCCAAAAGAGGTCAATGGCCTGGAGGAACGGCTGAAGTCCCGATTTGGATGGGGCCTGACCGTGGCAATCGAGCCGCCCGAGCTGGAAACGTCTGTTGCGATTCTGATGAGCAAAGCGGTAGTCGAGGGTGTAGCGCTGCCTGAAGAGGTGGCTTTCTTTATTGCCAAACGAATTCGCTCAAATGTACGAGAGCTGGAGGGTGCGCTGCGTCGCGTTATTGCAAACTATCGTTTTACAGGTCGCGCGATAACGCTGGATTTTGCTAAAGAGGCCCTTAGGGACCTGCTGGCCGTTCAGGACCGCCTCGTCTCAATCGAAAACATTCAGAAAACCGTTGCGGACTACTTTAAGATTCGCGTCGGAGACTTGCTGTCCAAGAAGCGCAGTCGCTCTATTGCCAGGCCACGGCAGTTTGGCATGGCGCTGGCTAAAGAATTGACCAATCACAGTTTGCCGGAGATTGGTGACGCCTTCGGCGGAAGAGACCATACAACGGTGCTCCATGGATGCCGGCGAATAGAGTCGCTGCGGGAGACTGACAAGCGCATCGATGACGATTATTTGAATTTGTTGAGAACCCTGACAGGATGATGTGGATAACCGGTGGAAAACCATAGCGACAATATTAATCCACAGGCTATGCACAGTTGCTAGGCTGGCCATTCAGTTTCTGTCCGGGGGTAAAACCATGAATAAGCCATTGATTTATATAGTATTAATAAAGTTATACACAGGCCTTGGTCTGCTTAATAATAATAATAAATTATAAAATTCCAATATTTATTAACAGGTGGAACCTATGAAGTTTACCGCAGCTCGGGAAGCGCTGTTGAAGCCATTACAGGCCGTAATTGGTGTTGTAGAGCGTCGACAAACCATGCCGATTTTATCGAACGTTCTTATTATCGCTCGCGAAGGTCAAATTTCGGTTACCGCGACAGACCTCGAAGTCGAGCTGGTTGCGACGGCCGAAATAGAAGCAGAATCAGGCGGCGAAATTACCGTGTCGGGGCGGAAGCTCCTGGATATATGCCGCGCCGTGCCGGAAGGAACAGAGATCAAGGTAAGTTTGAGCGGCGAGAAGCTTTCCGTTCGCGCCGGTCGAAGTCGGTTTAACCTGGCAACGCTACCCGCAGCTGAGTTCCCTGTAGTCGAAGACATAAAGGCGGGTCAGACGATTCAGGTTTCGCAGGCGTCATTAGGTCGGCTGATTGAGAAGACGCATTTTTCGATGGCACAACAAGATGTTCGGTATTACCTGAACGGGATGCTGTTGGAGACCAGCGGGAAATTTCTTCGCACGGTTGCGACAGACGGGCATCGCCTCGCCCTTTGCCAGACAGAGCTACCGGCAAAGGTCGACGAGCAGCAGGTCATCGTGCCGCGCAAAGGCGTTCTCGAATTGCAGCGGCTCATGAGTGGCGAGGGTGACTTGAATATAGAGCTGGGAGCGAACCACATTCGGATACAGCTCGAGGGCATTCGTTTTACATCGAAGCTGATCGATGGGCGCTTTCCCGAGTATGACCGCGTCATTCCAAAAGAATCTTCGAACGAGCTGAAAGCGGATCGAGGCGAGTTCAAGGGCGCGCTGCAGCGTACGGCCATCCTTTCGAATGAGAAGTACCGGGGAATTCGGCTGGTGATAAGAGACAGCGGCGTCGTTCTCCAGGCGCATAATCCCGAGCAGGAAGAAGCTGAGGAAGAGCTCGAGGTCGAGTACAGCGGCGAGGATATCGAGATTGGCTTTAACGTGAATTACCTGCTGGATGCGCTGGGCGCCGTGGAGGGCGACGCGGTTACGCTCTCGGTCCAGGACAGCAATTCGAGCTGCCTGATCCGGCAGCCGGGGAATGACGACAGCAAGTTTGTGGTTATGCCTATGCGGCTATAGCTCGGTCTCGAGCGGCCGGCGACAGCATCATGATTCGCTTGTTCCGCGCCAGCAATTTCCGCTGCCTGGAAAAGGTCGAACTGCAGCTAGCGTCCGATTTCAGCCTGATTTACGGGGCCAACGCCTCCGGCAAGACGAGCTTGCTGGAGGCGTTGGCGTATCTGGGGCGCGGAAAATCCTTTCGTGGAGCAAGTACCGCGGACCTGATCCAGCACGGCAAAGACGAATTTGTCCTTTTCGGACAGGTTCACAGCAATGCCCGGACACGCAGCCTTGGGGCGAGGAACAGCCGAAGCGGGCTTGAGGTTCGTGTGGACGGGGAGAGCGATGGCGGCGGTGCGGCGCTGGCAGAGGCGCTTCCCCTTCAGCTTATTGACCCCGAGGTGCATAACCTGGTCGCCGGTGGGCCAGAGCTTCGCAGGCGGTTTATCGATTGGGTGGCGTTCCACGTGGAACAAGAGCATCTGCTGGCGTGGCGGCGGTTCAAGCGGGCGCTGAAACAGCGGAATGCGGCGCTGAAGGCCAAATCGTCGGCGGCGACGATTCGCAGCTGGAATGCCGAATTTGAGGAGCTGGGCGCCGAGCTCGACGAATCGCGGCGCAGGGCGCTGGGGGTGACGCTGGATGCGCTGATTGGCTTTGGGCAAAAGCTGCTTGGCACGGAACTGGATTTTGAATATCAGCAGGGCTGGGGCCGGGATAAATCGCTTCGGGACGCGCTGGAGGAGGGGCTGCAGCGCGACCTGATGCTGGGGGCAACCCAGCATGGGCCACATCGCGCCGATCTGAAGATCCGCTATGACGAGCGCCAGGCTAAGAAGCTGGTTTCGCGCGGACAGCAGAAGCTGCTGGCGAGCGCAATGATCCTGGCCGCCACCGAGACGGCCCAGAAGGCGCTGGAGCGACCATTGCTATTGTTGTTGGATGATCCGGCGGCCGAGCTTGACGGGGCGTCCTTGTCCCGCCTCATGGAGGCGGTATTGGGGCTTGGTTGTCAGGTGGTGGCGACGAGTCTCGAGCGCGACGCTATCGACATCCCCGAGGGCGCCGCCGTGTTCCACGTGGAACACGGCAAATTGAGCGTCGTTCAGGCGCCGGAAAGAACCCCCTGAAGCCCATCTGAGGGGCGGGTCGAAATCCCCTCAAAAAGACCCCTTTCAGGGTACTTTCGAGCCCCCGTTTTGATACAATACGCCGGTTGCGCCCAGAGGATGTGGAATGACCGAAGACACCAGCTATACTTCCAGTAATATCAAGGTCTTAAAGGGCCTTGAGGCCGTGCGAAAACGACCGGGTATGTACATCGGTGACACCGACGATGGCACCGGCCTGCATCATATGGTTTTTGAGGTCGTCGACAACTCGATTGACGAGGCCCTCGCGGGCCACTGCAGCACCATTACCGTCACTATTCACGCGGATGAATCGGTCACTGTCAGCGACGACGGCCGCGGCATACCCGTGGACATGCACCCGGAGGAGGGCGTTTCCGCCGCCGAGGTCATAATGACGGTGCTCCATGCCGGCGGAAAGTTCGATGACAATTCCTACAAGGTCAGCGGCGGCCTGCACGGAGTCGGTGTTTCGGTAGTAAATGCGCTATCCGAGAGCCTGGTGCTGACGGTTCATCGCGATGGCAAAACCTATCAGCAGGAATATCAGCTGGGTGAGCCGAAAGCGCCGCTCGCCGAAATCGGGCCCTCAGAGCGCACCGGCACCACGCTTCGCTTCAGGCCGAGCACAGGGACTTTTACCAACATCGCGTTTCACTACGAGGTGCTTGCGCGACGGCTGCGCGAATTGTCTTTTCTTAATTCCGGTGTCCGCATTCGTCTTATCGACGAGCGAGACGATAAGGAAGAGACCTTCCAGTACGAGGGCGGTATCCACGCATTCGTCGAGCACCTGAATCGCAACAAGACGCCGGTACATCCGACGGTGTTCCATTTTACGACGATGAGAGACGGCGTGGTCGTAGAGGCGGCGGTGCAGTGGAACGACGCCTACCAGGAAAACATGTTTTGCTATACCAACAACATTCCTCAACGCGACGGCGGCACCCACCTGGCGGGCTTCCGAAGCGCGTTAACCCGAACACTTAATACCTATATCGAAAAGCTGCCCAGCACGCGCAAGGACAAGTATACGCCCAGCGGAGATGATGCCCGCGAGGGGCTGACTGCCGTTCTGTCCGTCAAAGTACCGGACCCCAAGTTCTCCTCACAGACCAAAGACAAATTAGTTTCATCTGAAATCAAAGGCATCGTTGAGCAGGCGATGGGCGCGAGCCTCGAGGACTTCCTGCAGGAACAGCCGCAGGACGCAAAGGCAATCGTCTCGAAAATCATTGATGCGTCACGGGCTCGCGAGGCGGCAAGAAAGGCCCGCGAGATGACACGCCGCAAGGGCGCGCTCGATATCGCCGGCCTGCCGGGCAAGCTTGCGGACTGTCAGGAGAAGGACCCCGCCCTGTCAGAGCTTTTCCTCGTCGAGGGCGACTCCGCTGGTGGGTCTGCGAAACAGGGTCGAGATCGACGCACGCAGGCAATCCTGCCGTTGAAAGGCAAGATCCTGAACGTAGAAAAAGCCAGGTTCGACAAAATGTTGCAATCGGCCGAGGTCGGAACGCTCATCACAGCGCTCGGCTGTGGCATCGGGCGAGACGATTTTAATCCCGACAAGCTGCGCTACCATCGCGTCATTATCATGACCGACGCCGACGTCGACGGCTCGCACATTCGCACCTTGTTGTTGACGTTTTTCTATCGACAAATGCACGAGCTCATCGAACGAGGCCACATCTATATCGCTCAACCGCCGCTCTACAAGATCAAGCGCGGCAAGCAAGAGGTTTACGTCAAAGATGATGCGGAGCTGAACGGCTTCCTTCTGAATGCGGCAATGGACGGAGCAGCACTGCACGTCAATAGCGAGGCGCCACCATTGGCCGGCGTTGGTCTGGAGACCCTGGCGCAGGAGCACATCGCCGTCGAGAATATCTTTGCTCGCCTGTCTAACCGCTACGACGAGGTTGTCCTGCGCGCCCTTAGCGACCTGCCGGCAATAACGCCAGAAATTGCCGACGATCTGGACGCGCTTTCGTCATGGGCGACAAAGCTTAGCGACGCGCTTCCGAAACACACGGGCGATCGTGCTGCGACTGGCAACGGCGGCAGCTATACGGCAGAGCTCGAGCGCGGCGATGACGACGGCGAGGGAGTGCGAATTCGAATCACGAAAGTTCTGCACGGCCTCGGCGTAACGCGCTACATGCCCCGCGAGTTTTTCGCTACCAGCGAATACCGGCACATAACGACGCTAGCCGAGAAGCTCACCGATTTATTATCGGAGGGCGCGAAGGTGCGACGCGGTGAACGCGAAACACCGATCGACTCGTTTGCGGATGCAGTGGACTGGCTTATGAATGAGGCCCGACGCGGCCAGTCGATTCAGCGCTACAAGGGCCTTGGCGAAATGAACCCGGATCAACTCTGGGATACGACGGTCAACCCGGAAACGCGGCGCCTCCTGCAGGTCAAGATTGAAGATGCCGTAAAGGCGGATGAAATTTTCACAACGCTGATGGGTGACCAGGTTGAACCGCGACGTGAATTCATCGAGAAAAATGCGCTCACGGTAGAAAACCTCGACGTATGATCGACCGCCGCCTGTTTGTACACGCGGTTTTTTTGACGTGCGCGCCGATCGTCGTCGCGTGGTTCGGCCTGTCGGTACCGGCCGCCATCTTGCTGGTGCTCTTGCTGCTGCTGTGGCGCTGGCTGGTTGTGCTCAGCGGCTTCGTGTCGCCCGCGAAAACCCCGGAGTTGGTCCTCGCAACGATCTCGGCCAGCCACTTCGTGGAGAAGGTTCGCTGGAGCATGGACAGGTTGGGCCTCGAATACACCGAGAAGAGCTTCCGGTGGAGCAATGGGCGCGTTCTTTCGCGGCCGCACCGTCCCGCAACTGAAGATGCGCACGGGCAGCGTGCAGTCCAGCATCGGTAACTCCGCAGAGATACTTCGCTATCTTTGGGGCCGCTATGCCGTTGAGGATCCCGTTGCTGCCGCATTCCTCGAGCCCAGCCTGGAGCGCATCGAGTACGAGTCCCGCCTGGACGGCTACGGCGTCAGTCTGCAGGTCTGGGTTTACTATCACATCCTGAACGATCGTGACGTAACGCTACGGGCATGGGGCGCAAACAGCGAGGCCACGCCTTTCTGGCAGCGACCGTTGCTGCGGCTGCTGTTTCCGGTTTTGCGGTTCCTGATTCGCAAGTCGTTTCGCATTACCGAGGCCAATTACCAGCGCGCCTGTTCTCGAATCGATACAACCCTTGGCGAGGCGGACGCCTTGCTCGCGGACGGGCGCAGGTCACTGCTTGGCGGCGACGAGCTGAATTATACCGACCTGGCCTTTGCCGCGATGACCGGTTTGTTGCTGATGCCGCCGGGTTACGGTGGCGGCAAGGCAGAAGCCACGCGCCTTGAGCATGACGAAGTCCCCGATGGGATGCGCCAGGACATCGAGACATGGGTGGAGACGGCATCGAGCGCGCGGTCGGCTTCGTCAACAACTGTATGCCGAAGAGCGAGTCACGAACCAACCGACTAGGCCGAAAAACTTTTGTCGGCGACGCCGGTCCAAACCAACTATGGAAAAAGGCTTCAGCGACTAGTAATTATTATGGCTGCCGCCGCACTGTTCGGCTGTGCCGCACAGCCCGGCCCGACCAAGAGGACGCTATTGCCGACTTCATTGTGGCAACCGAACTCGAACCACTCGATGTCGTCCGTTTTGGACTTGATCAAGTTCTGGAACTTACAAACAGCTCACTGAAGATTACATCGTCCTGACGGTGCGCGACGATCATTATCTCGTAGAGTTCCGGCGCCGCTGTCACGAGCTCAACAACAACAACATCAGGCCGGACAAACGCTCTGGCAGCATGTTGCGCGCCGGAATAGACACGATACGCGGATGTCTCATTGAGCAGGATGTTCGCGATCGACAAAGGCCAGGCGGAAGAGCTGGAACACATCGGGAAAGCGCCCTGATAACAGAACAGGGCAGAGGAACAAAAATGAAGAGACTTGTTGTCGGCGCCGCGGCGCTATTGGTGGTTGTGGCTTGCGGGCAGGCGGACAAGAAAACTGCAGTGGTGCCGGTCGAGCTGGCGTCCGGTATCGATACGCATTACATGGATACGACCGTCAAGCCGGGTGATGACTTTTTCGCCTACGTGAACGGTGTCTGGCTCGAAGAAACCGAGATTCCCGCGGATCGATCTACCTATGGTGGCTTCGCGATTCTGCGCGACGAAGCGCAGGACAACGTTCGCGTCATCATCGACGAGTCTGCCAGTGGTGATTTTGCAAAAGGCACAGACGAGCAGAAAGTCGGCGACCTGTACAAATCTTTCCTCGACTGGGATACGCGCAACGCGCTGGGTATCAAGCCGTTGCAGCCCGAGCTCGATCGAATCTCAGAAATCAGCGACTACGACGATTTGGCCGTCTATTTTGCGGAGACCAACAAGCGCGGCCTCGATGCGCCCTTTGCCATCGCACAGTATGCCGATTTCAAGGACCCGAAGACCTACATGATATATGCCTGGCAGAGCGGCCTGGGGCTTCCGGAGCGCGAGTACTACATGCTCGACGACGAGAAATCCGTCGCGCTTCGCGCGAAGTATGTGGCACACATCGAAACCATGATGGCGCTCGCGGGTCTGCCGGGCGGTGCGGATGCGGCAAACACAATCATGGCGCTCGAAACGCGCCTCGCCAAAGAGCACATGAAGAAAGAAGACACGCGCGACATGGTGGCGCTGTACAAGAAGATTCCGATAGCCGAGCTTGATGAGCTGATGCCGCAATTCAACTGGGACGGCTATCTCGCGGAAAGTGGATTAAGCGAGCTCGACGGTCTTGTTGTAATGATGCGTGACTACATGCGTGCGCTGGATGAAATCGTTGTTTCGACGGACCTCGATACCTGGAAAAGCTATCTGCGCTGGTCGGCCCTCAACAACATGGCCGGGCGACTCACCGAAGAGCTCGACCGGCAGAGCTTCGAGTTCTACGGCAAGACGCTGAATGGCACGCCCGAACAGCGCCCCATGTGGCGGCGCGGCGTAAACACGGTCAACCGCAACCTCGGTGAAGTTGTCGGCAAGGTGTATGTAAAGCGACATTTCCCGCCCGAGGCGAAGGAGCGCATGCTGGCGCTGGTTGGCAACCTGATTGGTGCCTATGAGAAGAGCATCAAAGAGCTCGACTGGATGACAGATGAAACCAAGGCGCAAGCGCTGGACAAGCTGTCCAAATTCACGCCAAAAATTGGCTACCCGGACGAATGGCGAGATTACACTGCGCTCGATATCGAAGCGGATGACCTGTACGGCAACCTGGAGCGGGCGGCGCTGGCGGAGTATGAGCGGCAGATCAGTCGACAGGGCGGACCGGTGGATCGCAGCGAGTGGGGCATAACACCACAGACAGTCAATGCGTATTACAGTCCGCCGCTTAACGAAATCGTCTTCCCGGCGGCGATACTGCAGCCACCATTCTTCAACCTTGCAGCAGACGATGCCGTAAATTACGGTGCGATCGGCGCCGTTATCGGCCACGAGATCGGTCACGGATTCGATGACTCGGGCAGCACGTTCGATGGCGACGGCGTCTTGCGCAACTGGTGGACCGACGAGGACCGCGAGGAATTCGACAAGCGGACCGGAAAACTGATCGATCAGTACTCCGCGTTTCGACCCTTCGACGACCTGGCCGTGAACGGGGAATTTACGCTCGGCGAAAATATCGGCGACCTGGGTGGCATCACCATAGGGTTGCTGGCGTACATGCTATCGCTCGACGATGAAGAGGCCCCGGTAATCGACGGGCTGACCGGCGTGCAGCGGGTCTTCCTTGGGTATGGCCAGGTGTGGCGCGGGAAATCACGTGATGAGGCGCTGCGAGTACGCATTGCGACCGACCCGCACTCGCCGCCGAAGTACCGCACCAACGGTGCAGTCAGAAACGTACCGGAATTCTACGAGGCGTTTAACGTCGCAGAGGGCGACGCGCTGTATCTTCCGCCCGAGGAGCGCGTAAAGATCTGGTAACCGTCTTTTTCACAATTACCGTATTCAGGGCCTCCACGCGGAGGCCCTTTTTATTTAAGGTGCTCCGCTACTGAAGCTGGTTCTTCACAAGCAACGAATTGATATCGCCAACGATCTTCTTAAGTGCAGAATCGGAGTAGCCGACATGATGAAAGGCAATTCGGCCATCGACATCAATAATAAACATGTTTGGCACGCCCTCAACATTGAAGCGCCTCGCAATAGAGCCGCGCTCGTCATGCACAAACGTAATCTCATAGTCCTTGAAGGCCCTGAGGGCTTTGCGAAACTGCTTGCGCGGCTCCTTCAGGTTTATTGCAACAACGCGAACACGGTTGCTTCCCGCTTTATTTTGAATGGCGTTGAGCACCGGTAGTTCTTTGAGGCAGGGCGCACACCAGGTTGCCCAAAACGTCGCAATCAGGATTTGGCCCTCGCTGTCTGTTACGTACAGCTTGTCACCACCGTGCTCCCTGCCAAGATAGTCAGGCGGCCGTTGCCCAACCTCGGTGCCGGTGTCGGTGTCTTCTTCGGCAACTACCGCGCCCGTCATGAACAGTAACAAAGCCGATACGATGTAACGTGCAATCATGAGTCGCTCCCGGGCTTATTGTTTGTAGGCGCTGCTGATCTCGTGCATTTTACCCTCGATCCAGGCCTGTACGAGCAGGTTGGTTTCTTTCGGCGATTGCTTCGAGGCATCAATGGGCGGGCCAATACAAAAACGCACGGTGCCCGGGTGCAATGAAAATTCCCGGCGTCGCCAGACATCGTCGGCATTGTGCGCGACAGGCACTATCTGTACGCCGGCCTCCTGGGCCAGCGCGGCGCCGCTGATGCCGTATTTGCGTGTCTCGCCCCGGAGCACGCGGG
This sequence comes from uncultured Gammaproteobacteria bacterium, assembly GCA_963760395.1. Lineage (GTDB taxonomy): Bacteria > Pseudomonadota > Gammaproteobacteria > Steroidobacterales > Woeseiaceae > UBA1847. The sequence goes on from CAVXCX010000018.1 coordinate 284,317, forward strand.
TGCCTTCGGGAAAGATGGTGACCCACAGGCCATCAGCCAGCCGTTTCTTACCCTTCGCGATAACCTGTTTGACGGCGGACCTGCCGTCACCGCGGTTGATCGCGATCGGATTGAGGACCAGGCCAATCGCCCAACCAACGATTGGCACTCTCAGCAGCTCACGCTTAACGACCCAGGCTGTCGGCGGGAAAATCGGTACGTGGCCGTAGGTTTCCAGAATGGTCGTGTGCTTGATCATGATCACAGAGGGCGTATCCGGAAGATTCTCCCGGCCCTCGACGACGACCTTCATGCCGCAGACGACATCGCCGGCCCAGACCAGCGCGCGACAGCCGTGGAAAAGGACGAAGCGGCGCCAGCTGGCCGGCGCCCAGAACAGCAGCAGGAGGATTATCGCGATAGTCGACGCCCCCACCACACCCAGGATGACGCCAATGAGCGAACGCAGCCAGCGGATCATGCCGTCATGCCTCTGTCAGCGCCGCGGCGGCAGCTGCGAGGTTATCGAAAACCGGCGTTGCTGCGAGCGCATCACCAAGCGCTCGTTCGGTCTCCCGACCGTTGCCGGTGCGGACAAGAATTGGCCGGGCGCCCGCACTTGCCGCTGCCTGCAGGTCTCTGAGCGAGTCGCCGATCACCGTTGTGTCGGCAAGATCGACTTCGAAGTGGCGGGCGAGCCGATAAATAAGCCCGGGTTTCGGCTTGCGGCAGGAACAGTCGTCATCCGGACCATGCGGGCACACCTCGATACGGTCGACGCGCCCGCCCGCTGATTCCACGAGCCTGCGCAGCTTGCGATGCATCGCGCGCAACGCGCTGCGACCGAATAGTCCGCGCGCCAATCCAGACTGGTTGCTGGCAACCGCGACGGTAAATCCGGCCTGACTCAACGCCGCGATCGCCTCAATGCTGCCGGGAAGTGGTAGCCACTCCGCCGGGCTCTTCACGAAAGCAGACGATTCGCGGTTGATAACGCCATCCCGGTCCAGTATCACCAGCCGCCTGTCCATGCCCGGGCGACCGTCAGCTCAGGGAAAGCCGAGAAATGTCGGCAACGTCTAGGAAAAGTGCGCGAAGTTCGCTTAAAAGCGCCAAACGGTTGTTTTTTATCGCCTCGTCGTCGGCCATCACCATAACGTCGTCGAAAAACCGATCCACCGGATCTCTAAGATCTGCGAGGGTATTCAGCGCCTCGGCGTACTGGCGCTGCTGTATCAAAGGCTCAACCTTGTCGCGGGCATTGTTAAGCGCGTTGAAAAGCGCCTGCTCTGCCTCATCAGCGAGCAGCTTCTTCTTGATGGTCAGGTTCTTCGGTTCACCCGCCTTGCGGAGAATGTTCGCGATACGCTTGTTGGCCGCCGCAAGGCTTTCGGCCTGTTCCAGACGGGCGAAGGTCTGCACCGCCGCGAGTCGCCGGTCGAAATCGAGTAAGGAGTCAGGCTGCCGGACCATTACCGCCTCAAACGTCTCTGTCGCAAGGCCTGCATCCCGATCCAGGAAGTAGCGCCGCAACCGGTCACTAATAAACGTGTACAGCTCGTCTACGAGCGCGTCGTTCTCGAGCTTGCCCTTGGGCTGCCGATCGACGGCCTCTGCGATAAGCGCCTTGAGGTCTATATCGAGGCCGGTTTCGATAAGAATGCGGATAACGCCCAGCGCTGCGCGCCGCAGCCCGAACGGATCCCGATTTCCGGTTGGTTTTTTTCCGATCGAGAACACGCCTGCGAGCGTGTCCAGTTTATCGGCTATAGCCAGTATCCGCCCCGCCGTTGTTGCCGGCAGCTCGTCCCCTGCGAATCGCGGTCGATACTGCTCACCAATGGCGTCGGCTACGCTCGCGGGCTCTCCGTCCGACAGCGCGTAGTAGCGCCCCATCGTTCCTTGCAGCTCGGGAAACTCTCCGACCATTCCGCTAAGCAAATCGCATTTTGCCAACTCGGCGGCGCGCTCGACGGCGCCCTTGTCCGCGCCGAGTTTGCCGGCGAGCCAGGTGGCAATCTCCCTGATACGCCGGCCCTTGTCGGCAAGGCTGCCAAGACCGCGTTGGTAAATGACGTCATGCAAATCATCGCTGCGGCTTGCCAGGGTTTTGCGCCGGTCGCTATCCCAGAAGAACGCTGCGTCTGCAAGCCGCGGCCGAATAACACGCTCATTGCCTTCGCGGACCTGCTCCGGATCCTTGCTCTCGAGATTGGCAACGGTAATGAAGCGCGGCAACAACGTGCCGTCCCTGTCGGCGACGGGAAAATAACGTTGATGACCGGTGAGGGTGGAGATGACGACCTCGCGAGGCAGCGCGAGATACTGTTCGTCGAAGCGCCCGAGCACAGCGACAGGCCATTCGACGAGCGCCGCAACTTCGTCGTACAGCGATTCGCCATCGACGATCTCGCCACCGGCCTCAAGTGCCGCGGCCTCGCTGCTAACACGAATCATCTCGCGGCGACGCTCGAAGTCCGCAATGACGTAACCCTTCTTTTCCAGCGTAGTGAGATAATCTTTGGGGCGCTCAATAATGATGGGTTCAGACGTGTGAAAACGATGCCCGCGCGACGCGTTGCCGGCGACTGTTCCCATCACCGACGCCTGCACTACGCTTTCGCCGTGCAGCATGACAATCCAGTGCACCGGGCGCACAAACTCAGCATCGCCCGCGCCCCAGCGCATGCGTCGTGGAATCGGTAGTGCAGCCAGAGCTCGCTCGATCAGTGACGGCATCAGCTCGGCGGCTGACTGGCCTTTTTCAATGGCTTCGAATACCAGCCACTCGCCTTTCTCGGACTTGCTGGTTTCGAGTGCGCTCACGTCGACGCCGCACTTTCCCGCAAACGCGGTAGCCGCGGCCGTGGGCTTGCCGTCTTTGTCGAACGCAATGCGGGTTGGCGGACCTTTGTGCTGCACCGTGCGGTCCGCCTGTTGGCGCGCGAGCGCCTCGATAAGCACAGTAAGCCGACGCGGGCTCGCGTAGGTGTGTACGTCGCCATGCTCGAGCGCGGCATCATCGACAGCGGCCGTCAGACCGTTGCCGAAAGCCTCCATCAGCGAACGCAGCGCTTTAGGGGGCAGCTCCTCGGTGCCAATCTCTACCAGGAAGTCGTCCATCGGGCTCATTCGGAAGGCCTTCTGTCGTTAACCGACGTTGTCATGGGAAAGCCGAGCGCTTCGCGACTCGCATAGTAGGCCTCACAGATCGCCCGCGACATCGTTCGCACGCGGAGGATAAAGCTCTGTCGTTCCGTAACGGAAATCGCCTGTCTCGCGTCCAAGAGATTAAAGGTGTGTGACGCGGTCAACATCTGTTCATAAGCGGGCAAGGCCAGACCCAGCTCGATGAGCCGCTGGCTCTCTTGCTCGGCATGATCGAAGCTGGAAAAGAGCGCATCGACATCGGCCTCTTCGAAGTTATAGCGCGACTGCTCGACTTCGTTCTGGTGATAGACGTCGCCGTAGGTAATTCGACCCAGCGGACCATCCGTCCAGACCAGATCAAAAATGCTCTCGACGTTTTGCAAATACATTGCGAGCCGCTCCAGGCCGTAGGTGATCTCTCCGGTTACCGGACGACATTCGAGACCGCCAACTTGCTGAAAGTAGGTGAACTGCGAAACCTCCATGCCGTTCAGCCAGACCTCCCAGCCAAGACCCCAGGCGCCCAGCGTCGGCGACTCCCAGTTGTCCTCGACAAAGCGTATGTCGTGCACGAGCGGATCGATGCCGATAGCGGACAAAGACCCCAGATAGAGTTCCTGGATATCGAGGGGCGAGGGTTTGATGACAACCTGGTACTGGTAGTAATGCTGCAGGCGAAAGGGGTTGTCGCCATACCGGCCATCCGTCGGTCGCCGGCTCGGTTGCACATAGGCGGCTGACCAGGGCTCCGGCCCCACGGCGCGCAGAAACGTGGCCGGGTGAAATGTGCCCGCGCCCATTTCCATGTCATAGGGCTGCAAAATGACGCAACCCTGCGCTGCCCAGTACTGCTGCAGCGTGAGAATGAGGTCCTGAAAGCTCAAGCGCTCAGGGGATGTTTTGGTGCTCATCTGGCGTCCTGTCCGAGTAAATCGCATCGATTCAGCGCGCCCCACAAGGCGCGTGACAAGGTGGGTTTTGCCGACAGCGGCCTGGTCCTTGCCAAGGACGCAACACGCTGGGCGGTGTCGCGGCCTCTGAAACGCGCGAAGTATAACGGCTCGGCGGCTTCTGTAGGAGGCCGTTGTAGGCTCGGCAGCCAAAAGAGTTTCCGGATAGTGCGCCCGATGCAGGTGCGCAAGCGCTTCTTTTGCACTAGAATGGTGCGCCACTAAGTCGATACGCACCACGTTGGTGCGACCATACTGCGCCATCGAGGTAGAACCCCAATATAAACAATAGCTTGCAGTCAGGCACCGTTTTGGCACATTTAGTGCAAATAAAACTGGCTAATAGGCCGCATTGTGCGGCCCTTTCACACGCGCACCAAGAACCCGGAGGAAAGACGCATGAAGCCCGCAGAGGTACTCGCCCTCATCAAAGATGCAGAGGCCAAGTTTGTTGATTTTCGTTTCACAGACTCGATCGGCAAAGAACAACACGTAACCGTGCCCGCGCACACCGTGGACGAAGACCTCTTCGAGGACGGCAAGATGTTCGACGGATCTTCGATTGCCGGATGGAAGGGCATCAACGAGTCGGACATGATTCTTATGCCGGATCCGTCTTCAGCGGTACTCGACGTCTTCCCGGATGAGCCGACCATCAATCTGCGCTGCAGCGTGGTGGAGCCGGCGACGATGCAGGGTTACGACCGTTGTCCGCGCTCGCTTGCCGATCGTGCCGAGGCTTACCTGAAATCAACGGGCGTCGCTGACACGGCGTACTTTGGTCCCGAGAACGAGTTTTTCGTTTTCGACAACGTGACCTGGGACGACAACATGCAGGGCGCCTTCTACAAGATCGATTCGCAAGAGGGTGCGTGGAACACCGATCGCAGCTACGAAGAAGGCAACACCGGCCACCGACCGACCGTAAAAGGCGGTTACTTCCCGGTTCCGCCCGTCGACTCATTGCACGACATACGAGGCGCTATGTGCCTGGCGATGGAAGACATGGGCGTCCAGACAGAGGTACATCATCACGAGGTAGCGACCGCCGGCCAGTGCGAAATAGGCGCGGTATTCAATACCCTGGTGCGTAAGGCCGATGAAGTGCAGATTCTCAAGTACGTCGTCCACAACGTTGCTCACGTTTACGGCAAGACGGCCACGTTTATGCCCAAGCCGCTCGTCAATGACAACGGCAACGGCATGCACGTGCACCAGTCGCTCTTCAAAGATGGCAAGAACCTGTTTAGCGGCGACGGCTATGGCGGCCTTTCCGATATCGCGCTTTACTACATTGGCGGAATTATCAAGCACGCTAAAGCCCTGAACGCATTCACGAACCCGTCGACCAACAGCTACAAGCGCCTGGTACCGGGATTCGAGGCGCCGACAATTCTGGCGTACTCAGCACGTAACCGCTCAGCGTCTATTCGTATTCCCTTCATCTCGAATCCCAAGGGTCGCCGAATCGAGGTTCGCTTCCCGGACTCGATGGCAAATCCGTACCTCGCGTTTTCTGCGTTGATGATGGCTGGCCTCGACGGTATCCAGAACAAGATCCACCCGGGCGACGCGATGGACAAGGATCTTTACGACCTTCCGCCCGAAGAAGAGAAAGAGCTGCAGCTGGTTGCTTTCTCGCTCGATGAGGCCCTGAGTGCGCTCGACGGCGATCGAGACTTCCTGAAAGCGGGCGGAGTCTTCAGTGACGACCTCATTGATGCCTACATCGACCTGAAGATGGATAACGTAACTCGGCTCCGAATTACCACGCATCCCGTCGAATTCGACATGTATTACAGCCTGTAAAGGCAAAAAGTGTGAACCGGGCGGCATTTTGCCGCCCGGCCACTAGCCCGGATAACCTCGACGCTGCTATGCTCAATCAATGCGATTACGAACGATCTTCATACTACTGGCACTGTTCGCCGCCGAAGGCGCGCTTGCGCAGGCCTATACATGGACAGACGAGACTGGCGTCGTTCACTACTCGGACCGCCCGGTGCCCGGCGCGACACGCATTAATCTGCCCGACTCAAAGGGCGGCCCCCGGCCCGCTACACCAGCCCCTCCGGCACGAGACGGGACAGGTGGCGCCCAGGACGGAGCCGCACCCGACCAGCCGTTCCGTTACGCATCTATCGAAGTTGTTGCTCCAGCACCTGAAGAAACCCTGTGGAACATCGACGGCACTTTAAACGTATCGCTGGCAGTGAGCCCGGCGCTGCAGCCGGGCCATCAGGTGCGGGTGTATTTCGACGGCAACGCGAGAGAGGTTCCGGGGACGAACTTCGAGCTGGAAGATGTTTTTCGGGGCGTCCACAATATTCAGGCGGAGATTCTGAACGAAGCGGGCCAGATGATGATTCGCAGTCTGCCCAACCGATTCTACGTGCAGCAGACGACGGTCGCCCGGCCCCGCTAGCCGGCCACCACCGCGGTCGCGGTTACGACAACGGCGGCACGCTGCGCCGCAACGCCAGTACAATCCTTGACGCGCTGAGTTGCGGCATCGTCTTGTTAGACGAGAACCTGCTAATCGTCGGCATGAATCCAGCGGCCGAAAATATTCTTGGTATCAGTCAGCAACGCGCACATGGAAAGTCGCTGCTGCGCCTGGTGGATGACGAGCCAGAGATGCGCGACATCCTCAGCCGAGTAATGGCGACGGGCGACCACTATGCCAACGAAATGCGACTGTCACAGACCGAGGTGCACGCACAGGAGCGCCTGGTTGACTGTCATGTCTCCCCGATCGCGATCGACAACGCCAGTGTGCTGGTCGAAATTACCGACGTTACGCGCCGCTCGCAGATAAGCCGGGAAAATGCGCTGCTGATTCAGCACGGCGCGGGCCGCCAGATGATTCGGCAACTCGCCCACGAAATAAAAAATCCGCTCGGCGGTATCCGTGGCGCAGCACAACTGCTGGAGCGACAGCTCGAAGATGAATCACTGCACGAATACACCGACGTAGTCATCAGCGAAACCGACCGCCTGGCCGCACTCGTCGATACCTTGCTTGGCCCGGGCGGACCGCCCAACAAGAAGCCAACCAACGTCCACGAGCTGCTCGAATACGTCGTAAGGATTGTGGAAGCTGAAAGTGAGCGCAAGCTCAAGATCGTGCGCGACTACGATCCCGGGCTGCCAGACCTGGAGCTCGACCGGGACCAGATGATCCAGGCGCTTCTCAACCTGATACGCAATGCCTACGCCGCGCTGGATGGCCACGGAACGCTGACGCTGCGAAGCCGCGCGGCAAGCAACCATACAATAGGCGATACCCGGCACCGCGTAATCGCATCCATTGAAATTGAAGACGATGGAGCCGGGATACCCCTGGATTTGCAGGACTCGGTTTTTTATCCGCTGGTTACCAGCCGCCCCGAAGGAACGGGCCTCGGATTACCGGCGGCGCAGGAACTAATCAGTCGCCACGGCGGGCTCATCGAGTTCGAGAGCCGGCCGGGTCGCACAGTCTTCTATGTTCGCCTGCCCATCGAATCAACGCGGGTTAAAGCTGATGAATAGTGAAACCCTGAAAACCTGGATAGTAGACGATGACCCTTCCGTTCGATGGGTGCTGGAGAAGGCCCTTAAACAGGCCGATATAGAGACCCGCAGTTTTGAGCGCGCCGAGCATTTGCTCGAGGCTATCGACGAAGAAACGCCTGATGTTCTGATTACTGACGTGCGTATGCCGGGGATGAGCGGCCTCGCGTTGCTGGAGCGCCTGCGCGGTATGGTCCCGGACCTGCCGATCATTGTAATTACAGCGCATTCGGATCTCGAGAATGCGGTCGCCGCTTATAAAGGTGGCGCATTCGAATACCTGCCAAAACCCTTCGATATCGACGAAGCTGTGGAGCTCGTGCGAAAGGCGGCGCGGGTGAATGGCAAAGTCAGCGACGATGCCGAGAACGACAGCGGCGCAATTGCATCAATGATTGGCCAGGCCCCTGCGATGCAGGAGGTATTCCGTTCGATAGGCCGGCTGGCCGGCTCCAGTATGACGGTGCTGATCACCGGCGAATCCGGCACAGGCAAAGAGCTCGTCGCACGGGCGCTTCATGAGCACAGTCCGCGTGCCGCCAAGACCTTCGTCGCGCTGAACACATCGGCAATCGCGTCAGAGCTGCTCGAGTCGGAGCTTTTCGGTCACGAGAAGGGCGCGTTCACGGGCGCAGACTCGCGCCGCATCGGGCGCTTCGAGCAGGCAGATGGTGGCACCCTTTTTCTCGATGAAATCGGCGACATGTCTCCCGCACTACAAACGCGTCTTTTGCGTGTTCTAGCGGAAAGCGAATTTTACCGGGTCGGCGGACAAACGCCGATCAAGGTGGATGTGCGCGTTATCGCGGCGACCAACCAGGATCTCGCGCGCGCAGTTAAGGAGTCGCGTTTTCGCGAAGACCTGTTTCATCGCCTCAACGTAATTCGCATCAATACGCCCCCGCTAAGGCAGCGGCGCGATGACATTCCGGTCTTGCTCAGACACTACCTTGCGGAAGCGGCCGATGAGCTTGGCGCTTCAGCCAAAACGCTGGACGAAGATGCACTCGCAACGCTGCAGGCGTTTTCCTGGCCGGGCAACGTCCGCCAATTGGTTAACGCAACGCGCCGCCTCACCGTCACAGCGCCAGGCGGCGTAATCACAGCAGAAGACGTACCGGACGATCTCGGTGGCAGCGAGTCGCCGAAAAGTGCGGCGAAGGAATGGACCGGGGTTCTCGCGGCGTGGGCCGAGCGCCAGTTGCATAGCAGCAACGAACCATTGCTGGAAACGGCGCTGCCCGAGTTCGAGAAGACGCTGATCGAGACGGCCATGTCGCAAACCAAGGGCCATCGACAGGAAGCGGCAAAGCTGCTTGGCTGGGGCAGGAATACGCTGGCGCGGAAGATGAAGGCACTGCACCTCGACTAGCGCGAGCCAGCAGCGCGAAAGATCGCGTGACGAATCCGACGACAACACCAGATTTTATCGCACACCTGCACGCATTCAGGGGCTTTGCGATACTGACAATCGTCGTCTGAGCAGCGGCCTGGCCGGGACCGACGCAAACCGGATGCAGGATCCGGTTAGGGTCACGGCCTTCAGGTCTCTAGCGTACCGACCAGGTCTGCTACGGATTTCATTTCGTGGCGCTGCAGGTAATCGACTATGCCGGCGTTTATCTTCTTGCAGATTAGCGGGTCGTAAAACAGCGCCGTACCGATGCCAATGGCGCGGCTCCCGCGATCATGAATTCGATCGCATCTGTCGGCGTCGTAATTCCGCCCTGTCCGATGATCGGTACGCCGTGCTTCCGGGCGACGCCGTAAACCTGGTGAACCTTGAGCAAGGCGATAGGCTTAATCGCCGGACCCGAAAGCCCGCCCTGCACGTTGCCAATCACCGGCCGTCGCGATTCGCTGTCGATGGCCATCCCCATAAGCGTGTTGATGACAGCAAAACCATCGGTCCCGGCCTCTATGCAGAGTCTCGCATTTGTCTGAATATCGGTTTGATTCGGTGACAGCTTGGTAATAATCGGTTTTGACGTGCGCGCCCGGCAAGCGGCAACGACGCGGGCTGACATTTCGGGGTCATTGCCAAACGCAACGCCACCCTCTTTGACGTTCGGGCAGGAAATGTTGATCTCAATGGCATCGATGTCGGAATCGTCGAAGCGTTCGGTTACGCGCTCGTATTCCTCGATCGTGGAGCCGGACACGTTAGCGAAGAAGCGCGTCTCGCTGAAATCCAGGCCGGGCAGAATCTCGTCAACGACTTTGTCGACACCCGGATTCTGCAGCCCTATTGCATTCAGCATGCCATCGGGCGTCTCATACACGCGGTGCGGTGGGTTGCCGAGTCTTGCGGCGCCCGTTGTACCCTTGAGAACAACCGCACCGACATCACTGTTGGAAAAACCGGCGACGCGTGTGTATTCCTCGCCGAAACCGACACAGCCCGAAAGCAAAACGATCGGCGAGGCCATCGTAACGCCGCAAAATTCAGTGTGTAATAGACTGCCCTTCATCGCTGCGGCATTTTACAGGGTTTTTAATGTTTAGCCTTATTCTTTACGAGCCCGAGATACCACCGAATACCGGCAACATCATACGCCTGTGCGCAAACACCGGAGTGCGCCTACACCTTGTCGAGCCGCTGGGTTTCGAGCTCGATGAGCCACGGCTCAAGCGGGCTGGACTGGACTATCGCGAGTTCGCCAGCGTGGCGACACACGCTACGCTCGACGACTGTTTGCGTAGCCTGGACGACCCGCGGGTATTTACGTTGAGTACGCGCGGGCGAACGCGGCACGACGCCCCGGCCTACAAAGAAAATGACGCGTTCCTGTTCGGTCCCGAAACGCGCGGGCTACCACAGGAGGTGCTCGAGTCGGTGCCGGAGGAGCGACGACTACGCCTGCCGATGAAGGAAAACAGCCGCAGCCTCAATCTTTCGAATGCGGCTGCGGTTGTAGTCTATGAGGCCTGGCGAC
>CAVXCX010000019.1:0-42710 GCA_963760395.1 uncultured Gammaproteobacteria bacterium
GAACCCAGTACTTCTTGAGATCGGCTCAACGGCAATGGCGCGACGACAGATCGGAGACCCATCTTTCCGGGCGCGTTATTTTTCAAGTGCTGGTGCACGTGGACCGCGAATGCACGGGTAACATACGGATCAGCGGGTAATATCTTCTGACGATTCGTCATTGTTGCCACCGAATTTCCTGAACAGTGTCGGATTGAAGTCGATATGCTGCTTTTCTCCAGAAGCGTCGTTCACCGTCGCTGAAAATTAACGATAGGCAAGACCAGTTATGCAATCACAAAAGCCGGTTCGTATTATTAATGTCCCGTTGGATCTCGGTGCTTCGAGACGCGGCACTGATGCTGGTCCCTCGGCTTTTCGCGTCGCCGGCCTCAGTGGTGCGTTGAGGAAGATTGGCTTAACGATATCGAAAGAGTCGGATATATCAGTGCCGGCGATGGAGACAAGGAAGTCAGAAAGCACTCGGCTACGGTTCAAGAGCGAGATTCTGGAGGTATGTCGCCAGCTTGCGACCGAAACTCTGGACACGTTGGAGAGCGGCGAGCAACCGTTGGTGGTAGGGGGTGATCATTCCATTGCAATGGGGACTGTGTCCGGGCTCTCTACTCATTTCCGTAAGAAGAATCAGAGTATTGGCTTGATCTGGTTTGATGCCCACGGCGATATGAATCTTCCGGAGACATCACCCAGCGGCAACATTCATGGCATGCCGTTGGCGCACCTGCTCGGCTACGGCGATGAGGAGTTATCGTCAATTTCGAACGTCAGTCCCGCGGTGAATGCGAAGAATGTGGTCTTGTTGGGTATCCGTGATGTTGACCGGGTCGAGCGGAAGTTCATCCGTGAGTCGGGAATCAAGGTTTTTACAATGCGCGATGTCGACGAACTCGGAATGAGTGAGGTTTCAAAGCAAGCGCTTGAAATCGTCAACGCGGGAACGGCGGGGTTTCATGTGAGCTTCGATCTTGATGGTTGTGATCCCGACGTCATACCAGGTACTGGAACCCTCGTTCCTGGCGGTGTCAGCTACAGAGAGGCCCATTTGCTGCTGGAAGAGTGCGCAAGTAACGGGCGAATGACGTCAATGGAAGTTGTTGAGCTGAATCCGTTTCTTGACCACGGCAATGTGTCCGCAGAACGGGCGGTTACTCTTATACAGAGCGCCTTTGGTCGGAATATTCTCTAACCATCCTCTGAGCTAATCGCCCTGGCAAGCCACGTGCTGGTCACGCCGAAGCTGTACGGCTGCCGCCCAACCTCTCCCGGCGTTAGAATTGATTATGGCCACTCCCACAGACCGTATCGAATCGCATGTGCTGATCGAATCACCTGAAGACAGGCCGGTTGATCTGTTGCAGCGAGCGAGCGGGCTTTCAAAGCAGCGAATCAAATTCGCGATGACTCAGGGGGCGGTTTGGCTGACCCGGGGGAGCAAGACGCGGCGGCTGCGCCGCGTAAAGCGCGCGTTGCGAGTCGGTGATGAAGTGCATCTCTACTACAACGCGGAGATTCTGGCGGAGGTTCCGCCTCAGCCAACGCTGGTTGCGGACGTTGGTGGTTACTCGGTGTGGTGTAAACCTTATGGGCTACGATCGCAGGGTTCCAAGTGGGGCGACCATTGCACAGTCGTGCGTTGGGCCGAGCGGCACCTGCAGCCGGAGCGCCCGGCTTTTGTCGTACATCGCCTCGACCGGGCGGCTAGTGGATTGATTCTGGTGGCGCATTCCAAGACTGTGGCGGCTGCGCTATCAAGACTGTTTCGCAAGCGGATGATAGAGAAACGCTACAGGGTTCTGGTGGCAGGCGATTTTTCCGGGCATCCCAAACCGCTTCGGTTGAATCAACCTCTCGATGAGAGAGAGGCGGCCAGTGAGTTTTCGTTGCTAGACGTCAGCGGCGATGGCGGGCGGTCGTTGCTGGACGTGAATATTTTAAGCGGCCGCAAACATCAGATTCGTCGTCATCTTGCTGGCCTGGGCCATACTGTCATCGGCGATCGTTTGTACGGCACGGGAGAGGAAGACGGGGTGGACCTGCAATTGACTGCGTACCTGTTGGCATTTCATTGCCCGGTCAAAGACGAACACGTTGAGTATCGACTGGCGTCGGGGTGGTTACCAACGCTATAGTGCGGCACACCATTCGGCCATGATAAAACAATGCGCCCGTAGCTCAGTTGGATAGATTACCTGGCTTCGCCCGCGTTGAGTTTCCTGACCGGTGTGAGCGTGGACATCAATGGTGGGTTGGCATTTTCCTAACTGGAGCGAACACAGCGCAATGAAATCAATGCTGGAAAAAACACCGGTCGTGCCGGTTGTCGTAATCGAGGACGCGTCCAAGGCAGTGCCAGTTGCCAGGGCACTGGTCGCTGGCGGCCTGCCAATCATCGAAGTGACAATGCGGACCGCGGCGGCGGCGGATGCCATTGCAGCGATTGCTGCAGAGGTTCCCGATGCCCATGTTGGCGCCGGCACCGTGCTTAGCCCGGAGCATGCGAAGACTATCGTTGCCGCCGGTGCAAAATTCATCGTGTCGCCGGGCTTGCACGAGGACGTCGTCTCGACGGCGCAGGATTTATCAATACCAATTATCCCGGGAGTCGCAACAGCGACTGAAGCACAACGGGCATGGAATATGGGCCTGCGCGTTCTCAAGTTCTTCCCGGCCGGACAGGCAGGTGGGCCACCCATGATCAAGGCGCTTGCCTCGGTATTTCGCGACGTCGTGTTCATGCCGACCGGCGGCGTCACGACAGCCAATCTAAAAGACTATCTGCAAATGCCCGCGGTATTGGCGTGTGGTGGCAGCTGGTTGACGCCAGCCAAAGCGATCGCGGACGGTGACTACGATCAGATCACTGCTCTTGCCAGCGACGCGCTGGCAATCGCAAAGGAGGTAAGGGGATAGACATGACGGAATTATTGACTTTCGGCGAGGTCATGTTGCGGCTCAAGACGCCGGGCCAAGAGCGATTATTCCAGTCACCGACTTTCGAAGCTACCTTCGGCGGCGACGAGGTAGCGTAGCTGCTGTTCGATCTCTCCGGGGCCGCTCTCGCACTTCCATGTAGTTGACTCGGGCCTGCGGCCCTCGGCCCTTCGGGCCAACGTCTGCAACGTTGTCCGAAACTGCTTGGCCAGTTTTGTCGCGGCATTAGTGCATCCTGCATATCGCGCGCCAATAGATAACGCGGTGAATTTCATTCACCTGGTTTACAGCTTAGACCGTATACAGAGTTGACACTTTGTCGGGGCTGAATGGTGGGGGGCGGGAAGCCCAACCCAGCTATTTATGCAAGGCCGGCAGGTCTCGCAATACGTCTATGGAACAATCAATTACGGTTGGTTTGCCGACAACCTGTTGCGCGCTGTACGTATCCTTGAGACCGTTGCCAGAGACCAGGCAGACGACGAGTTCGTCGGCCGCGACCTTGTGCTCCCTGACCATTTGCTTGACGGCCGCCCAGGGTGTCGCCGCCGCAGGTTCTGGAAACACTCCGGATGTGCTGGCCATTTCGGGAATAGCGGCGAGGATGTCCTGATCGGAAACAGCTACCGCTTCGCCACCCGATTCGATTACCGCTCTGACCGCCGCCAGCCCGTCACGCGGTCGGTCGACCGATATGGAGTCAGCGATGGTTTTGGCGTTGACTGGCTGAACGTCGACTGCGGCCCAGTCAATATCCTTCACGGAGCTATCGCGTAGGGCATGTACGGTGCGACTGATCGCATCGCTGTTACTCGATTGCGCACAATCGATCTTCGGCAATTGATCGATGAGACCGACGGCTTTGAGCTCACACCATCCTTTCCACATGCCGCTGAGTATATTGCCGTCGCCGGTTGGCACGACAACCCGGTCGGGAACACGGCCTTCGAGCGATGACCAGATTTCCCAGGCGCAGACCTTCTTGCCTTCGCGCGTGAACGGGTTGTACCCGGTACTTCGATTGAACCAGCCGAACTCTTTCGAAGCAGCCAGGCACAGGTCGAAAGCGTCGTCGTAGCTGCCGCGTACGGCGAGCACGGTCGCACCGAACGATAAGGCCTGCGTAAGCTTTGCCACGGGCGCTGTTTCGGGCACGAGAACGACAGCCTGCAGGCCGGCCGCGGCCGTAACGCAGGCGAGCGACGATCCGGCGTTGCCGGTACTGGCGACTGACACGATGTTCGCGCCTGCATCCAGCGCCTGCAGCACGACTGCCGCGCTCGCCCGATCCTTGCTCGATGCACTCGGGTTAACAGTATCGTCCTTGAGATAGAGGTTGCGCAGGCCGATCGTCTGTCCAAGCCGTTCGGCCCGGTAGAGTGGCGTGTTGCCTATTCGCAGCGGGATGCGTGTCGTATCGAACGGCGATTGCCGAACTTGTTCGAGAATCGTGTCCTTATCGTTCAACACATCGAGATTGCCGCCGCAGGACGGGCAGGTCCAGCCTCCGAATTCAGCAGTCTGCGTTGTGTCACAGGCGAAGCAGCGGTAACCGTTCATATCACTATCCGTCAAGGCACGATGTGCGTGCCATAAATGCTCTTGAGATCAGCCTGCAGGTTGTGCGGTTGCGTGATGATGACTTCCTCGCCACCCTGTTCGAGAAACTTCAATGCGCTTTCGATCTTCGGACGCATGCTCCCGGCAGCGAAATGACCGGCTGCAAGGTATTCGCGACATTCGGCTACAGTCATGCGATCGATTTCGAAGCGCTCATCCGTGCCGAAGTTGAGCGCGACCTTGTCGACATCCGTAGAGATGATGAGTATCGACGCTCCGAGTTCGCAGGCCAGCAGGCAGGACGCAGCGTCCTTGTCGATAACCGCAGGGCGAGGGCGCAACTCGCCGTCCGCCCTGTAAATCACAGGAATTCCGCCACCACCGGCCGCAATGACGAGCACGCCGCTGTCCAGCAAGGTGCGAATTGCGGCCATTTCGACGACTTCGAGGGGTTCGGGTGACGGCACGAGGCGCCGCCATCCGCGGCCAGCGTCTTCGCCGACAATCCAGCCGTCATCCCGTTCATGTTGCCGCGCTTCTTCTTCGGTCATGAACGGCCCTATCGGTTTGCTCGGATTCTCGAAGCTCGGGTCATGCTCGTCGACCACGCATTGCGTGACGATCGCTACGACTGCCTGCTTAACGCCGTGATGCAGCAGCTCGTTCTGCAGACTTTGTGCGATCTGCAAACCGATAGAGCCTTGCGTATCGGCCACGCAGTTGGCGAGCGGCACCTCGTGGATGACGTCTCTTGCGAGTTCCGAGCGCAACAGGATGAAGCCGACCTGAGGACCGTTGCCGTGCGTGACCAGAACGCGGTAACCCTGCTCGATGATCGGCGCGATGTAGTGGGCGGTTTCACCGGCCGTGCGGTACTGATCAAGGACGTCCATGTGCTGCGAATCGCGTATCAGCGAATTACCGCCGATTGCGATGACGACCAGTGGTTTGTTGGAGTCCATCATGGTGTTCACATTGTCAGGGCCATGAGTGCCTTGGCCGTGTGCAGGCGATTCTCGGCCTCAGGATAGACCCGCGACTGCGGGCCGTCGATGACGGCATCGGTGACCTCGTAGTTGCGATCGGCTGGCAGGCAGTGCATGTAGATCGCACGTTCTTTCGCTCGGGCCATCATGGCCTCGTCGCAGATCCAGTTGCGGTATCGCTGCGCGACCTGCATCGCTTCGGCCGGTTGACTGAAAAGCGACTCCACGCCCCAGCTCTTCGGGTACACGATATCGGCGTCGGCGAATGCCGCCTCCATGTTGTCGACAACTTGAAACTTGCCACCCGATTTCTCCGCGTTGTCGCGTGCAAGCTGCATCGGTTCGTCCATGAGCGCGTACTCGGGTGGGTGTGCGAGTGTGACATCCATGCCGAAACGGGTCATCAGCATGATCAGGCCCTGCGGTACGGACATCGGTTTGACGTAGCTTGGTGCATAGGCCCAGGACACAGCAATCTTTAAATCTTTCAGGTCTTTACCGAACTCTTCTCGAATCGTCATCAAGTCAGCGAGCGTCTGGCAGGGATGGTCTACGTCGCACTGCATGTTGACGACCGGGATCGACGAGTGCTCCGCGACGTCGCGCATGTAGGTCTGGCCTTCACCCGGCACGAGGTCGTGGCGAATCATGATGCCGTGACCGTACGTGGAGAGAATCGTGCCCATGTCTTTCGGGCTTTCGCCATGCGCGATCTGCGACGTCTCAGAATCGATGAAGTGCGCATGACCACCGAGCTGGGTCATGCCGGCTTCGAACGAGTTACGCGTACGCGTCGACTTGTCGAAGAAAATCAGGAACGCGGACTTGTGGGCAAGATGCAGCGTCGGGACGCCGCTCTTGAACTCATCCTTGAGGTTGTCCGCCGTGTCGAGCGCAAGCTCGATCTCGTCGTCCGACCAGTCCTGGGTCATGAGCCAGTCGCGGCCCTTCATGTGACCAGGTATCGGTTTGGCTTCGCGGGTCATTGTTGTTCTCCTGTTGCCAGTGTTCTATTTACTGCGGCTTCGCGAATTCGTCGACGAGGGCGGAATAGAATGCGGTGCAGCAAACGAGATGCTCGATCTCGGTCTGCTCATTGGGGGCATGTGCAAAATGTTCGTGGCCGGGGCCGAAGCCGATGGACGGAATATCATGCATGCCGGCGGTTGCGACGCCATTGGTGCTGAAGGTCCAGTGGCCAACCTCGGGTTCCTTGTCGAACGCGTCGCGATACGCCTTCATCGCAGCCTGCATTTCGGCGCCGTCCGCGGGCATTTCCCAGGTTGGGTAGTACTTGCGGGTTGGGTAGGTGAGGCCGGTGTGGCTCGGCACGGCGTACTCGAGCACGGTCACGGTGGCGTTGGCGGCCTTAACAGACGGCAACGCGAGAATCTCGGCGACGGACGTTTCCTCTGTCTCGCCGACGGTCAGGCGACGGTCGAGATGGATCGTGCAGCCATCAGCGACGGCGCAGAGGCTCGGTGATGTCGAGCGTATCTCGGATATGGTGACTGTCCCCTTGCCGAGTGGCTCGCGCGGTTCGAGGTCCTCGTTGAGCTTCTCGATGTCGGCGATGATGCCAGCCATCTTGTAAACAGCATTGTCACCGCGCTCGGGTGCAGAGCCATGGCAGGAGACACCCGAGGTATGCACTTCCATTTCCATGCGACCACGATGTCCATAGTAGATCCGCAGGCTGGTCGGCTCGGTGATCACGACGAGGTCCGGTCGCAGCTTGTCCTCGTTGACGATGTACTGCCAGCACAGGCCGTCGCAGTCTTCTTCCTGGACGGTTCCGGTCACATAGACCGTTACGTTATCGGGAATGCCGCGCTTCTTTAGGAGCGCGCCCACGTAGACACTCGAGGCGACGCCGCCTTTCATGTCGCTGGTGCCGCGGCCGTAGAGGATGTCGCCTTCGATGTCGCCGGAATGCGGGTCCCGGTCCCAGAGGGCGGGATCGCCGACGTCGACCGTGTCCACGTGGCCGTCAAAGGCGATGATTTTGGGGCCGGATCCGATACGGCCGATCACGTTACCCATCGGGTCGACAGTGACTTCGTCGTAGCCAATGTGCAGCATCTCCTCGCGGATGCGTTCGACAACGGCACCTTCCTGGGAACTCAATGACGGGATGCGAATGATGTCCTGCATGAACTTCACGAGGTCGGGTTTTACGGCCATCGCATCCTGGTAGTAACTGCTGCTCATTTGCTGCCTCCGTCGTTGTTGAATGCATCGATCAGGCGATCCCATTCGTCAACGACATCCTGTGAGAAAACTTCACGCCAGAAATCCGGGTCCCAGAGCTCGCGCAGTTCCTCGGAACTGCGGCCCTGTTGCTCGACCCATGTGAAGTACTTGAAGTTGTGTAGTGCCTTCTGTTCCGCGTAACCCAGCTCGCGCACGTGGTCCGTGGTCGCGCCCTGCAGGTAACGGCCGTAGTGCTGATCGGCAAGGTGGCTGTTGTAGGCACCATGCTGCTCGTTCATTTCCTGCATGCGGGATGAGTACAGTTCCATCGAGTCGGTCAAAGGAGTGAAGATCACGTCCCGACCATCCATGTCGTAGTAGCGTGCCGTCTTGATGGCCGCGACCAGGTTGCAGATACCGGAAATGCCGATTTCGCCGAGAGCCGCGAGCGTGTCTTCGTCTACGCCTTCGCGGCGCAGGCATGCACGCCCCTCATCTTCGTTGAACAGGCGCATGAGTTGCATGGTCTGCTCGTCGTCGACGGCGGCCACGAAGTTCGTGTTGCGTACGTTGTGAATCCACGGCACGTGTTTGTCGCCGATGCCCTCAATGCGATGATCGCCAAAGCCGAACTGCAGGAGCGTTGGGCATTGCAGTGCTTCCGTGGCAACAATTCGAATATCCGGATGCTGTGTGCGCAGATAGTCGCCCGCGGCGATCGTGCCCGCGGAACCCGTAGCGCTGACGTAGCCGGAGAGGCGCCGCCCGTCGCTGTAGTGATTCTGGAAGATCTCTTCGATGATCGAACCGGTCATCTGGTAATGCCAGATCGCGTTGCCGAACTCCTCGAACTGATTGAAGACGACAATGCCGTCGCCGCGTTCGTCCCGGAGTTCCCAGCACTTGTCGTAGATTTCCTTGACGTTCGACTCGGTGCCGGGCGTCGCGATGACCTCATCGGTGCCGATCTCTTCGAGCCACTCGAATCGCTCACGGCTCATACCCTCTGGCAGGATGGCGACGGCCGGGCAGGAGAGCAGGGCGCAATCGTAGGCGCCGCCGCGGCAGTAGTTGCCTGTCGACGGCCACACGGCCTTTTGCGTCGCCGGATCAAAGGCGCCTGTCACGAGCCGTGGCACGAGGCAGCCGTACGCGGCGCCGACTTTATGTGCGCCGGTCGGGAACCACTTGCCGACGATGCCGACGATGGTTGCGTCAATCCCGGTCAGGGCGGGCGGGAATTCGATCCAGTTGCCCTCGCCATAGCCGCCGCCTTTAGCAACAGGTTCGTTCTTCCATGTGATGCGAAACAGGTTGGCGGGATCGAGATCCCACAAACCGACATCCTGAAGCCGCGACCTGATGGCGTCGGGAACGAGCGTCGGGTCTTTCTGCTGCGCAAACGTTGGCAGAACGATGTTGTGTTCTCGCGCACGCGCAATGCTCTTTTGCAGTACGTCTTCGCGAATGTCAGGTACGAGTTTCAATGTTGGGCTCCGAATTCGATGGTCGGGATGGAATCACGATCGCCCCAGCCGAGTTCGACTTCTGTGGCGTTGGCACGGATAGCGTGCAACAGCGTGTCCTGGTCGACAGGCAGGCTGCGCACCCGCACGCCCGTCGCGTTGTAAATGGCATTGGTGATGGCCGGCGCGGTCACGATGCTGGGCAACTCACCCATGCCCTTGGCACCGAACGGACCCGTCGAAAGTTCGTGTTCGACGATATGCGACGTGATCGACGGCGCGTGTGTGATGCTGGGTGTCTTGTAGCGTGCCATGACGTTGGTCCAGGGCTTACCGTCCTCCTGGATGTAGTGCTCGGTCAGCGCGTAGCCGATACACATGACGATACCGCCCTCAATCTGGCCTTCGAGCGTCAATGGATTGATGGCGCGGCCGACATCATGCGCCGCGATGATTTTGCGGACCTGGACGTCGCCGGTTCGCATGTCGATTTCGCAGAGTGCGGCCTGTGCGACAAAACTGAACGCAACGTGCATGTCGCCACCAGTGCCCAGCGGCTGCGTGGCAGGTGCCCAGTACTCGTGTTGTGCGACGATCCTTGTTCCCGGCGCGTCGGCCAGTTTCTTCGCCACGTCCCGCGCCGCATGCCTGGCGGCATTGCCGCTGACAAAGGTCTGGCGGCTGGCCGTTGTCGGTCCGCCATCGGGGCAGAAGTCAGTGTCGCCGAGCAGCACGCTGACACTGCCGGTCGGGATACCCAGTTCCTCTGCCGCGCATGAAGCGAGCACTCCCGGCAGGCCCTGGCCCATTTCGGCGGAAGAAATACGAACCTCTGCGACGAGTCCCTTGTCGGGATCCGTCCAGGCCTCAACTTCGGCGGTCGCCTTGTCTGGTGCCCCGCCTCCAAGTCCGGTGTTCTTGTAGCCGATTGCCAGACCCCATGCCAGGCGCTTGTGGCCTTCGTCCCAGGTCCAGCGGAAGTCCCCGGAGCGCATGTCGGCGTCGACCTTGTCGATACATTCGTGCAGGCCAACGCTCTCCCGCATGACCTGGCCGGTCACTGTGGTGGACCCGACTTCGAGTGCATTCCTGCGCCGAAACTCGACCGGGTCTATTCCAAGTTTCTCGGCCAGCATGTCCATGTTGCTCTCTGCGGCGAAACAGCTTTGTGTGACGCCGAAACCGCGGAAGGCGCCGGCAGGCACATTGTTCGTGTACGTCGCGAAGCAGTCCACGCGCACGTTGGGTACATCGTAGGGACCCGATGCGTGCGTGGTGGCACGCGTGAGTACTTTTTCGCTCAGGCTGGCGTAGGCGCCGCCATCTCCGTACAACGTGGCCTCGACCGCCGTCAGCTTACCGTCCTGCGTAGCGCCCGTGCGCATACGAATGAGTGTTGCGTGGCGTTTCGGGTGAACGAGCAGGCTTTCCTGTCGCGAGTACAGCATCTTGACGGGCCGCTCTGTTGCCTCGGCAAGCAAGGCCGCGTGAATCTGGCCCGTAATGTCTTCCTTGCCGCCGAAGCCGCCGCCCATAAGAGTGGCGACGACGCGTACGTCATCGGGTTTCACACCGAGTGTGGCCGCGGCCTGGTCGCGATCGGCATAAGGGATCTGGCTGCCGACGTAGATCGTTGTCTTTTCGTGCCGCGCAGTTTCACCGCGTTCGGCCAGTGCGTCGCAGAGACCGCCGAAGCGGGTGGGGTTGTAGCCGGCCGGCACGCCAATGGAACACTCGGGTTCGAGGAACATGTGCTCGGTCGTCGGCGTGCGGTAGGTTTGGTCGACAATCACGTCTGCCGCCGCAAATCCTTCTTCTATGTCGCCTTTGCCAACCTTAATGTGCTTGAGGAGGTTGCCGTCGGGCCGCTCTTCATGAACCTGCGGCGCATCCGGCTGTAGCGCGGCGATTGGGTCGGTTACCGCGGGCAGTTCCTCGTACTCGACCTCGATCAAGTCGAGAGCGGCGGTGGCAATATCCTGGCTGTCGGCCGCGACGATCGCAACCGCGTCGCCGGCGTAGCGGACCTTGCGGCCACAGAGTACCGGCCAGTCAATGCTCACGACACCATGAGCGTTACGGCCCGGCACATCTTCGTGCGTCAGCACGGCGCGTACGCCGTCGAGTTCGCGAGCAGCCGACACGTCAATGGAGATGATGCGGGCATGCGGAATGTGCGCGCGTTTGGTCCGCGCGAACAACATGCCCGGAAAATGATAATCGTCAGTGAAGCGTGCCGCTCCACGAATCTTCGCCAGCGCATTCGGGTTCGGCCGCGGTTTGCCGACCTCTTTCTCCGGCGCGCGCGTTTCGGGCAGGTAGGGCGGTACGACTTGCCCCGATGCCTGCAGGATCGCACGGATCACGCTCTGGTATCCGGTGCAGCGACAGTAGGAGTCCTTCAGTGCTGCACGAATGTCGGCCTCGGTCACTATTTCGTTCGCGGCGGCCTTGCGGTCGAGCAAGCCCTTGGCGGTCATGATCAGCCCGGGCGTGCAGATGCCGCACTGCACGGCGCCGTGATCGAGAAACGCCTGCTGAAGCGCATGCAAAGCGCCTTCCTGTTCCAGGCCTTCGATGGTCTCGACGCGTCGGCCTTGTGCTTTGAATGCCGGGTAGACGCAACTGACGATGGCTGTGCCGTCGACGAGTACGGTGCAGATGCCGCACTCCGCCTCGGCGCAGCCGATCTTTGTGCCAGTCAGGTGCAAGTCCTCACGCAAGACGTCTGACAGGTAGCGTGATTCGTCGACATCGATGTCGACGGGTGAACCGTTCACCGTCATCTGCAGGCGACTCATGCCGTTGCTCCGGCCCGTTGTGCTGCCGTGGCCAGGATGATCGGCAAATAGGTGCGAATCATGGTTTCGCGGTAGGCGGCGGTTGCGCGATATTTGCTCGTCCGCAACGAGATGTGCTCGAGGGCGACATCCGCCGCTGTGTCGAATAATGCGTCCGATACGGGTTTGCCAATCAGAACCGCTGCCGCCGGTTCTGCAAACCACGGTACCGGGCCGACCGGCCCCATGCTGATCGCCGCGGCCGTAATCATGTCGCCATCCAGCTGGAGTCGCGTTGCCATCGAGATAATCGGCAGACACAGACCCTGCGGGCGCATGACGCGGTGAAACGCCGAGCCTTCGTTGTCAGATGTTCGTTTGAAGCGCAGTCGCGTCAGTATTTCCTGGCGACGATTGATGACACTGCGGCCGGGGCCTTCGAACGTATCCTTTACGGGCATCCAGCGCGTGCCGTCGGCGTTGGCTACTTCGACTTCGCCACGCAGCGCCAGCAGACCAATGGTGCCGTCACCGGCGGGCAGGGCGTGTGCCACATTGCCGGCGAGCGTACCGGTATTTCGCACCTGCGGGCCACCGATGACACCGCAGCTCTCGGACAGGCATCGGCCGTAACGAACGATTCGCGGGTCGTTCACAATGGTCGTGTGTGTGACGCCACAGCCGATGACGAGGAATTCGCCATCTTCAGAAATTGAATCGAGGCCGTCGATTCGGGTAGCGTCGACGATCGCCTCGAAAGGCCGCCGCAGGCCTCGGCGCGCCTCCACGAGCAGGTCGGTGCCGCCACCTATGACCCGCGCGCGGCCGTCATAGCGCTGCAGGATCTCGAGCGCGGCAGCCACGGTGTCGGGTGCGTAGTAGTTGTTCCAAGCGGCAGTCAATTAATTAGCCTTTTCATACAGTTACTAAGTAATTCTCTTCCAAATTCTGGGTGCTCTCTCAGCGCATTTGGCGCGGATCTCGTCTTCGTCGAGGTGCGGCAGTTGCCCGTCATCGACGATGACCTCGCCGCGCGAGATCGTGGTGCGCATCCGCGTATAGCTTAGCCCGAACAGCAGGTGTCCGTAGAAGGTGTCGGCGGTGAGCGGCGTGAAGGGCACGTAGTCGGGAATGATGATGTCCGCGAGCTGGCCCGCGGCGAGCATTCCGCGTGGCTCATTGAACAGCCGGTTGCAGATCTGGCGGTTGTTCTTCAGCAGGATGTCGCAAGCTTCGCCGAACGCGACGGTCGGGTCGCGGTGATAGGTGCGCTGGTGCAGGTACATCGCCCGCGCCTGTGAAATCATGTGCGATGACATGCCGTCGGTGCCGACACCCACCAGGACACCATGCTTGAGCATGTCGAGGATAGGCGCCACGCCGAGACCATTGTTCATGTTCGATTCGGGATTATTGACGAGCATCGAATTGGTCGAGTGCAACAGGTCCAGTTCGCGAGATGCGAAATGCACGCCGTGCACAAATAGGGTCTTCGAACCGGCGATGCCGAAATCCAGGAAGCGATCCATGACCCCACGGCCATAGCGTTCCATCGTGGTTGAAACGTCTATTTCGTCTTCGGCCGCGTGAACGTGAAAGCCTGTGTCGAGTGCATGACCGATTTCCGCACAGCGATCGAGTGTACGGGTGCCGAGCGTCAGCAGCGCATGCAGGCCGAAC
Source organism: uncultured Gammaproteobacteria bacterium (assembly GCA_963760395.1). Lineage (GTDB taxonomy): Bacteria > Pseudomonadota > Gammaproteobacteria > Steroidobacterales > Woeseiaceae > UBA1847. Next base: position 13,597 of record CAVXCX010000019.1, read on the forward strand.
AGGGCCGCCATCTGGTCGTCATCGGAATCATGACACTTGCGGATATAGCGTTCGTTTTCCTCGATGCCTTCTCCGGGTCGATTGCGGTCCGACACTTCATAGCTCAGGCAGCCGCTGAGGCCGACATCGCGAAAAGCGCGTTCGACCTGGTCGAGACTGCCATCGACACAGGATGGCGAAGCGTGATGGTCGATGATGGTCGTACAGCCGGCGCGCGCGGCATGCATGATCGCGAGCAGCGCCGAGTAGTAGACATCTTCCGGATCGAGCGCCTTATCCAGCTTCCACCACAGATTCTTGAGTGTCTCTTCGAAATTGGTGGCGGGAGGGCCGGGCGGGGTAAATCCACGGGCGAAGGTCGAATACAGGTGATGATGAGCGTTGATCAGCCCTGGCATGACCAGGCTGCCACGCGCGTCGATGGTGCGGTCGGCCGTGTACTTGCCGGCGGGGAATTCGCCGACGTCGATGATGTGGTTGCCTTCGACCAGAACGCTGCCGTTCTCGATGAAGCGGTTCTCTTGGTCGAGTGTAACGAGGTGTCCGTTTGTGATTAGCAATGATTTCATGTCATGCCTCGCACGTCGGCAGGAATGGCATCGATTGCTGCACGCCTTTTAGAAGCGTGTGCATGGCGGCGTGCTGAGCATCCGCGATGTCCTGCGGATCGTTGAGTTTAAGGTGCCTTGTTGAACCGTTGTAGCGCGCATCGATTGCCCAGTTGTCGTCATCGTGGAAAATCATGAATGCGTTGTCCTGTTGCGCCTCGAAATCGTCGCGATTGATGTACAACCGCGGTTTGTCCCGGTATGGCGCGCCCGACGTGGGGCAGAAGGTTGTGCAGTTGCCGCATTCGTTGCAGAGGTCGGCGAGCACGGCGACCTGGTGATGCTGGTCGCGTTGGTCCGTCTCGTAGGTGAATAGCGCGAGGTTCGGACACACGCCGACGCAGATGCTGCAGAAGGTGTGGCAATCGAGGCAGCGTGAGGCCTCGGTGCGCGCTTGTGCAGGAGAGTAGGTGAGCATGACCTCTTTAAAGTTCTGCCGATCATCGAGCGGCCTCTCCGGTGCCCTTATGCGGCGCCGCCGCTGGCTCTTCTTCCGCAGCATTTCAGTCATATTGGGGACATTCCCGATTGAAGCGGAAATGGGGAATGTCCCCAATTCCGTACCGAGGATGGCGTTCGCGATGGCCTTGCCGGCCGCTGCTGCCTTCACGATCGTTGCCGGGCCGTCGTTGGCGACGTCGCCGCCCGCGTAGACGCCCGGCACTGACGTTGCGAATGTTTCGGGGTCGACGTCGATGTAGCCGCGATCATTGATAGCGATCGACTCGCCCTCCAGGAAATCCAGTATCGCGTGCTGGCTGATGGCGAGGATGAGGGTATCAACAGAGATATCGAAGTCCGAGTCAGCCACTTCCACCGACGTTCGACGGCCCGACCCGTCGCGATCATCGGTTAGCTGCATGCGCCTGCACTGCAAGCCGCGCAGCTTGCCGCCTTCGACCAGCAGGCTTATCGGGCTCGCGAGCTCGAGCACTTCGATACCTTCTTCGAGCAGCTGTGTAATCTCCTCGCGGTCGGCAGGCATCTGCTCGATTGTTCGTCGGTAGATCAACGTGACTTGTCGGTCGCCCAGTCGCCAGGCGACCCGGGCGCAGTCCATGGCCGTGTCGCCGGCGCCGATAATGCCGACGCGTTTGCCGATGTCGAGGGTTCGGTTTTCTTTTGATTGCCGCAGGAATTGCAATGCATCGACCACGCCGTCGCAGTCTGCGCCGGCCAGCGACAGCGTTTTGCCGAGCTGTGCGCCGACCGTGATCACGATATCGTGAAAGCCATTGTCTCGGAGTTGCGCAAGTGACAGGTCGCGGCCGACTCGCACGTTGTAGTGGACCTTGACGCCGAGTTCTTCGAGCGCAGCATAATCTTTTGCAAATACGGCTCTTGGCAGCCGGTACTCGGGAACCACACCACCGACCATGCCGCCGGCATATGCCTGTGCCTCAAATATTTCCACATGCAGGCCGCCTCGCGCCAGTTCGAGTGCGGCGGACATGCCGCCCGGGCCGGCACCGATGATCGCGACTTTTTTGCCAGCCGACCTCTCTGCGGGTGCTTGCTCGGCGCTACGATCGCGGTCGACGATAAAACGTTTGATATCCCGTATGGCGACCGGTTCATCGAGATGCGTGCGCACGCAAGCCTGTTCGCAGAGGTGGTCGCAAATACGCCCCAGCGTGCAGGGTAAAGGGTTATCTGCGTGCACAACTCGCTGCGCCGCAGCGATGTCGTCGCGGCAAACTTCCTCCATGTACTCCGGGACTCTCTGCCCCAGTGGGCAGGCGTCGATGCAGGGTGCCTCGATGCAGTCAAATGCGCCGAGCTCGCGATCTGTCTTGCTGCCAGACGTAACGAACTCGGATTTCATATTATCCGGGTCGCGGCTTACCTCTTCCGCGTAGCGGCGAAGATTGGCAAGCGCGTCAGCCGGGTTCAGCGAAACACTCTCAACAGCCTTGATGTAGTCGAGTAGCCGCAGGTAGCCGCCGGTCTTTAGCAGGTCGGAACAGACGGTGATCGTTTGCATGCCTGCTTGCAGCAAATTTGCGGCGTTGTAACAGCTTGCACCTGCCGAGAACGACATCGGCAGTTCGCCGTTAAACTCGTCGGCAAGTGTCGCCGCCAGGTTAACGGTGACGGCGTGCAGCGGACGGCCGGAGAGATACATCATCTTCTCGTCAGGGCTGAAAACGTCGCGCCGGTTTTCCACCTCAAGTGTGTTCGATAATTTGACGCCGAATTCGAGTCCGCTGTCTGCGGCCAGGGACTGCAGCCTGCGCAGCATTGGCACAGCATCGTCGTACTTCAGGTCATGTTCGAAGGCGATATCGGGAATGACAACGTCCGAGAACCCAAGGTTCTTGTTAATGAGTGTCCGCACACGCTCCGGCCCCAGCAGAGTGGGGTTGCACTTCACGAGTGTATGCAACTGCCTGTCGCGCAGCAGGTACTCGCATATTCCCTCTATCTCACCCGGCGGACAGCCGTGCATGGTCGATAAAGTGACGCTGTCGGAAATGCGGTCGGGTATGTCGATGTCGCGAACGGCCGGATAGTGCCGTGCCACAGCCTCGATAATCTCGTGTTTCCTGCCAGAGCAATCGGCGACCTGATCCAGGAACCACTGCATGTTCGGCTGACGAATGCCTGCAAGGTCGTAGCCAACGCTCAGGTTGAACAACGCGGGAGCGTTGCCCGGGAATCCCAGTTTGTGATGCAGCGCATGAATAAGAACCCAGGCGCGGAGGTATTCCTCGAAAGACTGGTGGACTTTCAGTTCCTGCGACCATTCGACGTTGTAGCCCTCATCCTCCATGTCGATGCAGGGCTTGCTGACATCAAGTTCGTCCAGAGTCTGGACCGTCTTCAGTTCAATGTAGCGTGCGCCGCAAAGCCATGCTGCGACAATATTCTGCGCCATCTGCGAATGCGGGCCTGCGGCAGGGCCGAAAGGTGTTTCGAGCGTCTGGCCGAACGCCTGTGTACGGTAAGGTGCCGCGGGGTCGGGAACGTAGAAGAGCTGCCTGGGTATGCCAAAAGCAGAGTCGTGGCCGTCGAGTTCTCTGAACAGCCACGCGGCCAGTTGCTTGACGTCAATCGGGCGGAACAAGTCCGACACGTTCAACCTCCTTCCGATAGACAGTCATTTCTTGGTTACACACACTTGATTCAATTAGACCGCTATTGCTCGAAGCGCCGGAATACGCAGTTGCCGCAGATGTGCGCGGGTCGCCACAGGGGGACATTCTCCTTTTGCCCAAAAAAGCAGAACGTCCCCCTTTTGCGAGGTGGATCAGTCCAGCGGTGACGACAGCGTCAGGCCTGGCGCCAGATAGATATCGTCGTACCACACACCGCCATTGCCGTACGGTGCTTCGTACGGACCAGTATTGGATATCGCCATGAAATTGGTCAATGGCAAGGTGCGCTGCATTCTAAATACCGCACCGGTAAAGACGCGCTGTTGAGCCGCGAATTCTCCACCGCGTATGTAGAGGTCATAGCGCTGTCCGCCTGCGTCGCGCCGCGAATTATTCACGACGCACCAGATCTCATACCATTCTCCTGGCTGCAACGGTTTTGCGGCGTCGCCAGTCGAAGGATTCACGATCTTGCTATAGGTCTTGTAGCCGCTCAGGACCATTAAAGACAATTACCAATCGGGCGCCCTTATCGCATGGTCGGCACGATGTCTGCTTCGTTCACCTCTTTCATTGCGACCTTTACAAGTAAGCGGCTCCGTGCAAAATCGATAATGAAGTCGCGTTGCGTGAACAAGCCGGCACCCAGAATTGCAGCAGGGCTATCACGCAACCGGAAGGCTTCGAAGACCTCAAGGTCAGCAATTGAAAATACTTCATTCCGCCAGCGGATACCCGCGGTAGTCACTTTCTTCGCGGCGAGCTGCGAGACGATGGGCATGGTCCCCAGGGCGCCGGAAAACAGTTCATCGTTTCGTAATTTCGGACGAGCGACTCCGAGCAATTGCGCGCCCGGCCGATTGATCATGTTGAGGCCGGCACCGAGGTCGAAAAGCGCCCGTACCTGCGATCCATCGATGTCAACGTCGATGAAGTAAAGCGCTGCGCCGCTTTCGCCAATGGGCTCAAGGTCTAACGGTACAGAGGCCCAACCGCGATAGGCTCTGCGAGCGACCAGATCCGGAGGAAAGAGCCGAATGACTCTGTCCCTGCTGGAAAATCCGACGGCGTATCGCCGTAAGAAATTAATACCCAAAACGCCGCCAATCCTGTCGCCGGCGGCTGTAAGGCCGGGCAACGAAACAATCCTGGGGTCCCGCCAGACCTCGCGGCCGACCTCTAAACGGTCTATGTCCAGCAGATCGAATTTCCCGGATGCGACAGCGCCATGTATGAGCACCTTGATGCCTGGAATGGGCTCTAGCGCAAGTTCGCTGCGAAGTTCCTCGAAGACCACTGTAATGCTTGAGCCCGTGTCCAGCGCGAAGCCATACGGTCCCTGGCCATTTACGCGCGCCTCAACAACAATGCGCCCGCTCTCCTCGATACGGTAGGGCGCGATCGCCAGTGCACCTTCCAGGTCAAGCGTTGTCGCGCATCCAGATTGGAGAACGATCGCTGCGATCCCAAGGATATTGAAAGACCTATTCACTCACCTGATCATACTCGCGATCCCATCTGGGCGTGCATTGCTGACATTCGATTTGTGACCCGGCTCAGTGCCGGTAAATCATGCAATGAGCGGGGCGAACACCTTGCTTCCTGAGGTTTTCAGACAGGCCTTTTGCAATGTCCTGATGGTTAGCTGACGGGAGCCTCTTTCGCCGACAGCGTCATTCGTGTGATTCCAGCCAAAGGCTTCTGACGCTTGCCCTCCCGTAACAGAACCACTCTGCTTGAAGGCATCGGACCCTAAAGCTGTACCCGGACGGTCTGCAGCGAGTTCGCCGCGATTTCGACCTCCGCACCTTGCGTACCAATCTGCAGAAAATACCGAATCGGCGCTTTGGTCGTATTGAGAACCTGCACGCTGAGTAGCTTGTCATCATTGACCGTCGCGCTCGCGTGTAACGCATCATCATCAAGTTCCTCGAGATGCGTGTCCGCTTGCACCGCTTTGTCGCCCGGGCGAATCGTGCGGCTGAACTGCGCCAGCACGTAGTAAATCGGCGTGTAATAGACCTGCCCCGATTGCGTGTCGATCATAATCGGCGCGCCGCAGAAGTTGCCAACGTGGTTAGGTCCGCCGTCCTGGTCGAGGACGACATTCCAGTCGATCCAGCCTTCCATCCAGTGATTCAGGCTGACGATGATATTTCGCGCGTAGCGATGCACCGGCGTATAGATTGGATGATCTTCGGAGTTCGGTGCCCAGGTTGCTGTGTAGGCCCAATCCGTGGCGGTGTCATTCCACCAGAAGTCATCGTTATCGAACCAACCGGATTCCTTGAAGCGAACCGGGTCCAGTACACCGCCGGGCGCCTCCTTGCCAAGGTCGTCGATCGTGCCTTCTGTGTGAATGATGCCAAAGTCCGGAAACTTGTCATGCACGCGATCAAGAACGTCCTCGTAGACCTTGAAGGTGCTTTCGTACCAGTGCACCGCGGTGCCATAGACGAAGGAAGCGGTTTGTTCGTCGCCCAGTATTGTGTCTGTCCATTCTTCAATGCCGTCGCGGTTTTGGTCGTAGATTAGTATCTTGACGTCGCCGAGATCGCCGTCTTGCAGCGTCGGGCCGAGGTGCTTCTTGATGAAGTCGTTCTGCGACGCCGGCGTGAAATGCATACTTTCCCATTGCCCGCTATTGCCGTGCGGCTCGTTGACCGGTGTCAGGCCCCAGATGTTCACGCCCTCAGCGCGATAGGCGTTGAGATAGCGAACGATGTAGTCGGCATAGGTCTGTACATACTGCGGTTTCAGTTCGCCGCCCGTGCCGTGGTAGTTATTCTCTGGTGTCCCCGCGATATACCAGTCCTCGATGTCTTTCATCCACGGCGGCGCGGTCCAGGCCGACGCGATAATCCTCAGGTCGCTGTCGGCCTGAGCGTTCTTGATGGCCAGGGCCTCTTTAATCATGGGTAAGACATCAAAGGTCTCATCCTTGATGCCGGGGTACCGGGAAGTGCTGAAGCCATCCTTGTCTACAGCGATGCTGAAATGTTCGAGCGCAGTGTCGCCCGCAACATCCGCATACGAGTATTTGCCCTCGACGGAAAAATCCGTAGCGCCGATCGGGGTCCTGGTCAGCGAAAAATTGGCGCCTTGCTCGCTGTATATCTTGTGCATGACATCGGCGCGCTTGCCAGCGTCCAGGTGCGCGAGTACGTATGCCGAAGACTCCGTAAAGGATGAGCCGATGCCGGTTATGGTCTGTTTGACGATATCGGGTCGAACGACGATCCGGGTGCCGTCTGTGATGCCGTTCGTGAAAGACACGTTATCTTGATGGGCCAACTTCGCGCCGGCTTCACTGGTAAGCAGTATTTCGCTGCTGACCGATAATCGATAGTCGGTATCGCTGTTCGGGGAAGTCAATTCGACTCCTTGAGGAAGGGAAGAGCACGCTGCGCAAAAAATAGACGCCAGCGTAACGACCAGAGGTAACCGTGTGGTTTGAATCATCGAGCTACGGACCAAGGGTAATGTCGATTCAGAGTAATTACGCGTCAAATCCGGGTCCCTTTTGATGCTAGCTGTCTCCCGGCCGAATATTCGCGTTCAGGCGGAACAAATTGGTCGGGTCGTATTGTTTCTTTACCTTGAGCAATCGTGAATAGTTGCCGCGGTAGTTCGCGTTGATTGCGGTCTGATTTTCACTAAACAGATCGTTGTGATAGAAGCCCGTCGAATATTTTTCCATGTGCGACCAGTGCGCCCTGATGTAACGAATATGCTCGGCTGGGTCGTCACCATGCTTCCAGGCAACAAACGACAACATATTGTGCTTCGCCTCGCGATGTGCAAACGCCGTCGCGTCATTTGCCACCCGACCGATGGCGCCGCCGCACTGCTGAAATCCGATCCAGGTCATGCGGTCTGGCCGCACCTCGAAGTTATCGATCATGTCGTCGACCATCGTGCCCACGACAGTGCCTATGAAGCCGGACTTCATGTACGAACCGTTGGCGCGGGGATCATCTGTATCACCGGAGCGCTGCAATGCGACATAGTCGACAGGGGCAAGCTTTTCCTGCAACACAGTGCCTGCCTTGCGTATCGGAGCGATCAGTTTCTCTGCCTTGCCGGGATCACCAGACCAGACGATCCCGACATTTACGATTGAGTCGTCGCCCCCGGGTGCTCCAAATATGCCGCCACTCACGTCTAATTCGTCCGGAGCCGCGTCGGAATACTCGCCGAAAAATCTCAGCACCTGTTTGGCTTCGGCCATCGGGAAAGTGAATCGACCACTGATTACTTCGCGCTGCATCGGGTGAAGCTGGAACAGGAACGAGGTGACGACGCCGAAGTTACCTCCGCCACCGCGGAGTGCCCAGTAAAGCTCCGGATTCTCATCCGGGGCCGCCCGGCGCAGTTGCCCGTCGGGTGTGACGATGTCCATTTCCAGTAGATTGTCGATCGACAGCCCAAAGCGCCTTCCAAGACGTCCAAAGCCACCGCCGAGGGTCAACCCGCCGACGCCCGTGTGCGAGACGGTACCTGCCGTCGTCACAAGCCCATGGGCCATCGCTTCGTGATCCATCTCACCCAGCAAGCTGCCACCCGCTACGCGAGCAGTACGTGCTTTGGTGTCGACTCGAACGCTGCGATAGCGCGACAGGTCGATCTGCAAGCCATTGTCGCAGCTGGACTTGCCAGATGCGCTGTGTCCGCCACATTTAACGGCAACGAGCAGATCGTTTTGCCGGGCGAAAGTCACGGCACTGCGGATGTCCGCCGCGCCGGTCGGTTGAGCGATCAGGGCGGGGTGCTTATCGAATGACGGGTCCAGCAGTAGCCGGGCTTCATCGTAGCCGCTACCACCAGGCAACAGCAGCTTACCTTTGAGACTGTCACTGAATTCCTGCACCGCTGCACGTGGCAGCGTTACCTCCGCACCGTCACCGGTGATTGCATTGATGTCGGCTTCGACTTTTGTCGGAATATGCAGCAGCGATGCAAATGCGTGGCCAACCGGAAAGGACGCAGCGACGGCTGCCGCAACGGACGACTGGATAAAATGACGGCGATCCATAGCAAAATCCCCCAATTTGTTTTTCTTTTTAGTCAGCGAAGCGTACCGATTTTCCTGCTTCGGTGCGATCTGGGCCAAGGGTCCCTGGCAGCGCTACTAATTTAACCTGTTACGCAGGGAATTGAGCATAACATTGCGCAACTCGAGGCGAATCGCCTGCTGCCTTGAGTGCAGCCAGACATTATCTTGAGACGTGGTTGCAGCGTCCGGAACCTTATGCTGTGATTGGTGGATGGAATATCGCCCCGCACATTAGAGAGTCGATCAAGTCATGAAATCAACTTTTCCGGTTGCCGCCCTTGTTGCCTCCACACTGTTAGCCATCGGGGGCTGCGGCGGCGGCGGGCCGGTGGAGCGGGTGCGCCTCCGCCAGTGGTAACGCCGCCACCGACACCGAGGCTCAGTCTAAACTTTTCGCAGGCCAACGCGCCAGATAGTGCCGCTGTCGCCATGGCGTTTAATGAAGGCATGCTGCAACTGGCTGGTCTGGCGGAATCGGCGTTACTTGAGGCTTCGGGTAGTGTCACGCTGCAATTTTCCAGGACCTGCAACAACGGCGGCCTGATCGACTTTGATCTCACAGACCTGGACGGAGACACGAAACCCTCACCGGGTGATTCCTTACGCATAACCTACAGAGATTGTGAAACTGTTGATTTGAATGCTGTTGCCGCGGGCGATCTCGTGGTCAATCTTGCACAACCGACAACGGCGCCGGCGGCCGGTGAAACAGTGTTTTCCGGCTCCATTGACCCGACGAGCCTGACGATTCTTGCATCGCCATCGGAAACCGTGACGATCAACAGCAGTATTACCTTCGAGGTTCGGAAAGGGCGCCTGACCGAGTCTGCCACAATTTTCACGGCCCTTTGATCCCTCAAGCATACCCGGTGTCCTGACGGCGATACGTCAGTTTGACGAGCCGCCGTATTCGGAGCCCGTGGATCTCGATGTAGAAATTGCAGGAGCAGCGCTATTATTGACTCCGCGAGAGCAACTTCGGCACGACAGCCGTTACTACTACCCGAATGAATTTTTTATTGCCGAGGATCAGTTTCAGAATACGACAGCTGTGTATAGCGAAACCTTTGTCACACCGGATACGTTGTCGGCGGCGCCAGTCGCATCCACGCAGCTTGCGATTAGTGGTGCCATAGTCGATCTGGACGGTTCGGCGTCCATTGCGGTCAATAACACGATCGTGTCGTATTTGTGGACTCAACTAACAGGGACTACGGGCCAGTTTACCAACGCCGATCAGATGAACTCGGACTTTACGGTTCCCGCAATCGTCGGTGCCGAGCTCATCAAGCTGCAGCTCGAAGTGACAAATTCCGACGGTGAATATGATCGAGAGATCGTCCAGATATCGGCGTTCGAGTCCGAGCAGGAAGTACGCGTGATAAGTTTTACCGGTGACGACACAGACTATATCAGCCAGGGTCTGGACTGGTTACTCACAAGCGCCAATGGCGATTTCTTTACGAGTCGCAACTACGATAACGGCGTCGGTTTCGGTCACGATCGTACCGACCCGTCTTTCGACCGATGGAATCTCGAATTCGCAGCCCCCGGGAACGCGCAGATTGAAATAGGGGCCTATGACAACGCGACTCGATGGCCGTTTCAGGCGGCCACCGACCCCGGCTTGAGCTTGTCCGGCAATGGCCGAGGCTGCAATACGGTTGCGGGTCGGTTCGATGTCCTCGAGATCAATTACGATACCAATGGCGACGTTCTCTCGGCGGCGATTGATTTCGAGCAGTTCTGCGAGGGCGGCAGCTCGCGCGCCTACGGCTCTGTTCGCGTTGGCAGTTCGATTCCCATTCCTGCGCCCTGAAGTTTTGCGGCAAAGCCGCCTCACTTGAGAACGACGACAAACTTTTCGAGAATCGTTACCGGTGCTGGCATGGACAAAGGCAGGCGCGATGTATCGCCGCCTGCCGCGAATTCGTTACAATAGCTGTCGGCAAATACGCAGATACCTATGAACATCAAAGACTGGCTCGCTTACGATATTTTCGGCAACACGCTCCGCGACTGGGCGATCAGTCTTGCCGTGCTGCTCGCTGCGCTGGCAGTGCTTTTTGTCATACGCCGACTGCTCCGTGGCCGCCTGCATAAACTCGCTGCCGAAGGCGAGCGTGTTTTTCTAAAGGTTGCAGCCCATGTTGTAGGGCAGACCAAGGGCTGGTTCCTGATGCTCATCGCGCTGAACGTATCCTTGCGTAGCATCGAGGCCGGCGACAGGTTCGACGTGTTTTTTGGCCGGCTGCTCATTATAGGCATGCTCGTGCAGCTGGGCCTCTGGGCTGTAGCAGGGCTGGGGCGCTTCATGCTTTTGCGCCGCCAGGAGCAGCTCGAAGAGGATGCCGGTGCAGTCGCCGCCATGGATATTGTCGGTTTTCTGGTCCGGGTAAGTGTATGGGCTATTGTGTTTCTGCTCGCGCTCGACAACCTGGGCGTCAACATCACCGCACTGGTGGCTGGATTAGGCGTGGGCGGAATCGCGGTCGCGCTGGCTGCACAGAACATCATCAGTGACCTGTTCGCGTCGTTATCGATCGTCCTCGACAAACCCTTTGTGCTTGGTGATTTTCTGGTTATCGACAGCCTTTCCGGAAACGTCGAAAAGGTTGGCATCAAGACGACCCGCGTTCGGAGTCTCTCCGGCGAGCAGCTCGTGTTTTCCAACAACGACTTGCTTGGCAGTCGAATCAGAAACTATGGACGCATGTCGGAGCGACGGATTCTGTTCACGATAGGGGTTGTCTACCAGACTTCGGCGGAAAAACTGGAGCAGGTTCCCGAACTCATTAAAGACATCATCGTCAAGCAGGAATCGGCGCGTTTCGACCGGGCACATTTTAAAGCTTTCGGGGCCTACTCGCTCGATTTCGAAATCGTCTATTACGTTGAGTCGTCAGACTACGCGCTGTACATGCATATTCAGCAGGCCGTTAATTACGAAATATTCCGCCGCTTTGCTGAAATCGGCATCGAGTTTGCGTATCCGACACAAAAGCTGTTCCTCACACAGGAATAGAGGCTTTATGCCCTTGCCGCTTGGTCGGCTACCACCAGGTTGCGTACAAGGCGCCCAGCATCAAGACGATGGCAAATGCAGCGACATTGAATCCGGTTGTCGTCGAGGTATCGACGTCTTTGTAGTCAATCGCATCGGGATGTTCTTCTGCCCCTTGAATGGCGGAAACGCCGACGCCTACTGCGATGCACATCAGAAAGACGATTCCCACTCGATCAATGAACGGCAACTCTGGCCACCCCAGTTTGAACGCAACGGAAAACACCGCGGAACCGATCGCTGTTGCAAGAGCGCCGTTCGCCGTCGTGCGCTTCCAGAAGAAACCCAGCAGGAATATTGCGCATACGCCCGGTGTAAAGAATCCTGTGAATTCCTGAATGTACTGAAACGCCTGCTGGAAATTACCCAGCAGGGGTTTGGCCAGAATCATCGCGATTATCATCGCGACAAAGCTCGCTGTTCGCCCGACGGTCACCAATTGTCTTTCTGACTCTTCGCCTTTTCTGAAGTGGCGGTACAAATCCATCGTAAAAATGGTCGAAATCGAATTCATCATCGATGCAAGCGAGGAGACGATTGCGGCTATTAAAGCGGCGAATACCAAACCGAGAATACCGGTGGGCAGCAAGTTCATCACAGTTGGATAGGCCTTGTCGGGCGGATCCAGTTCCGGAGCAAGAACAACAGCGGCTACGCCGGGTAGAACGATGATCAACGGCATCAACATCTTCAGGAAGGCGGCGAAAATCATACCTTTCTGTGCTTCGTGCGTGCTTTTCGCGGCCAGGCCACGTTGAATGATGTACTGGTTGAAGCCCCAATAGGACAAGTGCATGACCCACATGCCTCCCACCAGCACCGAGATGCCCGGCAGGTCCATGTAATGGGGTGAGTCTTTCGTAAAAATCAGGTCAAAATGGCCCGGCAGCTTGTCCATCAAAATGCCGAAGCCTGCCAGCGTTCCCTGGCCGCCGGAAACTTCGTTCAACGAAATTATTGCGATCAGTATGCCGCCCAGTACCAGCAGCGTGACCTGAATGATGTCGGTGAGTGCGACGGCCTTGAGGCCACCGTAGAGGGAATAGGCGACCGCGAACGTGCCGAGTCCCACCAGTCCCCAGGTAAGGCTAAGCCCCGTAACTGTATTGACGGCCAGCGCGCCAAGCCAGAGGATCGAGGTCAGATTGACGAAGACATAGATTCCGAGCCAGAACACGGCCATGACGTTCCTGACACGGTGATCGAAACGCTGCTCAAGGAACTGCGGCATGGTGTAAATTTCGTGCTTGAGGAAAACCGGCAGGAGCCACTTTCCCACAATGATCAGCGCAATCGCCGCCGTCCATTCGTAGACGCCGATGGCGATACCCAGAACAAATGCGGAGCCTGACATGCCGATGATCTGCTCAGCGGAAATGTTCGCGGCTATCAGCGAGGCGCCGATCGCCCACCACGGCAAATTTCGACCCGCGAGGAAATAGTCGCTCGAGTTCTTTACATGGCCGGCCTTCTCACGCGAGACCCATTGCGCAAGAACCAGCAGTACAAGCGCATAGACCGCTACGACGGTGAGGTCCAGAGTTTGCAGGTACATTGGCGCTTTCCTTCTTATCGTTCTTGCCGGGTCGGCGTCTCCCGATCGCTGCCTGTAATTCGAGTACTTTCAGGCGTTGACAAGACTTTCCGTCGGGCAAATCAGTTCGATTCTGTTGCACCTGTATCAATTGTAGCGCAGCTGGCTGCCCTGTAGGCTCAATCGAACGTTAGACGGAATTCTCAGGCTTATTGCAATAGGACGTCAATCGATGAAGCTACTCTATAAGATTCTCGGGGGGCTACTCGTTCTCCTCGTTCTTGCTGTTGGTGGGTTGGCCGTTGCAATTGGCTATACCGCTGACTGCCAGTCTGCACCGTCCGAGTCCGGTGGCGCCGACTCAATGCAGGCCATTGTCTATCGATGCTATGGCTCCACCGAGGTTCTTGAGCTGGTCGAAATTGACAAGCCTGTGCCGACTGGTGACGAGGTGCTCGTGAAGGTCCGTGCCGCGGCGATCAACCCGCTGGACTGGCACTACATGAGAGGTTCTCCGTACTTCATGCGCCTGGCGACAGGGCTCGGGCGTCCAAAAGAAAGGCGGTTAGGCGTCGACTTTGCCGGCGTTGTTGAGGCGGTGGGCGCTGGCGTAACGCAATTCAAGCCGGGTGACGAGGTGTTCGGCGGGGGGGCCGGTGCATTTGCGGAGTATGTCATCGTGCCCGAGAATCGTGGGATCGCCCTGATGCCGGGCAATGTAACCTTCCAGCAGGCTGCGTCGGTTCCGATCGCGGGACTGACTGCGATTCAGGCGCTGCGAGACCACGGCGGCCTGCAGCCGGGCGAAAAAATTCTGATCAACGGCGCCTCAGGCGGAGTCGGCACGTTTGCGGTGCAGATAGCAAAAGCGTTAGGCGCGGACGTAACCGGGGTATGCAGTACTCGCAACGTCGAGATGGTGCGATCCATTGGTGCTGATCACGTTATCGATTACAAGAATGAGAACTACACCGAGAACGATGAACGATATGACCTGATCGTCGACATGGTGGGTAATCATGGCCTGCTGGCGAACACCCGAGTACTTACGCCTGAAGGTACCCTTGTCCTGGTTGGAGGCCCCAGTGGCGACTGGTTGAGGCCATTGGCGGGTCCTGTTAAAGCGCTTTTGCTGTCACCTTTCCTGGATCAGGATGTGGGGATGATGCTGGCCGCCCTGACCAAAGAGGACCTGATTGCCATCGCTGAGTTGATGCACGCCGGTGCTGTAACGCCCGTGATCGACAGGACGTATTCACTGGCTGAGGTCGCCGAGGCCATCCAATACTCCGAAACCGGCCGTGCTCGCGGCAAAATAGTTATCGATTTGAACTCGAATCTTTAACGGTGCTCTTACAGCCGGCTGCTCTCCGCGAGAGCAAATGCGAGGCGGCCGATCTCAGGGGAGGTCAGCAGCAAGTACCCTGGCGACGCGCTTCTTATAGGCGGCGTGGCAGCTCAGGCAACCGTCGATCATCGACTGATATCCCTGATGCGCTGCTTCGCGGTCGGCGGCTATGGCTGCTGATCGTATCGCCAGTGCCTGCGAATGCACCTGCGAATCCAGCTGTTTGAATGCCGGCATTTCTGCCGCCAGTTCCGCGGCCACCAGCTTCACCTGCTCCGGCGGAATTTTCGGATGCTCGGCGATACCGTTGGCGCCATCGGCAATCAGCTCGAAGTCGTCGACCAGCAGACCATCGGTGATCTTCACCAGATCATCGCGCAACTCCTGCATGATCGTCTTCAATGTCACGTGTTTCATCCGGCAGGGTGACAGACGGCGCAAGCGTCAGCACCAAGCAGGCCAGTACCGCGATAATTCTGTTCTACACTCATGCCATTTCCCTCTAACGAGCATTCTTGTTTCCCTGTCAGTGAGTTTACTTCAAGAACCTGCGTTTGTTTAGCTGGGTCTGCAGCCGTCACGTTTGGCGCTATACTCGGCAAAACAAGAAAAGAGACCAATGTCGATGTCTACATTCGCTGATCCCCTCGCGCGCGGCGCGCAAATTGCCGGCAACCGTACGGCGCTTATTTCCGGCGGGCGTCAATTCACCTATCGGGAGTTTCAGTCTCGATGCTGTCGGCTCGCGACCGTCTTGCGGAACGCGGGCGCCAGGCCCGGGGATCGCATTGCAGTGTTGGCGGCGAACTCGCACCACTATATCGAGTGCTACGTCGCCATTCCGGCGGCGGGATTTGTCATCGTACCGCTGAACACTCGACACGCTGAACCGGAACTGCGCTACGCCATGGAGGATGCTGGTGCAAGTATGCTGATTTCCGATCGCGACCCAGGCGCATTGCGGGAGATTGTCGATAGTGTCGTTATGATACCGGACGAGCTTGACGAGCTGATCGACACGGCGATTGAAACCGAGCTGGGCACGGACGTTACCGAAGAGTCGCTGGCCGGCCTGTTCTACACGGGCGGCACAACTGGTGCATCGAAAGGCGTCATGTTGACGCACCGTAATCTAATTGCCAATGCGTACCATTTCATGACCCTTGGGACCCCGTCCAGCGACGCTGTTTCGCTCATTATGGCGCCGCTGTTTCATGCGGCAGGTTCGAATGGCGTTCTGGCCGCGATATGGTCGGGCAGTTGCCAGATTCCGTTGCAAATATTCGATGCCGCGACGGCGCTGGATCTGATGGAAAAGCACCAGGTAACCCATACACTCGGCGTGCCAACGATGATCGCGGCAATCGCCGAGCTGCAACTTGTAGAGCCGCGGGACACAAGCTCACTTCAAGTCATCGCCCATGGTGGCTCACCGGTTGCGACCGAGGTGATCCGACGTGCGGCCGAGGCATTTCCCATGGCGGAGTTCCAGCACGTGTACGGCATGACCGAGGGCTCGCCGTTAGTTACCGGGCTTCGCAATGAACAGGACCTGCTTGACGTGGAGCGGAGTCGTTCCTGTGGGCAGACATTGATCGGCGTGCAGGTTCGCATCATCGATAACGAAGGTGATGAGGTGCCGGCGGGAGAGGTTGGAGAGCTTGCCGCTCGCGGCCCGAATATCATGAAGGGTTACTGGAACAAGCCCGAACAAACTGCAGAAGTACTAAAGGATGGCTGGTACCGGTCGGGTGATATGGGCTATATGGACGATGAAGGCTTCGTCTTCCTGGTTGATCGAGCGAAGGATATGATTGTGAGCGGAGGCGAAAACGTCTATTGCTCGGAGGTTGAAGAGGCGCTCTACAAGCACCCTGATGTACTTGAGGCGGCGGTCTTTGGTGTGCCCGACGAGGCCTGGGGTGAGGCCGTGCATGCGGTTGTTGTTCCGCGGGGTGAGGTCAAGCCGGAGGAGCTGATAGAATTTTGCCGCCAACACATAGCCGGGTACAAATTGCCGAAGGCAATAACACTGTCCGCCGATGAATTGCCGAAATCGGGCCCGGGTAAAATATTGAAACGTGAGCTGCGCAAGCCTTTCTGGGAGGGGCGCGATTCAAACGTGAATTGACTGGATTTGAGTAATTGATGAAATCGATGCAAAAGCGCCTCGCCCGCGAAAGAAAAACCATGAGCAAGATGGTCGCAATCTACTGCTCTGCACATCACTCCGACTCCGCCAACGAGTTGTGTTCTGAGTGCCAGACGTTTCTCGGCTATGCGGAAACGCGGCTGCGCAAGTGTCCCTACGGCGACGACAAGCCAACCTGTGCCAATTGCCCGGTACACTGCTACAAGCCGGCACAGCGCGAGCATGCCAGGACGATCATGCGGTACGCGGGTCCGCGCATGTTGCTGCGCCATCCGCTGCTGGCCATTGCCCACCAAGTCGATGGTTTCCGCAAAGCCAGGCACCCGGGCGAACTGACGCGCAAACAACGACTGGAATCGCGCAAGAAATAGTGACAGCGGAAATGCCGCGAATACGACGCCGGACAAGACGAGTACCGGGGTCACAACAAAACCTGCCTATCCTGTTCATCAGGCCTGAATGGCGTCCCTGCTTTTGCCGAATCACGGTCGCGCTCCCGGTCTGGATAGCTTGTATAATTGCCGTCGTGCTGAGGACGCGAGCGGCTCCAGGAGTCGCGGCGCGTCACTGACTCGACATTCAGATAGGAGAATTACCATGCAGCTGTCACGATTCGTTTCATTCCTTGTATTGGCCTCGCTTTCGCCACTCGCACAGGCCGGTGTCGAGATGGACCTGGTTACCCGAAATGCGACGGGGGAAGAAACGGACAGGGCCAAGATCTATGCGCAGTCAAAAATGATCCGCATGGACCAGGGCGGCGGCAATTCGGATGCATCGATGATTTTTCTCGGCGACCGTTTCATCTATGTCGATCATCGCAAGAAGAGCTACATCGTCATGGACGAAGCGATGTTGAATGAGGTTTCCGCCAAGATCAGCGACGCGATGAAGGAAATGGAGGCACAGCTCGCAAACATGCCGCCCGAGCAGCGCGCGATGGTCGAGCAGATGATGAAAGGACGCATGAAAGGAATGATGGGCGAACAAGACGCCGCATCGCCCAAGCCTCGAGTCGAGTCAATTGGCAGCTCCAAGTGGCGCTCGTATTCGTGTGAGCGATACGCAGTGTTTACGGGCTCGCAAAAGAACCAGGAGGTCTGTGCCGCAAAGCTGGACGACGTTGCCGGTAGTGATGAGGTGATCGAAGCGTTCATCGGCATGGCTGCGTATATCAAGAAGATGACCGATTCGATGCCGATGATGCCGAAGGACGGGCTTAATCCTGGCGAGTTGATGGAGCAGTTTGACGGTTTCCCGGTGCACACGATCGATTATGTTGGCGGTAAGGTGCTTCGCGAAACCTCCCTCGATGCGGTCAGTGAAAAGGCGCTCGATAAGGACATGTTCTCCGCCCCGCCGGGCTACCGGCGCGAGGATCCTCTCGGCCCACGGTAGCGGTTGTGTTGCCTGGGTTCTGACCGTGCCGGGACTCGGGCTTTGACACGCCGACCTGCGGCAGCGCGCCCGCAGAGTTGCTAGTTTCCACGATGGTCGTATCGATCGGCGAAGCATCTAATAGTGCTTTCCGATTCGTGCACCGAATTCATCGGTGCTGTGGAGGCAATAATGTTAGATAAACGCTCCGATCTCGCCGGACCGGGTATCAGCACCTATGAAAAAGTGGACGATATCCTTCCTCGCGATTACACGTCATTGCTGGATAGAAAGCGGACGCAGAAAGCAGTTTACGATGTGAAAGAGTACATCGAGAAAGGGCTCGCCAGGGAGCTCAACCTGATGTTGGTCCAGGTGCCCTTAATCGTAGAGGTAGCGTCCGGCATGAACGACATGCTGGACAGGGATGGCTCGAGAACGCCGGTCGATTTCCATTGCGGTCTGGGTATCGATGAACCGATTCACGCCTCCATCGTGCAGGCGGCAACCAAATGGAAACGTTGGGCACTCCAACAGTTTGATTGCGACGTCGGCGAGGGAATCAACACGGACATGCGTGCTGTCCGGAAAGACTATTTTCTCGATCACGATCACAGCGCCTATGTCGACCAGTGGGACTGGGAGCAGGTCATCACAGCCGAGGACCGGAATCTTGAGTACCTGACCGCCGTAGTGAAGAAGATCTGGAAGGTCATCACCGGTGCCGAGAAGATGGTGATGGACAAATACCCGGAGCTTCAGGATCCGCGTTTTCCATCACTGCCCGAAGAGTTGCACTTCATTCATGCCGAGGAAATTCTGGCCAAGTATCCGGAGTTGCCAAGGAAAGAGCGGGAAACCAGAATCATCGAGGAGTATGGCGCCGTCTTCATCTATGGAATCGGCTGGGTCCTCGACGACGGCTACCCGCATGAGATGAGGGCTGCAGACTACGATGACTGGGTTACCCCGACGATCGAGAAAGATGGCAAGCTGATGCATGGTTTGAACGGTGACATTCTTGTCTATAACCACGTGACCAAGAGACGGCACGAACTTACCTCGATGGGTATCAGGGTCACGCCGGACACGCTAAGAGAGCAAATGAAAATCGCCGATCGAGAAGACGAGCTGTCTCAGCCGTACCATCAGATGATTCTGAACAACGAAGTCCCGCTTTCGATCGGCGGCGGCATCGGCCAATCCAGGACACAGATGTTGCTCTTGAGAAAGGCTCATCTCGGTGAGGTCAGCACGACTGTCTGGCCCAAGCAGCTGCATGAGGTTTGCGAAAAGCACAACATCCATGTCCTCAAGTAGTTGTTTATAAACGCTTGATTCACCGGTGCAGGGTCGTGGTCAAAGGCGACCCTGCACCGGCAGCTGCTTGTCGCCATCTTTAGTCAGGCTTATTATCAATCCTGTTGTAGGTTGTACCTATGAGGCAGGAGACGCTCATGAGCGACGAAATTACAGCGATCGAAAAGCAGTTGTACGAGCTGACAATGCAGCTCAACGAACTTCGCAAGACCAACCGCGGTGGAGAAATTTCGAACTACACATTCTCAACGCTCGATGGCGCCGTAACCTTGCTGGATCTCTTTGCTGATCACGACCATCTGCTACTCATCCATAATATGGGCCAGGGCTGCCGCTACTGCACGCTTTGGGCCGACGGTTTCAACGGTTTCTTGCCGCATCTGGAATCAACGATGTCAGTCGCTTTGGTGTCCAGGGATCCGCCGGATGTTCAGCGCACCTTTGCCAACTCCCGCAACTGGCGTTTTCGTCTCGCCTCGCATGGCGGGGGGGACTATATCCGGGAACAGAACGTCTCGACGGAAGAGGACAATGCGCCGGGTGCCGTCGTCTATGAGCGCGATGGAGACCGAATTACTCGCAAGAACGCGGCCGTGTTTGGGCCAGGTGATCTTTTCTGCTCGATGTGGAATCTGCTGGGCATGGCTGGCATGGGCGTCACTGACTGGACACCGCAGTATCGCTACTGGCAACGCCCCGAAAAAATGGACGACGGCGGAGCGAACCTGGCCGAGTAGTGGGCAGGATAGGTCGTCTGGCTGCAGCGACTAAATTCGCGCACGAGCACTTCTGCCTATCCTGACTATTCAGGGTTTGCAGCCATCGTGATATTGAAAACCCCGGCCTGCCGCGCAGCGTCCATTACCTGCACCAGTATCTTGTTATGTGATTTGTCGTCGGCCTGAATCACAACCATACCCTTCGGGAATTCCATATGCAGACGCTCGATATTCGCGCGCACGGCGCGCGGGTCAATCAGGCGTCGGTCAATCCAGATCTCGTTGTTTTCGGTAATTGCGATCAGGATCGTCGGGTTATCTACGAAGCTCTTGTTCGGTGCCTCGGGCTTATTCACGTCGATGCCTTTTTCGTTGATAAACGATGCGGTTACGACAAAGAAAATCAATAATATGAATACGACGTCGAGCATAGGTGTCAGGTTAACCTCACTGTCTTGCTCACTTTCTCGCAGTTTCGATCTGGTCATCGGACGTTCCTCACACATTGCAGTTGCCATCAAGAAAGGGGGCAGGCCTGGCAAGCCCGGCGGGAAGGAAAGGCCTGTTTCGGCACCGCCCCCAGTGGTTCGTCAAGTCTCTCGAGACGTCTCGTTATTCCTCCATTTCGAATCGAAACAGATTTTTCAGGCCGCGCGTCTCGTAGGGCACCCCGTCAACGGTTCGCGGCTTGTATTTGAAACGATACGCTGCGGCTATCGCCGCCCGATTGAATACTGAATGCGTGGATTCGAGCACGGTGACGTTAGTAACCTGTCCTTCTGTCGTCACGTCATACTGAACAAGGACCGCCCCTTCGAGTCCTCTCGCGATCGCGGCAGAAGGGTAGGTGGGCGATACCTTGAAGATATTGAACAACGGTCCGTCCCCGTAGTTAATGCCGGTAATTGTCGTACCACTGCCAGGCGGTTTTGGTGCCGGAATATGAACGCCGGGCCCAGCTTCAGGCGGCGTTCTTTCCGCAATCGTGCGGGGCGGCACCAGCGGTTTAACGGGGCGGACCGGGGGGATCTCCCGTTTGACTATCTCGTTATCGTCTCTGACTTTTGTCAGTGTGAGGTCGTGGCGAACGCGGGGTTCACCGATTATTTCCTGACCGGTTGCGATCAGGACTTGCATGACCAGACAGCAAACCGGCAGTGATGGCCGTCGCTCCCATGGCGGACGAAAAAGCGCGTGCAATCATTTTCTATACCTCGCTACTGTCTTGGTGACAGGTGTTTCCCGCGTATATACCTAGATCTACTAGGTAATAGCATACATACCTTGAACCAGTAGGTATATATTGACATACCTTGAGGTTCGAGGTATCGTCAAGAGCTACGTTAAGCAAGAGTCAATGCGCCTTATGGGTCAGAGCAATCCTCCTTTTATGAGTGGTGTTCCCGAGTTGCTTTTGCTTCGGCTGCTGGCCCAGCGCGAGATGTACGGCTATGAGCTGGTCAAGTCGGTCAAGCTGGTGACGCTGGAGGCGATCTCTCTGGGCGAAGGCGTTATATATCCCGTGCTGCACGGGCTGGAACGAAACGGCGCTCTGAAGGCCAAACGCAAAGCTGTTGGCGGACGTACTCGTGTTTATTACTCGCTGACTGCCAAAGGCAAACAACGGCTGCGACGTCTCGAAGACGACTGGCAGCGTATTCAGGGCGGCGTCAATGCCGCACTCGGCGAAGCCAGCCATGCCTGATCGTGACTTCGACAGGCTTAGGACAAAACTGCTCAAATCCGGGGTGGTCCCAAGACATGTCGCTCGTCTCGTATCAGAATTGTCCGAGCACTTCGACGACCTGGAATGCGAGGGAATAGAGCAGGGACTCTCGCCGCAGGCCGCCAGCGCGCATGCAGAGGCTCGTATTGGCTCGACCAGTGACATTGTCGAACAGGTTCTACGTCAGCCCGAATTACGGGGTTGGCCGTACCGATATCCGAGGCTGGCAAGAATTCTGCTGCCAATTATCTACGTTACGCTGCTTCCTGCGGCGCCGATTTTCGCTGGTGTTGCGTACGCGCCGGCGATTGGCCGATGGCTGGCATGCTTTGTGTTGAGCGGGCTTGTCACGGCGACGATGATGCTGGTAATGCAGATTTCGATTCTCGTTTCCTGATTTGCATGGCTCGCCACAGGTTTGTCTGTTGCGGACCGGCTCAGAAGAGCTGCGCATGTATCCAGGGCGGCAATCGTCCGTATACGGTGCCGGGCCCATTGCGCTGAAAATTGCGTAAAACCCTAATTGCCATGCGTATTGGATCCCTTAAGCTGGGGCCTTAATTCTCTGAAAAATCAGGGAAACGGTGGATTTCGCCGTGCCATTACTGGGTCCCGGAGTAGTTATGAAAATTCAAACAGTTCTGATTATTGGTCTCGCCGCAGGCGTCATCGGTTGTTCTGAGAAAGAGCAGGCGGCGCCGACGGAGGAGACTGCGGCGCCGGTCGCCGCGGTTGAAGCTGCGGTTGAAGCTGCGGTAGAAGATGAATCCTCAATGGGCACGATGGCGTTTCTCGAACACATGCATCATCACGCCAGTCAGTTGGGACAACTAAACGCTGCGCTGGAAGTGGGCAGTCTCGCAGCCGCTCAGCGGCCAGCCTACTGGTTATCCGGGCACGAAGAAGTGAGTGGCGTGCCCGAGGGTTGGCAGGTGTTTATCGATGGTATGCGCGACGCCGCAAATGGGGTGGATAGCGCTCGCGATATTAAGGAAGCGCGTGCCGCCGCGCTGCAGATTGAGGCAAGCTGCCGCGGATGCCATGCCGCCGCCGGAGTAGACGTCGCCGATTTGCGATCGGAGTAGGCGTCTGCTGCAACAAACGGTGACCTAACCAGCGCCCATCTTCGAGCGCTGGTTGGCGCTGTGCCTCAAAGCTGCCGCCAGCCTATGGATACACCGGATACCTGAAATTTGGTGCGACTACTTTGTAGTGTGGTTGCAGGAACATCACGATGTCGGTCAGCTCCTTAACCGTCATGTGATCGTTGTAGACATACATCCTGGATTCGTCGTTCTCAGACACCACCTCTTCGGCATAGCCGGTCGCCAGTTTGTGCGACGGATTAATAATTGCCGTCACAAGCTGGCCGTAGGTCTTGACCTGCGTCACTGTGCCACCCAGTTCGACGTAGGGCGGCTCCTGGCCCGGAATGCCCGGCAACTGCTCACCTTTGATTGAGTGGCATTGATGACACTGCATGTAGAGAAAGGCCTCACGACCGGCCTGGGCGTCTCCGTCTGGCAGTCGAAAGCCTCGTTGTGACATCACGGTACCTTGATCGCACGCCGTAAGTGCGAACAGGCCTACCACGATTAGCGTCAGTACAGATCGTGCTTTCATGACAAGCCTCCTGATCGAGCAAGCTCGAATCATTTGCCATTTACATGTAGCACGGACAAGCACTTAGCAGAATCAGGGGAATCCGCAGCCGCAGGCCATCGGTGCGCCGGAGGCCAGAGAGGTATCGAGAATGGTCTCTTGGATGGAGGTTTTTCATACGGGACAAAAAAAGCCCCGCACTTGGCGGGGCTTTGAATGGTTTGCCTGTGCAGCTCTATCGGCCGAAATAGAAGCGACCTGATAGCGTGTAGGAACTCACGTCGTCGCTCCAGCTCGCGCCAAGGCCCAGTGCGAAAGCATCGGTAAAGCTATACAGACCGCCGATGCCAAAGCCGGTGTCACCACCGCTGTCACTGAAATCCACATAGCTGATGCCGGCGTTCAGTTCGAGCAGATCGCTGGCTGCAACGCGTACGCCCAGGCCGAGGCCGAGGCCGTTGTCATCGACGCTGCCAAAACCCGATGCGTCGAGTTCGACATACTCGTAGGAGATAGTGGTAACCAAGTCGACCGCAGACGTAAGCGTTGTGTGCCAGCCTAGACCGGCGCTTAGATTGGTCGCATCAATACCGAAATCCAGCCCGGCAGCCTGGTAGCCGCCAAATACATGAAACTCTTCGTTCAGCGCGTAGGAGCCGCCGAGACCAAAGCCGTCACCGTCGACGTTAACGTCATCGTACTCAACATTGCCGTAGCTAAGCTGAAAGTAGTTGTAGTCAAATTCTTTCGCGGCGGCCGAGGCCGAAAACGCGATAAGCAGTAATACTATTGTTGAACGCAACATAGCGCTCTCCTTCAATTGAATGCCCAAGAAATGCGAATGCTAGCTTTGCCGGCGCTCGACGATGCGTATTGTGTCACGCTTTTCGAGCCCGACGGCATTATTGTCAAATCGACGAATTCGGCTTTCAGTCGTCGACTACAGGGACTCCAGCAGCGCCTCGATTTCTTCAACCTGGCCTTCTACTACCGGCTGAAATTTGCCAAGTGAGCAACGTGCACCTGTGGTCCATGCGCCGCCCCATTGCCAGGGCCATCGACGGTACCAGGGATAGTCGAACCAGTCGGCGACCTGGAAGCTGTCCATATCGCACATGCGTGTGCCACTAAATGACCTTATGACCAGGATGTCGCCACGTCGAAGATCATGGCAACGGCTGCGCAGTGTATTAATCCAGAGTTTGCCGCGGCGGCCTTCGAACAGGATATGACGGTCGCCAAGCGGGCGGAAACTGCGATATTCAGGACCCGACAAGCAGCGTTTTGGTTCGCCAAATTCCGCCGGGTCGAGCTGCAAACTCAGTATTTCGTCAATATCTGCGTCGACCGCCTGACGCCGGGCCGCGTAGTCAGGTGCCGTGGCGCAACCGGTGAAGAGCAGGGTGGCTGCGATTGTCAGCCAGGTGGCCTTTCTCATTGCATCCATGAATCGCTCCTTTCGTCGCCTGTTCTGAAACGCTAACACGCAATTTCGGCGGCGCGAATAGGTGATTTGTGCAGTCGGGTGCCGCGTTTTTCGGACCTTGGCCGATAGCGGCAGGCTTCGACAGGCCAGGCAGATCCGCGCGTCAATAGCCGCCTGTCCATTCGTTCTTTCCGCAGTAAAGTCGCGTATCGATTAGTAGTTATCCGTACACAACTTGACTCGAATCTCAGATCTAGAGATAGTCGGGGAGTAAGACTCCTGTTGTTTTAGGACCACAGGACGTCAGGGTCCGTAGAGCGTTTATCGGTAATGGCGTGTTTGAACCCGGAGAGCACCGAAGAATATACATAATATTCCACGGGTTACATTAAATAACGGACTTTTCACTTCGTTGGAGAACTATAACAAATGAACGATAATTATCTAAAAACCGGATACAGGACAGCGCTTCTCAGTCTGCTTGTGCCCTTATCTGTTGCTCTTCCGCAACAGAGTTTTGCGCAAGATGACGAAATGATTGAGGAAATTGTAACGACCGGTACGCGAGCACGTGAACGCTCAGTGTCCGAGTCCATGGTGCCGATCGACGTTATCAGCGCCGAGGATTTCAGCAACCAGGGCGATACGGATCTGAGCAATCTGCTGCGGACCGTGGTTCCTTCATACAACGTGAATTCCCAGCCAATTAGTGACGCGGCAACGATCGTGCGTCCTGCCAACCTGCGAGGACTCGCTCCTGACCACACGCTGGTGCTGGTGAACGGCAAACGTCGTCACCGCGCGGCAGTAATTTATTGGCTCGGTAACGGTGTTTCTGACGGCGCACAGGGTCCCGATATTTCGGCGATCCCGTCTATTGCTTTGAAGCAGGTTGAAGTGCTTCGCGACGGCGCGTCCGCACAGTACGGATCGGATGCCATCGCCGGCGTCATGAACTTTATCCTCAAAGACTCTATTGACGGCGCATCGATTGAAGCAAAGTACGGCGAGTTCCAGGAAGGTGATGGTCAGGCTTTCTCCGTGATGGGCAATATTGGTCTGCCGCTTGGCAGCGACGGTTTTGCCAACCTGAGCTTTGAGTACGGTGAATCCGATCCGACGGATCGCAGCGTGCAGCGTGACGATGCCGCGGGTCTGATTGCTGCAGGCAATACGGCGGTTGCTAATCCTGCGCAGGTCTGGGGTTCGCCGGAAGTTGCCGATGAGATCAAGCTCTGGGGCAACTTTGGTATCGAACTGGACAACAACGCACAGCTCTATGCCCATGCCAACTACGTGTCGAAGACCGTAACGGGCGGCTTCTATTTTCGTAATCCCGAATAACCGAAGCGCGGTATTTAGCACCGACTCAGTGGCTCGACGTTGCTGATCGGCGATCTGCTTGATGCACAGGACGGTGTCCTGGACGGATCTGCTGGCTGCCCGGTCGTTACCGTTACCAACAATGTGCCGGACCCGACTGCGCTGGCGCAGGTGTTTGCTGACGATAACTGCTTCAGCTTCCAGGAAGTCTTCCCAGGTGGATTCACGCCGTCGTTTGGCGGTGACCTGACTGACTACTCGATTACGGCCGGCATTAAGGGCGAATCATCGGGCGGCTGGTACTGGGATGCGAGCATGGGCTACGGCCTGAACGAAGTGGATTTCTTTATTAACAACACCGTGAACGCGTCCTTGGGACCGGTTACGCCGACGAGTTTTGATCCGGGTTTGTATGAGCAAGAAGAGTTCAACGTGAACCTGGATGCCTCCCACGCCCTGGGCGACAACGCCAACATCGGTGTCGGTGTGGAGTATCGTGACGAGTCGTTCAAGATTGGCATCGGCCAGCTCGAGTCCTACCAGATCGGCCCGCTGGCCGAGCAGGGATTCAGTGCCGCTTCCAATGGCTTCCCGGGCTTTGGCGACATCGCCGCCGGATCCTGGAGTCGCGGCAACTTCGCGGTTTATGCTGATATCGAGCTGCAGTTGGCTGACAACTGGATGGTCGGTGTTGCAACCCGCTACGAAGACTTCGATGACTTCGGAACGACGATGAACGGCAAAATCTCGACCAACTACCGCGTCAGCGACACGCTCGCTCTGCGCGGTAGCTTGAGCAGCGGTTTCCGTGCACCGACTCCGGGCCAGTCAAATGCGTTCAACGTATCGACCGAGTTTGACCTGGTCCTTATGGATCTCGTTAATAACGGCACGATTCCGTCATCATCTCCTGTTGCTGCCGTGAGTGGTGGTCAGCCGCTTGACCCTGAAGAGTCGATCAACATTTCGGTTGGTGCGATATTTGACGTCGGTCCAGTCAGTGTAACTGCGGACTACTTCAACATTGACATGACCGATCGCATCACGGTATCGCAGCTTTTCTCGCTGACTCAGCAGGAGGTTGACGACCTGATCGCAGAGGGTGTAACGAGCGCTGGCAACTTGCAGAACTTCCGTTTCTTCACCAACGACTTCGATACGGAAACATCCGGTGTTGATATCGTCGCGACGACCGCAGCGGATATGGCCGGTGGTACAACGGACTTTTCTCTCGCGTTCAACTACACCAAGACTGACGTAACCAAGTCGAACCCGGATACAGTCGACGCAACCCGTATTCGAGAGTTGGAGGACGGTCTCCCCGACATCCGTTATTCAATCACTGCTAACCACATGAATGGTGACTGGCGCTTCCTTGGCCGTATTAGTTACTACGATGACTGGTTCGACTCTGAAGATGGCAATGACTACGGCGGTGAGTTCCTCGTGGACCTCGAAGGCGCGTACAACGTCACGGAGCAGTTGAGCCTGGTGCTTGGTGCTCAAAACGTGTTCGATCAGACGCCGGAAGATAACCCGGGTGCGGCAAGCGGCGTTGGCAACAAGTACAGCCAATTCTCGCCGTTCGGCTTCAACGGTGGTTTCTGGTACGCACGCGCCAAGTACGACTTCTAGTCACGGCTTGACGCAAAAGGCAAAAAGAATACCCGCACTTGTTGCGGGTATTTTTTTGCGCCTGTTATCCGTTTCTGTAAATGTAGCTGTAGGCGTTGATCGCTGGAACGCCGCCTAAGTGCGCGTACAGGACTTTCGATCCAGCCGGGAAATAGTCCTTTCGTACCAGGTCGATCATGCCCTGCATGGACTTACCCTCGTAGACGGGGTCAGTCATCATGCCCTCCATGCGGGCGCACAGCCGAATGGCGTCATTGGTCTCCGCCGATGGCACGCCGTAGACGGGATAAGCGTAGTCCTCGAGCAGAACAACATCATCGGCGGTTATCTCACGGCCCAGTTCGACCAGTTGCGCGGTTTTTTGAGCGATGTCCAGCACCTGGGCCCGGGCCTGGTCTGGCGTGCATGAGGCATCGATGCCGATCACGTTGCGAGCACGGCCGTCCTTGGCGAATCCTACGATCATGCCCGCGTGAGTCGAGCCGGTAACCGTACAGACGACAATGTAGTCGAAGTGGATGCCCAGCTCGGACTCCTGCGCCCGCACTTCCTCGGCAAACCCGACAAAACCGAGTCCACCGTATTTGTGCACGGACGCCCCGGCCGGAATCGGGTAGGGAATACCGCCCCGGTCTCTGACGTCCTGCAGCGCACGTTCCCAACTCTCGCGAATACCGATGTCGAAGCCTTCGTCGACCAGGTCGATCTCAGCGCCCATAACCCGGCTCATTAGTATGTTGCCAACCCGGTCATAGACGGCATCCTCGAAACGGCACCCAGCTTTCCTGGACCAGCCGGCATTTCATGCCCAGCTTTGCGGCGACGGCTGCGACCTGGCGCGTATGGTTCGACTGCACGCCGCCAATCGTGACCAGCGTGTCGGCCTTCGCTGCAATCGCGTCGGGCACGATGTACTCGAGCTTGCGGACCTTGTTACCGCCAAAAGCCAGCCCCGAGTTGCAGTCCTCGCGCTTGGCGTACAGCTCGACCTCGCCGCCGAGATGTTCGGACAGGCGCGACAGTTTCTCGATGGGCGTCGGTCCAAAAGTCAGTGGATAGCGTTCGAATTTTTCAAGCATGGGGAATCCTCTTATCTCATAATAATCTGTCAACAACCCTGACGGCC
>CAVXCX010000020.1:0-153993 GCA_963760395.1 uncultured Gammaproteobacteria bacterium
ACGGGGTATCTTGGTCAATTCGTCATCAAGGCCTTAAAGGCGAGGGGCTATTGGGTCCGCGCTCTTGGTCGTAGCGCCTCAAAACTTGCTCTTGTCGAGGACTATGCTGATGAATTATTCATTGGCGAAGTTACCGACCCCGATTCTCTCACCGGTCTCTGTGATGGCATCGACGTTGTTATCTCGTCGGTAGGAATCACGCGACAGAAAGACGGGTTGACCTATAACGACGTCGACTACCAGGGCAATAGAAACCTTCTGACTACTGCGGAAGGATCCGGCGTTTCGAAGTTCGTGTATGTGCA
Source organism: uncultured Gammaproteobacteria bacterium (assembly GCA_963760395.1). Classification (GTDB taxonomy): domain Bacteria; phylum Pseudomonadota; class Gammaproteobacteria; order Steroidobacterales; family Woeseiaceae; genus UBA1847. Next base: position 306 of record CAVXCX010000020.1, read on the forward strand.
TGTCCTGAATGCTGAGAAGCTGCAACACGTTGCGATGATTCAAGCCAAGCAGGCGTTTGTCGACGAGCTCAAACAGTCGGCGTTGGATCATACGGTGATCTGCCCGACGGGATTCTTTTCGGACATGGAAGAGTTTCTACTCGATGGCCCGCTCCGGGCGTGTTTATCTGTTTGGCGACGGCTCAAATAGGATTAACCCCATTCACGGTGCCGATCTTGCCGAGGTTTGTGCGGACGCTTTGGAAAGTCGGGAACAGCAGCTCGATGTTGGTGGGCCGGAGGTGTTCACCTATCGCGAGATCGCCGAACTGGCCTTCGACGTCCTCGAAAAGCCGAAGAAGATCACGTGCCTTCCGAAGAAGCTGATCGCCGCGGCTGTTGGAGCGTTACGCTGGGTGGCGCCAGTCAAGACGTATGGCCCAATACAGTTTCTCGCGACGGTAATGACCATGGATGTCGTTGGTGAGAAGTATGGTCAGCGACGTCTGGTGGACCATTTCCGCCGTTGCTCAAAAGCCGTATCACACAAGACTGCAGATGAAACGAGGCAGTCACCCAGGCTGACGCAACATCACCCTTGATACAGGACGTATCGAAACGGGTTTTGCTGGTCGGAGCGACCGGTTATGCAGGCAACAAGCTGGCGAGCTATCTGCTGAAGGAAACCGGCGCAACTGTAATTCTTGGCGGCAGAAGCAGGGCGAAGCTCGATGATTTGCAGTCAGGCTTGCGTCAACAGGATCTTGCACATCGCTTAGAAGTTCTCGAGCTTGATGCGACTAATCTTGATTCCGCGGCATTGGGTGATTTCGACTTGCTGGTCAATGCCACGGCAGAGGGACCGCACAACGCGGCGCTAATCCAGGCCTGCCTCGACCACCGAGCGGACTGGATTGACATGCAGATGACCAACGAGCTCTTGAACCCGCCACCCATACTCCGAGAGAGTATTGAACGTGCAGGAAGTTGCTTCGTCATTCAGGCCGGGTTTCACCCGGGGATTATCGCGCCGCTCGTGCGCTATGCGGGTCAGCAAATGGATGTCATGGACGGTGCCATCGTTGGCAGCGTCATTCGTGACAGAACCGGCTTGCCGTATACCTCGGGATTTTCCGAACTTGTTGCATCGTTTCGCGACTACAAGAGCGAGATGTACAAAGACGGCCAGTGGCAAAAGCTGAAATATGCGGCCTATCCGAAAATTGGCTTTGAGTATGGTTTTGGCGAGTTGCTGACCTATCCTGTGGAGATGACGGAGTTGCGCCGCCTAACCGAGTTGATGCCGGACTTGAAGAACACTGGATTCTTTGTGGCGGGCTTCAACTGGTTTGCTGACTACCTCGTTACGCCACTGATTATGCTCTGTTCCCACATCGCACCGCGACAAACCGAGGCTCCGTTGGGGCGACTGCTGAGCTGGTCCACAAAGAGGTTCTCAAGGCCACCCTATGGAACGGTCGTACAGGTCGATGCCGAAGGTCAACGCGACGGCCAGCCCGTTCGCTTTCGGCTCTCCCTGTTTCACGAAGACGCCTACGTCCTGACGGCCGTCCCGACCGTGGCGATGATCAAGCAAATGCTGAGCGGAAAGGTCCAACCTGGCATCCACCTGATGGGACTTTGCTGCGACCCGGTTCAACTGCTCGAGAATATTGAGCGTACTGACGTTTCAATTAGTCAACGCCCCAAGAACTGTCGCTAGCGCAAAGTAAGTGAAAATTTCTGCAATCGTTCAGGACGATCGTGCGCGCGCAGAGCTGACTGTCTGCCAGTGGCCGAAAGCCGACGTCCAAATTCACTCATCCTTGCTTAATTCAATGACCGCTTTCGGAGAAAGCTGACTTGCAGGGCAGGGAAGGGAACAGATTGGCCGAACTGAGCTATTTCAAGCGAACGGGTGTCAGTATGGGATGAGTCTTGCGTGCCCGCGTCATCCTTCTTCGGCTAGAAAATGCAGTGGGTCCCTGAGGCTTTGAAGCGCCCGATAGTAAAAGAGTCGGTTAGGTCGTCTGGTCGTAAACCTGAGTTTCCTCAAAAATTCGAGTTCCTCTTTGGATAGATCGTTACTGAGCACGGCATCCTGCAGGAAATCGGCGAGCCCCGGCTCATCCCCGTGTTGACTGTCATAGTCTTTCTCAACAAATGCGAACTTCTTCGGTTCGCCGGGGGCGAGCCTTTCGTTCAGCGCGAATTCCATATCGAAGGTCGAGAGGTCGATGTCCCAGCGAGCAATCAGCGGGTCCAGAAAAGAAATGCAGTCTTCGTTTGAAATATTGAAGATATCTGTATCGAGGAATTCCAGAATAATGACACGCATTTGCTCACGGCTTTTGTCACCGAGCTGAGCGACCTCTTCGAGCCACGCTTGATTGTCCAACTCCGATCGCGCGACCCGGCTGACGACGTCCAGGAGCTTCTGCGTTACGAGCTGCTCGAGTTCACCAAATGGTTGCCTCTCGAATATCGAGCGAACGTCCTTCTGTCTGGCGGCGACGCACTTGCGCAGGATCAGTTTACGGGTTTCCTCTAGCAGGGCGCCTTTGGGTTCCTCGTAATTGCGTTTCAGCGCATCCATGCGTTGTGCGAGTGCCAATTTTGCCAGCTCGCCATTCGAGAGTTTCAGAGCCTTATCCAGTTTCTCGTAGATGTCTGTTCGGTCCGGCGCCGGCGGCAATTTTTTCCGGGTCAACAGTTGCGATATGTAGGATTCTGTCACCTCGGCTGCCGCTGCCAGTTCCTTCTGCTCCAGCCCCAGCTCCAGAAGTCGCGTCTTAATGACCGAACTAACGTCCATTTGTAGTCTCTCGTGATTTACTTGACAGGTTAATCAAGGAAATAGTGTCAGATAGTAATTGACTATTCAAGTTAATTAACCGACTATGGTTAAGGAACTGACAGCCTTCAGCCTGGATTAACTAACTGAGTGTTTTTACAGCAGACGAATGTTTTCGTCTGCCGTTTTCGCGCGCGGCGAGAAAAAGCTTTCCGGACGCAGGATTGATAGTCCGAGCAGGTTATCGACGATTACCTGGCTGTACACATCAACAAAGGACAATACACAGATGCGAACGCAAAACGGTACCGGCCACAGAGGCGGCCCTTCGGGTCGTCGCGCCAATCCAGGCTCTGAGCTCGAGCAACTCATCGGTGAGAGCCAGGAACGGCTCAAGCAAATGATGCCGGACGGCGGTTCGCGCACAGTCATGATGTTCGCAGTGTTCGGCGCGCTTCTCGTCGGAGCGTGGACCGCTTACTACACGGTTCCGAGCGATTCCGTCGCGGTTGTCCAACGCTTCGGCAAGTACCTGAAAGAGGTACAGCCCGGCCTGCATTTCAAGTTTCCCCTGGGAATCGATCTGGCGACAATCGTCCCGGTCAAGCGGCAATTGAAGCAGGAGTTCGGCTTTACAACGCCGGGCGCCACGGACCCCTACCAAAGTCCGGTTGACGGCAAACGGGAAACGGAGATGGTGACCGGTGATTTGAACGCCGCGCTGGTGGAGTGGGTCGTTCAATACCGCATTGCGGATCCGGCCAAGTTTCTGTTTGAAGTCCGGGAGCCGAGCGCGACGCTGCGATATGTGTCCGAGTCGGTCATGCGGGAAGTCGTTGGCGACCGCACCGTGGACGAAGTGATAACCATCGGCCGCCAGGAGATTGAATCGGAGGCCCTGACGAAAATGCAGGCGCTGTCCACAAAATACGCGATGGGAATCAGCATCGATCAGGTGCAACTAAAAAATATTAATCCTCCGCAACCGGTGCAGGAGTCATTCAATGAAGTGAACCAGGCGCAGCAGGAGAAAGAAAAACTAATTAACGAAGCCCGCCGCGACTACAACAAGGTGATCCCCCTGGCCGAGGGCGAGAAGGATCAACGAATCCGCGAAGCCGACGGCTACCGACTCAAACGAATCAACGAAGCTGAAGGCGATGTCGCCCGATTCAGCGCATTGCTGACTGAATACACGAAGGCCCCGGAAGTCACGCGCCGCCGCATCTACGTTGAGACGTTGCAGGCTGTATTGCCGGGCATCCGCTCAAAAATAATCGTCGATAATCAGACGCATAACATCTTGCCGCTGATGAATATCGACGCTGCAAACGGTGAACGGCCATGAACAAACTCGCACCTCTGCTGGTAATACTGGCCGCTGCTGCTTTTGTTCTGCTCAGCTCCGTTTACACGGTCAGTGAAGTCGAACAGATGATCATCACCCAGTTCGGCAAGCCGGTCGGTGAGCCTGTTACGACAGCGGGTCTGAAAATCAAGATTCCCTTCATCCAGCAGGTCAACCCGATTGAAAAAAGGGTTCTGGAGTGGGACGGCAATCCTTCTGACATGCCGACCAAGGACAAGCTCTATATATCTGTCGATTTATTCGCCCGTTGGCGGATTATTGATCCCCTGCAGTACTTTCTGAGAATTCGCGACGAACGCAGCGCGCAGTCCCGTCTCGACGATATATTGGGCAGCGAGACCCGCAATGCCGTTGCCAAACACGAACTCATCGAAATCATTCGCACTACCAAGGATCGCGTGCCATTGCGTGACACGCTGTTGACGGATGCGGAACGCGATCTCAACATGGGGACGCTAGTGCCAATCCAGAAGGGGCGCAAGCTGGTCGAGCAGGAAATATTTGCCTCAGCCGCGGAAAAGGTCGAGGTATTCGGAATCGAACTGCTCGACATCCGCTTCAAACGAATAAATTACAACGAGAGCGTTCGCCCGAAAATTTATGATCGAATGATCAGCGAACGGCGGCAGATCGCTGAGCGGTTTCTGTCCGAAGGCAACGGTGAAGCGGCAAGAATTCGCGGTAACCGTGTTCGTGATCTGAACAAGATTCAGTCCGAGGCGTACCGCGAGGTTGAGGAGATCCGCGGCGTGGCCGACGCGAAAGCAACCGAAATTTACGCGAAGGCATACAACCAAAATGCTGAAGCAGTAGCTTTCTACGAGTTTACTCGGACGATGGAGTCCTACAAGTTCATCATCGCCGAAAACACGACACTGGTGCTGTCAACCGACAGCGAGTTATTCAAATTCTTAAAGGGCATGGATCCCATCGACGGAGAGAAGCCATGACACGTCTTAAAGAGAGTGTTGCAGGCGCGCCGAACGTGTCCTTGATCAATGCAATTCCCGCCAATCGCAAACGTACCCCCACAGCAATTATCTATTGCGAAGCTAACTTTGGTGCGATCGATGGCAAAACCGCGAACGGGCTCGTTCGACACTCAGAGCGATACGAAATTCTGTCGGTAATTGACAGCGAAAAAGCTGGCCTCGATGCCGGCATGGTGCTCGACGGCGAGCCAAATTCGATTCCGGTTTGCCGCGATCTTGCGGAATCTCTGGAGAGGGCTGTCACGGTACCTGACTACTTCATATTTGGCATGGCGCCATCCAGCGGCATGCTTTCTTTGTATGAGCGGGGCCTGGTGCTTGAGGCCATTAGCCGCGGGATGAACATCGTAAATGGCCTTCATGAATTTCTTGGTGATGATCCTGTATTCCAAGCGGCTTGTGCGGTGAGCAATGTCGAGATTCTCGACGTGCGTAAACCTCCGGCGAAGAAAGACCTGCATATGTTCACGGGCGATATTGCCCAGGTAACGTGTCCGGTCATCGCTGTGCTTGGTACCGACTGCGCGATTGGTAAACGAACGACCGCGACGATCCTGAGCCAGGCGCTCAACGATCGCGGCGTGAAAACGGTAATGATTGGAACAGGTCAGACCGGTCTAATTCAAGGGGCCCGCTATGGCGTCGCGCTCGACGCAATACCGTCGCAATTTTGTGCTGGCGAACTCGAAGCGATGGTCATCAAAGCTTTCGAGGTCGAAAGCCCGGACGTAATCCTTATTGAAGGGCAGGGGGCTCTGAGCCACCCGGCCTTTTCGACATCGTCGTTTATTCTTCGTGGTGCCTGTCCCGACGGCGTCATATTGCAGCATGCGCCGGGGCGAAAAACTCGCTGTGATTTCCCGCAGATGAAAATGCCAATCACCGGCGACGGAAATAACGCTTATCGAAACGTTCGCCAAAACGACAGTAATTGGCGTGACTATAAACCATGAGAACATGAGCGACGCCGAAGTTAGCGCGGTGATCCTGCGCTATGAGAATGAGCTCGGTATCCCGACAACCGACGCTCTTAGCCGCTCACCGAAGCGCCTCGTGGAGATGATTGTCCGTGGCTTCCCAAAACTCGCGGAGAAGCTGCCCGAAGCGGCGTGATGGCCGCACCACGCCTGGAGATAGACCTGGGCAAAATACAGCACAATGCCCGCACGCTCGTCGAGCGACTCGCCGGGCGTGGTATTTCGGTGACCGGCGTGACCAAGGCAACACTCGGTTCGCCTGAGATTGCTCATGCAATGCTGCTGGCCGGCGTGAGTGGTTTGGGTGACTCACGTATTGAAAACATCGAAGCGATGCGCAGTTCGCATGTGTCCGCGCGGATGTCCCTGATTCGTTCACCGATGCTCAGCCAGGCGAAGCGGGTGGTCACAAGCACCGATGTTAGTTTTAACACCGAGATTGAGGTCATCAGACGGCTTTCGCTCGAAGCGGGCAAATTGGATCGAACACATGCGGTCGTTCTGATGGTTGAGCTCGGGGATCTGCGCGAAGGGATCATGCCCGCCGATCTGCTGGCCGCCGTGCGCGAAACGCTGAGTTTGCCGCATCTTGTGTTCAAAGGGCTCGGCACCAATCTGGCGTGTCGAAGCGGAGCCTCCCCTGATGATGCGAATATGGGCGAGTTGACCAGGCTCGCGGCGTTGATCGAGGCGACGTTCGATATTTCGATAGAGATTGTGTCTGGTGGGAATTCGGCCAATCTGGAATGGGTGTTCAGCAGCGAGCATACCGGGCGAGTCAATAATCTGCGTCTTGGCGAATCGATTCTGCTGGGTCGTGAAACACTCCATCGGAACGCCATAGACGGCTTGCACACCGACGCGATTACGCTGGTCGCCGAAGTAATCGAGTCGAAAGTAAAACCAACGCAGCCGTCAGGCAAACTAGCCCAAACAGCGTTTGGAACGCGCCCGGCCGCAACAGATCGCGGCGCTATGACGCAAACTATCCTGGCAATCGGTATACAGGACATCGATCCGTGCGGTCTGCAGCCTCCCGAGGGAACCGAGATCGTCGGGAGCAGTAGTGACCATCTAATAACAACGTCAATCGTTGATAGCGCGCCCGTCGGCGCGGAGATGATATTCCAACTCGACTACAGCGCGCTTGTCCGCGCGATGACGTCGCCATTCGTGACCAAATCGTTCAATTCAGCGTTTGATGTCTCCAGTATGCGTCAAATAGCTTGATGGATTGAACTGGCATGCATAGACAAGAACCTACATTCAGGATGCTTATATGACGACCAAACTACACATCGGTAATATGCCGCGCACATCGACAAATGAAGAAATTGAAGGTTTGTTTCGGCCGTTTGGCCTGGTCTCTTCTATTGCCTTTACGAAAGATCCAACCTCAGGGCTAAACACAGGCTGCGGTACTGTCGAAATGGACAGCGATGTAGATGCCCAGTCGGCGATCAATCGACTTAACTTTAGCCAATACGGTGGCCGTACGATCGGAGTGAGTCGAGCGCGCACAGCGTAGGTAACCTGTCCGATTGGAATGACCGCAGGTTCGCCGGTCTTCGATAATCATCCGCTAGAATTCACTTCACGCGACGGCGCCGCGAAGGGGTGACGAGCGTAGCGAGGAATCCACCCGGTCGACATAACTGAGCGGCGTTAGCCGCGAAGGCCATCCCGCCCCGCCAGGAAAAAAATACGACCTGGTCGGTCGAATTCCAGCCGTTGATCTGCCTATACTTTCCGGGACGTTGTTGCTCGAGAGTCGATAAGGAAGTGTGCGAATTATTTGCAATGTCGAGCCGGTATCCGACAACGGTTGGATTCTCGCTGGAAACGCTCGCCCGGCGGGGTGGACTCGAAGGACCCCACAGGGATGGCTGGGGTGTCGCGTATTTTGAGGATCGGGACGTGTTTCTGCTCCGCGAGCCCCGTCCTGCGGCAGAAAGCGGGCTTGTAAAGTTCATGGAGAAGAACGGGCCTCCGAGTAATCTGGTGCTGTCGCACATCCGTCTGGCGACCCAGGGTGATCCGGCGCTACGAAACACGCAGCCCTTCCAACGTGAACTTGGCGGGCGCGCGCATGTGTTTGCTCACAACGGCAATTTGCCGGACGTTAGAGACAACTGTTCCCTGGATTCTCATAGCTTCACGCCTGTCGGCGATACCGATTCCGAATACGCATTCTGCTGTCTACTGGAGCGGCTCGGCCCGTTGTGGGAGAAGGCGGCCGGAAAAGCTCCATCGGTGGATTCTCGCCTTGAGGTTGTGGCCGATTTCGCCGCTTGGCTACGGCCATTGGGGGCTTTCAATTTCGTTTATTCGGATGGCGACACGTTATTCGTTCATGCGCACCGTCGTATCCAGAATGACGGCAAAATTCGGCCGCCGGGGTTGTGCTTACTGGAACGTTCGTGCAACGAACAGGCGATCGACCTTACCCAATCCGGTGTCATGCTGGCCCCACTTGCTCAGGAGTTGGTGCTCGTCGCCAGCGTGCCGTTGACGGATGAGCCCTGGGAGCCGATAGCTGAGGGGGAGGTAATAGCATTGTCACAGGGCGTGGTCTGGGCCAGAAAGCCGGCGCAAGGTGTCAGTGCCGCGGTCCAATGTTGAGAATAAACTCTACCTGCACTGACAATTCATGAGCCATTATTGTGGCGGCATGTAGTCAGCAAACCTCACAAGCCATTCAAGATGAAGAAAATACAAACGTTGGTTACGACCCTCTGGATTCGGTCCTTGCGGTTCGGGATGGCCGCCGGCGCCTTAATTGCGGCTGGCGTTACCGTAATCATGGTCATTTGGGAGTGGCTGGAGAATCCTGGTGGAATATTCCGCAGCGAGAATGGAACGAACTGGGGATTTGTTTTCGATACAGCAACGAGTTGGTTCATACCAACGTTTATCTATGCTGCGGTCGTTGCCTTCGTGGCGTATTTAGCCTGGCTGGCCCTCAGGCGCAGCTTACGCAAGGATTGAAGTAAGTCGATGCCGTGCATTGGATCGCAGGGTCTCGCTCGGAGAGTTTGCGGGTCCTGACGGTAAACAATCTGAGTATTTCTTTCATACTTCAAATCTGGGGTAAGCTCACTGCAGGCGTTTGCAGAGGTTCGGACCATGTTAACAAGAGCGATTGCACGATTGCGCATGACAGACTGGCGTATCTTCATGGGTATTATTATCACCGTGGTCTGGATTGCCGCCGGAGTCATCTATTTGCGCGGTGCAAATTTCAGTCAGGCAACCATTTATGACATCCCCCTGGAAACGATTGGTGGATTTCTCGAAGGCGCATTTGCACCGCTGGCGTTCCTTTGGCTTGTCATTGGCCTTTTTATTCAACAAAGAGAGCTTGCCGATAACACCGAGGTACTTCGGCAGACGTCTATTCAGTCTGAAAAGCAAACTCAGGCAATTGCGGCAACCGAGATGAACGCACGTCAGGAAACGTTCTTCAAGATCGCCGACAACGTCAGAGGGCAACTAGGCGGTATTACGGGCATGCTGTTTCTGTCCAGCATGGGTGCCAGCGAGGGCCAGGTTGTCTCAAAAGAGCGCTTTGGCGATTTGTGGCACATGCTTGCGAGGGGGGACGACCAGGTGTTCGCGCGGGAATTCCTGCTAATGGATGCAGAGGTATACGGTGGCTACGAGTCACTCTTCTACAAAACAGAAATCCGCCGTCGGCACACGAGCAACTTCATCCGGACGTTCGATCGACTTATGGTGATGGCAAAAAATTGTGACAGCGACAATGGCATTATTGCCGATACGTTGTCGCAAACAGCGCACGGACTTATTTACAATCGTATGCGAGATTGTCTGCCTGGCGAACTAAAGAAGGAATGCATGCCCGTTGACACGGCTGAGTTCGAAACAGTGCTGGCCCATACCCAAGCCTGATCGCGTAACGCAGTCTGCGGCCTGGAAAGCCGGGGTTTGCGTCGACGGTGGATGCGGTTAGCGGCTAAGCCCCGACAGCAGAGTCGAGCTTCTGTGCATCGGCGACCTTCTCGCAGATATATTCGCCAATGGGTATTGCAGAGGTGGCTGCTGGTGACGGCGCATTACAAACGTGCAGGCTGCGAGCACTTTCGGCAAACAGAAAATCATGTACCAATGTCCCGTCTCGCAGCACCGCCTGTGCGCGGATACCGGCCGGGTAGGGTTGCAGGTCTCGAAGCTGAATGGACGGGCAGTATTTCTGTACCCGCTTCAGATAGCCTGGTTTCCAAAAGGAGTCGCAGGTTTCGGCGATGCCGGTTTTGAAGTTCTTCAGCGCCACTTTCCAGAAGCCCGGGAATCCGAGCATATCCGCGACGTCGCGAGGATCAATATTTATGGCGCCGTAGCCTTCGCGCTTCCAGCCCTGCACAGCATTCGGCCCGACGGTGACCGTGCCGTCGATCATGCGCGTCAGATGCACGCCGAGAAATGGCAGGTCCGGGTCAGGGATTGGATAGATCAGGTGCTTTACGATGTTGTTCTTGCTTGACGGCAGGCGAAAATATTCGCCCCGGTAAGGCACGATCTGGAAGTCGACGTCGATCCCCAGCATCCGCGTTACGCGATCTGCCATCAGGCCTGCGCAAGTTATCAGATAGCGGGTTTCGAGAGTTTTTCCGTCGGCGGTTGTTACCGCGATATGTTCCTTGCTCTCTTGCAGATTTGTGACGCAGGCGTTTAGGCGCAATTCGCCGCCGAGTTCCACCAACAGCTCTGCCATTCGATTGCAGATCTGCCGGTAGTCCACAATACCGGTGGCCTTGACGAGGAATGCACCAATCCCTTCGACATTTGGTTCTCGTCTGCGCAGCTGAACCTCATCCAGCATTTCGACGTCCAGGCCATTTTCAATGGACCGTTCGTACAGTGCCTGCATACGTTCCAGTTCAATGTTGTTGGTCGCGACCAGCAACTTGCCACACTGCTCATAGGGAATAGCGTTGTCGTCACAGAATTGCATCGTTGCGGCCATGCCGGCCTTGCAAAACTTTGCTTTCAGGGAGCCCGGCTCATAGTAGACGCCTGCGTGAATCACGCCACTGTTATGCCCGGTCTGGTGGCTCGCAACCTGATCCTCCTTTTCAAGTAGCAGGATGCGCGTTGCCGGATTCCGCTGCTTGAGCTGCCAGGCTGTCGACAAGCCGACGATGCCACCGCCGATTATGATGTAGTCGTACATGTGATTCTCGATGCGCTGCTAAGGAGATCTACTCGATACCACCCATGGAATGAAACTTTGTCTCGAAGTATTCGGCGATACCTTCTTTACCGCCTTCGGAACCGAGCCCCGACTGCTTCCAGCCCCCGAACGGCGCGACCTCGGTGGAAAAGACGCCAGAGTTGGAACAGACGATGCCGTATTCGAGGCGCTCAGCGACACGCATAACGCGCCCGATATCTCGGGTAAAGTAGTACGCCGCGAGACCGTATTCTGTGTCGTTGGCTCGAGCAATAACTTCGTCTTCGGATTCGAAAGTCTGTACGGCAGCAATGGGGCCGAAAATTTCTTCGTAGGCGACGCGCATGTCTTTTGAAATGTCAGTAAGCAATGTCGGCTCGAAAAAACAGTGCCCAAGTTCATGGGTTCCGCCGCCGGTTAGTACGGAGGCTCCCTTGGCCGTAGCGTCGTCAACAAAGGCCTGCATATCGGCTACCGCGGTCTCATTAACGAGCGGCCCCGTGGTCGTTTCTTTTGCGAAGCCGTCGCCGACACGCAGCGCCTCAATGGCGGTCTGCAGCTTCGCGGTGAATTCATCGGCGACACCGCTCTGTACGAAGATTCGATTCGTGCAAACGCAGGTTTGCCCGCAGTTTCGGAATTTGGTTCCCATACAATCAGCAACGGCTGCATCGATATCGGCATCGTCGAAAACGATAAACGGAGCATTGCCGCCAAGCTCGAGCGAAAGCTTTTTCACGCCCTTGGCACATTGTTCCATGAGCATCTTGCCGACCGCCGTGGAACCTGTGAACGTGAACTTGCCGATCTTCTCGTGCTCCGTGAGCACCTTGCCAATCTCGCGCGAGTTCGAACCCGCAACGACGTTGATAACGCCTTTCGGAATACCGGCCCTGTCGGCAAGGTCGCACATGGCCAGCGCGGAGAGGGGGGTCTCGGTCGCCGGTTTGATAACAATTGTGCAGCCCGCAGCCAGCGCGGGGCCGGCCTTGCGTCCGATCATCGCGTTGGGAAAATTCCACGGCGTGATACAGCCGACAACACCGACGGGTTGCTTGTAGGTCTGCAAGCGCCGATCGTTGGAGATTGTCGGAATTGTGTCTCCCATCACCCGTTTACACTCTTCGGCGTAATACTCGATAAATGAGGAGCCGTAGGCGACTTCACCGACAGACTCGAAAAGCGGCTTGCCTTGCTCGGCGGTCATGATGGCACCGAGGTCGTCGGCATTCTCCATCAACAGGTTGAACCAGTTGCGCATCAGGATCGCACGCTGTTTTGCGGGCACCCGGCTCCACGTCTTGAAAGCCTCAGCAGCGGCCTCAACAGCGCGTGCAGCGTCTGCCGCGTTGCCGTTGGCGGTAGAAATCACGACTTCACCGTTCGCCGGGTTAGTGACCTCAATGGAGCCGGCGCCGCCGTCGACCCACTGGCCATTGATGAAATTCTGGGATCTGAGCAACGATTGGTCTTTCAAGGTAAGCATGGTCTTGTCTCGAGTGGAAAAGATCGCGTAATGCGGACGCGCATTTTGCCATTTCGGGGCGCCTGAAGGGGCGCTTTTTTGGGTCTGAATGCGCTAATCATTTCGCCATTGCGCGTGCGGGCGTGATTACCGTATAATCCCGCGCCAGCGCACCAAAAGGGTGGATTTTTTGCCCGCACAGAGGCAGCTTCGGCCGCCTCGCTACCGAATTCTTGGTAGGTACAGGCCCCGCTCAGGGGTTTTTTGTTGTCTTAAGGACACGATTTTGCGCTGGGAATGAATGGGCCAATGGCCCTTTTTTTGTTTTTGAAACAAGTAGTTAGGTATAACGGCAGGCAGGAAGATGACGGCAGACGAGTTAGCAGCTTTGCTTGAACCGACCGTCGAGCGGTTGGGTTACGAGCTTGCGGACCTTGAAGTACGCCTCGGCGGCAACGGCGGGCTGGTTCGGGTCTTCATCGACAGTCCTGAGGGGATTGGGCTCGCCGATTGTGAAGCGGTGAGTGAAGCGGTCAGCGCGCTTCTGGATGTAGACGACCCGGTACCGGGCAACTACAACCTGGAGGTTTCGTCGCCCGGGCTGGACAGGAAGTTAACAAAAGTTGAGCATTTTCAGCGGTTTATGGGTGAAACCGTGAAGGTGAGGACGCGTTTCCCGGTAGCGGGGCGCAGGCGTTTCCGCGGCAAACTGGTGTCGGCGGATGAAGACGAGATTGTGGTCGAGGTGGATGGTCAAACGCACAGCCTGGCGCTGGCAACGATCGATACGGCTCGGCTAGTGCCCGAAGCGGCGTAGTTCGCCCGGGATATTTGGAGTTTGAGAACATGAGCAAAGAGATTTTGATGGTTGTTGACGCAGTCTCTAATGAGAAGGGCGTTGAGAAGGACATCATATTCGAGGCAATCGAAGCCGCGCTGGCTTCTGCCACGCGCAGAAAGCACGGTGAAGATATTGAGGTGCGCGTCGCAATCGATCGCGAGAGCGGAGAATACGATACGTTTCGGCGCTGGCTGGTATTCGAAGATGAATCCACCGAGCTTGAGGTTCCGGATCGCGAGTTGCGCATGATCGATGCCGTCGATGTCGACGAAAACGCGGAGCCAGGCGGCTACGTTGAAGTGCCTATGGAATCAGTGGAGTTTGGTCGTATCGCCGCGCAGACGGCGAAACAGGTCATCGTTCAGAAGGTACGTGAAGCCGAGCGCGAGCAGGTCGTCGAGGAATACAAAGAACGTGCGGGTGAGATGCTGTCCGGGCTGGTCAAGCGCGTCGACCGCAATGGCGTCTACATCGATCTGGGCGGCAACGCGGAAGGCTTCGTGCCCCGCGAGCACATGGTGCCACGAGAGCCGGTTCGACCGCAGGATCGTATCAAGGCGCTGCTTACAGAGGTTCGATCCGAGCCACGTGGCCCGCAGTTGTTTATGACCCGCACATCGCCGCAGTTCCTGGTCGAGTTGTTCAAGATAGAAGTTCCCGAAGTGGGCCAGGGCCTGATCGACATTCTTGGCGCAGCGCGCGACCCCGGTCTGAGGGCGAAGATTGCAGTACGCAGCAATGACAGCCGTATCGATGCTGTTGGTGCCTGTGTTGGTATGCGAGGCTCGCGTGTACAGGCTGTCTCGAACGAACTTGCTGGCGAACGGGTCGATATCATTCTCTTCGATGACAACAATGCGCAGTTCGTCGTGAACTCGATGTCGCCTGCTGAAGTGGTCTCGATTGTTGTCGACGAAGACAAGCACAGCATGGATATCGCCGTCGAAGAAGACAAACTTTCGCAGGCGATTGGTCGCGGCGGCCAGAATATTCGGCTGGCCAGCGAGCTCACTGGCTGGGAACTCAACGTCATGACAGCAGCCGACGCCGAAGAGAAAAGTGAATCCGAGATGCGTGAACTGATCGAGCTGTTTTCCAAGCAACTCGATGTCGACGAAGAAGTCTCGCTGATTCTCGTGCAGGAGGGTTTCTCCACGATCGAGGAAGTCGCCTATGTACCTGCATCGGAGTTGGTGGAGATCGAGGAATTCGATGAGGGTATCGTCGATGAGTTGAGGAGTCGTGCGCGCGATGTGCTGCTGACGCAGGCAATCGTGCAGGAAGAGAAGATCGACGAGGTGGAGCCTGCAGAAGATTTGCTGAGTCTGGAAGGTATGGATAAAGGGATGGCGTTCTTGCTGGCAAGCAAGGGTGTGGTGACTCGCGAGGATCTCGCGGAGTTGGCGACCGATGACCTGCTCGAGATTAATGAGATGGAAGAGGAAGACGCCGCTGCGCTGATTATGAAAGCGCGCGCTCATTGGTTTGAAGAAGAGCAGCAGGCCTAACAGCCTCTGAATTAGGTACGGAGTTAACGTATGGCTAATGTGACAGTTACACAATTTGCTGAGGTACTGAAAGTACCGGTCGAGAAACTGATGTCCCAACTCGATGAGGCGGGCATCAAGGTCAGTGGTTCTGACGACATGATCAGCGAAGATGCGAAGCTCGAGCTGTTGTCTCACCTGCGCCGCGCGCATGGACAAGACGACACGCCGGCGACGGCTGCCGCGCCCAGACGGATAACGCTGAAACGCAAGTCTCAGTCCGAGCTACGGCTGTCCGGTAATCAGGGGCGCTCACGCACCGTTAATGTCGAGGTACGTCGCAAACGCACCTACATAAAACGTGACGTGCTGGAGAAACAGGCCCAGGACGAGCAGGCAGAGCTCGATCGAATTCGGCACGAGGAAGAAGAGCGCATTGCCGCTGCAGCACGCGAGGAAGAGCGGCTGAAGACGGAGAAGGAAGAGGCCGTCAAGCGGAAAGAGGCAGAGCTCGAAAAGGAAAAGCAGGCGCAGGAGAGCGCCGAAGAAGACGTACGCCGCGTCGCAGAAAAGGCCGCGATGGAAGCGGCCGAGGAAAAAGTGCGGCTCGAAAAAGCCGAGGCGGATGCTCGGGCACGACGCACGAAAGAAAAAGCGAAGCCGAAGCAAGGTCGTGTCGAGACCCGTTATGGCCGCAAGGAATTGCATGTTGCAGGCGACAAGAGTGGTCGCCGCAAACGCAAGACGCCGACTCGCCGACGCCCGGTTTCGATGGGTGGCGACTCCAAACACGGTTTCGAGCGACCCACGGCTCCGGTGATCCATGAAGTGGAGATACCCGAGAATATTTCTGTAGCCGAGCTGGCTCAGCGCATGGCGATCAAGGGTAACGAGGTTGTCAAAGTCCTGTTCAACATGGGCGCCATGGTTACCATCAACCAGGCGATTGATCAGGACACCGCGACGCTTGTGGTCGAGGAACTTGGTCACGTTGCGAAGCAGGTCCAATCCGCCGAGATGGACGAGAAACTGCTGGCGGATGAAGAGCCGCAGACAGGCGAGCAGGTTTCCAGGTCGCCGGTCGTCACGATCATGGGGCACGTTGACCACGGCAAGACTTCGCTACTCGATTACATCCGTCGTACCAAGGTTGCGGATCACGAGGCGGGCGGTATCACGCAGCACATTGGCGCGTATTCCGTTGAGACCGACAAGGGCAAGATTACGTTCCTGGATACGCCGGGACACGCCGCGTTTACGGCGATGCGTGCACGAGGTGCTCAGGCTACCGATATCGTTGTGCTCGTGGTTGCGGCTGACGATGGCGTGATGCCGCAAACGATCGAGGCGATCCAGCACTCGAAAGCCGCAGGCGTACCCATGGTCGTGGCCGTCAACAAGATTGATCGCGAGAATGCTGACCCCGAGCGCGTCAAGAATGAACTGACGCAGCATGAAGTAATCCCCGAGGATTGGGGTGGCGAACAGATGTTTGCTAACGTCTCTGCAATCACAGGCGATGGTGTTGATGCGCTGCTCGACGCGATCCTGTTGCAGGCCGAAGTGATGGATCTGAAAGCGGTCGCCGAAGGGCCCGCACACGGTCTGGTGATCGAGGCGAGCCTCGAGAAAGGGCGCGGCGCGGTCGCCACGCTACTGGTGCAGTCCGGAACGCTTCGTCAAGGCGACATGATTATTGCTGGTGAAGAGTACGGGCGTATTCGAAACATGTTCGATGAGACCGGCGCCTCGATTAAAGAGGCCGGCCCTTCCTCACCTGCGGTCGTACTTGGACTGTCCAAGACGCCGAGCGCGGGCGACGATTTCCTTGCTGTGAAGAATGAGCGTAAAGCTCGTGAGGTCGCCGAGTTCCGTCAGGCTAAGACACGAGAAGCGAAGCTCGCGCAGCAGCAGGCCTCAAAGCTCGAAGACATGTTCAGCAAGATGCAGGAAGGCGAGGCATCCACGGTGCCCGTAATCATCAAGTCTGATGTTCACGGTAGCGCCGAAGCACTGCGCGACGCGCTGACGAAGCTGTCCAACGATGAGGTCAAGGTCAACGTCCTGAGTTCTGGCGTCGGCGGTATCACGGAAACGGATGCCAACCTGGCGGCCGCTTCGAAGGCGGTAATCATCGGCTTCAACGTTCGCGCGGATGCAGCTGCACGCACGGCAATCAAGGAGTCGGGCGTTGATGTGCGTTACTACAGCATCATCTATGAGGCGATCGATGACGTTAGAGCCGCGCTGACCGGTCTGTTGGCGCCGGAAATTCGCGAGCAGATCGTCGGGCTCGCCGAAGTTAAGGACGTATTCAGTTCTCCGAAATTCGGTGACATCGCGGGCTGTATCGTTAGCGAAGGTTTCGTGAAGCGCTCGAATCCGATCCGCGTACTGCGCGACAACGTGGTTATTTACGAAGGCGAGCTCGAGTCGTTGCGGCGTTTCAAGGACGATGTGAACGAGGTCAAATCTGGCACGGAATGCGGTATCGGCGTCAAGAACTACGCCGACGTCAAGGTTGGCGACCAGATCGAGTGTTTCGAGCGTGTCGAGGTCGCAAGAACGCTCGACTCATAGTCGGCGGTGAAACAACATGGCTCGTGAATTCACACGCAACCAGCGTCTCGGCAACCAGGTGTTACGCACGCTGAACGAGCTTCTGCGTTTTGAAACCAAGGACCCGCGTCTTGACGGCGTTTCGCTGTCCGCGGTTGATCTTTCGAGGGACCTGAGCGTCGCGCGCGTCTATTTCAGCATGCTTGACCCGGCTGCGGACCCGGTACCTGTGCAGACCGGCCTGGAGAAGGCTACCGGTTTTCTGCGCGCCAAACTCGGACAAGCGATCAAAGTACGACACGTCCCGGAATTGCGATTTGAGCACGACGACAGTGCCGCCGAAGGGCAGCGCATCGCCGACCTTATCGATGGTGCGTTAAAGTCCGAATCGCCGCAATGAGCGCACAGGTGAAGCAGGTAAAGCGCCCGAAAGTGGCGGTCGATGGTCTGTTGTTGCTGAACAAGCCGAGCGGCCTGACATCAAACCGGGCGCTACAGATCGTAAAACGCTTGCTCAACGCAAAAAAAGCGGGTCATACCGGGAGTCTCGATCCGGCGGCGACAGGCATGCTGCCGCTGTGTTTTGGCGAGGCGACCAAGGTCTGTGCCTACCTCCTGGACGCGGACAAGACTTACCGGGTTACGGCGAAACTGGGTGCGACAACTGACACCGGCGATGGAGATGGCAAAGTCACTGCGACCGGGTCGATCCCGGAGCTGTCGCAAGACCAGTGGATCGCGATTCTCGACGAGTTTCGCGGCCAGTCAACGCAAATACCACCGATGTACTCCGCATTGAAGAAAGACGGCAAACGCCTATATGAGCTGGCCCGGAAGGGGCAGACCGTCGAGCGGGCGCCCCGGCCGATTTCGATCCGGGATATCGAACTGCTGGAATTTGCCGGATCGCGGCTGGTATTTCGTGTGTCTTGCTCGAAAGGCACCTATGTGAGGACGCTGGTCGAAGACATTGCGCGCCGCGCCGGGACGATGGCCTACACGGCGCGATTGCACCGAGAGTCGGTGGGCCACTTTCGAAGCGAACAAATGCTGGATCTGCCCACAGTTGAGGGACTGGTTGAGGATGGCCCGGAAATGCTGAAAGAGCGCCTGCTGGCGCCTGACGTGGCGCTCCAGGGGCTTCCAGCGGTTACGCTGGACCCCGGGGCCGATGAACGCTTCAGTGGCGGACAATCGGTCTCAGTGGCAGCGCAGGGCCAGTCCGGACTGGCGCGGGTATACGGAGCCAGAGAGCGGTTCCTGGGCGTTGGAGAACTCGTCGGCGACGGCATGCTGGCGCCAAGGCGAGTCTTTCTGACGCAGGAAAAAACCCTGTAGATATTTGATTTTGGGGTGTTAATGGGCCCGCACAGGCGCTAGAATACCGCGCTGCGAAAAAGGGCTATACATAGAGTTAATTGGAGTAATTGAAAGATGTCACTTTCCAGTGAAGCAAAGCAGGGCGTCGTCGCCGAATATGCACGAGACGAGGGCGATACCGGTTCCCCCGAGGTACAGGTGGCGCTGCTTTCGAAGAGAATTTCCGAGCTTACCGAGCACTTCGGCGAGCACAAGAAAGATCACCACAGCCGTCAGGGCCTTTTGAAAATGGTTAACAAGCGTCGCAAGCTGCTTGACTACCTCAAGTCAAAAGATCAGGACCGCTATCGCGAGCTGATTTCCCGGCTCGGTCTGCGCCGCTAATTCAGCGAGCGATTTTGGCAGTGTAAACATATCGACACGTCGTGCCTCTGAAGGGGTCGCGGTCGATTGCCATTGCCTACACATTTTATCTATCTGAGAAATCATCGTGAAATCCACTAGTAAGACGTTCCAATATGGGGAACACAAGGTAACCATAGAAACGGGCGCAGTCGCCCGCCAGGCTGACGGTGCTGTCATCGTCAATATGGCCGATACCACCGTCCTCGTGACCGCCGTAGGCCGCAAGGCAGCAGATCCGGGCAGGGACTTTTTCCCGCTGACGGTGAACTACCAGGAAAAGACCTACGCGGCTGGCAAGATCCCTGGCGGGTTCTTCAAGCGCGAAGGCCGTCCGGGTGAAAAGGAGATACTGACCTGCCGCCTGATTGACCGTCCGGTTCGTCCGCTGTTCCCCAAGGGCTTCAAGAACGAAGTTCAGATTATCGCAACCGTGATGTCGTTGAACCCGGATGTCGACCCGGATATTCCGGCACTAATCGGCGCGTCTGCGGCGTTGGCGATTTCAGGCATGCCTTTCGCGGGACCGATCGCGGCCGCCAAAGTCGGCTACAAGGATGGGGAATATATTCTCAACCCTGGCGTCGCTGCAGTAGCTGATTCGGATCTCGAACTGGTTGTTGCTGGCACGAAAGACGCAGTTTTGATGGTTGAATCCGAGGCCTCTGGCCTGTCCGAGGAAGTCATGCTGGGGGCCGTTATGTTTGGCCACGAGCAGATGCAGGTTGCCATTGATACGATCAATGAGCTTGCGGCAGAAGTCGGCAAGCCGGCGTGGGACTGGCAGGCGCCGGAAGAAGACAACGATCTTGCTGCGGCTGTAGCTGCCGAAGCCGAGTCCGGCCTGGCAGATGCTTATCGCATTACCGACAAACAGGATCGTCAGGTCGGCTGTATCTGCAGCCAAGACCGCGGCCACTGCCGCTCTGTCCGGCGGCGAAGAAGCCCGTTGGTCAGCCGATGAGGTTAAAGGCGCACTCTCCAAACTGGAGAAGACCATTGTTCGCCAACGTGTCATCAAGGGTGAGCCGCGTATCGACGGTCGTGACCAATCGACTGTCCGTCCGATTGACGTAAGCGTTGGCATGTTGCCTCGTGCGCACGGTTCGGCGTTGTTCACGCGAGGCGAAACCCAGGCGATTGTCGTTACAACGCTCGGAACAGGCCGCGATGCGCAAATCATCGATGCTATCGAGGGCGAGCGCAAAGAGCCGTTTATGCTGCACTACAACTTCCCGCCATTCTGCGTCGGTGAGACCGGTTTCGTCGGTTCTCCGAAACGACGTGAAATCGGGCATGGCAAGCTGGCACGTCGTGGTATTCAGGCCGTAATGCCGAACATGGATGACTTTGGCTATATCATTCGCGTCGTTTCCGAGATTACGGAATCCAACGGTTCGAGTTCAATGGCATCGGTTTGTGGCACCAGCCTCGCACTGATGGACGCTGGTGTGCCCATTAAAGCGCCGGTTGCAGGTGTTGCAATGGGGCTCGTCAAGGAAGGCGACGAGTTTGCCGTCCTGACCGATATTCTCGGTGACGAGGATCATCTCGGCGACATGGACTTCAAGGTTGCCGGTACGGAAGGCGGCATTACAGCGCTGCAGATGGACATCAAGATTCAGGGCATCACGCGCGAGATTATGAGCAAGGCTCTCGATCAGGCTCGCGATGCCAGGCTTCACATCCTGGGCGAGATGAACAAAGTCATCAGCGAGCCTCGCGAGACGATGTCCGAGTGGGCACCGACCATCATGACCATGAAGATCGACTCCGACAAGATTCGAGACGTTATCGGCAAGGGTGGCGCGGTTATTCGAGCCATCACCGAGGAGACCGGTGCATCTGTCGATATCGACAACGACGGTACCATTCGAATTGCTTCTGTAGACGGTGCCTCCGGCAAGGAAGCACGCCGCAGGATCGAGTTGATCACGGCTGATGTCGAAGTTGGCCGGATCTACGACGGCAAGGTCGCTCGCCTGATGGACTTCGGTGCATTCGTCACCATCCTTCCAGGTAAGGATGGCCTCGTACATATCTCGCAGATCTCGAACGAGCGCGTTGAAAAGGTCAGCGACAAGCTGGCTGAGGGCGATGCGGTTCGCGTGAAGGTCCTCGAGGTAGACCGACAGGGTCGCGTACGGCTCTCCATGAAGGACGTCGACGCCGCCGCGTAGACCAGCAGTTCAAGAAGAAAGGAAAGGCCAGATTGCTCGCTGCAATCTGGCCTTTTTTTATAGTCCGGGTTTCGCCGCGAACGGCTCAAGGAATTGCAGTATTCGCGCAGGCAGGTAGAAGGTCGGTCGCCATGGTGTACCGCCATCAATAAAGCCGACGTGCCCCCCGGTTTCGGCAACCTCGAGCGTTACATCGGCGGAGAGACGGTCGGCCGTCGGGATGACGTGGGGCGTCATAAACGGATCGTCCAGCGCATTGACGATGAGGGTGGGTATCTCGATTCCCTGCAGAAAGTTCACTGAACTGCAGCGATCATAGTAATCCTGCTTGCCTTGGAAGCCGTGTAATGGCGCCGTCACCGCATCATCGAATTCGGCGAATGACTCGGCGTTCATCGCTCGTTCCCAGTTGAACGCCGCGGTATGCCTGTCGAATTTTCGTGTCACTGCAGACTTCATGCGTTTTAGGAGATATCTTCGGTAAATCCTTGAAAAACCACGATCTAATGCATCCGCACATTCGTGCAGATCCAAAGGAACCGAGACCGCACAAGCCGCACTGAGCGGGGTCACGGCAGCGGATTCGCCGAGATATTTCAAGAGCACGTTGCCACCCAGTGAATAGCCGACGGCGAGCAGCGGGCCGGGGTTTTGGGATGCCTCACGTTCGGCCTGGAGACGATTCAAAAAGAAACGCAGGTCATTCGTTTCTCCGGCATGGTAGCGACGAGGCAGCCGATTGCGGTAGTCGCCGCAGTCCCTGAAATGCAGCACGCAGGAGCGCCAGCCCCGGTCCTTTGCCGATTCCATCAGCATGCGTGCATACGAGGACTCGGCGGATCCCTCGAGTCCGTGCAGTATGACGAGTAGTGGCGCCGAATCCGGCGTTTCATCAGCCTCGATCAGCCAGTCAACCGCCGTAATATCGCCATCCGGCAGTTCGAGCGCTTCGCGCCGAAGCGCAGGCCTGCCACGCCAGGACCAGGGCATGCTGGGATAAATCGTCTGGGCGTGGCGATTGCGAAGCCAGCGTGCGGCCTTGAAAGGGCTTGGGACTATGCGGTTTTCAGTATCTTCTGAGGTCATCGTCGGAAATTAGCCAGGTTTGCGACTTG
Organism: uncultured Gammaproteobacteria bacterium; assembly: GCA_963760395.1. Lineage (GTDB taxonomy): Bacteria > Pseudomonadota > Gammaproteobacteria > Steroidobacterales > Woeseiaceae > UBA1847. The sequence continues at coordinate 22,980 of CAVXCX010000020.1, forward strand.
CCACAGGAAATTGGCAAAAAAAATGGCCCCCCGCTTGCGCAGGGGGCCCGCCGTAAAGTGATTTCACCTTCAGGCATTTGCAACAGGGGGCGGGGGAGCGTATCCCCGTTGCAGGGGTGAAGCTATGGCATATATGGGGTTAATGTCAAGATGCGCCGGCTACCAGGGCCCGGGCTCCAGAGCCGCCAGCGCCGCCGAATCGGTGCGTATAGCGGTTTGGCCCTGCAATGCGTCAATACGCCAGTTTTCGACGCCCCATTGCCAGATATCGGCCAGCCGCTCGCGCCGTAGCTGGTGCGGCGGCTGCTGTTGCAGCGCGACGAGGGCCGCGAAGAGGCCAGACCCCGGATCGTCCATCGGTATTGCCTGCGCACCCGTCAATTTACTGAGCTTGTCGCCATTCGGGTGGGTGATGACCGGAATATGCAGATAGTTCGGCGTGGGGTAGTCGAGCAGTTGCTGCAGCCAGATCTGTCGAGGTGTTGAGTCCATCAGGTCGATGCCGCGGACAATTTCTGTAATCCCTTCCAGCGCATCATTTACGACTACCGCGAGATGGTAGGCGATGAGTCCATCGCGTCGCCGAATGACGAAATCGCCGGATTCACTCTCCAGATGCTGAGTCTGCAGGCCCTGCAACCCGTCGACGAATGAGATTGGGTCGTTCGATGTTCGCAGGCGAATGGCCGTTTCCCTCGCGTCGCAGCCGCTCCTGCAGGTGCCGGGATAGATGGTGCCGAGGGGGCCTCTCGGCGCGTCTGCGAGATCGCGCCGCGAGCAGCCGCAAGGGTAGGCAAGGTTTCGATCGAGCAGCGACTGCAGCGCTTCATCATGCGCCGTGCGACTCTGGCTCTGGAAGATCGGGTCTGTTTGCCACTCGAATCCGTAGTGTTCGAGCGCCCGAAGAATTACAGTCCGTGGCGCCCGCTTGCTCGCGGGGTGGGTCGATATCTTCCACCCGCAAAAGCCACTGGCCATCCATGGCCCTGGATTGCAGGTAACTGGCGGTCGCGGCCACCAGGGAACCAAAGTGCAGGGGGCCGGTGGGTGAAGGCGCGAACCGGCCAACATAGGGGGCTGGTTCGCGCGTCACCATCGCCAAATTGGCCTAGCGGTAACGATCGTCCAGGTCGCGAAATTGTCGTTCGGCGAGTTCGCGACGCTCTTGAGCTTCGAGGCAAAGCGTTGCAACTGGCCGCGCTTCAAGGCGCTTGAGGCCAATTTCTTCGCCGGTCTCATCGCAGAAGCCATAAGAACCGTCGTCGAGGCGAGCCAGCGCCGATTCGATCTTTCGCAGCAGTTTTCGTTCGCGGTCTCGCGTTCGAAGTTCCAGTCCAAACTCGGATTCCTGGGTGGCCCGGTCATTTGGGTCCGGGAAATTCGCAGCTTCATCCTGCATGTGATGAACGGTGCGGTCGACCTCGAAAATGAGCTCTCGTTTCCATGCGCTCAGGATTTTTCGAAAATGCTCGATCTGTGCATCGCTCATATACTCTTCGCCGCGTTTCGGATTGTAAGGCGCGATGCCGTGGATCGGTCCCGACATGACGTCACGTCTGGAACGCGTCCGAGCCGGCTGAGTTTTGCGTGCGACAGGCTCGCGCTTGGGAACGCGCTTCTTGACCGCCGCTTTCTTGACGCTGGGCACGCGCTTCTTACTGACGGCCTTCTTCTTGGAAGGTGCCTTCTTACGAGCCGCAGGCTTCTTCTTGGTAACCTTCTTGGCAGCCGGCTTTTTCTTGCTGATTTTCTTTGTCGGCTTCTTCTTCGCTGCTGGCTTCTTCTTGCTGACTTTCTTCGCAGCCTTCTTCTTGGTGGCCGGCTTTTTCTTGCTGACTTTCTTTGTCGGCTTCTTCCTGGCAGCTGGTTTCTTCTTGCTGACTTTCTTCGCAGCCTTCTTCCTGGTGGCCGGCTTTTTCTTGCTGGCCTTCTTCTTACTGACTTTCTTCTTAGCTACGCTTTTTCGAGCGGGAGCTTTCTTCTTGCTCGCAGTCTTGCGCTTGGCCGCGGTCTTCTTGGCCGCGGCCTTTTTGCTGGCTGTTTTCTTGCGAGCCGGTGTCGACTTGCGTTTCTTGCTCGCTGCTTTCTTTACGGGCATTGTTGGCTCCTGCCGGGGAAAGAAAAGGGCGGGATTATACATGGCTGGTAGCGTCATGGAAGGGTTATTTTTGCCGTCAATTTCCAGACCTCGAATATCGCCGGCAGGCCGCGTATTTACTGGACTTTAAGGGGTCTTGTCTTTTTTGAGCGACAATCGTTTTATTGCCGGATTTGCATTACACTAACCGACTTTTACGGGATATCGACTTACATCACCAATGCGATTAAGCAAGATTAAGCTCGCTGGCTTCAAATCCTTCGTTGACCCAACCACGATCACGTTTCCGAGCAGCCTGGTCGGCGTCGTAGGGCCGAATGGTTGTGGCAAGTCGAATGTCATTGACGCGGTACGCTGGGTAATGGGCGAAAGCTCAGCCAGCCGTCTTCGCGGGGACTCAATTACCGACGTCATTTTTAATGGCTCGAGTTCGCGAAAGCCAATCGGGTCGGCCTCGGTTGAGCTGCTATTTGACAACAGTGAAACGACCCTGGAAGGGCAATACGCCAAATACGCCGAGATCTCGATTCGCCGAGAGGTAAGTCGAGACGGCATCTCCAATTATTTCCTGAATGGCACTCGTTGCCGCCGAAAGGACATCACCGGCATATTTCTCGGTACCGGTCTCGGTCCGCGCAGTTATTCGATTATCGAGCAGGGCATGATTTCTCGTCTTATCGAGGCGAAGCCTGAAGAAATGCGCGTCTTCCTTGAAGAGGCCGCCGGTATTTCGAAGTACAAAGAGCGCCGGCGCGAGACATCCAATCGAATCAAGCACACCAAGGAAAACCTGGATCGACTGCTGGACGTACTGGACGAAGTCGAAAAGCAGATAAAGCATCTCGACCGGCAGGCCAAAACGGCGGAGCGCTATAGTCGTTACAAGAATGAGGAGCGCAGGACGTCGGCCGAGGTTCTTGCTTTGCGAACCCTGGATATTGATGAGAGCGCCGCCGCGGCTAAAACGAAACTCTCCGAACAGAAGACGCAACTGGAGGCAGCGATTGCCAAGCAGCGCAGCCTGGAGGCTTCTCTGGAAGACACGCGCATCGTACAAAGCGAGCGTACGGATGCGTTTAACGCCGTGCAGGGTCGTTATTACAAAGTAGGTTCGGATATTGCCCGGCTGGAGCAGTCGATTGAACACGCGCGTGAATTGCGTGAGCGTCAGGAGGCGGATCTGGAACAGGCTGTTCTGGGCGCCAAGGATATTACCGGACACATTAATCAGGACCAGAACGAGATCGAACAGCTTGAGCTCACTCTGAGCGAACTGGTTCCGGGTCTGGAGCAAGCCCGGCAGAGCGAGCGCGGGTCGACAGATTCGTTGCAGCGTGCCGAAGCGGCGCTGGCAGACTGGCAGAAACAGTGGGACGCGCATGCACTGCGATACAACACGGCATTGCAGCAGCAGAATGTCGAGAATACGCGTGCGGAACAAATCGAGTCGCGTCTGCAGAGCTTTTCAGAGAGACATAAGAAGCTTGTCGATGCGCGGACCATGGCGAGTCCGGAAGACCTCAAGGCGCAGCACAGCGACCTTGCCGAGCAGGAACTCCGCAAACGCCAGGGTCGCGAGGAGTTCGATCGGCACCTCACCGACATCGCAGAAAAGATCCGCAAGCTTCGCGAGCAGGATGAAAAACTGACGCGCCTGGTTGAAGAGCGCCGCACCACATTGCATGAATCGCAAGGGAAGTTCGCATCTCTGGAAGCGCTCCAGGATGCGGCGATAGGTACTGGCGATGACGGCACCAAACGCTGGCTGACTGGAGCCGGTCTGGATGGCAACCGCCGCGTTGCACAGGCGCTCGATGTTGCGAGCGGTTGGGAGCGCGCTGTTGAGACTGTGCTGGGTGATTACTTGCAAGCCGTGTGTGTGTCTGACATTACGCCGGTCGCAGAGTCAATCATGAATCTTCACAGCGGCAGTCTGACGGTGTTTCGCGAGCAGAGCCGAGACGGCCAGTTTGATGTCGGTGAGAACACCTTGGCTAGCAAGGTTTCAGGGGCGCCGGCAGCCGTTCTGCAGATACTGGCGAATGTTCGGATTGCCTCATCACTGGGCGACGCTCTCGCGATTCGCGAATCGCTGAGCGCCAACGGCTCTGTAGTTACTGAAGACGGAGTCTGGTTGGGCAAGGACTGGTTGCGGGTTGCCAGAACCAAAGATGGCAGGGCAGGCGTACTGGCTCGTGAGCACGACATGCGTCGTATGAAGACTGATATTCGTGAGATGCAGGCGCGCTATGAAAGCGCGCGCAAGCTTCAGCGCGACGGGCGCGTTCGACTGACACAGCTCGAGGAGCGCCGAGAGACCTTACAGCAAGATGCGTCGTCGCTGCTTGACGAGTACTCGGAGTTGAAAGCTGCGCTGGAGTCGGCTCGGTTCAAGATGGACCAGGCGGCGGCCCGAGCACTTGCGCTCGCGGAGGAAGCGAGTGAGCTCGACGGTGAGAAAATCTCTGCCGAAGAGCAGCTCCGCGAATCACGTCGTGTACATGGTCAGGCCATCGAGTCCATGGAACGACTGGAGGCGGAAAAGCAAAGTCTGGAATCACAGCGCGAAGAGTTGCGTTCAGAGCTGCAACGAGTTCGCGCGCAGGCTGAAGAAGACCGACAGACTGTACAGAGCATAACGATCCAGTTTGAGAGCCGCCGCACGAGCAAGGATTCGGCCGCTCAAAACCTGGCCCGTATGCAGGCGCAACTCAGTCAGTTCCAGAGCCGCGAACATGAAATACGCGAGCAGTTGCAGCAGAGCGTGACGCCTCTTGCTGACAACAAGGTACTGCTGGAAGAGCAACTCGCTGCGCGTCTCGTCGTCGAAGAAGAGCTTGCAGCAGCGCGCCAGGTCGTCGAGAAGGTCGAGGCCGAGCTAAGAGAGTTGGATCAGTCGCGCCTGCAAGTTGACCAGTCAGTCGACGCAGCGAGGACGAAGGTCAGTGAAGCCGAAATGGCAGTCCAGGAACTTCGCGTTCGACGCGAGGGCTTTGCAGAGCAGCTTATGCAAACGGATTTCGAGCTTGAGACACTGCTGGAAGAGATGGATGACTCAGCAACTATCGATAGCTGGGAAGAGAAGCTCGCGAAATTACGTTTACGAATCGATCGGCTTGGGCCCATTAATCTGGCCGCTATCGACGAGTTCAAAGAGCAGACGGAGCGCAAGGAATACCTGGACTCTCAGCTCGCCGACTTGAATGCTGCCCTCGAGACGCTCGAAGGCGCCATTCGCAAGATTGATCGAGAAACGCGTACGCGTTTCCGCGAGACCTTCAACAATGTGAATGACGGCTTCAAGCGGCTGTTTCCCAAGCTCTTTGGTGGCGGTCATGCCTACCTTGAGATGACGGGCGATGACTTGTTGTCGGCCGGTGTCACTGTAATGGCGCGTCCTCCGGGTAAGCGCAATAGCACCATTCACCTGTTGTCTGGCGGCGAAAAAGCGCTGACGGCGGTGGCCATGGTATTTGCAATTTTCGAGCTAAACCCGGCACCGTTTTGCATGCTTGACGAGGTCGATGCGCCGCTCGATGATGCAAACGTCAGCCGCTTTTGTGAGATCGTTAAGGATATGTCGGATCGGGTGCAGTTCATTTTTATCACCCACAACAAAGTCACGATGGAACTGGCGCGACAGCTATCGGGCGTAACGATGCAAGAGCCGGGTGTATCACGACTGGTTTCGGTGGACCTCGACGCAGCGGTGAAGATGGCGGCGAGTTAGCCGGCAAGGCGAGTTTGATAAATGGACGGACTTCGTTGGTTACTGTTGTTCTTTGGAATACTGGTAATCGCTGGTGTTTACATCTACAGCCGCCGTGCGCGAAACTCGATCGAAGAGGATACCGCAGATGTACGTCGCGTCGAGCCGACCCTGCAGCTTGATGCGGAAGGTTCTGATACGCGGGAACCTGCTGCCGATATCTCTGAACCGTCAGATGACGAGGTGATAACGGCGGAGCCTGCCGAAAGTCTGCCCCAAAAGATCGTCACGCTGCGATTGGTTGCGCACGAAAAAAGTGCGTTTAAGGGCGACGAACTGATTCTGAGCCTAAGGGGAATCGGGCTGCGGCACGGCAAGTTCGGGATATTTCATCGCTATGATGGGAACGATGAGAGTCGTACGATCTTTAGCGCCGCCAGTCTCATCGAACCAGGGAGCTTTGATCTCGCAAATATCAAAGATCAACAGATACCCGGTATCAGCCTGTTTCTTGTACTTCCCGGACCGATCGATAGCGTCGAGGCTTTCGATTTGATGATGGCCGCTGCACGCACGTTGACCCAATCGCTTGACGGAGAGTTACTTGATGAGTCGGGCAGTACCTTGAGCATTCAACGGGAGCGATATCTCCGCGAAGAGATTATCCAGTACCACCACAGTATTCTCGTTGCCTGATCAACCTGGTCTGAGGTCATGACCGCGTCCGCCGCAACTCGCAAGAAGATAGAGTCTCTACGCGAAGAGATTCGCTACCATAACCATCGCTATCACACGCTGGACGATATCGAAATTCCGGACGCAGAATACGATCGGCTGGTGCGGTCGCTGCAAGACCTCGAAAAAGAATACCCGGAACTCATCACTGCCGACTCGCCAACGCAACGGGTGGGTGCGGAGCCCAGCAGCGCTCTAAGAACCGTCCCCCACCGCCTGCCAATGTTGTCGCTGGACAACGCGTTTTCGGAAGAAGAACTTCGGGAGTTTCATGCACGCGTTGCTGAGAAGCTCGAGTTTGAGGACGGTGCGCCGGGTCTTATTTACTCAGCCGAACCAAAATTGGACGGCGCCGCCGTCAGCCTCATATTTGAAAACGGAGTTCTGGTCCGTGGTGCGACTCGCGGCGATGGAACGACTGGTGAGGACATTACCCACAACGTCCGAACAATCGAGTCTGTGCCTCTGCGTCTTTTGGGCGATGGTTTTCCAAGTACGCTTGAGGTTCGTGGCGAAGTCTTTATGCCCAGAGCTGGATTTGAAGCCTACAACGAGAGGGCGCGTGAAGCGGGTCAAAAGACCTTCGTAAATCCCAGGAACGCAGCAGCCGGGAGCCTTCGTCAGTTGGATCCAAAGCTAACGGCCGAACGTCCTCTGGACATGTACGTCTATTCAGTCGGGCTTGTTGAAGGCGGCGAGATTCCGGATCGGCATAGCTCAATCATGGCGGCGTTGAAAGAGTGGGGCCTCAAGACATGTCCGGAAAACAAGATCGTCAAGGGCGTTGAGGGGTGCCTCAGCTATTACCGGGATGTTGGCGCAAGACGCGATTCTTTGGCCTATGACATTGATGGTGTTGTTTACAAAGTCGATAGCCTGGAAATGCAAAGAGAGCTGGGTTTTGTTTCCCGGGCGCCAAGATGGGCGATCGCGCACAAGTTTCCTGCACAGGAAGAGTTGACGGTGGTTGAGGGCGTTGAGTTTCAGGTTGGAAGAACCGGAGCGTTGACCCCGGTTGCCAGGCTGGCTCCCGTCTTTGTTGGCGGTGTTACGGTAAGCAATGCGACCTTACACAATATCGACGAGCTGCACAGAAAGGACGTTCGCGTTGGTGACACGGTAATTGTTCGAAGAGCGGGGGACGTAATTCCCGAAGTCGTAAGCGTCGTTGGCAGCAAGCGGCCCGATAAGACGAAGCGTGTCCACCTGCCGAAGTTATGCCCGGTCTGTCGTTCGCACGTCAAACGGGAAGAGGGGGAGGCGGTAGCCAGATGCACCGGCGGCTTGTATTGCAAAGCGCAACGGTCGGAAGCTTTAAAGCACTTCGTATCGCGCAAGGCATTGGATATCGAAGGGCTGGGAGCGAAGCTTATCGAGGTGCTCGTTGCCGAAGACAGACTCGGGGATCCATCGGACCTTTTTAATCTGAGCAAGGAAGAACTCAGTAGCCGGGACCGCATGGGAGATAAGTCAGCGGACAACCTGGTACGTGCGATAGAGAAGAGCAAAGCTACGACACTCGCACGATTTCTGTTTGCATTGGGTATTCGCGAAGTGGGCGAGGCCACAGCAGCAAGTCTGGCTTCATATTTTGGCTCACTCCCGGCGATTCAGTCAGCCAGCGTCGATGACCTGACGAATGTCCCCGACGTTGGCCCTGTTGTTGCTACTCGAGTTCGAAGTTTCTTTGAAGAAGAGCACAATCTGGAGGTTATCGAGCGGCTCAAGGATTCAGGCGTGCGGTGGGAGGATACGGAACCTCTGACGGTTGCAAAGGATGGACCTCTTTCTGGTAAGGTCTTCGTGATTACAGGGACATTGCCGACAATGACACGTGACGAGGCCAAGAACCTCATTGTCAGAAAGGGCGGTAAAGTCACCGGCAGCGTCTCCAGCAAGACCGACTTTCTGGTCGCCGGCGAAAAAGCCGGATCGAAACTTGCGAAAGCGCAAAAACTCGAGATTCAGGTTCTGGACGAGGCAGAACTTCTCGAACTCCTGGCTGCCTAAGACGTAACTTTTTCTTAACTAACTCTGAGTTTAAAGCTGTATTTTGGCTCTATTCGTCGATTTTCACGGCTGGCCCGTCAGGTTCCGTTAAACTGATAATTGGGCGGATTTTCCCATGAGTGATGTTGATATAGAAATTTATCCAATCGATCAATATATTCCCCCGCAATGACAGACGACATCAAAAAACGGGTTCTAGACGCTTTCTTATTGGTTATGAGACCAATGCGTAAAGATCCTTTTGCGATATGGGGTCGGTTACGCCGAATTTGCTGAGGTGACTAAGACGGCTTTTGTTGACGTCGCGTCAACAGAATTTGGAATTCGTGGTCGTCCAACGAACATCTCGCGGGTCGCTGTTATTACAGGGCTCACACGCAAAGAAGTTCGTAGGCTTCGAAATAGCATCGTGGAGGGCCGCAGTTTCGTATCTGTTAAGTCGACCCCGATAGCTTCAATTCTCAGCCGCTGGCATGCAGAAAAGGAATTCCTAGATGAGAGAGGCAGACCAGCGATCCTGTCTTTCTCCGATAGTGAATACTCATTCTCAGAGTTGGTGCGGAGGTATGGCGGTGATGTTCCTCCGGGCGCTATGAGAACAGAATTGAAAAGAGTTGGCTGTATCGAAGAGGTTGAGAATGGAAGCCTGAAGCTAGTTAAGCGATATGTGGTGCCAGCTGACGTAACCGATAACCTAGTAGCTTCTCTGGTACACGGTATTTACCCTCATTTATCGACGTTGATGCGCAACACAGATCCCGAGCGAAATCACGAGGGTATGCCAAATTTTAATGCGTTCTCTCTGCATATAAGGGGAGAAGACCTCAATCGGCTACGTCGTATTTCCTACGACAGGCTATCTGCGGCGGCCGAGTCATTTGATGACCTGTTTATTGCCTATGAGTCATTAAATGCGGATGCAGAAGATGCCGAAGGTGTGACAGTCTCTGTCGGCTTATTCTATTTTGAAGAGAATGACCCGCATGCGAAGTACACCTGGTAGGTCCTCTTGCCGACCTTCAGAGGTCATCTGGTTTTGGGTTCTCCTACAAGGTAATTTATTACCTGCACTGATGAGAGTGCGTATTTCGCTAACGGACCCTGAGCATCTAGCGTCGAGAAATGGCGACATGGGTTTTGGTATTACCTGAATTTACATGTTGCGCAATTGGCATTTGATTTAATGTAGTCAAACGGCGTTTCACCAAATTTCATCAAGAAATGTCCATTCTCTGATGACCTATCCTCGACAGAAAAATATATCCCGCTAAGATTTTGTCCTATGATAAAATCTAACATAATCAATATGTTACATAATCTGTCTGGGATGGCTTGAGATCAAAAGGTGTCAAGTTGTTGACATAATGAAATTGCGAGCCAAATATGGGCGCACACGCCCACTAGGGGTCTATTGGTTATCTTGCATAGACCCTCGGTGCAAGATACTTTACATATTGCGCAGGAGACGTAGCGTTAGATGGGGCAAGAAGTAAAAGACCACCTGAGGGACGCCCTCTCGCTGATGCTGAAGCCTCTTGTGCGTCTTCTAATAGCGCAAGGCGTTACGCATGCGGAGTTCTCGGAGACGGCGAAAGAAGTCTATGTAGAAACAGCACTTAGACACTTTGAAACAGAAGGGAGAATAAACAAGTCGCGAATCGCAATTCTCACTGGGCTGACTCGAAAAGAAGTCAAAAATGTTGTCGATAGGGCGCTTAGTTCTAGGCAAGAAGAGAAAACCTATTCGAGGCCTGCGAGAGTTCTAACCGGGTGGTACTCCGATCCGAAATATCAAGGACCGTACGGAATACCTTTGGAGTTGCCGTACGACTCAAGCGACGATACTGAAACACCGAATTTGGTTGGGTTAGTGAAACAATACAGCGGGGATATGGCACCGCGGCAGATATTGAATGAGTTACTGGAATCCGGATCGGTCATTGAGATTGATGGTAGGTACAAGGCGATCCGGCGAATATTCAAAGAGATGGCGTTGTCTGCATCCATCATCAAGAGACTAGGAGAAGTTGGGTATCGAGTGTTTTCTACCGCGGCAAAAAATATTGATAAGGAAGCTGGAGGTAGCGGGTATTTCGACAGGATGGTTCACGCAGACGACGGATGTTCGGAAGAAGTGCTGGCTGAGTTTGACACTTTCATAAAGCCACGAGGGCAAGAATTCTTAGAAGAATTAGATGTTTGGTTTACTTCGAGAAAAGACAAGAACCAGCGAGCTGAGCCGACCTACGAAACAGGATTGTATATGGTCCATTACGTGGATGATATTGAGGAGAAAAGGAATCTTCGAGAGCTTCTAGTTGAACGCGGGGCGGATATTGAGGTTACTCGGGACTAAGAAATAAGTACGTTGAATAGTGATATCCCGGTCGATGAGCGAAAGGTGAATAGCCGCTAATGGAGAAGCGTTTATTGATCTAAAGTTGGCCGGTTTAGCAAGGGTTGGAGAGAAAACTAAAGTAAGGAGCGAAAATGAATAGTGCGAGAAGCGCCAAGACGCTATGCGTTTTGGGAGCGACGCTGATTGCGATCGCGACACCGCCATTGGCGGTGGCTGAAAATGGTGCGGCATCAGTAGCGTCGATAACGGGTGGCGACACCGCATCAATTACCGGTGGTGACATCGTTTCCATTACGGGTGGCGACACCGCATCAATTACCGGTGGTGACGTGGTTTCCATTACGGGTGGCGATACCGCCTCAATTACCGGTGGTGACGTGGTTTCCATTACGGGTGGCGATACCGCCTCAATTACCGGTGGTGACATCGTTTCCATTACGGGTGGCGATACCGCATCGATTACCGGTGGTGACATTGTTTCCATTACGGGTGGCGACACCGCATCAATTACCGGTGGTGACATCGTTTCCATTACGGGTGGCGACACCGCCTCAATTACCGGTGGTGACATTGTTTCCATTACGGGTGGCGATACCGCCTCAATTACCGGTGGTGACATTGTTTCCATTACGGGTGGCGATACGGCATCAATTACCGGTGGTGACGTGGTTTCCATTACGGGTGGCGACACCGCATCAATTACCGGTGGTGACATTGTTTCCATTACGGGTGGTGATACGGCATCGATTACCGGTGGTGACGTGGTTTCCATTACAGGTGGCGATACCGCATCGATTACTGGCGGCGATGTATTCTCAATTACAGGCGGCGACCTGGCGTCAATTACCGGCGGTGATACTGCATCGATTACGGGCGGCGATCTGGCGTCGATTACCGGCGGTGATACTGCATCGATTACGGGCGGCGACATCGCGTTACTCGCCGGACCCGTCGATTCCATCGATAGAATCAATGGCGTCTTCGAATCTATGGGTCAAATCATATTGGCCTCCCGGTCGATGCTTTCCGGCATGCACGTAGGTGACTACGTCTCAGTTGCGGGCTCGATAGTATCTGCTGGTTGGGTATATGCCGACGACGTTTCGGTCTCTACCAAACAGTACGTTCCAGGTGCGACAGAGGTTTTCGTGACCGGTATGCTTTCTTCAATTGATCGCGAGATTGGAACGGCACAAATAGGCGGTCTGACGATCGACTACACAGCGAGCCTTGGCAGTTCAAGCGCTCCCTCCGGTGCCATTTGGAGCTTCAGAGGTGTTAGGCCTGCCGAGCGCGGAGTGATGTTGTCGGATCGATCTGGCGCAAGCCAATAGTTCTGTTCGAGAGGACCGTGCTGATATCGCTCATCAGGCGCTGAACGCCAGGTTCAGTTAGTCCTCAAGCCGAACAAAGAAGAAGGTCACTTAGGTGGCCTTTTTCTTTGTCTGCGTTTTTCGAGGGAATAAAAAAAGTCGGCGTCCCTGCCGACTTAGATCTCGTATCAACCTGTTAAGGAGATGCGAGGGTTGGAGGAGCCATCCCCGAGCGATTAGGAATGACTCGAAAAGAATAGTAGGTGTGTTAGTCGCGGCGGGGTGTGACGAGCTTCACAAATAGCTCTGCGCACAAAAAAAGGGCGCCGAATGGCGCCCTTATAAGCTCAAAAAGCAGTATTAAGTTAAGTGACTAACTCTTATTGAGCGTAGCACGCAACCCCAGAAGGTAATTCTGCAGTTTCTCTTGTTCGACCCGTTGCTTAACGACATCGCGAACGCTCTCCAAAGTTGGCGGTGTTGCTTCGCGAGAATCTACTCTCAATATTACGTGCCAGCCAAATTGAGTCTGTACTGGTTCCATGGTGAAGGCGCCGTCCTCAAGAGACGCCACAGCCTCGGAAAAAGGCGGCACCATCTGGGTCGGCGCAAACCAACCGAGATCACCGCCATTGGGCCCTGATGGTCCGGTCGATTTTGTTTTTGCCAGCTCGGCGAAGTTCGCTCCGCCCTGGAGCTCGGCAACAATGCTGTTAGCTTCGCTTTGAGTTTCTACCAGGATGTGGCTTGCCTTGAATTCTAACTTCGGCGACAGAGCAATTTGCTCCTGATAGGCCAACTGGATTTCCGCGTCCGATGCTGCGTTTTTCTCGAGAAAGTCTGCTGCTACAGCCTGGGCGAGGATGCCGCGGGTTTGCAGCTCAATCATCGCTTTGTTTCGCGGTGTCTTTGCCAGGGCCTCAGCGCCAGGCTGAGTCGTAAGAAGATAGATGTCTTTCAGTTCATCCAAAAACCGGGTTCGCTCAGTCGGCGTCGCCTGCGCAGCCGGCTTTTGTATGCGGGATTCCAGGTACATATTGAATACGTCGGCGCTGATCTCCGTGTCGTTTACAGTCTCGATGGTCTGTGCGGTGAGCGGTCCGCTCGCCAGCATCGTGATGATCGCGGTCAGCACAACTGACAATCGTATTCCGGACAGCCCGGAAACAGTGTTCAAAATCATGATTTGGTCCTTTTTTCGAAGTTGGCGAATAATAAACGATATGACGTCACGGGCGCGAGAAAGGTCCCGAAAAATTGTGACCTGGGTTATTTACAGCTCTTCGGGTGATTTTGCCGTAATGCGAAGTGCGTGAATCTCGGATTCCATCATCGCGCCCAGAGCGTCGAAGATCATTCGGTGTCGTTGTAAGGGTCTTTTTCCTGCGAATGCATCGGATACTATTCTGACGTCAAAATGGCCGCCGCCGGACCGAGCACCTTCGTGGCCGGCGTGTAAATGACTCTGGTCCTTAACCTGCAACATGGACGGCGAGAAGGCCTCCGTCAGTTTGTCCTCGATCGTCTTTACGCGCTCTGCGGTCATGGTAAGACTCTGTTGAAGGGCTTCACTGTCACGTTCTTACAAACACCGGCGGACACATAAGGGTCCGTATTAGCCCAGTCTGTTGCCTGCTCCAGCGTAGGGAAGTCGACGATGACCAGGCTCCCTGTAAAGCCAGCTGAACCCGGGTCCGGTGAATCGACGGCAGGGTGTGGGCCGGCAAGCAGCAAGCGACCCTCACTACGCAGCGCCGTTAGTCGTGCCAGGTGTTCGGCGCGTGCGGCCATTCGCTTTTCTAATGAGTCGCTATGATCCTCACTGATGACCGCGTACCACATCGCTATTGCTCCTGATCGTCGACGTTGTCTTCGCCGCCAATGAGGCCTGCAATCCAGAACGTCTGAGCCAGCATGAAGACAAACGTCAGGGCCATCAGCCCGAAAACCTTGAACTTCACCCAGGTTTCCTGGGAGAAATTGTAGGCCACATAAATATTAAGAATTCCTGCACCGACAAAAAACAACACCCAGACGATATTGAGCTTGTTCCATTGCGGCTTCGTAATCTTCTCTGTGGGCATCCCTTCAACCAGCCCAAAGAAACGTTGCACGAGAGGTTTGTCGCCAATCCACAGGCTGCCCAGGAACGCGGCGGCTACGACCCAGTAAAACACAGTCGGCTTCCAATAGAGGAACAGCGGATTTCTGAAGTACAGGGTCAGCGCTCCGGCCACTAGCAGGAATACGGTCGACCAGAAGTACATTTTGTCAAATTTCTGCGTACGGACGTACTTGACCAGAAGGCCGATCGGCATGGCGACCATCAGGACGATTAGCGCAAAATAGATTCCCTTATAGAAGAACGCAATCAGGAACAGGATCAGGGGAAGGAATTCAAACAGAAGATTCATTTTGCGCCGGGTTCGAGGCCTCGATGGGTGGCGAATAGTAGCGTAAATCGGCCCGGTGGTTCCATTGCAAAAATGGCTATGCGGACCGTCTCGGCTCCCCTACAATCCGCGCGTGGCAAAACTCATCGAAATTCATCCGAAAGATCCGCAACCGCGACGTGTAAAGCAGGTTGTCGAGATCATTCGCGGAGGCGGTCTGATCGCATACCCGACAGATTCGAGCTATGCCTTTGGGTGTCATATCGGCGACAAGAGGGCGATTGATCGGATTCATCGGATTCGCAAGACCGACAAGAAGCACAATTTCACGCTGATTTGTGCAGACCTTACCGAGATAAGCGTCTACGCGAGGGTCGACAACTGGGCCTACCGACTGTTGAAATCGATGACCCCTGGGCCCTACACGTTCATTCTTCCGGCTACGCGTGAAGTACCCAAGCGGCTTCAGAACCCCAAGCGGCGCACTATTGGTATGCGGGTACCGGATCACGTGTTGGTTCATGCCATGCTCGAGGAGCTTGGTGAGCCGATCATGAGCTCGACGCTGCTACTTCCCGGCGACGATATGCCGCTGACTGATCCGCTCGAGATCGAAGATCGCATCGGCAATCAGATTGAGGCCATCATCGACGCCGGGCCCACAGGCATCGAACCCACAACCGTGCTGGACTTTTCTAACGATACGGTCGAGATTCTGCGCGTCGGCAAGGGCGACGTCAGTCAGTTCGCTTGACGCTCAGGATATGCGATAGAATGCACGAATCGACGCTGGAAACCGTATGAAGCCTGAACTGAGAGTCCTGACCCCTGAGGATGCGCCAAAGCCCGCTCAGGACGAAAAGCAGTCCCCTGCGCAGGCCGAGATGCCCTTTGCTGTCGTCGATGGCGAACCGGTTACGACCCTGCCACAGGATCTCTATATACCGCCGTACGCCTTGCAGGTGTTCCTGGAAGCGTTCGAGGGGCCGCTCGATCTGCTGCTGTACCTGATCCGGCGTCAGAATATCGACATCCTCGATATTCCTGTTGCCGAGATTACGAAGCAGTACGTCCAGTACATCGAACTCATGCATGAATTGCAGCTTGAACTCGCCGGAGAGTATCTGCTGATGGCGGCAATGCTCGCCGAGATCAAGTCGCGCATGCTGTTGCCAAGACCTGAAGTCGAGTCCGAAGAGGAAGAAGATCCGCGGGCAGAACTGGTTCGCCGACTTCAGGAGTATGAACGCTTCAAGAAAGCAGCCGAAGATATCGGTGATCTTCCGCGGCTGGAACGCGATGTGTTTATTGCTTCAGCCGATGCGCCGGAACGCAAAGTCGTAACGAAGTTACCTGACGTGACGTTGAAAGAGCTGCTTCTCGCATTTCATGACGTACTGAAGCGCGCAGAGATGTTTTCAAACCTGCAAATGCAGCGTGAGCCGTTGTCAGTGCGCCAGCGCATGAGTGAGATTCTCTCGCGCATCAAAGCAAACAGCTTTACGGGTTTTTCCGATTTGTTCGATCCTGAAGAAGGTCGCATGGGTGTGGCTGTGACGTTTATTGCGATACTGGAGCTGCTTCGTGAGTCGGTTGTCGAAGTGGTGCAATCTGACGAGTATGCGCCGCTGCATATTCGTGCTGCATCGGCGGTTCGCCTCGTTTCCAACGACGGACAAGATACGAACGCCCAGAACGACGAATTTGTTTAAGAAGAAAGCCTGAATGGACGCAACCGAAATAAAATATTTTGTCGAGGCGGCGCTGCTCGCAGCGGGACGACCCTTGAGTATCGATCAGCTGAAGGGTCTTTTCGACGGACGTATGGCGCCGGAGACGTCTGAGATTCGTGCGGCTATTGCCGCACTTAACGAAGACTACGAGGAACGAGGGATCGTCGTGTCAGAGGTGGCTTCCGGGTTTCGGATGCAGATCAAGACCACGATGTCCGACAGACTGCAAAAGCTCTGGGAAGAGCGGCCGCCACGTTACTCGCGTGCACTATTCGAAACTCTGGCATTGATTGCTTATCGCCAGCCCATAACGCGTGGCGAGATTGAAGAGATTCGTGGCGTTGCCGTGAGTTCCAATATTGTCCGACAGTTGCTCGAGCGCGACTGGGTGCGCGTCGTTGGGCACCGTGATGTTCCTGGCCGTCCTGCGATGTTTGGCACGACCAAGGTTTTTCTCGATTACTTCGGTCTCAAGAAGCTCGACGACCTGCCGCCGCTCGCTGACCTTTCCGACTGGGAGAGCCTGCGGGTGCAGCTGAACCTCCCGGAGGTCGACGATCAGACCGAAAGTGGCGAAGGTGAAACCGTGGAGGAGGTCTTAGAAGAGGCGACGCCGGAGTTGGTGGAGCAAGCGGCCCCGGCAGCAAACGACCTCCCCGTGGTTTTCCCGGAAGGGCACGCCGAAAAAGAGGAAAAAATCGAGGAGCTGGTGGTCTCAGAGTGGCCTGATCCGGTTGGCTGATCGAATTCAGAAAGTCCTGGCGGCAGCGGGCCACGGTTCCCGGCGAAAAGTCGAGACCTGGATCCGAGAAGGGCGACTCGCGGTTGACGGCCGAGAGGCGCAACTTGGAGAGCCTGTAGAGGGCACTGAAAAGATAACTCTCGACGGTCGTCCACTGTCCCTGAAGTATGTTGCCCAGGCGCATCGCCATATTCTCTATAACAAGCCCGGTGATGAGGTCACCAGCCGGGAGGATCCCGAGGGCCGTAAATTGGTTTTTGATGCGCTGCCCAAGCTGCAGGGCGCGCGCTGGGTCGCGGTCGGGCGACTGGACCTGGCCACTACCGGTCTGCTCCTGTTTACTACCGACGGGGCGCTCGCCAATGCACTAATGCATCCCTCTTCCGAAATCGTCCGCCAATATGCCGTGCGTGTTCATGGCAGCCCCTCGAGAGGAGAGCTCGAGACGCTGGAGCGTGGTGTCGAATTATCGGATGGTCCGGCGCGCTTTGATTCCATTGAGCATGCCGGAGGGGATGGCGCCAATCGCTGGTTTAACGTCACGCTTAAGGAGGGTCGAAATCGCGAAGTTCGGCGACTTTGGGAGTCGATTGGTTACCAGGTGAGCCGCCTGATTCGAACGGCGTATGGCCCGATCAGCCTGCCCCGAAAGGTGCGTCGCGGTCGCTACGAGGCACTGACGCCAGCACAGGTCCGGACCTTGTATCACGCCGCCGGTCTGAAACCGCCCAGCGACACGCAGCCGAAGCAAAAAAGAGGAAAAAAGTACAAAAAAAGAAAGGGTTAACGCAATTAGTTAATGTTATTTATTGTGCGTCGAAGCTCTGTCCGGTGACCCCTTTGCTATCGGGCCCCAGAAGGAAGATATACGGTGCGAGAATCTCCTCAGGGCGTTTGAGCTTGTCCCGATCTTCGGCCGGGTAGGCCGCCAGTCGCATACCGGTGCGAGTGGCCCCCGGGTTGATGCAGTTTGAGCGCAGCGCTCCCTGGCGATGCTCGTCTGCGAGCACCTGCGATAGTCCCTCGGTGGCGAACTTTGAAACCGCGTAGGCGCCCCAGTAGGCCTTGCCGGTCCGGCCGACGCCGCTGCTCGTGTAGATAACCGACGCATCCTCCGACTCCTGCAACATCGGCATCAGCACCTGTGTCATGGCGAATGCAGAGGTGACATTGACGTGCATAACGCGCTGCCACAATACGGCGTCGTATTGCTCGATCGAGTAGCGTTCTCCCAGAATACTTGCATTCAGTACGAGGCCGTCCAGCCGGCCGAATTCCTGCTCAACGCTGCTCGCGAGTGAGATATACGATTCGCTGTTGGCGGAGGCGAGGTCCAGCACGGCAATCGACGGTCGCGGCGCAGCAGGAATTGCCTCGAGCGCGTCGTAGACCTTTTCGAGTTTGCTGACGTTTCGTCCGTGCAAGATAACCTGCGCACCGAGTTTCGCGGCCTGCAGGGCCAGGGCCTTGCCAATTCCGTCCGTCGCACCGGTTATCAAGACAATTCGATCTTTCAGCACGTTGTCTGGGTATTGGTACGTTCGGGGGTCCGTCGTCAAGGCTCGATTCCTTCCGTCATTGTGCGCGGTACTGACTCCAGTCTTTCAAGCGGCTCGATTTCTTTCTTGGCATGCGCGCCCAGCTCTACGAACTTGCGCGCCCCCGGGAGGACGTTGCGCTCCAGCGACCCGACTGCCTTGTTGTAGTTCTCGACGCTACTCGCGAGCTGACGACCAACGCGGTTCATATGGGTAACAAAGGTTGCAAGGCGACCGTAGAGGTCCTCGGCCAGAATACGGATTTCCTTGGCATTGTCGGCCAGCGCCAGTTGTCGCCAACCATAGGCGACGGCCTTGAGTAGTGCGACCAGGCTGGTGGGCGTTGCGAGGATGATCTGTTTCGAAAGGGCGTATTCAATGAGGTCGGGTTCTTCGTTGAGTGCGGCGCTAAGAAATTGATCGCCGGGAATAAACAGGATGACGAACTCCGGGCTTTCATCGAACTGTTCCCAGTACGACTTGGAGGACAACATCCGAATGTGTGCCCGCACATTCTTCGCGTGTCTTTCAAGGCCAAGCTTGCGCTGTGCGTCGTCAGGCGCCTCGGCCGCCGCGAGGTAAGCATCCAGCGGCGTCTTCACGTCAACAACGAGCATGCGCTGGTCGGGCATTCGGACAATCATGTCCGGGCGAAAAGACTGCGTGTCGCCCGACGTATGAACCTGTTCCATGAAGTCACAGTGCTCCACCATGCCGGCCAGCTCGACCAGTCTTCGGAGCGTAATTTCTCCCCAGCGGCCGCGAACTTCCGGTCGTCGCAACGCATTGACAAGATTCTGAGTCTCTTTCGCGAGCGATTGCTGATTGATTTGCATCGACTCAAGCTGGCTCTTTATACCGCCATAGGCCTGACTGCGCGCCTTTTCCAATTCGGCAATTTGTTTTTGCGACGCTTCGAGAGCGTCACGAATGGGTTTTACAAGGGCCTCGACAGCCTGTTCGCGTTCGCCGAGTTCTCGCTTGGCTTTTTCCTGCTGCGTACCAAGGTTTTGTTCCGCGAGCCTGAGAAAGTTCTCGCTGTTCGACTGCAATGACTGATTGGCAAGATTTGAAAAAGCGGCGGTCAGTTTGGCGTTCGCGAGTTCGAATGCGGCTTCTCGTTCGTCCTGTAACGTCTCCTGGTTTTTGAGGTCGCCGTGCGCCAGTCGGATCGTCTCAAGGAGTTTCTTGCGACGCTGCCAGCCGATCAACCCCACCAGCAATGCGCCGATCGCCAGGCCGATAGCCAGTGCTGGCACCCCGACTTCGATGTAAACAGGGTCAATGGTTATAGAGATCATCAGAACTCTAGGTTAACTGCTTTGAGGACGATTTGCGTGAGTTCTTCCGTGTCGATGGCGATGATATCGGCGCCCCATTCGCGCGGATCGTCGTCTTCCGTTACGTACCCATAGGCGGCGGCGATTGTCGCCGTACCGGCGCGCAGGCCCGCCTCAACGTCGCGTGAGGCGTCTCCGATGTAAATCGACCGATGGGCGTCGATGCCGGCGATGTCGCAACCCAGAAGGATAGGACCGGGTTCCGGTTTACGCACCGAAAGTGTGTCGCCGCTGATTGCGCAGATGCTGCGGTCGGCGAGCTCCAGCGCTTCAAGCAAAGGGTTGGTCAGATGTTCGGGCTTGTTGGTTACCACGCCCCAGGGACAGCCTGCGTCATCGAGCCGGTCGAGCAGGGAATCCACACCGGCAAATACACGCGTGAGTTCGCAGAGATGCTCAGCGTAACGTTCGACGTATTCATGAACCAGCAACTGCCGCTGCTCCTCGTCCAGGTCAGGAAAACCAACGCGTAGCAGCCCCATTGCACCGTTCGACACATTCGAACGGCCCAGGTCGTAGGCGATCGGTGCCTGGCCGTGGTCTGCCTGCATCTCCTGCAGCGTTGCAACCATGTCTGGTGCCGTATCTGCGAGTGTCCCATCGAGGTCGAAGAGGACAAGATCGAACGCGTTGTCTTGAATTTGCATTAGTCTGCCGGTCGCTGGAAATACATCAGGTAGTTCACATCCAGGTCTGCGCCAAGCGAATAGTCTTTTGTCAGCGGGTTGTATTGCATGCCGATACTCTCAACCATATTAAGTCCCGCCCGTCGTGCCCAGGATTCGAGTTCGGAGGGCCGTATGAACTTCGCATACTCATGTGTGCCTTTGGGTAGTAATTTCAAGACGTACTCGGCGCCAACAATGGCGAACAGGAATGACTTTGGATTACGATTGATCGTTGAAAAGAACACGTGGCCGCCTGGCTTGACCAGTTCGGTGCACGAGCGGATAACCTGTGCCGGGTCGGGCACGTGCTCCAGCATCTCCAGGCAAGTGACGACGTCGTAATGGCCGGCTTCAGAAGCCGCCAGTGCCTCCGCCGTCATCTTGCGGTAATCAACTTGCGCCCCCGATTCAAGCAGGTGCAATCGTGCAACGGCTAATGGGCCATCAGCCATATCGATGCCGGTTACCTGTGCTTTCGCAGCCGCCATGGACTCCGCAAGGATACCGCCGCCACAACCGATATCCAGCGCACGAAGCCCGGCCAGATCCACGTGCTGCCGAATCCAGTTGAGGCGCAACGGATTAATTTCATGCAGCGGCTTAAAATCTCCGTCGGTATCCCACCAACGCGATGCCAGTGAGTCAAACTTTGCGAGCTCTGCCGGATCAACGTTTTCTACTTTGCTTGTCATGCCAATCATGCCCTGATGTTATTAGGTTGATGCTGCAATTCGTTCCTGCCATTCATTGCAGCGTTTGAGAAGGTCGTCCGTATTTATTGAGACGAGTTGGCCGTCATCCAACTGATGTTTTCCGGCTACCCAGACATCTGAAACCTGGCTCGAATTGGACGAAAAGATCAGTGTTGTAATTACATCGTAGACCGGCTGGCAGTTGAGTCTCGACAAATCGATGCAGGCGAGATCGGCGTATTTGCCGTGTTCGAGAGAGCCAATGGAATCCGCGAGTCCCAGCACACGGGCACTGTCCAGGGTTCCCATACGCAGCGCTTCCGCGGGCGTAATAGCCGCCGGGTTGTTGGATTGCGCTCTCGCCAGCAGCGTCGCAGCCCGAACCTCGGCGAGCATGTCGAGCACATTGTTGCTCGCCGCACCGTCCGTACCAATGCCAACATTGATGCCGGCGCGTCTGAAACGACTAATAGGCGCAATTCCGCTCGCAAGCTTGAGGTTTGATCGCGGGCAATGGGCAATACTGACCCCTGTTTCTGCAATCCTGTCGATCTCGGCGTCGGTAAAGTAAATAGCATGCGCTGCGAGTAGTGACGCATTAACCAGGCCCAGCGCATCCAGTCGCTCGAACGGCCGCTTGCCGGTCTGTTCGACCGAGGCCGCAATTTCCGCTTCCGTTTCGTGCAGGTTTACGTGCACCGGCACATCGAGTTGATCCGCCATGACCCGCAGTTCGGCAAACGATGCGTCGGAAACGGCACCGAGAGAGTGGGGCGCGTAGCAACTGGATATGAGTGGGTGATCGACATACGGGTCGTGGACAAGATCCGAGCCTTTGCGGAGATATTCCTCCGCATCGCGTGCCCAACTGCTGGGGAAATCGACAACCATGGTGCCGACCATGGCGCGCATATTCAGGTCTACGGCGGTTTCAGCGACGATTTCCGGGAAAAAGTACTGGTCGCTGAAGCAGGTAATGCCCGCCCTCAACATTTCGGCTATGGCAAGCTCAGTGCCGTCACGGACCATCTCGGCGCTGACCCAGCGCCTTTCGGCAGGCCAGATACGCTCGCGCAGCCAGGCGCTTTGCTGCAAATCGCCGCCAAACCCCCTCAATAGCGTCATTGCGGCCTGCGTATGGGCGTTTACCAACCCTGGAATCACCGCGTGATTTGGCCGCACAACCTGAACGCTTGGTTGGTACTTCTGGAGGGCTTTCGGGAGTGGCAGCAAATCCTGAATGCGGCCATCGGAAACGATGATCGCATGGTCGCTCAGCACGACGCCCTCCGGCTCGACGGGCACGCACCACCGGGGCGCAATCAGGGTATCGCAATGCTGCATAGTCGCCGCAGTATACGCATCGCTGCGGGCAGTGCCAGCGCTGCGTCGCAGCCCGGAAAATGTGGCTAAAACACTGCTGTTTGAGCCGCTGTTGTGGTATGATTTTCGCACCTGATCCGAAGCTTGAATAACGCCATTTGGGGCCGTCCAAATCGAGATTCAGATCCCGTACAAACCCACCACAAATTGCCGCTCACATTTCGATCCAGATGGGTCTGAAATGCGCTCGGATTTTGAACAAGGAAAGTAGGATTTATGTCCGAAGTTGCACAGGAATTGCTGTCTGTAAGCCTCGAAGAGGAAATGCAGCAGTCCTATCTGGATTATGCGATGAGCGTTATCGTCGGACGGGCGCTGCCGGATGTTCGCGATGGCCTGAAGCCTGTCCACCGCCGCGTTCTGCATGCGATGCGCGAATTAGGCAATGACTTCAATAAGCCTTACAAGAAATCGGCCCGTGTCGTCGGTGACGTCATTGGTAAATATCATCCACATGGCGATTCCGCTGTCTACGACACCATTGTTCGCATGGCCCAGCCATTTTCGATGCGATATATGCTGGTTGACGGTCAGGGTAACTTCGGTTCAGTCGATGGCGACTCGCCGGCTGCCATGCGTTATACCGAAGTGCGTATGTCCAAGATCGCCCACGAGCTGCTGGCGGACATCGAAAAAGAGACGGTTGATTTCGTAGAAAATTACGATGGCTCCGAGAGTGAGCCATCGGTTATGCCCACGCGCATACCGAATTTGCTCGTTAACGGCTCCTCCGGCATTGCGGTTGGCATGGCCACGAATATACCGCCGCATAATTTGACCGAGGTAATCAGCGCCTGCCTGGCTGTTATTGAGAACCCGGAAATCGACACGCCGGGACTGATGGAGCATATCCCGGGTCCCGATTTCCCGACGGCTGGCATCATTAACGGCGCCCAGGGAATCTATTCGGCCTACCGAACCGGTCGCGGTCGGGTGCACATTCGAGCGCGCACGCAGATCGAGACAATCAATGCGCGCGGCAAAGAGGCCATCATTGTCACTGAGCTGCCGTATCAGGTTAACAAGGCTCGACTGATCGAGAAAATTGCGGATCTGGTCCGCGAAAAGCGTATCGAGGGCATCAGCGAGTTGCGCGATGAGTCTGACAAGGACGGTATGCGTATCGTCATCGAGCTCCGAACGGGCGAGATCAGCGATGTCGTACTGAATAATCTCTACAAACACACGCCCATGCAGAGCGTATTCGGCATCAATATGGTCGCGCTGCGTGATGGTCAGCCGAAACTGTTGAACCTGAAACAGATGCTCGAAGCCTTCCTTGGGCATCGCCGTGAAGTGGTGACGCGGCGGACAATTTTCGATTTACGCAAGGCGCGCGACCGTGCACATGTTCTTGAAGGACAGACCGTGGCACTGGCGAACATCGATGACGTCATCGCTCTGATCAAGGGTTCGGCGTCACCCGCCGAAGCGAAGGTCGGGTTAATGGCGAAAGCATGGGCGCCTGGCGAGGTTACGGCCATGCTGGAACGTGCAGGCGACACCGATACACGTCCCGACGATCTGAGCAGCGGCAGTGGCCTCATTGATGGTGAGTACCGCCTGTCCGCGGTTCAGGCACAAGCGATTCTCGATCTTCGTCTACACCGATTGACGGGGCTTGAGCAAGACAAAATAGTTAAAGAATACAAAGAGATATTAGTTAAAATTAAAGATCTTTCTGATATCTTGGCGAAC
This sequence comes from uncultured Gammaproteobacteria bacterium, assembly GCA_963760395.1. Taxonomy (GTDB): domain Bacteria; phylum Pseudomonadota; class Gammaproteobacteria; order Steroidobacterales; family Woeseiaceae; genus UBA1847. The sequence continues at coordinate 47,391 of CAVXCX010000020.1, forward strand.
CCCGATCGGCTCGTCGAAGTGATTCGCGAAGAGCTTGTCGAGATGCGCGATAACTATGGCGACGAACGGCGCACCGAGATCGTCCAGGATCATTCGGACCTCAGCGTTGAAGACCTGATTCCGGAAGAAGAGGTTGTTGTCACACTCTCTCACGGCGGCTACGCGAAGGCGCAGCCTATCGATGTCTACCAGGCGCAGAAACGTGGTGGCCGTGGTCGCTCGGCGACCAAGGTTAAGGATGAGGATTTCATCGATAATCTTTTCGTTGCCAACACACACGACACAATCCTGTGCTTCTCCAGTCGTGGCAAGATGTATTGGCTGAAGGTCTACCAGGTACCGCAGGCCAGTCGTGGCTCACGTGGCAAGCCGATTGTGAATCTTCTGCCGCTCGAAAAAGACGAGAGAATCAATGCGGTTCTGCCTATTCGCGAATACGACGAAGGGCATTTCGTATTTATGGCGACCTCGGCCGGAACAGTTAAGAAGACCCCTCTGAAGCAGTTCTCGCGACCTCGCGCCAGCGGCATCATCGCGATCGATTTGCGCGGCGACGATAAACTGGTCGACGTGTCGATCACCGATGGCAAAGCACAGATTCTGTTGGTCGCGAGCCACGGCAAGGCGATCCGTTTTGATGAAGCGGATGTCCGGCCAATGGGACGCGGTGCAGCCGGTGTAAGAGGGATCAGGTTGCCCGCCGGGCATGAAGTGATCGGTCTGACAATCCTGCGTGATGGGCTGATTCTGACAGCCACCGCGAACGGCTATGGGAAACGTACGCCAGTCGATGATTTTCCTGTGCAGGGAAGAGGCGGCCAGGGCGTAATTGCAATCCAGACCACGGATCGAAACGGCAATACCGTAGGCGCGAAGCAGGTCGGCGAAGACGATGAGATCATGCTTATCAGTTCGAATGGCACGCTGGTTCGTACAGGTGTCGACGACATTTCGATCATGGGTCGCAATACCCAGGGTGTGCGTCTGATACGGGTTGAGAGCGGTCAGCGACTGGTTGGTCTGGCGCGTATCGAAGGGATCGACGAAGAGGAGTAAACGCACTGTTTTGGTGCGTTTTTCGGCCGTTTGGCGCCGTGATAATGGCGTGGTTTTCTTGCGGTAATTTCTTAGTGCATTTACCTAGTTAAACCGTAACAATAGCGCCGTAGAATTCTCCCCTCCCGATCTCACAGGACATCAGCGACATGTCGCGCGTATTCAATTTCAGTGCCGGTCCCGCCGCACTGCCCCTGGACGTTCTCGAAACCATCCGCAACGATATCCCCGACTGGCAAGGCACGGGTATGTCGGTTATGGAGGTCAGTCACCGCGGCAAACACTTCGTTGAACTGGCCGCCAGATCCGAGGCCAATGTTCGCGAGCTGCTAGGAATACCGGACGATTACAGCGTTTTGTTTCCCCAAGGCGGTGCAACGCTGCAAATGTCGATGGCTCCTTTGAACCTTACCCGTCCTGGCGACACCGCCGACTACGTTGTGACGGGTAGCTGGGGCAAGAAGGCCGCGGGCGAGGCGGGCAAATTTTGTAACTCTGCTGTTATCGCAGACGCATCTGACCGGAACTTCACTTATATACCGGACGAAGCCTCCTGGAAGCGCAGCGACAATGCGGCCTATTTGCATTACACGCCCAACGAGACGATCGCGGGAGTCGAGTTCCATTTCGTACCGGGTGGCGACGCGCCGTTGGTTGCTGATATGTCCAGTACGATCTTGTCGCGGCCTATCGACGTCAGTCGGTTTGGCGTGATCTATGCGGGTGCGCAGAAGAACATTGGCCCGGCTGGTATTACGCTTGTCATCGTACGAAATGAGCTCCTTGATAAGGTGCGCCCGAACAACGCGCACCTGATGACCTGGAAATCGTACGCCGAGTCCGACTCGATGACGAATACGCCGCCGACCTTTGCCTGGTACGTCGCGGACCTGGTTTTTCAATACTTGAAAGACCGGGGTGGACTTGCGGCCATGGGTGAAATCAACCGGCGCAAGGCCAGCAAGCTGTATGCCGCGATCGACGCGTCCGACTTCTATTCCAACCCTGTCAGCAAGGACTGCCGCTCCTGGATGAATGTGCCGTTTATTCTTGCCGATAGTTCGCTGGATGGAAAATTCCTCGAAGAATCCGGTGCTGCCGGGCTGACTAATCTGAAAGGGCACCGCTCGGTAGGCGGTATGCGCGCTTCGATCTATAACGCGGTTACAGAAGAGGCGGTCGACGCATTAATTGACTTCATGGCTGACTTCGAAAAAACCAACGGGTGACACGATGTTCAAGATTCTGACACTTAACAATATTGCAGTCGAAGGGCTGCGCCGGCTTCCACGACAGCGCTACGAGGTGGCGTCCGAGATCGCTCACCCCGATGCAATCCTCCTGCGCTCACACAACATGCATGACATGGAAATTCCGGAAACCGTGGCCGCTATCGGTCGCGCCGGTGCTGGCACGAACAATATTCCGATCAAGGCGATGGGCGATCGGGGTGTGCCGGTGTTCAATGCGCCAGGTGCGAACGCGAATGCGGTCAAGGAACTCACCATAGCGGGGATGCTGCTGGGCGCCAGAAACCTGTGTGATGGACGGGAATACGTGAAGACGCTAACGGAGACCGGAGCGGCCCTGAACAAGGCGGTTGAGGCCGCCAAGAAACAGTTTGTCGGCTTCGAGTTGCCCGGCAAGACGCTCGGCGTTCTCGGCCTGGGTGCTATAGGCGTAGAGGTCGCCAACGCGGCGCTGGCGCTCGACATGAAGGTGGTTGGTTTCGATCCTGCGATTACGGTCCGCAATGCGTGGCAGTTGTCGTCCGGGGTCGAGCAAGAGGAGACACTGGACCAGCTGTTTCAACACGCGGACTTCGTCACGCTGCACGTGCCGCTGATCGATGCGACGCGCAATATCGTTAATGCTGATCGGCTTGCGCTTATGAATGACGGCGCTGTGCTAATCAACTTCGCACGTGGTGGGATTGTCGACGACGATGCGGCAATTGCGGCGCTTGATAGCGGCAAGCTACATGCCTACGTAACGGACTTCCCAACGTCCGAACTGATTGCCCACCCGAAGGTCGTGGCGCTGCCGCACCTTGGCGCGTCTACCGGCGAGGCGGAGGAAAACTGCGCAATCATGGTTGCGGAGAACGTCAAAGACTACCTGGAGAACGGCAACGTCCGTCACTCGGTTAACTTTCCGGAGGCGCGCCTGTCGCGTCTCGATGCCTATCGGATCACGGTGTCGAATGCGAACGTGCCAAATATGGTGGGGCAAATTTCGACCTGTATTGCGAATGCCGGCCACAATATCGAGGACCTTTTGAACAAGTCCGTCGGCGGCGTGGCCTACACCATCGTTGACATCAGCGGCGAGCCCAGCGACGAGCTTCTCGATCAGATTCGCTCTATCGAAGGTGTTTTGACGTTGCGAAATCTCGGTAAGCCTGTAACCTGAGGATTCCGTTACGGTTTTCCAGCAGGGTTCCAATGTCAGGGTCGGACAAAAAGTCGCCAACGCCGGATCTGGCCGAGATTCGGCGTCGCATCAATGCGATTGATGAGCAACTTCAGTCGCTCATCAATGATCGTGCGAAGATTGCCCAGCAGGTAGGCGTCGCCAAAGGCGAGCTGGCATCCGCTGTCGATTACTATCGCCCGGAGCGCGAGGCTGAAGTTCTTCGAGCTGTGCTGGACCGCAACGAGGGTCCGATGCGCGACGAGGAGATGCTGCGCCTGTTTCGCGAAATCATGTCGGCCTGTCTTGCGCAGCAGGAGCCGCTGAAGATTGGTTTCCTCGGGCCGGAGGGTACCTTCACGCAAACCGCAGTCTACAAGCACTTCGGGCATTCGGTTCGCGCGCTGCCATTCCACACCATTGACGAGGTTTTCCAGGAGGTCGAAAGCGGTGCCGCTGACTTCGGCGTGGTCCCCATCGAGAATTCCACCGAAGGTTCTGTCAATAACACGCTGGACATGTTTCTGACGTCGCCGCTCAAGATTGCAGGCGAGATCGAGCTGAAGATCGAACAGCACCTGATGAGTAAATTCAAAGGGCTCGAAAACATAGAGCGCATCTGCGCGCACGAGCAATCATTGGCCCAATGTCGCGGCTGGATTCGCGAGAACCTGCCGCACGTCGAGTTAATCGGTATGTCGAGCAACGCTGCAGGCGCGCGGCGTGCCCGCGATGAGGATGGCACGGCGGCGATCGGACCCGAGGTCGCGGCCGATGTCTATGAGCTGGCGATCATGGTCAATAATGTTGAGGATCGGCCGGACAACGCAACACGCTTCCTTGTCGTTGGCCAGAAGTTGCTGGCACCCAGTGGTCAGGACAAGACAACCCTGCTGGTGTCGACCAGCGATACGGCGGGTGGCGCCGGCGTGTTGCATCAGTTGTTGCAGCCGCTATCTGAGAACAGCGTGAGCATGACGCGCATCGAATCGCGTCCATCGCGCAGACGCAAATGGGACTACGTGTTCTTTATCGACATCGAAGGACACGCTGAGGAAGAGCCGGTCGCCGATGCTCTGCACGAGCTTGAAAAACGCAGCTCGCTTTTCAAGGTACTCGGAGCCTATCCGAAGGCAATCGGCTAGGACGTCCGCCAAGTGCACTTCAAAATAACTCCATCGAGGGTTGGTGACGGCACCGTGACGGTGCCGGGCGACAAGTCCATTTCGCATCGAGCTCTGATGCTCGGCGGCATTGCGGAAGGCCGTAGCGACGTCAGCGGTTTTCTGGCGGGCGAGGACTGTCTCTGCACAATGGCTGCGATGCGATCCATGGGTGTGGCTATTGATCAACCCGAAGCTACCGAAGTGTCTATACAGGGTGCGGGCTTGTACGGTCTCAAAGCGGCCGCGACCGAGATTGATCTGGGCAATTCCGGCACGGCGATGCGATTGATGACGGGCCTGTTAAGCGGTCAATCGTTCGACAGCGTACTCATTGGTGATGAGTCGCTGAGTGGTCGCCCGATGGGAAGAATAATCAAGCCATTGACACAGATGGGCGCACGAATCGGCAGTAGTGATGGAACGCCGCCATTGCGAATCTCGGGCGGCGGCAAGTTGCGTGGCATCGACTACGAGATGCCTGTAGCCAGCGCACAGGTGAAGTCGTCTATCCTGCTCGCCGGGCTGTACGCGCAAGGCGCGACCAGCGTTTCGGAGCCGGCGGTCACCCGCGATCACACAGAGCGCATGTTGCGGGCCATGGGCGCTTCGGTGCAGACCGACGGTCATCGAATTTCGGTCGATGGCGGCCAGCACCTCGATGCCTGCCGGGTAAAGGTCCCCGCAGATTTATCATCCGCGGCGTTCGTTATTCTCGCCGCATTATTGTCGGACGGTGCAGATGTCCTGATTTCGGAGGTCGGTGTAAATCCGACAAGAACGGGTGTCATCGACATTTTGCTTGGCATGGGTGCCGACATCGTCATTGAGAATCCCCGTATGTCAGGCCAGGAACCGGTTGCGGACCTGCGTGTGCGAGCCTCAAAATTGCGAGGCGGGAAAGTCGACCCGGCGCTGGTATCGCTGGCCATCGATGAGTTTCCTGTGCTCTTTGTCGCAGCTGCGGCCGCCAGCGGTGAAACGGTTTTCTCCGGTATTGGCGAGCTGCGAGTCAAGGAAAGCGACCGTATCTCGGCTATGGCCGAGGGCATGCGCACATTGGGAATACGGGTCGACGAATCGGCGGATGGTGCCGTTGTGCACGGCGGTCGGTTTTGCGGAGGGATCGTGGACAGTTTCGGCGATCATCGTGTAGCAATGTCGCTAGCCATTGCTGGCACGGTCGCGAGCGACACCGTCGTCGTTCGTGACGTAGAAGCTGTCGATACGTCTTTTCCGGGATTTGTTAACTGCCTGGCGGCGATCGGTGCGGAGATCTCGAGCGAGGAGGCCGGGTCATGAGAAAGAAGGCAGTCCCTGTGATTGCGATCGACGGTCCCAGCGGGTCCGGCAAGGGCACCATTGCCCATCGCGTTGCCAAAGCGCTGGGTTGGCATTTGCTCGACAGCGGCGCCCTTTATCGCCTGGTCGCGCTATCCGCCGGCAAAGCGGGTGTTTCCCTGCAGGACGCTGACGGCCTCGCAAGGCTGGCCAGCGCGCTCGATGTCCGGTTTGACAGTAATAAAGAGGGATCCGAGCGAATCAGGCTGGACGGCGAGGACGTGACAGGTACGGTTCGGACAGAGGAAACCGGTGCTGGTGCGTCGGCGGTTGCCGTAATTCCGCAGGTCAGGGCGGCGCTTCTCGAGCGCCAGCGGGCGTTTCGGCAGGCTCCGGGACTGGTCGCGGATGGCCGCGATATGGGCACCCATGTATTCACCGACGCTCCGCTCAAGATCTACCTGACAGCGAGTGCCGAGGAGCGAGCCAGAAGGCGCCATAAGCAGTTGAAAGACAAGGGGATGGATGTTAGCCTTGCCGCCCTTTCACGGGACATAGAGGACCGTGACCGGCGGGATACTGAGCGATCGGTAGCACCGCTGAGGCCGGCCGAGGACGCCAGAATTCTGGATTCCTCCGGTCAGTCCATCGAGGCGGTCACCAAGACCATCCTTGATTGGGTCGCAGACCTCTAACATCTCCTTAAGGATTTGAGGATAGGATCGGACAGGATGTTCGTTCCTTTTTTTTAATGACCGTCGGTCGCAGGATGCAACCAGACGCTTGGGCGGGAACATTGTGTTCCCTTGGATCTAATTAACATGTCTGAAAGTTTTGCTGAATTATTTGAAGAAAGTTTTGCCAGCCAACAAATAAAGCCGGGTTCTATTATCACCGGTGTGGTTGTCGCCGTTAATGACGATGTCGTACTCGTCAGCGCAGGCCTCAAGTCCGAGGCTGTCATTCCCTTAGAACAGTTTAAGAACGACAAATTCGAAGGCGAAGGCGGAATATCCGTCGGCGACAAAGTCGAAGTTGCGTTGGATGCTGTCGAAGACGGCTTTGGCGAGACCAAACTGTCGCGGGAAAAGGCAATTCGCGCACGCACCTGGATCGATCTCGAGAAAGCATTCGAGGCCGGCGAGGTTGTGGAAGGCGTTATCAATGGACGAGTCAAGGGTGGCTTTACCGTCGAAATCGAAGGTGTTCGGGCGTTCCTGCCGGGATCACTCGTCGACGTTCGTCCGGTTCGCGACCCGGCTTACCTGGAAGGCAAGAGCCTTGAATTCAAGGTTATTAAGCTCGACCAGAAACGCAACAACGTGGTCGTTTCCCGACGTGCGGTTGTTGAAAAAGAATTCTCTGCCGAGCGCGAGGCGCTCCTCAAAGAGCTTCAAGAAGGCAACATGGCCAAGGGTATCGTCAAGAACCTTACGGATTACGGCGCGTTCGTTGATCTGGGCGGTATTGACGGACTTCTGCACATCACCGACATGGCATGGAAGCGCGTTAAGCATCCTTCCGAGGTGGTTGAGGTAGGCCAGGAAATCGATGTCAAGATCCTGAAGTTTGATCGTGAACGCCAACGTGTATCGCTTGGCATGAAGCAGCTGGGTGATGATCCGTGGCAGGATCTGGCTCGTCGTTACCCGCAAAGCACGCGAATCTTCGGCAAGGTAACCAATATTGCTGACTACGGTTGTTTCGTAGAGATCGAAGACGGAGTTGAAGGCCTGGTCCACGTTTCCGAAATGGATTGGACCAATAAGAACGTCAATCCGGCGCGCGTCGTTGCAATCGGTGAAGAAGTCGAGGTTATGGTTATCGAGATTGACGAGGAACGTCGTCGAATTTCGCTCGGCATCAAACAGTGCAAGTCGAACCCCTGGGGCGAGTTCGCAGCGACGTGTAATCGCGGCGACAAGGTTTCGGGTCAGATCAAGTCCATTACTGATTTCGGTATCTTTATTGGTCTGGATGGTGGCATCGACGGCCTGGTTCACCTGTCTGACATTTCCTGGGATTACCCCGGCGAGGAAGCCGTGCGTAATTACAAGAAGGGTCAGGAGATCGAGGCCTCTGTTCTCGCGATTGACGCTGAACGTGAGCGGATTTCGCTGGGTATCAAGCAGCTCGAAAAAGACCCGTTCTCGAACTGGCTTGCGGCACATCCGAAGAATACGATCGTCAAAGGCACCGTCACGGAAGTCGATGCTCGCGGCGCGACCGTGGATCTCGGGGAAGGCATATTTGGCACTCTTCGTGCCTCCGAACTGGCGCGTGGCCGGGTCGAGGATGCACGGACGATGATCAAGGTCGGCGAGGAAATCGAGGCCAAGTTCACGAATGTCGATCGCAAGAATCGCGCGATTGCCCTCTCGATCAAGGCCAAAGAGGTCCATGACGAGGCTGAAGCGGTCAGCAGCTACAAGGCTGATTCCTCGGCAGCACCTGTAGGAACCACTCTCGGCGAGCTTCTGAAGGAAAAGATGTCCGGCGGAAGCAAATAATAAGTAAAAAAGGTAGCCCGGACCGCCCGGTCCGGGCTATTATTGTCTTTACTATCCGTGGGTTACGCTGACAAGGCGGTACGGCGACAAGTAAAATGACAAAATCTGAACTGATAGAATCAATATCCCGCAAGCAAAAGCACCTGCCGGCTAAAGACGTCGAGCTTGCCGTTAAGCATTTGCTCGACTTGATGAGCGACTCCCTTGCGAAGGGGCAGCGCATCGAGATACGCGGCTTTGGTAGCTTTTCCTTGCACTACCGTCCGCCGCGAATTGGGCGTAATCCAAAGACCGGCGAAGCAGTCGCGTTATCGGGCAAGTACGTTCCGCATTTCAAACCGGGCAAAGACCTGCGCGAACGGGTGAACGCGAGTCGCCACTTTCCGATCAAGAACTAACCGCGCACAACTAAAGTGCGATGATCCGTATATCTTTCCTGCCTGACCGTTCTGGAGTGAGCGCATGCTAAAGCGCATCGGATTGCTGGTTCTCATCATCATAATCGCCGTCCTGATGGCTACTTTTACAGCCATCAACACAGGGATGGTAGACATCGACCTGGCGTTCGCAAAATTCACCAAACCACTACCGTTGGTTCTGACAGTAACGTTTGCCATCGGCTGGCTGTTCGGAATTCTCTGCATGGGTTTTTTCGCCATCAAGCTGATCAACGAGCGTCGCGTTTTGCGTCGCTCACTGCGGCTGTCCGAGAGCGAAGTCACGAGTCTGCGTGGATTGCCGTTGAACGATGCCGACTGAATCCACCTTTCTGCTGGCGGGCCTGTTTCTCTTGCTCGCCGCAGCGGGTTGGGCGATGGGTCGATTTGGCGAACGTGATGAAGATGATGCGCCGCCGCCGCCGATCAATATCGACTATCTCAAGGGTCTCAACTTCCTGCTCAATGAACAGACCGACCAGGCGCTCGAGCATTTTCTGCGCATGGTCCGCGTCGATGACAAAACGATTGAAACCCACTTTGCGCTAGGCAGTCTGTTTCGCCGTCGCGGCGAAATGGATCGAGCAATTCGAATTCACCAGAACATCATTGCGCGGCCCGATCTTGCCTCCGAGCAGCGCGATCAGGCCCTGTTTTCATTGGCCAAAGACTATCTCGCGGCCGGCTTGCTGGATCGTGCGGAGAAAATATTCTCGCGGCTGGCGCAGGGTTCGCGCTACCAGGTTCAGGCTCTCGAAAACCTGGGGCGCATTTATGAGCAGGAACGCGACTGGGAGAAAGCGGTTGACGCCGGACATCGCCTTGAAGTTCTGAGTGGACGTTCCCTCGGATTGCAGATCGCGCATTACTATTGCGAACTGGCCGAAGCGGCGGCTGCAGACAACAACTTTTCGGCCGCTCGTGACTACGTCAAAAAAGCTCAGTCCGGGCGACCACGCACCATGCGTGGTGCGCTAACGCGCGCGCACATCGCACGGGACACGGGCGACAACAAGACGGCGCTAAAGCTCTACCACCGGATTATCGACGAGAACACCTATCTTATTGCCGAGGCCCTGCCTGAGATAGTGGCGATTTACGAGCGTGAAGACCAGATGAAAGAGTTGGAGCGGGCGTTGACCACGCTGCTGACAAAAAATCCGGAAACCAGTTCGTTGATCGCGTACACGGCCATCGTGAACGATCTGGGTGGCATCCCGGTGATTGACCGTTGTGTTGAGCAATACATGCTGAACGAACCAACGCTTGGCGAATTCATTGAGTTGCGGCAGCTGACTGAAGGCGATGAGAAGTCCCATGACTTCGCTCTGGCCAAAGTTCGAGGGGCGTTGTCGAAACTGGCGACCGCGACTCCACGCTACCAGTGCCAGGAATGCGGTTTCTCAAGCCAGCGATTGCTGTGGCAATGTCCCAGTTGCCGCAACTGGGAGACTCAGCGACCGGCATCCCGAGTCCAGTTTGATACCTTGCTGCAGCACAGTATTACCAATCGGTAGTTGCTGTTTTCGCACATTCCGCTCAGTTTTGTCGGCGGCGCCGAATCCTTCCTGATCCTAAGCTCCTCGATACCGCAGTCTGTGCGGCACTGACATCACGATGAGGAGCTTACACATGAGAACACACAGGATGATACTGGTATTGGCGGGGCTGCTCTTGCCCTGGTTGGCATACGCCGGTCCGGTCAATATAAATACTGCGGATGCGGAAACGATTGCGGCAGAGCTGAAAGGCGTCGGGCTCTCAAAAGCGAGGGCCATTGTCGAGTATCGAGAGAAACACGGGTCCTTTCGGAACCCGGGGGACCTCTCACTGGTAAAGGGGATCGGTGAGCGCACGGTCGAACTCAACAAGGGCGACATCCAGGTGTCGACCAAGCGCGAAAAATAGCGGTTTTATTGCTGAATGACCTCAGTCGCGTCGGCCTTCGGCTGACGCGACTGAGTTTGCAGGGTATGGCGTGACCTCCGTCATGACGCTTGGCGCCACTTTTGGCTATGATCCGACCCTGAATCCGGATTAGGGAGTAGGGCGTTGAGCCAAGAAGTCAGAGCAGCGGTATTTCCAGTAGCAGGGCGAGGTACCCGGTTTTTGCCGGCAACCAAGGCGAGCCCTAAAGAGATGCTGCCCATCGTGGACAAACCGCTGATTCAGTATGCGGTCGAAGAGGCGATCGCGGCAGGCGCGACCAAGCTGGTGTTTGTTACCGGAAGCTCAAAACGCGCTATCGAGGACCACTTCGATAAGGACGCTGAGCTGGAGCGGGCCCTGATCGATTCCGGAAAGGATGACTTGCTGAATTCCATTCAGGGGATCGTGCCACCAGGCGTTTCCTGCATTTACATACGTCAGGGAACGCCCCTGGGTCTCGGCCATGCCGTGCTGTGTGCCCGGCCCGCAATCGGGGATGAGCCTTTCTTCGTTCACCTTGCCGATGATCTGATCGCTGGCGAACCCGGTTGCCTTGAGCAGATGGCGAGCGAGCATGCTCGCCATGGTGGCAGTGTCATTGCGGTCGAGACTGTTCCACACGAAAGCACGTCCAGCTACGGCATCGTTGCCGTGGACAGCAACGAGCAGAATCGAATCACGCAGATCGTCGAAAAACCCGATCCCGCCGATGCGCCGTCAAACTCTGCCGTCGTAGGGCGATATCTTCTTCGCCCGGAGATTTTCGACAAGCTCGAGCGTATTGGGGCAGGGGCTGGCGGCGAGATACAGCTGACCGATGGCATCGCCGATCTGCTGGGTGAAGAGGCCGTTTATGCGTACGCGTTTGACGGTGTTCGTTACGATTGCGGCAGTAAACTCGGCTATCTGCAGGCAACCGTTGCCTATGGCCTGGACCATCCGGATACCGGGCAGCGTTTCCGGGAGCACCTTAAGGCGATGCTCGAGGAATAGTCCGCCTGCGTGCTTAGCCAGTGCGCTGGTTCCGGCTCAGAAAGGCGACGACTACGGCGACGACCACTACCGTTGCAGCGTCTCCGATGATCTGGTTGTGCGCCAGAGCACCAGGCAGCTGTTGAACGCTGTAATAGATCATGTAGGTCGGAATCGGTGCGAGTAAGGCGATCGCAATACCGAAGCGAATCCCCTGCTGCAGCCAGGGTTTGTCCTCTTGGCCGCGCTGATAAATCCAGACAAAAGCACCGGCCATTATCACGTGCGCCAGTAGCATGAGAGGGAAGAGTTCCATCTGTTCCGCATCCGGTCGAAAAATGTTGGTCAGGGTGGCGTAGGTTTCTCCCAGCCAGACCCCGTGGACCGCAAAGCTGGCGGCCATCCAGACGACAAAAGCAACGACCCAGTTAATCAGAAAATTCTTGTTCATCGGACCCCCTTTATCGCCGGCGCCCTGTTTGAGTTATTTGTTACGCCGGTCAATACTCATGGTAGCGCATGTTTTGGCGATGCTATTAACTCATAATAAACATGAATAAACGGTTATAAGTCTCTGTTAAGGAACAAAAAATGATCCATCGATGGATTCTTTGCGCAACCTTGCTGCTCGTGGCTGCGCCAGCGAATGCGCAATCCAGCTACCTTGTTGACTGGGATGAGGTCGGTGAGGAGGCGCTCAATCATCTGACCAATCTGGTTCGGATCGATTCGTCGAATCCTCCAGGCAATGAGACCGAGGTAGTGAAGTACCTTGAATCCGTTTTGGCTTCGGAAGAGATCGATTCGGATATTTATGCGTTAGATGAGGCACGCGCGAATCTGGTCGTGCGCTACAAAGGCAATAGCGCGAAGCGACCGTTACTGATCATGGGCCATACCGACGTCGTTGGTGTGCAGCGTGACAAATGGTATGCGGACCCGTTCTCGGGCTTGCGCAAGGATGGCTTCGTGTATGGTCGCGGCACCCTGGATGACAAGGATAATGTCGCCGCTGGCCTGATGGTCATGCTGCTGCTCAATCGCTTCGGCGTGCAACTTGAGCGGGACATTATTTTTCTCGCGGAAGCCGGTGAAGAGGGGACGCCTGAGGTCGGTGTGAACTTCATGGTTGAGAACCATTTCGACGTGATTGATGCCGAGTACTGCCTCGCCGAGGGTGGGCAAAATGTGATTGAAGATGGCGCGGTAAAGACGGTTGGCATTGCCACGGCCGAAAAAATGCCGCGCCGTGTCACGCTGATCGCGCGAGGTACGCCTGGACATGGTTCAAGACCAAGGCTGGACAACGCCGTCACTATTCTGGCGAATGCGGTCGCTAAGGCAGGCGCGTGGCAAACCGAGCTGAGGCTCAACGATACGACACGAACCTATTTTCAGCGTCTGGCCGAAATCTCGAATCCTGCCGATGCGTTCCGCTACGCCAATATCGAGAATGAAAGTGAATCTGCCGCTATTCAACGACATTTTCTCGAGTCCTTCCCGTACCACTATTCGATCTTACGTACCTCGGTGACGCCGACGGTGATCGATGCGGGTTTCCGCCGCAATGTGATTCCCTCCGAGGCGTCGGCGATACTGGATATCCGGATGCTACCCGACGAGGATGTCGCGGGGTTCTATGAAAAGCTCGCCGCAGTTATTGATGATCCGCGCGTCGAAATAGTCCCTGAACGTATTTATCGGCCGGCCGCGCCACCGTCGGACGTGGACAATGACATGTTCCAGACGCTCGAGCGGGTCGCCAGGCAGATGTATCCCGATAGCACCGTGCTCCCCATCATGCAGACCGGCGCGACCGACAAGGCGCAAGTCAGGGCAAAGGGCATGCAGGCTTATGGCATCGGCCCTGCGCGAACGATCGAGGAGATCAATAGCGGCTTCGGCTCACACGGCGACAATGAACGTATAGCGGAAGCCGCTTTCGTAGACCTGGTCCGATATTTGTGGAATGTGGTGCTGGACATCGGCGGTGCAGACTAAGAACAGGGCGCGTAGCCGAACAAATCAGCACCAAAAAAGGCCGCAGTCGAGGCTATTACGGGGAGAATGGAGGAAACCATGTCTGAAGAAAATGTAAACACCGAACAAGCGACTCCCAGGCATTTGTGGGTCGTCGGAATCGTTTCACTATTGTGGGGTGCCGTGGGCGCAATGGACTATGTCATGACGCAAACACGAAACGAAGCGTACATGAGCGCCTTTACGCCGGAGCAGATAACGTTCTTTTACGGAATTCCCGCGTGGGCGATTGCGACGTGGGCCATTGCGGTCTGGGGTGGTGTGCTTGGCTCGATCCTGCTGCTTATGCGAAAAAAGCATGCCGTCGGCGTCTTCATCGTGTCACTCATCGCGATGCTGATAACCGCATTTCAGAATTTTGTTCTATCCAACGGCTTCGAGGTCATCGGCGACCCGTTCTCGCTGGCTTTTACCGGCCTTATCGTCGTTGTCGCTGTTGCCCTTGTTGTCTACGCTCGCACCATGCACAAGCGCGGCGTTCTCGTTTAGGCATCGGTCGAAAAAGTCACAGAATGGTCTCTACGATCGGTGCTGGCTTACCGTGGTACGTAGATAACCTGGGGAACAAAAAAGGGCCTTCATCTGAAGGCCCTTTTTCGTGTTTGGCTCCCCGACCCGGACTCGAACCAGGGACCAATTGATTAACAGTCAATCGCTCTACCAACTGAGCTATCGGGGAATAATCCAGCACCACTTGATGCGGGCCGGAATTTTCGGCTAGCACCCGGCCGAAGTCAAGCTGCCAGGCCGCGTTTTATCCGATTTACTGCTTCCTCGAGCGAATCCATGGAACAGGCAAAGGACAAGCGCAGGTAACGGGGTGCGCCAAAAGCCGATCCTGGCACACACGCGACATCCGCCTTGCTCAGAAGCCGCTCGACCAGTTCGATGTCCGAATCCATGCCCAGGCGTTCCAGCATGCCGGTGACCCTTGGAAAAGCGTAAAAAGTTCCTTCACCTGGCCTGCATTCGAAGCCATCAATATCGTTCAGTGCCCCGACAAGGAAGTCGTGGCGGGCCTTGTAGGCGCTAGTCATCTCGGTAACGGCCGACTGATCGCCGTCGAGTGCGGCTTCAGCGGCGGCCTGGGAGATGCTGCAGGCATTTGAGGTGCTCTGGCTCTGAATGGTCTTCATGGCCTGTACAAGCCAGCGCGGGCCCGCTGCGTAACCAATACGCCATCCGGTCATGGCATAGGCCTTGGATACCCCGTTGGTCGTGACGATACGATCCTGCAAGCGCGGACAGGCTGTCGCGAAGCTCGTGAAGGGCTCGTCGGCCCAATGAATGTGTTCGTAGATGTCGTCGGAAACCGTAACGATGGAGGGGTGCTTCTCGAGCACGCGGCCAAGGTCTTCGAGCTCCGCCCGGCTATAGCTTGCGCCGGTCGGGTTGGACGGGCTGTTAAGAATGAAGAGCTTCGTTCTATCTGTGATCGCCGCTTCCAGTTGCTCTGGCGTAATCTTGAAATTGTGCTCAATGTCCGTCGATATCGGGACCGGCTCGGCTCCGGCGAGTCGCACCATGTCAGGGTAAGAGACCCAATAGGGCACCGGAATTATTGCCTCGTCGCCGGGTCCCAGCAATGCCAGGCAGAGATTAAACAGCGCCTGCTTGGCGCCGCTGGTTACCAGGATATCGGCCGCCGCATAGTCGAGCTGGTTGTCGCGTGAGAGTTTTCGCTGGATAGCGGCTTTCAGCGATGCTGTTCCATCGATCGGCGTGTATTTCGTCTTGCCGGCATGGATAGCAGCAATTGCCGCCTCTTTTATGTGTTGCGGTGTATCGAAGTCAGGCTCACCCGCACCGAGACTAATGATGTCACGACCTGCAGCGCGCAATTCGGTGGCAAGCGCCAGCACGGCTCCGGTGGGAGACGGCCGAACCACCGCCATCCGTTTGGAAACTGATAAACTCACTCGATTGCCTCCGATAAACTGATGCTCATGGTACGTGAAAGCAAAAGCCTTCCCAACAAACAAACCGAGGAACGGGATCGACTGACACTGGTGTCTGATTTTGAACCCGCCGGGCACCAGGGCGCCGCGATAAAAGGACTTTGTGAGGGACTCAGTGATGGGCTGGCACGCCAGACCCTGTTGGGCGTCACCGGCTCGGGCAAGACATTTACCGTCGCAAGCGTGCTCGAACGGCTGCAACGCCCGGCCATCATTCTTGCGCCGAATAAGACATTGGCGGCCCAGCTCTACGGCGAAATGCGGGAGTTCTTCCCGCAGAATGCGGTGGAGTACTTTGTGTCGTACTACGACTATTATCAGCCAGAAGCCTACGTTCCCAGCTCCGATACGTTCATCGAGAAAGATGCCTCGATCAACGAACATATTGAGCAAATGCGGCTGTCGGCAACCAAGGCGCTGATCGAGCGACCTGACGTAATTATCGTAGCCACCGTATCCGCGATCTATGGCCTCGGCGATCCCGAGGCCTACTTCAGCATGGTGCTGCACCTGGTGCGCGGAGATCGCGTCGACCAGCGTTCCATCCTCCGGCGCCTCGCCGAACTTCAGTACCAGCGCAATGAGCTCGATTTCTCACACGGCACTTACCGCGTACGCGGGGACGTCATCGACATCTTCCCTGCAGACTCGGACCGCGACGCGGTCCGCATAGAATTGTTCGACGACGAAATCGAGTCGCTGTCCTATTTCGATCCGCTGACCGGCGAGGTCGTGCGTCGCGTTGCCCGCCTGACTGTCTTCCCGAAGACACATTACGTCACGCCCCGGGAACGGCTGCTGGAGGCGTGTGAGCTGATCAAGGTGGAGCTCAAAGAGCGTCTCGAGTACCTGAGGAAACATAATAAACTTCTGGAAGCTCAGAGACTTGAGCAACGAACCTTATTTGATTTAGAGATGATAAGGGAGCTGGGCTATTGCTCAGGGATCGAGAATTACTCGCGCTATTTGTCCGGGCGTAATGTCGGCGAGCCGCCGCCGTGCCTGTTCGACTACGTGCCTGATAATGCGGTTCTTATTATCGACGAAAGCCATGTGACGGTGCCGCAGCTCGGCGGTATGTACAAGGGTGACCGCTCGCGCAAGGAGACGCTGGTTGAGTACGGTTTCAGATTGCCGTCAGCGCTTGATAACCGGCCACTCCGGTTTGATGAATTCGAGGCTCAGTCGCCGCAGACTATTTACGTCTCCGCGACGCCGGGTAAGTACGAGAACGAACATACCGACAATGTCGTGGAGCAACTTGTCAGGCCCACTGGCCTTATCGATCCGACGGTCGAGATTCGGCCTGCGAAGACCCAGGTCGACGATGTGTTGTCGGAAATCGGTCTGCGCGTCGCCAACAACGAGCGCGTCCTGATTACGACGCTGACAAAACGCATGGCGGAGGACCTGACGGACTACCTGCGGGAGCATGGCGCTCGTGTCCGCTACCTGCATTCGGACATCGGCACTGTCGAGCGCACCGAGATCATTCGCGACCTTCGGCTGGGCGCATTCGATGTGCTGGTCGGGATCAATCTGCTGCGCGAGGGACTGGACATGCCGGAGGTGTCGCTGGTCGCGATCCTCGACGCGGATAAGGAGGGCTTTCTCAGGTCCGATCGGTCGCTGATCCAGACGATCGGGCGGGCGGCGCGGAACGTAAACGGCAAGGCGATTTTGTATGCGGATAACATGACCGGATCCATGCAGCGAGCGCTCGAGGAGACCGGACGCCGGCGCGAAACCCAGCTCGCGTTCAATGCCGAGCACGGCATTACGCCTGCCACTATCGTCAAACAGGTATCGGACATCATGGAAGCGGCCTATCCGGCGCCTCAGAAAGGGCGCCGCAAGGTGGCCGATGACAAGCCGCTCTATGAACTCATGACACCCGAACAGCTGATGAAGCGAGCGGCCAAGCTCGAAAAACAGATGCTCAAACACGCCCGCGATCTGGAATTTGAAGAGGCTGCGAGGCTTCGCGATGAAATCCAGATCGTACGCGACCATGGTCTTGGCCTCGTCGATCAAAAAGCAGGCTGATAAGACCTTGCAGAAGGGCAGGCGCTTCAGTATCTTACGGCTCCCCTCGCTTGGGGCAGTCTGCGTGGCTCGCCGTTCGGGCAGACGGGATCATTTAGGTCGGATTGGGCGATTAGCTCAGGGGCATAAGAACGAAGGCACAAACAGTCGGATTGGGCGATTAGCTCAGGGGCATAAGAACGAAGGCACAAGCAGTCGGATTGGGCGATTAGCTCAGGGGTAGAGCGCCACGTTGACATCGTGGAGGTCGGTGGTTCGAGACCACCATCGCCCACCAATTCCTGCCACGGCCAACCGAGCCAGCAAAAATGTGGCTCTGGGGCCACAAAACGTCTGATTTTTTTGAAGAAATCGCCGGTTCGGCAGTTGTTTCTTTGCATTCGGCTATATAGAATCTCGTTCCCGCTTGGATTGCGGCGTTTTGCCGTGGTTTGAAACGAGTGGGAACCGATGAGTTTCTGGAGGATTTTGGTATCGCAGCTACAAAGCGAGTAAGACGCAACGAAGAAATAGAGTCCACCGAGGTACGAGTTATTCAGTCCGACGGTGAGCAGGCAGGGGTCATGGGCATCGCCGCGGCGATAGAACTGGCCAAGGAAGAGAGCCTGGACCTCGTCGAAGTGTCACCAATGGCCGAGCCTCCAGTTTGCCGAATTATGGACTTCGGTAAGTACTTGTTTGAGCAAAACAAGAAAAACCAGTCGGCGAAGCGCAAGCAGAAACAGGTTCATGTAAAAGAAATCAAATTCCGTCCGGGAACGGAGGACGGTGATTACAAGATCAAGCTCAAGAAACTCATTGCTTTTCTTGAGGACGGTGACAAGACCAAAGTCACCCTGAGATTCAGAGGTCGAGAGATGGCGCACAAGGAATTGGGCGCGCAGCTCTTGGCACGAGTAAGGGACGATCTGGAAGAATACGGCTCTGTTGAACAGATGCCGCAGTTGGAAGGACGCCAAATGGTCATGGTGATCGCGCCTAGGAAGCACTAGGCAGAGCCTGGACCAAAAGAAAAAGTGAGTAACAGCCTGGCGGTGTGACAACCTTAAAGGCTCTACCCGCCTGCAGCGGCCGGACTAAACCGGTACGTGGCATGGCCAAAAAAGTGAGTAAAACATGTCGAAGATGAAAACCAATCGAGGCGCCGCGAAGCGCTTCAGCAAAACGGGTAAGGGCGGCTTCAAGCGCTCCCAATCCCATCTCAATCACATTCTTACTAAAAAGAAGTCCAAGCGTAAACGCCATCTCGGTTCGACCCTACAGGTCGCAGACGCCGATGTTAAGGCCGTGAAGCGCATGCTTCCCTACAGCTAAGAGGAGATTGAGAAATGGCCAGAGTCAAGAATGGCGTTACCGCCAAAGCCCGCCATAAGAAAGTCCTCGGTAAAGCGAAGGGCTACTACGGCGCGCGCAGCAAATTATTCAAGACAGCCAAACAGGCTGTCATCAAAGCGGGCCAATACGCATACCGCGATCGTCGTCAGCGCAAGCGTCAATTTCGAGCGCTGTGGATCGCGCGAATCAATGCGGCGGCTCGTCTGCACGGTCTTTCCTACAGCCGTCTTATCAACGGTCTGAATCGTGCCGAAATCGAGGTTGACCGCAAGGTGCTGGCTGATATCGCTGTACGCGATCCTGAGGCCTTTGGCGCAATTGCGGAAGCTGCCAAAGCCGGTCTCGAGCAGGCGGCCTAGCTCAAGAAGACTCAGTCGACGCGATACGTCGTTATGAAGCAGCTCAAAATGCTCATGTATACCAATATACACTGCGCTTTTTCGCCGCTTCATGCCTCGTTTCGAATTCTCCTGAGCCTCCTTGATCGCGCGCCAGAATGATCGGACTCGACGAACTCATATCGGCCGCATCGGCTGAAATCGATGCTGCCGCCGATCTTGCCGCCCTGGATGCGGTCCGGGTTACTTACCTGGGCAAAAAGGGCGAGCTAACGGCTCGCCTGAAGTCGCTTGGTCAGGTTCCTGTCGAAGAGCGGCCGGCTGCCGGTCAGGCAATAAACAAAGCCAAGCACGCGGTTCAGGCATTGCTGACGACACGTCGCGAGTCCCTGGAGGCGGCGGCTCTGGACGCCAGGCTGGCGGCGGACGCTATCGATGTTTCATTGCCGGGACGTGGGCAGTCGATCGGTGGCCATCATCCCGTAACGCGGGCGATGGTGCGTATCGAGAGGATTTTCCGCAATGCCGGTTTCGGGGTTCGCTCAGGACCGGAAATCGAAGACGACTTCCACAACTTTACAGCGCTCAATATCCCCGAAAATCACCCGGCTCGTGCCATGCACGATACCTTCTATTTCCCGGGTGGGGACCTGCTAAGAACGCACACCTCGCCCGTGCAGATTCGGTCGATCGTTAAAGAGGGCGTGCCAATTCGCATCATCGCCCCTGGTCGGGTTTATCGATGCGACTCCGATCAGACGCACACACCGATGTTTCATCAGGTTGAGGGACTGGTCATTGATGAGAACGTCAGTTTTGCGAACCTTAAGGCGGTTCTGCATCAATTTGTCGAAGCGTTCTTCGAGCGCAAAGCAGAGCTTCGTTTCCGACCGTCGTATTTCCCGTTTACAGAACCCTCGGCAGAAGTCGACGTGACCTGGGGCGAAGGCAAGTGGCTGGAGATTCTCGGTTGCGGCATGGTGCATCCTAATGTGCTGGAAAGTGCGGGCGTGGATTCCGAGAAATACACCGGTTATGCATTCGGAATCGGTATCGAGCGGTTGGCGATGCTGCGCTACGGCGTCACCGACCTGCGGACGTTCTTCGAGAACGACCTCAGGTTCCTTCGGCAGTTCAGGTAACGTCGATGAAGAT
Source organism: uncultured Gammaproteobacteria bacterium (assembly GCA_963760395.1). Classification (GTDB taxonomy): domain Bacteria; phylum Pseudomonadota; class Gammaproteobacteria; order Steroidobacterales; family Woeseiaceae; genus UBA1847. Next base: position 68,023 of record CAVXCX010000020.1, read on the forward strand.
TCCAGAATCCTGGTTACGCGAGTGGGTCGATCCTCAGCTTGATACTGCGGCACTTGGGCATCAGTTGACGATGCTGGGGCACGAGGTCGACGGAGTCGACATCGAGGGCGAGGGGATCTCGGAGGTGGTTATCGCCGAGGTTGTCGACTGTGAAAAACACCCCGATGCTGACCGGCTAAGCGTTTGCAGGGTTGCAGACGGAAGCGGCGAGATTGTGGACGTTGTCTGCGGTGCGCCAAACGTCAAAAAGGGTATGAAGAGCCCTCTTGCGAAGCCCGGAGTCAAGCTGCCCAACGGACTAAAGCTGCGGAAGTCGAAGATTCGTGGTGTCGTCTCCAACGGCATGCTGTGCTCGGCAACCGAGCTCGGGCTCGGCGATGAATCCGACGGTATCATCGAGTTGCCGCAGGATGCACCCGTTGGTACAAGCCTGGTCGAATTTCTCAACTTGCCTGATGCCGTAATTGATCTGGATTTGACGCCGAATCGCGGCGATTGCTTCAGCGTGCTCGGCATTGCCCGCGACGTAGCGGCTCTGACCGGTGCGGATCTGAAACCGGCAGAAGTGCCGATTGTAAATGCCACAATCAAAGATGTTCAGCCCGTCGAGCTTGTTGAGCCTGCGGGCTGCCCGGTATTTGCCGGGCGGTTAGTCCGCGGTATCCGTCCCGACGCATCATCGCCTGTCTGGATGACGGAACGATTGCGTCGCGCGGGTCTACGCGCGATTTCTCCCGTTGTCGATATCACCAACTATGTAATGCTCGAGCTGGGTCAGCCGCTGCACGCGTATGATGGCACGCTTCTAAACGGGACGATTCGGCCTCGGCTGGCGACTGCCGGCGAAAAGGTCACTTTGCTGGACGGCAAAGAGGTCGAACTGAATACGGATACCCTCATCATTACGGACGACAGCGGCCCTATCGGTATGGCCGGAATAATGGGTGGATTGAGCACGGCCGTCTCCGATGAGACGACTGACGTGTTTTTCGAGGCGGCATTCTGGCCACCTGACTTTATGGCCGGCCGAGCGCGGGCTTATGGAATGCACACGGATGCGTCACTGCGCTTTGAGCGCGGAGTTGACCCTGAGGGACAGGGTCGGGCAGTCGAGCGTGCGACGGAACTGCTGTTGCAGATCTCGGGCGGTAAAGCCGGGCCTCTGGTTGTAGAAAAAGCTGAGGATCATGTGCCGAAACCAGCGGCGATCGTGCTGCGCAGGGATAGACTGACACGCCTGCTGGGACTCGAGATCGATGCCACAATTGTCACCGGGATCTTGCATGGCCTGGAGCTGGACGTTGAGACAGTCGGAGCTGACTGGAAAGTTACGCCGCCGAGCCATCGTTTTGATCTCGCAATTGAGGCGGACCTCATCGAGGAGGTCGCTCGTATACATGGCTACGATTCCATTCCGGAGACAACTGCATTTGCACAAGCGCCGCTGGAGTCGGTCACCGAAACGAGAGTTGAGCTTGAGCGTGCGGCAGAGGCTCTGATTGCGCGCGACTACCAGGAAGTTGTTACGTACAGCTTCATCGACGCCGAAGCGAACAAGGCTTTTACGGGCCATGATTCCGAACTGATCCTGAGTAATCCGATATCTTCGGAGATGTCTGTAATGCGCGCGTCGTTATGGCCGGGAATGGTCGCCGCAGCGGCGGCCAATGTCGCGCGTCAGCAAGACAGGGTGCGTATTTTCGAGGCGAGTAAGTCATTTCACGGCAGCGTTGCAGAACATACCGAGGTCGTACGTATCGCGGGCCTGGTTTGCGGGCCAGTGTTGCCGGAGCAGTGGGGCAGCAAGAGTGAGAATGCCGATTTCTTTGACATAAAGGCCGACGTCGAAGCGTTGTTGTTGCTTGCTGCAGATGCCAAGGAATTGTCATTTGCGCCGGCCAACCATGTGGCGCTGCAGGCGGGGCAGGCCGCGGATATCTGTCGTAATGGCGAGGTTATCGGTGTAGTTGGGAAACTGCACCCAAATCTCGCGAAGCATTATGATATGAAGCGCCCGGTCTACGTTTTTGAGTTAGACGCAGAGCAAACGCTGGCCACATCGGCACCGGCGGCGACGCCGATTTCAAAGTTTCCTGCTATACGTCGCGACATTGCCGTCATTGTTGACGACAAAGTTTCTGCCGACGAGCTGGTAGCGGCGGTTGCGTCCGCCGACCCCGAGTTAATCAAAGATGTCAGGATATTTGACATTTACACGGGCACTGGCATAGAAGCTGGGCGAAAAAGCGTCGCAATAGGCTTGATTTTACAGGAAACATCGCGCACCCTTACTGACGAAGATGCGGACGTCGTGATGACTGCGGCGGTCAGCAAACTCAAAGACAAATTCGCCGCTGAACTAAGAGACTAATCCCGATGGCACTGACAAAAGCAGAAATGGCAGAGTCATTGTTCAACGAATTAGGACTCAACAAACGCGAAGCGCGGGAACTTGTTGATATGTATTTTGAAGAGCTGCGTGCATCACTCGCAGTTGGGGAGCAGGTCAAACTTTCCGGTTTTGGAAATTTTGATCTTCGGGATAAAAAAGAACGTCCAGGCAGAAACCCGAAAACCGGAGAGGAAATTCCAATTAGCGAACGTCGCGTGGTGACTTTCCGGCCAGGACAAAAACTAAAGGCCCGAGTAGAGGCATATGCTGGAACCGGGGAATAACGACGAACTCCCTCCAATACCTGGTAAGCGCTATTTCACGATAGGTGAAGTTAGCGATCTTTGTGCGGTCAAACCGCACGTACTGAGGTACTGGGAGCAGGAGTTTCCACAACTGAAGCCCGTCAAGCGACGTGGCAATCGCCGCTATTATCAACGGCAGGATGTGCTGATCATTCGGCAGATTCGTGGGCTGTTGTATGAAGAGGGATTCACCATCGGTGGCGCCCGGCAGCGACTGACCGGCGACGACGCGAAAACCGATGTCTCGCAAAGTCAGCAGATTATCAAGCAGATACGTACGGAACTTGAACAAGTTCTTAAGTTACTGCGCCGCTAAATTCTTCTCTTTCTTCCTGCAGTCCCGGCGCGTAACATGCGGCCCTGCAGGAGCGCCCTATGGGCGCAACGCAACATCGGTCGGGGCGTAGCGCAGCCTGGTAGCGCACCACAATGGGGTTGTGGGGGTCGGAAGTTCGAATCTTCTCGCCCCGACCAATTACGAACAAAAAGAACCCGCTCTCACTTTCAGTGAGCGGGTTTTTTTGTGGGTGATTGAGTCCGGGAGCGCGAACCGATCAGGGGTTCGCACCGAGGCCGACGCAGTCGGCCGACAGGCCGAAGGCCCATCTTCTCGCCCCGACCAATTACGAACAAAAAGAACCCGCTCTCACTTTTAGTGAGCGGGTTTTTTTGTGGGTGATTGAGTCCGGGAGCGCGAACCGATAGAAGATGCTCTAGTCGTGAGTCAGAGCCTTGTCGGTAAACAGAAAGTCCCTGAGTTCCTTATCGAAGGTCGGGTCCTGGCGGCGAATCCACTCGAGGACCATTGCGGCATGTTCCTTCTCTTCGTCACGATTGTGCGCGAGGATACCTCTTAGTTCCTCGTCCTGGCATGCGTCCACTCTCTGGTTGTACCAATCCACCGCCTCGAGTTCTTCCATCAGCGAGGTTATCGCGCGATGCATGTCGCGTGTTTCAGGGCTGAGTTCGTCAATCGGTTCGTGGTATCCCTCGTTCGCCATGGTCTTCTCCTTATGGTTGCCTGAATGCGACGAGTCTGGATAGACCTTCCCTTGCCGCAAGCAGTAACGCCAATAATGCCAGACTGGTTGCGGCGCCGGCCACTGCGGGTGTGGCCGATTGCATTGCGGCAATACCGTAGGCGGCCCACGCAACGACGAGCACAAAGATCGGATCACGGTAACGCAGCACGACGGTGGCGCCGATCGCGCCGGCAACAGCGATCTTTAGCAATGTCCAGTTGATGGCCGTCAGGCCTACGTCGTCCCAACCGTTGCCTGTCTGTACCGCACTCATATTGGCAATCGTTGCGAGCGTGATCCAGCCCGTGTACAGGCTGAAGGGCAGATGTAGTGCAAGGTGCTGACCAGTCGAGGCTCTGTCGATCTCTGGGAGTAGTGCGCGATAGATGAGCACGAGCGTCGCAAGCAGTACCAGCATGATTAGCAGCGAGAAATTCAGGAGATCGTAGTGCCACGCGACGAGCCATGCAGCATTGGCAAGACAGTTGATCTGGAAAAGCCTGCTGATTCGAGCGATGGCCGGATTGGCGCGCTGCGTCGGGAGGGCCTGATAAATCACGAAAAAGAGCAAAGTAAGGTAGATGACGCCCCAGATCGAGAACGTGAAGCCGGCGGGCGTAAAGAGTGATGGATATTTGGCCGATATCTCGGGCATCGATTGATTGTTTATGGGCAGCGCGTTTGACAGCACATTCATAACGACGACGAGAATAAACGCGGCGATATTTCCGCCCCAGTCGGAAAACGGTCTTTGCATGTGAGGGCCTCGTGGTTTGCTAAAGCGTGGTTGCCGTCTGCAGCTTCTTGTCCTGTATGCCTAGCAAGATAGGTTTTGCGGTCTCCCGATAAATATTTACTTTGGCATTAAACGCGACACGAGAAAGACCGTGTTTGTCCTTGATGGTCAGGCGGCGAATATTGAACACTCCGCCGCCCATATTTTCGCCGGTCAGATAGCATTTGATTGCGGTCACTCGCTCGCCGGACAGTTCCATGCCGCTTAGCTGTGAGAGATTTCCCTGCGCTCTTTGCAAAAACGTCACTGCATCGATATTGGGGTCGACATAGTCGTCATCCATCTCCAGGTCTTCCTCAATATCGGCCATGAAATCGCCGACCAGTATTTGCCCGGGAAGGGCTGCATCGATCATGCGTGCAAGTTCGATTGTTACGTCACCGACGATAAAGTCGTGCATCGTTGGATTGAGGCCCTCAGCCTGGTGAAATTCATAGCAGCTACCAACATGAAAGCAGGCCCTCAGTCGCGGCACTGCTTTCGAGCGGGACTTGCTGCGCGCTATCGCATTGTCAGCGAGCACAATGTGCATCAGATGGTAAAGATTGACGCTGGCCTCAAGTCCGTCGTCCCGATTCCAGATGTAGAAGCCATCACCACTTGAAGATCTGGCGAAGTTGAGATTGACATCTTGCTCGAGCATTTTCGCGTGCGCTGAGTTCAGCGAGTAGGAGAGGCTGTTTAGCTGTGTCATTTGTTCGAACGGCGTCAAGAGACTGAAGCCGACGATGTCGAACAGGGTAACGGCCCTACTAGCCACGTAGTTGATGCCGTAGCGCTGAATCATTTTTTCGATAATGCGTGTTTCGACCTTGTTGCCTTGCAGCGGTTCTCGAAGCGGCAAGTGAATGGGGTCGACCTGCAACAGTTTTGCTACTTTCTCCATCTGCGAAACAGACAATCGTCGCTCACCGGAAATAAGCTCCGTTATGAAACGTGGCGAAAGCCGAGGAGGAAGGCCATTGGGCTGCGGTGACGTGTACTCTGCAACCGCGTAATGGGGGACGACCAGGATATAGACGCCGTCGTCCACAGGCGACCAGCTCAGAATGTTGTTTTGTCCCAGCGCCCAATAGCTGTGGAGGCATTTTTCGAGGTGAACGAGGTTACTGCGCTGTCGCAGGCCCATCTGTTGAGCCAACCCTGCCAATTGATCGAGATAGGGCGAATAGTCAGCTATTCGTCGAATCCCCGATTGCGACAGATTGTCTGGTTCCATGCCATTGCCCGCAGCGACTTTCGCGAACCGGTATTCTCTGACACAGTTCGCCCTGACCAACGTAATCAACTCTGCCATATAGCGCAAGTGTTATTAGAAAGTCGCTGTATCTAATTTATATTACAGACATTACCCTTGAATACGCCTTCACTGATTTGACATAACAATGACCGCAGCCGGACCAGATATTGCCGATGTTGGCGCTATGCGCGATCGGCTCCAGGGAACAACCGTCCTGACGCCGGTTATTCGTTGCCCGTCCATCGAGGCCGCAATGGGCGCGGGCACCCAGGTATTCGCGAAACTCGAGTTCCTGCAACGAACCGGGACGTTCAAGGCACGTGGCGCTCTGGCGACCTTGTATGGTTTGAGTCCCGAACAGCTGGCGGCCGGCGTAACGGCGGTCAGCGCGGGCAACCACGCGATAGCGACAGCGTTTGCCGCCCAGATCCTGGGAACGACAGCAAAAGTCGTCATGTTGCGTGCCGCGAATCCGTCACGGATCGAGGCATGTCGTGCGTACGGTGCCGAGGTTGTACTGGCGGACGACGTGCACCAGGCGTTTGAGGTTGTGGTGCAGATTCAGAATGAGGAAGGTCGCTACTTCGTGCATCCTTTCGATGGACCGGCTGTCGCAACGGGTACTGGAGCTGTAGGGCTCGAGATTTGCGAGCAATGCGAGGACTTCGATACGGTCATCGTCCCGGTAGGCGGCGGCGGGTTGATTGGGGGAATTGCCAACGCAGTAAAGCGCCTGCGGCCCGACTGCGAGGTTATTGGTGTCGAGCCTGAGGGGGCGGATACCATGCATCGAAGCCTGGCCAGTGGTGAGCCGGTGAAGATCGACGCGGTGCGGACGATTGCCGATAGCCTCGGTGCGCCGTTCGCGCTGCCATACTCATTCGGGCTCTGCCAGATGCATGTTGATCGCCTTGCGATGGTAGACGACCTGCAATTACGCAAGGCGATGGGTTTCCTGTTTCGCGAGATGAAAATGGCTGTCGAGCCAGCCTGTGCGGCCAGTACCGCGGCGCTGCTCGGACCATTGCGCGAAGATTTGACGGGCAAGCGAATCGTACTGGTGATGTGCGGCAGCAATATTGACTGGGCGACTTTTGAAAAGCAGGCGATTTTCGATGATGCTGCTTGATGAGCTAAAGAGCATTGTTGGTCCCTCCGGATGGAAGACCGATATCGCGGAACTGGCGCCTCACCTTACAGACTGGCGAGGGGCATTCGTCGGCAAGACGCCAATCCTCATCGCACCCGAAAATACGGAGCAGGTGGTGCAAATTGTCCGTGCCTGCGCGGCGGCGGGCGTCTCGATTGTGCCGCAGGGCGGTAACACCAGTTTGTGCGGAGGCTCCGTGCCCGATGAGTCAGGGGACCAGGTTCTGTTGTCGATGTCTCGCATGAATCGGATTCGAGACGTGGATCCCTATAACTTCTCGATGGAAGTCGAAGCTGGTTGCGTGCTGGCAAATATCCAGGCGGCGGCGACGTCCGTCGATCGAATTTTCCCCTTGAGCCTCGGCGCCGAGGGCAGTTGCCAGATCGGCGGCAATCTCGCGACGAACGCCGGTGGTGTCAACGTCATTCGGTACGGCACTGCAAGAGCGCTGGTGCTCGGCCTTGAGGTTGTGCTGGCTGACGGTACGGTATTGAACAGCTTGCGATCGCTGCGCAAGGACACGGCGGGCTACGACCTGAAGCAGCTTTTTGTCGGCAGCGAGGGGACTCTTGGCATCATTACAGCAGCAACGCTGCGGTTGTTTCCCGACCCCGGAGAAATGTCCACGGCGCTGGTTGCTGTTGCTGACAGTGGTGATGCCGTTCGGCTGCTAGCCGCACTGCGCCGTTCACTCTCTGATCGAATTGAAGCATTTGAGCTCATCTCAGGACCGGTCTTTGCGCTGGTCGAGAAGCACATACCGGATGCCAGGCTGCCGTTCGATGCCCATCATCCCTGGTACGTTCTGATTGAAGCCGCAACGCAAGGTGAGCCGACTGAACTGGAGAGCGCACTCATTAATGCGGCGGATGAGATTTCAATGCTGGATGCGGTCATAGCAAAAAACAGCAATGAATCGCAGAGCTTGTGGCGGCTTCGGCATTCCATTGCGGAGGCGGAGCGCCAAGAAGGCAAGGCGCTCAAGCATGATATCTCGATTCCTATCGGTCACATGCAGGAGTTCCTTGCTCGAGGTGAGAAGCTGGTCGCAGATCTGATGCCGGAGGCGACGTTGCTGGCCTTCGGCCATGTCGGTGACGGCAACCTGCATTACAACGTTGCGCTGCCGCATGGCCTGACAGCGGAAAGTTGGCGAGAAGCTGGCCAGGGCATTACAGCGGCGATTTACGATCTTGTGGACGAACTGGGCGGCAGCTTCAGCGCTGAACACGGCGTTGGACGCCTCAAGAAGGCGTTTCTGGCCGAGTATCGCGGCGGTACTGAGATCGAGCTCATGCGGACGCTGAAAAACACGCTGGACCCGGCCAATATCCTCAACCCCGGTAAGGTAATTTGACGACCAGTTCCGTTTCCCGGCCAGGCCGAGCACGTAAACTGGTCAGCTAATTATGACAGCAGAAACCGACAATAATCTCGACGCACTCGGCGACCAGCTTGCCGGCCTCGAGGACCAGTTGAGCGCCTCGGCCGACGATGTCGCAATGTTGGCTGATATTCAGAGCGGTATTGCCAACCTGCTGGCGTCAAGCGGGGGCAGCGAAGCCGAGATACGCAGGGTTCTGCAGGAACGATACGATGCCGGCGCGTTGCGCAAGGAGACCTTCCAGCTCGTGAAGTCGATGCTCGATCATTTTGTTACGGAGGACATTCCAACCTGTCCTTCTTCGATTTCGGGCGAAGACCCGGACACGCCGGCAGAAAGACCTTCACTTCAAGATGAAGCACAAAAGAGCCCGTCGATTGAGGACGAATCAAGTGCCGCCGAGGGTGACGATGCGTTTGGCACGACGACAGTGATTCCCGGCGACGTGGCGATTGCGGCGAGCGCCGACGCACGTGTCCAGGTGGGATCGCTGCTGCGCGACCGCTTCTTGCTGCAGGAAAAAGTCTCAGGCGGCAGTATGGGAGTCGTTTACAAGGCGCTGGACCGTCGTTTGGCGGAAGCCGAGGCGGATGAGCCCTGGGTAGCAATCAAGGTGCTGTCGCCACTGTTGGCAGACAACGCGCAGGCCCTTCGTGCACTTCAGCAGGAGGCAACCAAAGGCCGTTGCCTGCTGCATCCAAATATCGTTCGCTTCATCGACTTCGATCGGGATGACGATCTCTATTTCATGGTGATGGAATGGCTGCAAGGTCGCACTCTGGCCAGCATCCTCGACTCCGCCGAGGCGAAAAGCATCGACCACGATGTAGCGTTCCGAATCGTGGCGCAAATTGGCGATGCGCTGGAATACGCACATCGTTGTGGCATCGTGCATGCGGATGTGAAGCCCGGCAACATCATGATCATGCCGAACGGCGATGCGAAATTATTTGATTTCGGTGTCGCTCGCGTGCGCCAGAAAACAACGGGACCAGAGTTCGACCCCGGCGTGCTGGGCGCACTTACACCAGCGTACTCGAGTATGCAGGTACTAACCGGCGAGGAGCCGGTTGCGTCTGATGACGTGTTTTCCCTGGCCTGTCTTTTGTATCGCCTGGTCGCGGGCCACCGCGTTTTCGGGCCACGTAATGCGGCGGAAGCTTCTCAGGAGGGTATGAAGCCACAGCGGCCACAGGGACTCAGCGACGGGCAGTGGCGAGCAATAAAGAAGGCGCTGTCGTACGCGCGGGTCACAAGATATGCCACCGTCGAGGATTTCATGCGCTCCCTGGAGGAAAATGGTGAGGACACCATTGCGCTGGATCCGTCCGAACGCTACGTCGTTGAAGAGAGTGGCGGTGCAGGTAAGTGGCTGCTCGCGGCTGTACTGTTGTTGACGCTGGCCGGCGGAGCACTGTACCAATTCGGTATGCTCGATCCATGGCTGAGCAAATTGCAAAGCGCGCTCGAAAAGCCAGAGGAAATGATTGAGCTCGAAGCTCTTCCGGCACCGGAAATAGAGGAGGTTATCGACACGAGTAATACCGTCGATACATCGGCTTCGGATGCGATTGAGGAGATCCTCATCGAGCAGGAGGAACCGCTACCGGTTGCCGAACCGCTCGTCGATTTTTCTGCACTACCGCCGGCCGATCTGGAAGTACCATTCAGGATGGGCAATGCTTCGGCTGCAGAACTTCAAGACCCGATTGCGTGAAGACGACGGCCCTGTGACCGTTGATTTCATACGCGGCGGCGGCCTCGACCTGCCGCTGGCGCTGAAACTTGATGAAGTCGGATTTAGCGGCAATCGTTCGCCCTGGGCAGCACAGCAGTACGCAATTTCAAACGAAGGTATTGTGCGTTTTCCGGCTGGCCAGGAGCGTAGCCGTATCGTGCTGACAATGGCGTCGGATCCACTTCGTGAGGCGGACCAGTTATCCACGCTGCGCCTGCGCGAGCTCGACTCCGCCGCATCCGAAATGGCTGTGATTTACCTAACCCTCGAAGACGATGATCAGCGAGCATTCGAAGCGAAGTTGCCTGTAAACACGATTGCGTTCGCTGCAAGCCAGGCGTCAATTCGAGAAACGGACCCGGCCGTTCAAATTGACCTTGTCCGGTTCAACCCGGACAACTCCCGGGCCGTCGTCGCTTACACGGTCAGCGACGTCACCGCGACGGAGGGCGAGGACTATTTTGCCCCCGGCGATAATTCAATCACGTTCGGGCCCGGGCAGCGCTCGGCGAGAATTCTGATCCCGTTGGTGCAGGATTCGCTTGTTGAAGGTGACGAGGCATTCGTGCTGGAACTCGACACCTCCGCGCAGATCTCGGTCGACGATGTGTACCAACGCATTGTCGTACTGATAAGGGACGACGAGCCGCAAACGCGCTGATTAACTGCTAGAATTCCGCTCCGGCCCCGCGGGGTCGCATGTGGTCCATTCAGTGCGGAGTCAGTCGGTCAAATGAGTGAAAAAGATCTGCGTCGTTATTCACGCATCGTTGTCGATGGTGTAGAGCAGGCGCCCAGTCGCGCAATGCTGCGGGCCGTCGGATTTTCTGAAGACGATTTCAACCGACCGCAAATCGGAATCGCATCGACCTGGAGCATGGTTACGCCATGCAATATGCACATTGGAGGGCTGGCGGATGCAGCCGCCAGCGCAGCCAGTGACGCGGGCGGGAAGGGCGTCGTATTCAACACAATCAGCGTCTCGGACGGTATCTCCATGGGCACGCCCGGCATGCGCTATTCGCTCGTCTCCCGGGAAATAATCGCCGATTCAATCGAGGCCGTTGTCGGTGCCGAGGGCTTTGATGGCCTGGTCGCCATTGGCGGCTGCGATAAGAATATGCCGGGCTGTGTAATGGCAATGGCACGGCTCAACAGGCCCGCAGTGTTCGTCTATGGCGGCACGATCAAGCCCGGAGCCAAGCGCCGGGATATCGTATCGGTGTTCGAGGCGGTGGGTGCGCATTCCGGTGGGCTGATTTCGGATCAAGAGTTACTCGAGGTTGAACAGACGGCGATTCCGGGCCCTGGTGCCTGCGGCGGAATGTATACCGCTAACACCATGGCGTCCGCTATTGAGGCCATGGGGATGAGCCTCGGCAACAGTTCCGCGCAGGAGGCTGTTTCGGAGACCAAACTTGACGATTGCCGCCGGGCCTCAGAGGCGGTCATGAATCTGATCCGCGAGGACATCAAGCCGCGTGACATCATGACGCGTGAGGCCTTCGAAAACGCGATTGCCGTGGTGATCGCATTGGCCGGGTCAACAAACGCAGTGCTGCACTTGCTGGCGATGGCGCAGGAGGCGGAGGTCTCACTGACGCTGGATGATTTCACACGCATCGGTGCTCGAGTACCGGTGCTGGCCGATCTCAAACCCAGCGGTAAATTTCTAATGTCGGAACTCATCGAGATCGGCGGCATCCAGCCACTCATGAAGCGAATGCTTGACGCCGGTCTATTGCACGGAGACTGCATGACCGTGACGGGGAAAACGCTGCGTGAGAATCTTGCCGATGTCGATGACTACCCGGACGGTCAGCAGATCGTTCATGATTTTGATAACCCAATCAAGCCCGATAGCCACCTGTCGATACTCTATGGCAACGTGGCACCGGAAGGTGCTGTAGCGAAGATCACCGGCAAGGAAGGGCTGCGCTTCGAAGGCAGTGCTCGCGTCTTTCATTCTGAAGAGGAAGCGCTTCAGGCGATCCTCGACGACACGATAAAAGCCGGCGACGTACTTGTCATTCGCTATGAAGGACCGAAAGGTGCGCCGGGTATGCGCGAGATGCTGAGTCCGACGGGAGCGATCATGGGTAAAGGATTGGGCGCTGACGTCGCGCTGATCACGGACGGACGTTTCTCCGGCGGCAGCCACGGTTTCGTCGTAGGGCATGTCTCGCCTGAGGCGGCGGCCGGCGGTCCTATTGCTCTGATTGAAGACGGCGACCGTCTGACAATCGACGCTGAGACAAAGGAAATTAATGTCGCAGTCACTGCGGCGGACATGGCTACACGTCGCAAGGCCTGGCGGCGACCAGCCTCGCCCGTGAAGCGGGGCGTTCTTGCAAAATATCGCAATGAGGTGTCCTCGGCATCCGAAGGCGCAGTCACCATTCCGCCGGCCTGGGACGAATAGCATCGTCGGGCTTGACGTTTGGCCCCGGGTTCGCTCTACTGCAACGATGAAGTTTTACGACACTCACGTAAAGTGCCAACGTATCAACACGCTTGATACGAAAAAACACTTAAAATACATGGCGCGCCAGAGGTGCGTGGGTGCGAGTGGCAACTGTATCGGCTAGTTAATAAAGACCGAACATTGTCAGCGAACCCGCCAGGTGAATCCTAGCGGGTTTTTTTTTGCTGTCGGAAAGAGTGAAGCATGATATCGACTACTGAAGCCGCATTTGAAAGCAGCGCATCGCTGGGTGCTCCTGAGTCCATTGCCAAGTCGCCGTGGGTGGTTATGAAATTCGGTGGCAGCAGCGTATCGACGGCCGAGAACTGGGCAAGGATTGCCTCTCTCATAAAACGACGTTTGGACGAAGGCTTGCAGCCGATGATAGTGCACTCCGCACTGCAGGGCGTCTCAAATGCACTTGAAGAAATTCTACAGCTTGCCGTTACTGCCGATCCGTCGGAACGAGTCGAAGAAATTCGCGCGCAGCACTACGAGCTTGCCCAACAACTGGGTCTGGATGGTCCCGCGCTTCTTGGCGACACACTACATCAGCTCGAGCAGCTGATAGCCGGCGTCCGCCTTGTTCGGGAAGTCAGTGTCCGCGTGCGCGTACGCGTTATGGCGCTTGGGGAGCTAATGTCCACGCGGCTTGGCGCTGAATTTCTCGAGCATGCCGGAGTTCCCGTGCAGTGGGTCGACGCCAGGGACCTGTTGCACAGTAAGTCGTCAGCAACTCGAAACCCGGTCAATGCGTATCTCGCCGCAACCTGTGATTTTGAGCCGGACGAGGCGCTGCAGTCCAGGCTCGCTGAAACGGGCAAGGTGATTCTCACGCAGGGTTTCATTGCGCGTAACGCGGCCGGCGAGACAGTACTACTCGGCCGCGGAGGTTCTGATACGTCAGCTGCTTACTTCGCAGCCATGCTGGGCGCCCGTCGGTTAGAGATCTGGACCGACGTGCCGGGCTTGTTTACGGCGGATCCGCGCGTCGTGCCATCGGCGCGATTGCTCATCGCGTTGCACTATGATGAGGCGCAGGAGCTGGCGTCGGCGGGCAGCTCGGTTCTGCACCCGCGATGTCTCTCGCCACTCCGGGCTTACGATATTCCGCTTTTTGTGCGCAGCACGCCGGCACCTGAAATTGCCGGGACCGTCATTTCATCCGTAACCGAAGAGGTGGAACCGCAGGTCAAGGGTATTTGTATTCGTAATGGTCTTACCCTGATTTCCATGAATACGGTGGGTATGTGGCAGGAAGCAGGTTTTCTGGCAAAGGCGTTTGCTGCGTTCGGTCAGCACGGCGTTTCGGTAGACCTGATCTCGACCTCCGAGACCAACGTTACCGTGTCCATCGATACCAGTGACGGTATGCTGCCGGAAGATATCGAGACATCGCTGGTCGACGACCTTGAGAAAATATGTCGGGTACGGGTTATTTCCGGCTGTTCGGCCGTAAGCCTTGTTGGCCGCAAGATTCGCACGATCATTCCACGACTGGCACCGGCTCTGGAGGTGTTTGAGGAAGAACGCATACATCTGATGTCTCAGGCGGCCAACGACCTGAATCTGACCTTTGTCGTTGATCGGCAGCAAGGGCCGCGGCTGGTCGCAAAGTTGCATTCCACGATCATTCGCAAGAAGGGTACTTCATCGGCATTTGGGCCGAGTTGGGAGCGACTATTTGCCGGTGATGAACCGGTCGCCAGGGCGGCCGACACCTGGTGGCTGCAAAAACGCGAGCAATTGTTGCAGCTTGCCAGCGACGAGTTAAATGCCTATGTGTACGACCGAGAGAGCGTTGAGGCTGCAGCGAAAAGCCTGTTAAACCTGAAGAACGTCGATCGAATTTTGTACGCGGTGAAGGCCAACTTCAACGCTGAGCTTATTCGGACGATGGCTGCTACAGGCGTCGATTTCGAATGCGTCTCCCCAGGCGAGGTTGAGTGGCTTGAGGAGGTCATTCCGGGATTCGATTTGTCCCGTGTGCTTTTCACACCAAATTTTGCGCCGCGCGAGGAGTATGAATGGAGTCTGGCGAAGGGACTGCAGTTAACGCTCGATAACCTCTATCCCTTGCAGGCCTGGCCGGAGTTATTCGCTGATCAGAAGTTGTTTATTCGAGTGGACCCGGGGCAGGGGCGTGGTCATCACGAGCATGTAAAAACCGCAGGTGTGCATTCAAAATTCGGCGTTCCGCGATTCGAGATCGACGAACTGGTTCGCTTGGTCGATGCAGCCGGTGCGGAGGTCATCGGCATCCACGCTCACAGCGGCAGTGGCATCCTGGATCCGAATAGCTGGCGCAGCGTTGCTGCGGAACTGGTGCAGGTCGCGAGCCGTTTCCCCTCAGTGCGCACGATTGATCTGGGTGGCGGCCTGGGCATCCCTGAAAAGCCCGGCGATAAGTCGTTTGACCTCGAGCGGCTGGATGAGACGCTTGCTGAAATTCGTGAAGCCTACCCGGAGTACAAACTCTGGCTCGAGCCGGGCCGTTTCCTGGTTGCAAGAGCGGGTGTATTGCTGACACGGGTTACTCAGACCAAAGGCAAGGGCGAGATGCGGTACATCGGAGTCGGCACCGGCATGAACTCATTGATTCGACCGGCGCTGTATGGTGCCTATCACGAGATCGTAAATCTCACGCGTGCCGATGTGGCACCGAGTGAGACTGTTACGGTGGTCGGGCCCATCTGTGAAACCGGGGATCGCCTCGGCAGTGACCGCTTGCTGCCGCCGACGGTGGAGGGCGATATTATTCTCGTCGCCAACGCGGGCGCATATGGATACGTGATGAGTTCGCATTACAATCGACGCGAAATCGCCAAGGAGATCGTCATATGAAAATTTTCTGGGCACCACAGACGCGTTCGACGCGAGCGTTATGGATGCTGGAGGAGGCGGGCATCGACTATGAGATGGAGCTCGTGGATATACGCAGTCCCGATCGGAAAGACAGCGATGAGTTCCTGGCGGCCAGCCCGATGGGCAAAGTTCCCGCCATTGTCGACGGTGATGCGGCGATGTCCGAGTCGGCGGCAATCTGCCTGTACGTGGCTGATCGATACTGCACGGGATCTCTGGCACCGGCGCTGGACGATCCGCGACGTGGAAAATACCTGTACTGGGCAATGTACACGCCAGCCGTCATCGAGCCGGCTATGGCCGAGAAGTTCAGCAAGATGGAGCCCAGCCGGGTTCGCAACGGCTGGGGTGATTTCGAACAGATGATCCGCGTATTTGACGAAGGCCTCGAAGGCAAGGACTGGATCCTGGGCAGCCAATTCACTGCGGCCGATGTCATGCTGGGTTCCAGTGCGGTGTTCATGCGCATGTTCGAGATGCTGCCGGATACGAAGAACATTGGGGGTTATGCCGATCGTTGCCTGGAGCGCCCCGCTTTTCAAAGAGCCGAGGATAAGGCGAGCGGTTAAATCGGGAACTCTTCAGCCTGATTCGGCAACGACTACGCTTCTGCCGAATGACGCGATGCGAGGCGTTCCGCAACGTCCTTCAGGCCGATATCGCGGTCGGCCAGCAACACAATAAGGTGGTAAACAAGATCTGCGGCTTCGTCGATAATCTCTCCACGGTCGCCCGAGACTGCCGCAAGCGCCAGTTCGACACCTTCTTCACCGACTTTTTGTGCAATGCGTTTGATCCCGGCCGCCGCGAGTTTCGCCGTATAGCTTTTTTCGGTGGGGTTCTTGAGGCGAGCCTGGACAATGGTCTCCAGCTCTCCGATAAATCTCAGGTCTTCAGCGCTCACTAGGGTTCCTCAGGGTCTTATATCGACCTGGTTTTTAGCCAGGTAGCTCTTCAGAGTCGGGATCGGTATTTCCGCGCTGTGAAAAACGCTCGCGGCCAGCGCGCCGTCGACTTTCGCGTCGAGAAACACATCCTTGAAATGTTCCATAGCGCCGGCTCCGCCGGATGCGATCAGCGGTACACGACAGGCACTTCGCACCGTCCTCAACTGCTCGGTGTCGTAGCCTTTGCGAACACCGTCCCTATTCATGCAGTTAAGGACAATCTCACCGGCGCCGCGCTCCTGCACCTCCTGCACCCAATCGACAGTGAGGCGTTGCGCGGGCATGGTCTTGTCGGGATCGCCGGTGTTCTGATACACGAAGTAGTTGTTGTGCTCGTGGCGACTGTCAATGCCGATGACGACGCATTGTGACCCGAAGCGTTTCGCCAACTCGGTGATCAGGGTCGGATTCGCGAGGGCAGGCGAGTTTATTGAGATCTTGTCGGCGCCCTTGTTCAAAACGTCTTCGGCATCGGCGACGCTGCGAATTCCGCCGGCGACGCAAAACGGGATATCGAGTACCTTTGCGACGCTGCTAACCCAGCTTCGGTCTACACTGCGCTCGTCAGGACTGGCGGTGATGTCGTAAAACACCAGCTCATCTGCGCCTTCTGCACAGTAGCGCCTGGCCAGTTCAAGGATGTCACCGACAATGCGGTGATTACGGAACTGCACGCCTTTGACAACAACACCGTCGCGCACGTCAAGACACGGGATTATGCGTTTCGCCGGAATGCCGCCACCTCCGCAGTTGTTATCTCGCCATCCAGCAACGCCCGACCTGAGATCGCCGCGGGAATACCCTGTGTTCTGAGTTCCTCGAGGTCACCGATATGCCGGACGCCTCCCGATGCCTGCAACGCGAGGTGCGGGTAGCGCCTGAGAGTCTCTGTATAGAGAGCTACATTGGGACCAGCCATGGCGCCGTCGCGACTCACATCGGTGCAGAGGACGTGTGTGAGACCGGCCTCGGCGTAGTAGTCGATGCAGTCCCAGAGCGAAAGGTCGGAGGCGCGGGTCCAGCCGTGCGTGGTCAGCATTGGCGTGCCGTCGTCTTTCAAGCGGACGTCGAGCGCGAGAACGAGGCGGTCGGCGCCGAATTCGCTCAACCACTCGCTTACGATCGCAGTATCGGTAATTGCCATGCTGCCAATCACACAGCGTGCAACGCCATTGTCGAGCCAGTTCGCAACCGATTCGCGATCTCGGATCCCGCCGCCGAGTTGTATGTCCAGCCCGGTCTCGCTGGCAATAGCGGAAACGATCGAGCGGTTTTGCTGCTGACCTGAGCGGGCGCCGTCAAGATCGACGATGTGCAGATCCTCAACGTCCAGTGCCGAGAATCGCCTTGCGATGGCCACCGGATCGTTACTGTATTCAGTGGTTTTGTCGAAATCGCCTTTGAAAAGACGCACGCATTTTCCGTCTTTCAAATCGATGGCTGGAATGATTTTCATGTCACGCCGTTCAGGAAGTTGCGAAGAAGCCGCGCGCCAACATTCGATGAGCGTTCCGGGTGAAACTGTGACGCGACAAAATTATCCCGCCCGATCACCGCAGAGAATTGTTCTGCGTGCTGCGCTGTTGCCAGCGTGTGTTCCGAGACCGGTAAAGCGTAGCTGTGCAGATAATAGAAATAGCTGCCGTCCGGAACACCATCAAGCAACGGGTGGTTGTCGGTTTTTGTCGTCGCGCACCAGCCCATATTGGGGACAGGACAAAGCGCTGTCGAGGGCAGCAGCCTGGCGGTTCCAGGGACGATTCCGAGGCATTCGACGTCTTCCTCCTCGGAACCGTCGAGCAGCAGCTGCATGCCCAGGCAGATGCCGAGTACAGGTTGCGTCAACTTGCGGATCACGTCGACCAGTTGCGCGTCTCGCAGGCGGTCCATAGCGTCTTTGGCGGCACCGACTCCCGGCAGGAGCACCCGATCCGCCGAGCGAATTACGGCCGGATCTATAGTCAACTCTGCGTTCCTGCCCAGTCGTTCGAACGCGAATAGCAGAGATGCAATGTTGGCTCCGCCGCTGTCGATGATGGCGATCGTACTCATGTGCTTAGCTCAAGGTACCTTTGGTAGAGGGGAGTTCGGTGCCGCTGCGGTTTATCGCCTGGCGCAACGCGCGGCCAACGGATTTGAAACACGCCTCGATCATGTGGTGGGTATTTTCCCCGCGCACTTCAACGTGCAATGCGGCGCCCAATGAATCGCTAAGCGAGCGAAAGAAGTGCTCTACCATTTCGGTCGACAGTTCGCCGACATTGTCTCGTGGAAACTCTCCCTCGAACTGGAAGGCAGCCCTGCCTGAGAGATCGAGTGCAACCTTGGCCTCGCTTTCGTCCATCGGCAGAAGGAAACCGTAACGTCCAATACCGAATTTGTTTCCCAGAGCCTGTCTGAGCGCAGAACCGAGGCAAATCGCGGTGTCCTCGACCGTGTGATGTTCGTCGATTTCGAGATCGCCATCGCACGAGAGCCTGAGGCCAAAACCGCCGTGCTTGGCGATTTGTTCCAGCATGTGATCGTAGAAACCTATGCCGGTACTGACTTCGATTGGGTCACTTGTATCGAGATTAACGCTCGCACTGATGCGCGTTTCATTGGTGTTTCGTTCGACGCAGGCGACACGATCCGAATGACACAGCAGCGTCACGATTTGCGGCCAGCTTCGCGCATCGTCGTCTGCAGTGTTGACCAGCAGCCCACGTACGCCGATGCGTTCCGCCAGCTGCATGTCTGTCCGTCGATCACCGATAACAGCGGATTGTGCGAGATCGATGTTAGTTGCGGCCAGGTAGCGGGTGAGGAGCCCCGGGCGCGGTTTGCGGCATTCACAGTTGTCCTCTGGCAAATGTGGACAAATATAGACCGCATCGAAATCAATGCCCTGACTGTTGAAAAGTTGCAGCGTGTGGGTATGGCAAGCGTCAAACCGGGCCTGTGGGAAAGCGTCCGTGCCGAGGCCGTCCTGATTACTGACCATGACGAAGCGATAGCCGTGCCGACTCAGTTCCAGTAGCGACGGGATGACCTCGTCGACCAGTCGTATCTTCTCCACTGCGTCGACCTGAAAGTCGTCCGGTTCCTCAATCAGGGTACCGTCGCGATCGATGAACAGGACCTTCACGGACATTTCATGACTCCTTCAAGGTTTCGAGTGCTCGCAAGAGCTGGTTGTTCTCAGCTTCGCTGCCGACGGAAATGCGAATACATGACGCCAACGGAGCGCCGAAATACCGTAGAAGAACATGGTGTGCCTCGCAGCGATGCAGCACTTCGCGCGCGTCGTCGACCTCGATCAGAAAAAAGTTCGCGTCGCTTGGCCATACCTTGCGCACGAATGCGAAGGCCTCGATGGCCTGCATCAGACGTTGCCGCTCTCGAATGATCTCGGTAACCGCGCTTTCAGCCAGCGCAATCTGCTCTTCCTCCAACGCATCCTCAACGCATTCCACGACGGGCGTGGCGAGAGCGTAGGGCGACTGCACGGCGCTGAGCATTCGAACAACAGCCTCGGGACCAACAACAGCGCCGCATCGTGCACCGGCAAATGCCAGTGCCTTCGAGAGAGTGCGTAACACCAGCAGGTTCGGAAATCGCTCAAGCAATCCAATAACGGAAGGTGATTCGCAAAACTCGACGTAGGCCTCGTCAACCACGACAGCGGACTGGTCACCACGTTCGCGCAATAACTTCTCGAGCTTCGCCTGCGGCAGCGTTGTTCCGGTGGGATTGTTCGGCGAGCAAATGAAGATCAGCCGCGTGTTCTTGTCACAGGCTTCCAGTATCGCGTCGACGTCAATTGCAAAATCATCTTCAGCCGGTGACGCAACCTCGATGAGGCGCGCGCCTTGCACCTCGGCGTAGTGCCGATACATCGAAAATGACGGCGATGTCGTCAACACGCTGTCCTTGCCCGCCCGGCAAAAAGTCCTTACGAGAAGGTCGATGGCTTCACTCGACCCACGGGTTACCAGTAGTTTTTCCGCGGAGCAGCCAAACCGCCGGGCAAGCGATGCCCGCAGCTTCTGCGGACGCACTTCCGGATAGCGATTGAGCGGCCGCCGAAAACGGTTGTTCGGGTTGACCAGCGGCGACTCGTTAGCGTTAAGACGTATCGTGTCGTCCACCTGTTCCGCCGCTTCGTAGGCGTGCAGCGCCTGAATCTCGGGTCTTGCGAGTTTCGCTATGTTCATGGCTCGGCACTCAATCTTCGAGTGACAGCCGCGGCATGTGCATCCAGGCCTTCGAGACCAGCCAGGCTGACAACCGCGGCGCCGAGATTGTCGAGGCCTTCTCGGCTCAATTCCTGAATCGTCATCTGGCGCATGAATTGATCGACCCCCAAACCGCTATACGTTTGTGCAAAACCGTAGGTCGGAAGGACGTGGTTGGTGCCGCTGCAATAGTCGCCGACCGATTCCGGCGTCCACTGGCCCAGGAAGATCGAGCCCGCGTTGCGCAGCGCGGGCAGCATTCCGCGAGGATCTTCGACCTGCAGGATCAGGTGCTCCGGTGCATAGCGGTTACTTACCACCGCTGCCGTCTCGAGATCCGGCACGATGATAATGCGAGAATTCTGCAGCGCCGCAGCGGCGATCTTTGATCGTGACAATCCGGCGAGTTGCTGGCCGAGTTCCTCTGCAACCGCTTTAGCGAGCCTTGACGATATCGTGACCAGTACGACCTGGGAGTCAACGCCATGCTCGGCCTGCGAGAGTAAGTCCGATGCCACGAATTCGGCGGAAGCCTGCTGGTCGGCAATGACCAGGACTTCCGATGGGCCTGCCGGCATGTCCATGGCAGCGCCTGACGGATCGCCTCCTACCTGTGCCTTGGCGCTGGTAACGAAAGCGTTACCAGGACCGAAGACCTTGCAGACCTTGGGGATACTCTCGGTTCCGTACGCCAGTGCCGCGATTGCCTGGGCACCGCCAACCTTGAAGATATCGGTGACCCCGGCTCGTGTTGCAGCAACAAGCACGGCAGGATCGGCCGTGCCATCGGCTCTTGGCGGTGTGCAGAGAACCTTGGTGGGACAGCCGGCGATGGTGGCCGGAACCGCAAGCATGATGGCGGCAGAGGGCAGTGGCGCGGTTCCTGCCGGCACATAGAGCCCAACGGCGTCGAGCGCATGGCTGACACGCTCACAGACAACCCCGGGCATTGTCTCGACCCGGATTGATGATGGGCGTTGAGCCTCATGAAAAGCACGCACGTTGCGGATTGCCAGATCGATGGCATCCAGCTGCCGGTCCGTCAGTTGCCGACCAGCAGCTTCGATTTCTTCAGCCGATACCTGGAACGCGTCTATCTCGGCGCCGTCGTATTTGCGCGTCAGTTCGATGAGCGCGGCATCACCGCGCGCACGGACCGCGGCAATGATGGTCGCAGTGACTTCTCTTGTGGAATCATCCTGCGCCAAGGCTGGTCGCTGTAACAGCGCGACCCGTTCGGCGTCAGACAATTCAGTCCAGTTGCTGGGCTCGATAATCATGATTCAGGCCAGCATCTTCTCTACCGGTAAGACGAGCAGGGAGCTCGCACCGGCGGCCTTGAGGTTCTCGAGGGTTTCCCAGAACACGGTTTCACGGCAGACAGCGTGCACGGCAACCTTATCGTCGTTGCCGTCGAGCGGCATCACCGTGGGTGCTTCTGATCCCGGCAGCAGGTCACGAATCCTGGGCAGGGCATCGCGGGGCGCATGCAGCATAATGTACTTGCTCTCGCGCACCTGTAGTACACCGTCAAGGCGTTGCAGGATCTTGTCGACCAGCGCCTGCTTTTCGTCACCCAACGGCGCCAGCGTCTGGATGACCACCGCCTCGCTGTCGAGCAGAACGTCCACCTCGGTCAGCCCATTGGCCTTGAGCGTGGATCCGGTCGACACCAGGTCGCAAATAAAGTCGGCACGGCCAAGTTTCGGCGCGATCTCGACGGCGCCGGAAAGGTAAACAGTCTCGGCACTTACACTGTTTTGATTTAGAAAACGGTTTAAGAGACCGAGGTAACTTGTTGCAATTCTTTTATTTTCGAGTGATGCTGGCCCTTCGTAGTCGGTCCCGTCAGGAGCCGCCAGTGCCAGCCGGCAGTGGCCGAAATCCAGCTCGTAGATTTGCTTGAACAGGCCGTCGCGGCCCTCGGACTTCAGCTTCTCGCGCTTTTCCTCGACGATATTCAGGCCGACGATGCCGAGATCACAAACATCCTCGCTGACCAGCCCTGGAATGTCGTCATCGCGTACGAGCAGCAGATCGATCGGCATGTTTTCGCCGTAGCAGATCAGCTGGTCCTTGCTCTTGGTCAGTTTGAGACCGCAACGCTCCAGCAAATCAACGGAGTGGTCGGTCAGACGGCCGGTCTTTTGCACCGCAATCTTGATGCGCTGCTCGGGGGTATCCATTGAGTTTTCCTTAGTGGTGTGTGCCGGAGTGGCGGGTTCGTTCGATGGCCGTGCGGTAGCCGCCGAAGCCATCCGACAGGAATCGTGCGACGCGACCGATGGTGGTAACGCTGACGCCTGTGAGATCGTGAATCTTCCGATAGGGCAGATCCTGTTGCAGGTATTCCACAACCTGCCAGCGATCGACCAGTGCCTGGAGTTCGGCGGGAGTGCAGAGGTCCTTGAAGAAATTGCGGCACTCAGCGGCCGTCCGGAGGCTGATTATGGCCTCGAAAAGGGCATCCTCGGCACGCTGCTGCTGTCGCTCTGATTCGTTACGGTTGGGTTTCATGTTGGATCAATGTATTAACGTGTTAGTACGCTATTACAATCCACTCAGAATGGCAAGCTCTATATTGATGCTTCGTCCCTGATCCGCTTGCCGCATGAATAAATGCAGGAAAAACGGTTACTTGTGAGACTAAATATTCTGGCATCAATGCCTTGACCGCCGCACGAAATTACACATACACTCGCTGAGACTCATCGAGACCGGTCGAGGGATAGGCCCAACGACGCCGGGGCAACCTTCAGGACTAACCATCCTGAAAAGGTGCCAACTCCTGCGATGCCTTGCTTAAAGCTTGTGCATCGGTAGATGAGGGTTGCTGCAACACGCCGGGGTACCCGGTTGAAGGGCAGAACATCCCTCCCTTGCGGGCTTCGCAGGGTTCCGATGAGACGGTATTGGAATCGACTAGCGGAGACCGACAATGACAGCACCAGCCAGCAAAGCCACTCAAGCCGTTCGGGCGTCCATCGAATCGGACACACAGTACGGTGCCGTGGTGCCGCCTCTGCATTTATCCTCCAATTTCGCTTTCGAGGGTTTCGGCGAGAAGCGTCAGTACGATTACACACGGTCCGGTAATCCGACGCGCGACGCGCTGGCCGATGCGTTGGCGAATCTGGAGGGCGGTGCCGGAGCAGTAGTGACTTCATCGGGCATGGCGGCACTGACGTTACTAACGCAGCTCCTCAAGCCTGGCGATGTGATTGTTGCGCCGCACGACTGCTACGGCGGCACATTCCGGCTGTTCGAGCAGCAGTCGAAGAAAGGTCTTTTTGAGGTTCGTTTTGTAGACCAGACCGACCTCGAGGGTTTGCGCGCGGCCTGCGAAGACGGCCCCGCAATCATCCTGGCCGAGACCCCGTCGAACCCGTTGCTCCGCATCGTGGATATCGCCGCAATTGCGAATATCGCTTCCGATTGCGGCGCCTTGCTCGCAGTCGACAATACCTTCTTGTCGCCGGCGTTACAGAATCCGATTGAATTCGGCGCCGACCTGGTTATTCACTCCACCACCAAGTACATCAACGGCCATAGTGACGTTGTTGGCGGATGTGTCGTTGCGGCGACCGAGGAGCTTGCTGAAGAAATCGCTTACTGGGCCAACTGTATTGGCATCACCGGGGCGCCGTTTGACAGCTTCATGACGCTGCGCGGAATTCGCACCTTGCATCCGCGAATCCGTCAGCATGAGGAGAGCGCGAGCCTCATTGCCAACCTGCTGGACAAGCATAGCCAGGTTGAGCAGGTCTACTACCCCGGCCTCGATACCCATCCAGGACACGATATAGCCAAGCGGCAGCAGCGTGGCTTTGGCGGCATGATCAGTTTCGAGCTTGAGGGCGGCGAGGCCGCTGTGAGGACCTTTGTCGAGCATCTCCGGTTCTTCTCGCTGGCCGAGTCGCTGGGCGGTGTAGAAAGTCTCGTTTGCCATCCGCGGTCGATGACGCATGCACCGGTCAATGATGATGCGCTCGCCGCGGCGGGCATCCGGCCAAACCTGGTCCGTCTCTCGATAGGACTCGAGGCTTCGGAAGACCTCGTCGCCGATCTGCTGAGCGCCCTTGAGGCGGCTGCTTCGCTAGCAACGCTGAAACCTGTTGCTGCGGCCTGCGCCTGACCGAAATGAGTCTTCCGTCGCATCTCCAGGCGCATGTTTCGGCGGACACGCGTTTCCTGCGTGTCGAGGGCGAGTTTGCCCTCGAGAATGGCGAGCAGCTCAGGGATGTGGACATTGCCTACCGGACATGGGGTGATCCAGCCAATGCGGCAGGTGGCGCGATCCTGATTTGCCATGCACTAACGGGGTCCGCCGATGTCGATGCCTGGTGGCCGAACATCATAGGCACAGGAAAGGCCTTCGATCCGGCGAACGACTTCATTATCTGCTCGAACATTATTGGCAGTTGTTACGGCACGACCGGGCCGGTCAGTATCAAGCCGGGTTCGACGCAGCGCTACCGCGCCGACTTTCCGCGCATTTCGGTACGCGACATGGTCGAGCTACAGCGCGTGCTGCTCGATGAGCTCGGAGTGTCCCGCCTGGAACTCGTGACGGGGCCCTCTCTCGGCGGTATGCAAGCGCTTGAGTGGGCGATCAGTTACCCCGATCGGGTGGACAGCGTCGTGCCCATCGGCGTCGGCGGCCGTCATTCCGCCTGGTGCATAGGTGTGAGCGAGGCTCAGCGAGCAGCGATCGCGGCCGACCCCAACTGGAATGACGGGTTTTACACCGACGCAGCGCCACCGTCGGATGGTTTGGCGGCAGCTCGCATGATGGCCATCTGTACGTACCGCAGCTGGGAGAGCTTTGATCGCCGATTTGGCCGCGACAAAAGCGAGGACGAGGAGTACCAGGTTCAGTCCTACCTGCGATACCAGGGCGACAAGATTAATGAGCGCTTCGATGCGAATACTTACGTAACGCTGACTCATGCGATGCATACGCACGATCTGTCACGGGGCAGGGGCGAATACCTCGACGTACTGGCCTCAATCTCGCAGCCGGCGCTGGTTGTCTCGGTGAGTACAGATGCGCTGTATCCGCCGGAGGAGCAGCAACTGTTAGCTGAGCATCTGCCGGCTTCCAGCTACGAGGTACTGGAATCGGCGCATGGCCATGACGGGTTCCTGATAGAAACTGAGGAGCTGGGTAAGAAGATCATCCGTTTTCGCAACGCCAACAAGGCACGTGCGAACCTCAGGGCGGTCAGCTCAGGCAGCGAATAATTTCGGCGGTCATCTCGTCGGTCGAGATTGGCTGCTCACCTTTCGCGGCGATATCTGCAGTCCTCGCACCGCCCGAGATAGCGGCGGCGATGGCGGTCTCTATAGCAACCGCCTCGTCCTCGAGATCCAGGCTGTGGCGCAGCAGCATTGCTGCGCTGGCAATCGCTGCGCAGGGGTTGGCGATGCCACGACCAGCGATGTCGGGCGCCGAGCCGTGTATGGGCTCATAAAGGCCGCGGCTGGAATCGCCCAGAGATGCGGACGGTAGCATTCCCATAGAGCCAGCAAGCATCGAGGCTTCATCGGTCAGGATGTCGCCAAACATATTTTCGGTGACGATGACGTCGAACGAAGCCGGGCGACTCAAGAGGTGCATGGCAGCCGCATCGACCAGCAGCGTCTCGAGCGCAATGTCCGGAAATTCCTCGGCCATTATGCGATCAGTAACCTCCCGCCATAGACGAGACGTCTCGAGAATGTTGGCTTTGTCGACCGAGCACAGGCGCTTGTCCCGACCTGCGGCCAGCCGGGCTGCAACGCGCACGATACGCTCGATTTCATAGCGCTCATAAACGCACAGGTCACTGGCGGAGTCGGCATCGCGAGATTTTTCACCAAAATAAATGCCGCCGGTCAGTTCTCGAACGACCAGTAAATCTACGCCCTCAAGCAGCTCCGCCTTGAGTGGCGATGCGGCAGCCAGTTCAGGGTAGATTTTTACGGGCCGAAGATTGGCGTACACGCCGAGCAGGGCGCGCAGCTGGAGCAGACCTTGTTCTGGCCGAACCGGCGCATTGGGGTCCGACCACTTGGGGCCGCCTACGGCACCCAGCAGCACTGCATCGCTCGCCTCACAGGCGGCTCTGGTGGCTTCCGGCAGCGGATTACCAGTTTCATCAATAGCGATACCGCCCATCAACGCTTCCTGGAACTCGAAGCGATGCCCATTCTTATCAGCTACGGCTTGCATGACGCGCCGCGCGCTGACCGTGACGTCGGGGCCGATGCCATCTCCGGGCAACAGCGTGATTACGGCTTCCACGTGCGGCTCTCCTCAAAATTCGCGATTTCATCATGATGCTGAAGTAGAAATCCGAGCTGGTCGATACCTTCGACGAGGCAGTGTTTTGCAAATGCGTCAATCGGGAAGCTCGTGACCGTTCCATCCGGGAGCGTGAGAGTCGCATTCTTAACGTCGATCTCGACCTCAACGCCCGGATTGTCGATCAACCAACGATGCGTATCCTGATCAACCACCACTGGCACGAGTCCGTTCTTCAGGGAGTTGTTGCGAAATATGTCCGCTATTTCCGTCGAAATAATGGCGCGGAAGCCGAAGTCGAGTAGCGCCCACGGAGCATGCTCTCGCGACGAGCCGCAGCCGAAATTGTTGCCGGCAATCAGGATTTCGCAGCCTTTTGCGGACGACGTGTTCAACGGGAATTTGCCATTCTCGCTGCCATCGCTGTTGTAACGCAGGTCGTAGAACAGGTTGCGGCCCAATCCCTCTCGAGAGGTTGTCGTCAGAAAGCGGGCGGCGATGATTTGGTCGGTGTCGATGTCTTTTGTCGGCAGCACGACGGTGCGGGATTTTATGTGTGTGATGCCGCTCATGAAATTGTCCTCGGGTCCGTCACTCGGCCACGCAGCGCAGAGGCGGCGGCCGTCGCGGGACTGGCCAGTACAGTGCGAGCGCCAATTCCCTGGCGACCCTCGAAATTTCGATTACTGGTGCTGACACTCAGTTTGCCGCTCGGCACCGTATCGCCATTCATGCCGATACACATGGAACAGCCTGCTTCGCGCCATTCGGCGCCGGCCTTCAGGATGATCTGGTCGAGGCCTTCATTCTCGGCCTCTTTCTTGACCTGTTGTGAGCCGGGCACAACCAGCATGCGCACGCCGTCGGCGATTTTCCGGCCCTGCAGTACACGCGCGGTCTCGCGGATATCGGAGAGCCTGCCGTTCGTGCAGCTGCCGACAAACACGACGTCGACGTCGTTTTCCGTCATCGGCTTGCCGGATTCAATACGCATGTAGTCCAGCGCTTTTCGGAAGCTGGGATCGCCACCACCATCCGGCACGGGGTCACCGATGCCAACAACCATTCCAGGGTTGGTGCCGAAGGTAACCATCGGCTGCAGTACCGAGGCGTCCAGCGCGACCGACTTGTCGAAATGGGCGCCATCGTCGGTGCGCAGTGTCTTCCAGCGGGTGACCGCCGCCTCCCAGTCGGCCCCCTTGGGAGACCTGGGTCGATCATGCAAGTACTCGAAGGTCGTGTCATCGGGTGCGATCATCCCGGCACGGGCGCCACCTTCGATCGACATATTACAGACCGTCATCCGGCTCTCCATATCGAGCCCGTTTATCGCTTCGCCGCGGTATTCAATAACGTGTCCGGTTCCGCCGTTTACGCCGATTTGGCCAATTACCGCGAGGATGAGGTCCTTGGCCGAAACTCCCGTGGGCAGATTCCCTTCGACGCTTACTGCCAGCGTTTTCGGTTTACGCTGCAGCAGGCATTGTGTCGCAAGTACATGGCCAACCTCAGTGGTGCCGATTCCGAAGGCGAGGGCCCCAAAAGCGCCGTGTGTGCTCGAGTGGCTGTCACCACAGACGATCGTTTTGCCAGGTTGGGTTGCTCCCAGCTCGGGGCCGATGACATGCACAATGCCGCGCTGCTCGTTGCCAAAGCCGATCAGGTCGAGACCGAACTCCTTGCAGTTGATCTCCATCTGCCGGATCTGATTCGCTGCGCTTTCGCCGACAACAGCCAGATCCTTAAAACTGAAAACCGGTGTCGTAGGCGTCGAATGGTCCATCGTGGGCAAGGTGAGGTCGGGTCGCCGCACCGGCAGACCCTGTTCCCGAAGCACAGTGAACGCCTGCGGCGTTGTGACCTCATGAATAATGTGCAGGTCGATATAAAGTATTGCGGGCGTGCTGTCTGTTTCCGTAACGACGACATGATCTGACCAGACCTTGTCAAATAACGTTGTCCTGCTCACGGTGCCTCCGCCTAGATCGTTGCTTGTTCGGGGTTCGGTTTGCCGCGCGTCGAGCCTTCATGCCGCTGACGTCGAAGAATCCGGTTCATAACCTCCAGACAGGCGCGGCAGCCGGCTTCGACAATATCCACGCTTGCGCCACGCCCACGGAAACTCTCGCCTTCGTGTTCTACGGTGACGGTTACCTCGCCGAGAGCGTCCTCGCCAATTGATGCACTGTGCAATTCGAAGTTACGCAGGGTCAGTTGTACGCCGGTGGCTTTCTCGAGAGCCAGGAAGGCTGCGGCAACCGGACCGTCGCCATGTGCGCTGGCGTTGCTCTTTGTGCCATCTTCGTTGGCCAGCGAAACGGCAGCAGTAGCAGGCTGATCGGTGTGCGTCTGTACTTCGAGCGAATCGAGTGTCCAGGGCCCGGAGGAGGTGCCCTCGGCATTCATTATGATGGCCTCGATGTCACCGTCGTAGACGTCTTTCTTCTGGTCGGCGAGTTTCTTAAACGCATTGAAGGCGCGATTGGTCTCCATTTCATCCAGCTCGAAGCCGAGCTCCGAGACACGATTGCGGAACGCATGGCGGCCGCTGTGTTTGCCGAGGACGAGATTCGAGCGACTCAGCCCGACATCTTCAGGACGCATGATTTCATAGGTGGACGCGTGTTGCAGCATGCCGTGCTGATGGATTCCGGCCTCGTGTGCAAAGGCATTTTCGCCGACAATCGCCTTGTTTCGCGGGGTGTGCATACCGGTGATATTTGAAACCAGGCGCGAGGTCGGATACAGGCGCGTGGTGTCGATGCCTGTCTCGAGACCAAAGAACTCGGCACGAGTCTTGACGGCCATGACGGCTTCCTCAAGGCTGCAGTTTCCGGCACGCTCTCCTATGCCGTTAATGGTGCACTCGATCTGGCGGGCTCCGGCATTGACCGCAGCCAGGCTGTTCGCAACGGCCATACCGAGGTCATCGTGACAATGCACACTCAGGATAATGTCGTCGATGCCCTCGACATGCTCTTTCAGGTAGCGAAACAGGCGGTCGAATTCCGCTGGTACCGTGTAGCCGACAGTGTCAGGGATATTGATAGTCGTCGCGCCCGCCTCGATGGCCGCCGACACAACCTCTGCAAGGAAGGAAAGCTCCGTGCGCGACGCATCTTCCGGTGAGAACTCCACATCGTCTACGAGACCTCGGGCCATCTCGATCGCGCCGACGGCACTCTTGATGATCTCTTTCTTTGCCATTTTCAGCTTGTGCTCCCGATGAATCGCACTGGTCGCTACAAACACATGAATGCGATGTCGGTCCGCACCTTTGACCGCCTCGTAGACTTTTTCGATATCGGCGGCGTTACAACGCGCCAGGCCACAAATAACCGGGCCGAAGTTGCTGTCGGCGATCGCCTTTACGGATTCAAAATCGCCGGGCGAGGCCGCAGGGAAGCCAGCCTCGATGACGTCGACATTAAGCTCAGATAGCGCCTTCGCAATACGAAGTTTCTCACTAAGCGTCATACTGCAGCCCGGAGCCTGTTCCCCGTCGCGTAACGTTGTGTCGAAAATGCGTATCTGTGAATCTGACATCGGCTCTATCCTCCGCTATTGCCTCAATTTCTGCGTGTCGCCCTGGGCACTAGTCTTGTAACCAGTCCATGCGACCTCGCAGCTCAGTTCCGACTTTCTCAATTGGATGGTCTAGATCGGCTTGCATACGGCGCTTGAATTCCGGCATGCCGTTCTCATTTTCGGCAATCCAGTTCTTGGCAAATGTACCGTCCTGAATATCACCGAGTATGTCTTTCATTGCGGCACGCGAGGTACTGTCGACGACGCGGGGCCCGCTAATCATGTCGCCCCAGGCAGCTGTGTCGCTAATGAACTTGTGCATCTTCTTGAGTCCACCCTCGTGCAGCAGGTCCACGATGAGCTTAAGTTCATGCATGACCTCGTAATAGGCAACTTCCGGCTGGTAACCGGCTTCAACAAGCGTCTCGAAACCAGCAACAATCAATTCGGTCGCACCGCCGCAAAGCACGGCCTGCTCACCAAACAGATCAGTCTCGGTCTCTTCAGCAAAGGTTGTCTCGATTACGCCGGCGCGTGCGCCGCCGATACCGGCCGCATAGGCCAGCGCTATATTAAGTGCGTCGCCGCTGGCGTCCTGATGCACGGCAACGAGGCAGGGGACTCCGTGACCCTCCTCATACTGCCGTCGGACCAGGCCGCCTGGCCCTTTCGGGGCGATCAGGCTGACGTCCAGGTCGCTGCGTGGCTCAACCTGTTTGTAGTGAACCGCAAATCCATGCGCGAACATCAGGGTTGCGCCTTGCTCGATATCCTTCTCCAACGCCTCATATAGTGCTTTCTGCACCATATCGGGCGTCAGAAACATCACGATTTTCGCACCTTTCACGGATTCGTTTGGTTCCATCACGGTGAGCCCGTCGGCTTTCGCTTTCGCCCAGCTGGCGCCGCTGCTTCTCAATCCCACTACGACGTTGAATCCACTATCTTTCAAGTTAAGTGCGTGCGCGCGTCCCTGGCTGCCATAGCCAAGGATGGTGATCTGACGATTCGCAAGACAAGTTTGGTCGACGTCTGCTTCCGAGTACATTTGCATGTTGGTACCTCAGCCTGATGCAATTTTCATAAAAAAAACCCCACAATCCATTTGGATGCGGGGTCTTCGTGTCCGTGTGCTGGATACGCGCTACCCGCGAAGCCTCCCAAGAAGGAGGTCAAGACCGAGTGCAAGGCGAATACCCTGCGGCGCGTGAATTGAATATCCAGTCATAGCGCCGAATCATGTTGTAAGGTCGCAATGATGTCAACCACTCTATAATCGGTTACGAGTGTTACTAAAGAAATTCAATTAATAAGTAATGCTAAGTCCATAATTTAAAAGGGTACGAACCGATCGAAGAGCGGCGCGCATCTGTTCGCTGAAGTTATACGGGCCGGTCTTGCATTGCTGCAGGGGGAGGTATGGTCGGTGCTGCGAAACAGCCACCAATGTCCTCGCTGGCGGGTGAGGAAAAAAGAACGCCATCAACCTGTAACGTTATGTTGTTGATGGGCTGGTCATCTCGCAAGCATGTGTTATTCTTGCCCTCGAAGGTCGGGGGACCTTCTTATAAATACAGGAATAAATGGCGGGGAACCTGGCGGGATTTGTCAGGATTGCCAAAGACTAAAGAGAGAAAGTCAAATTCCATACGAACAACATCGCCGCGCGATGAAAGTGGAGAGAGTCGCGTGCGCAATAGGGGAAGTAATCTACGCCTCCGTTTTAATTTGTGCATGTATTCAGCGGATACGTTGCATCCCTCTCCGTAACTACTTACAACAACATACGACCTTTAAGGAGCGTTCATGAATCGGTGCATAAGCAGCAGTCGGCGCATTACCGCGGCGTTTTTCGGAACAATGGTAATCGCGCTCTCCGGCAGCGTTTTCGCCCAGACCGTCGATCAGATTTTGCAGGCTGATCAACGACGGCTGAACCTGGCCCAGCAGTCGCAGGAGCGAATTAACAAGATTGTCGAAGGTACTCGCTCCCTTGAGGACCAGTACCGGGCGATTAACAAGGAAATTGATGGCCTGAAGGTCTACAACCGTTTGATGAGTGCCCAGGTAGAAGGGCAGTCCGCCGTGTTGGAAGACATTTCGCTCTCGATGGATCAGGTTGACGTTATTAATCGCCAGATCTTCCCCCTGATGGAGCGCATGATCGATGGGCTCGAGCAGTCGGTTAAGCTCGATATACCGTTCCTCATGAAGGAACGAACGGAGCGCATCGCAAACCTCAAGGAAATCATGGAGCGCTCTGATGTCAGCGTCGCGGAGAAGTTCAGGAAAGTGATGGAGGCCTACCAGATCGAAAATGACTTTGGCACGACCATCGAGAACTACACCCAGACGATCGACAACTTCGAGGATGCGACACGCTCGTACAACATGCTGCGCATCGGCCGAATTGGTCTTTACTTCCAGTCGGATGACACCAAGATCACCGGTCGTTGGAATAACGAGACTCGGGCCTGGGAGCGTGCCGATTCCGCCCGTAATGAAGTTCGAAAAGGTTTGCGGGTTGCGAAACAGTTAGTTGCGCCGGAACTGATCATTGTTCCCGTTCCAGCTGCGGAGGCTAATTAAATGAAACGTATTACACTCATTATTGCTACCGGGCTCTTGAGCCTGGGCATGATCGCCACCGCAAACGCTCAGAGCGAAGCTCGCAGCATGAGCGAGCTTCTGCAGCTCATCCAGCAGGGCCAGGCGCGCGATTCTCAGGAGAATCGCAAGCGTGAAGCCACGTTTGCACAGAACAAAAACCAGCAGCAGGCACTGCTTAACCAGGCGCGCGCTGAGCGTACCCGCGCAGAGAACACCAGTGCGCAGCTCGAGCAGCAGTTCGAAGAAAACCAGCAGGCCATCATTACGGCACGCCAGGCTCTGGACGAGCGTCTCGGTGCACTGAAAGAGCTTTTCGGTGTTCTGCAGACTGTCTCAGGTGATGCGCAAGGTCGATTCAGTGCGTCGCTGACAAACATCGAATATCCGGATCGTTCGGACTTCCTGGTTGAGCTCGGCAGCAAAATGGCTGGCGCCAGCAGCCTTGCGTCAATCGAGGATATCGAGAAGCTGTGGGGCATGTTGCAGCAGGAAGTCGTCGAGACGGGCAAGGTCACGCGCTTTAATCACCTCGTGACGAGAGCCGATGGCGAGCAGGAAGAAATGGAAGTTGTTCGCGTCGGTGCGTTCAACATCATTTCCGAACGCGGTTATCTGAAGTACGACTCGAGCGAGAAGAGCATCGCCGAGCTGCTTCGTCAGCCCGATGGACGCTACCTGGGTACAACGGGCGACCTGATGGACGCTGACGGTGGCTCGGTTGCTTTCGGCGTGGACGTAACCAAGGGCGGTATTCTGGGTCTGTTGGTTGAGTCGCCGACTATTAAGGATCGCATTGAGCAGGGCGGCATCGTCGGTTACTGCATTATTGCACTCGGTATTATCGGTCTGATCATTGCGCTCCTGCGTTGGGTCGCTCTGACGAATGACAGCCGCAAGGTCACGGCGCAGCTGAAGCGTGACACGGCGAGCACGGATAACCCACTCGGTCGCGTACTCGCGGCGTATGAGAGCAACAAGGGTGCCGATACCGATACCATTGAACTGAAACTCAGCGAAGCGGCGCTCAAGGAGATGCCGGGGCTGACGAAGGGTCTCTTGTTTATCAAGGTCGTTTCTGCTGTTGCACCGCTCATGGGTCTGCTCGGTACGGTTACGGGTATGATCAAGACCTTCCAGGTGATAACACTTTACGGTGCGGGCGATCCGAAGATGATGGCCGGTGGTATCTCTCAGGCGTTGATGACAACGGTATTGGGCCTTGTTGTCGCGATCCCGATGGTGCTGCTGCATACGATCGTTAGCGGGCAGAGCCGCAAGATCGTTAACATTCTTCAGTCTCAGAGCGCTGGTCTGGTTGCACAGCATTCCGAACGTAAAGGCTAAAGCCGAAAGGAGTCACTATGCTTTGGATTGCTGATGCTATCGAAGCAATTCGAGACTTCATGAGTCTGGGTGGCCCGGTACTTAAGGTCATCGCGATCACTATCTTTTTGATGTGGGTCGTGATCATCGAGCGGATCATGTATTTCCGTACGTCGATGAACAAGATGTCTCGTGAGATCCACGACAACTGGGAATCCCGGTCGGAACGCATTTCGTGGAATGCACTGCAGATTCGCGAATTGATGATCTCGCGTTTCAGCGAGGCGACCAACAAGGGCATTAACCTGATTCAGACTTTGGTTGCATTGTGTCCGTTGCTGGGCCTTCTCGGCACGGTGACGGGCATGATCAGCGTTTTCCAGGTTATGGCTGTTTCCGGTTCGGGAAATGTCAGGGCGATGGCCGCCGGTGTATCCCAGGCTACCGTTCCGACAATGGCAGGGATGGTCGGGGCACTTTCCGGAGTGCTGCTTGTAACTCTTCTGACCCGCCGGGCGGCACGTGAAGTCGGCTTTCTTGAAGACTCGCTCACGATGGACCACTAGGGGTATTTGCTATGAGTCGCCACCACCTCGATGATATTCACTTCGACGAGGAAGAGAATGAGATCAACCTGACGCCGATGCTCGACGTCGTGTTCATCATGCTCATCTTCTTCATCGTCACCGCCTCGTTTATCAAGGAATCGGGCATTGACGTGAATCGCCCGGATGCACCGGTTACTGAATCCAAGCCCGAAGATGCGAACATCCTCATAATGATCAGCGCCAACGATGAAATATTTATCGACCGGCGACTGATCGACCCGAGGGCTGTTCGCGCTAACATCGAAAGGCTGCACGCTGAGAACCCCAAGGGTTCGGTGGTCATTCAGGCCGATATGAAGTCGTCCAACAAGATGCTGGTTGAGGTTATGGATTCCTCACGAAGCGCCGGCGTTTACAGCATATCAATCGCGGACCGAGGTAATTAGTCGGACATCACTCGCGTTCCAAACAGGACAATAGCTATGCGAAAAAAACACGGCCTAGGAGTCGAAGAGGAAGAGAACGAGATCAACCTGACGCCAATGCTGGACGTTGTGTTCATCATGTTGATCTTCTTCATCGTTACGGCCACCTTCATCAAGGAAGCGGGTATCCAGGTCGAACGGCCGGATACGGTGACCGCTGATACCCAGGACGACGCATCAATTCTCATCGCCATTAGTGCGCTTGACGAAATCTGGATCGATCGTAAGAAAAGGGATCCGCGTGCCGTGCGCAGCGTTATTGCGCAGCTGCATGCTGAAAATCCCAAGGGATCGATAGTCATCCAGGCAGACGAGGAATCGACGCACGAGACGCTGGTCATTGTCATGGAAGCGGCTAAAGGCGCCGGAGTGACGAATGTCGCGATCGCCTCGGATGATGGTTAGGAACCCAGCGTCAGAACACTTGTCTTAAACATGAGGATGCGCCTTTTGAATACCAGGACGCCGCGTCTTCCAAGGAGAACAGGACCATGATAGGTCGTTATGTATTTTCGATTGTGATTGGCACCATAGTCACCTTGAGTCTGCTGTTTGTGATGCAGTTACTCATCGTTACGGGTAAGACGGCGCTGACCGATCCACGTGAGCGTCATAAGCTGGAATTCGTTCGTGTGAAGCGCAACGAGAATCTCAATGTCGCCGATCTGACACCTGAGAAGCCACCGAAGCCGCCCGAGACTCCTCCGGAAACGCCTCCTCAGGAGATGGATAATATTAATCCGGACGCGCCATCGATCAATGTCGCTCCCCCTACGGTCTCCGCAGACACAAATATCGGTGGTCCCGGCGGTATGAACATCGCGGAAGGTGATTATCTTCCAATCGTTCGAGTTGCGCCGGTTTATCCGGCCCGCGCTTTGTCCCGCGGTCTCGAAGGCTTCGTCGATTTGTCGTTTACGGTGACCTCGGCAGGCACGGTAAAGGACCCGATCGTGCTTCAGTCGAGCAGCAGCCTGTTTGAGCGCGCCGCGACGCGTGCGGTTTTGAAATTCAAATACAAACCCAGAGTTGTCGACGGCGTGCCCGTCGAAGTGAAGGGCGTTAAGACACGAATTTCATTCCAGCTCGAGGAATAGAACAGTTGAATGTGAGGGCGGGAAAAAGCCATCCAAGAGGATCTTCTTAACATGAAAATTAGTCATGAAATTTTTTCAAAGCTCTGCCTGACATTGATTGTGGGTGTCTTTGCGT
Organism: uncultured Gammaproteobacteria bacterium; assembly: GCA_963760395.1. Taxonomy (GTDB): domain Bacteria; phylum Pseudomonadota; class Gammaproteobacteria; order Steroidobacterales; family Woeseiaceae; genus UBA1847. Next base: position 104,535 of record CAVXCX010000020.1, read on the forward strand.
TTGGCAACGCTGCGGCGCAGAAGGCGACGGATGAAGATCGCGACAAGCAAAAGACCAAGCAGGCGCAGGCGGTCAGCAAAGAGGTTTACGAAAAAATCCAGAAGGCGCAGGAGCTGGTAGATGCGAAAGAGTACAGGGCCGCATTGAAGTCACTGAACGCGTTGTATAACCCGGATAAGCTGACTGAGTATGAGCAGGCGAACGTACTAAACTATCTTGGTTTCGTGTACTACAACATGGACGACACCAAGGGCGCTATTCGCATCTACGAGAAGATGCTGGCCATCCCATCGCTTGAACCACAGATGGCCAAACAAACGACTTTTACCATGGCGCAGTTGCTGACTATGGAAGAGGACTACGGCAGGGCGCTGCAAACGATAGACAAGTGGTTCATTCTGGAGACCAATCCGGCACCCCAGCCGTTTATCCTGCGGGCGCAAATCCTTTATAACCTGAATCGCTTCAAAGAGATGGTTGAACCCATCGAGAATGCAATGCGTGTCGCAAAGGAACGGGAACTACCGGTAAAAGAAGACTGGTACGGCCTTCTGAATTTCGCGTATTTCCAGCAGGAAAACTACCAGATGGTCCGCGACATCCAGAAAACCCTGTTAATGAACTGGCCGAAGGCGCGTTACTGGAAGTCTCTTGCCGGCGCCTACACTGAGCTCGGCGAGGATGAGAAACTCATCTATGCGTACGATGCCGCCCATACACAAGGAATGCTGGAGAAAGACACCGAGTTCGTGACGATGGCGCAGCTCTACCTGCAGGCCGAGGTTCCTTACAAGGCGGGCAAACTTCTGGAAGAGAAGATGGCCGCTGGTATCGTGCCCAAGACCGAGAAGAACTATCGCCTGTTGTCGCAAGCGTGGATGCTGGCAATGGAGGACGAGAAGTCCATTCCTGCTCTGCAAGCGGCTGCCAGGCTTGGCGACGCATGGAGAGTTGGACCAAAGACTCGCCAACGCTTACCTGAACGTCGGTAACTACGGTGAGTGCGTGAAATCAGCGAACAATGCTATCCGCAAAGGTGGTCTCAAGAATCCCGACAATATGCAGATTTCCCTGGGTATGTGTCTTTACAACCAGCGCAAGTACTCTGCCGCCAAGGACGCATTCCGGGCGGCCTCAAAGACACCGCGATCACAGCGCACGTCGAGCCAGTGGATCACGGTTATCGACGCTGATGTCGAGCGCAATCGCCAGATTCGGCTCGCCGAGGAGGCTGCTCGCAAGAAGCGCCAGGAACTCGATGCCAAGAAAGCTGCAGCGCAGCGCGTCTAGAGTTTCTCGACTGATACCAAGGTTTTTTCGTGTAATTAATGGGGCGTTGACCGGAAACGGTCAACGCCCTTAAAATTGCGCGTCAAATTAGCAAGGACTGCAACAATGCCAACGATCATCTATGTCACAACCGACGGACAGCGCCACGAAGTTGCGGTGGAGAACGGCTACTCCGTCATGGAAGGTGCAATCAATAACAACATAGAGGGTATTGTTGCCGAGTGTGGCGGTGCCTGTGCGTGTGCTACGTGCCATGCCTATATCGACGAGCAGATGCTGGACAAGCTGCCGGAAATGGATGACATGGAAGACAGCATGCTGGATGCAGCCTATGAGCGTAAGGCAAACAGCCGCCTGACCTGCCAGATTGAGGTGTCAGACGAACTCGACGGGCTTGTAGTCCAGGTTGGCGAGAACGACTACTAGCGCAGACCTGTTTCTGTGCGGCCGATCACCATTCTCTGGATTTCGCTGGTGCCTTCGTAGATCTCTGTGATTTTCGCGTCGCGGAAGTAGCGTTCAAGCGGAAGCTCCTTGCTGTAGCCCATACCGCCATGAATCTGTAGGGCCTGATGTGTGACGTACATAGCCGTCTCCGAGGCATACAGCTTGGCAATGCTTGAGTTCAGTGTATTGCGTGCGCCAGTTTTCTTCGCCAGTTGTTTCGACCAGGCCGCTCGCAATACCAGCAACCGTGAAGCGTCGATCCGCATTTTCATATCGGCAATCTTGTGTTGAATGGCCTGAAAACTGCCGATCGCGGATCCGAACGCCTTGCGTTCACGCGAGTATTCGACGGCCGCTTCGTAGGCCGCTTGTGCGATGCCGACGGCCTGTGCCGCAACACCGACGCGACCGGCATCCAGCACGGTTAGTGCAATCTTGAAACCCTGGCCTTCGTCGCCGATCCGGTTCTCGGCCGGGCAGACATAGTCTTCGAATTCAATTTCGCAGGTTGCCGAAGCCCGTATTCCAAGCTTCGGCTCCGTCTTGCCCACGCGGAAGCCTGCTATTTCCGTATCGATGACAAAGGCGCTGATTCCTTTCGATTCACCGTCACTGCCAACTGTCTGAGTGAAGACGATCATGTAGCGTGCGACCGGCCCGGATGTGATCCAGGCCTTCTTGCCGTTGAGCGTGTAGGTGCTGCCATCTGCCGACCGTTCTGCCTTTGTGCGCATCGTCGCGGCGTCCGAACCGGACTGCGGCTCGGTGAGGGCATAGGCACCGTTTACTTCGCCCGATGCAACGGGACGCAGATAAGTCTGTTTTTGTGCTTCGGTGCCGAAGTCAACCAATGGCACACCGAACAAGGAGTTGTTCACCGATACGATCGTACCGTGTGAAGCATCTGCCGCCGAAATTTCTTCCATTACCAGCACATAGCAGATCGAATCGAGCTCAGAGCCGCCGTATTCGGTCGGCACCTCGACCCCCATAAAGCCAAGTTCCCCGGCTTGCCGAATGGTCTCGAGCGGAAACATGCCGCTGGCGTCGAATTCTGCGGCTACAGGGGCGATTTCTTTTTGTGCGAATTCACGAGCAGCGTCCCGAATGAGTTCCTGCTCTTCCGTCAAAGCGAAGTCCATCGTGTTTCTCTTCCTGCTAGAATTGTTCCAAGGCGGGCGAAAATCATCACCGATTGCGCCCAGAATCTCAATACCTCAACAGGAGTAATTTAATGACGATTTCAGCTGGCCAGAAAATGCCGTCGGGAGTGTTCGGCGTAATGACCGACGCAGGTCCTGGCGCAATGTCCACCGACGAGTTGTTTTCGGGAAAAAAGGTGGTGCTTGTATCGGTGCCTGGCGCATTCACGCCGACGTGCTCTATGAACCATCTTCCCGGATTCGTCGATCAGGCGGCGGCATTGAAGGGCAAGGGCGTCGATACGATAGCCTGTATGGCGGTCAATGACGTATTTGTTATGGATGCCTGGGGCAAAGACCGTGGCGTTGGTGATGATGTTGTCATGCTTGCCGACGGCAATGGGGAATACTCCGGGGCCCTGGGTCTCGAAATGGACGCATCCGGTTTTGGCATGGGCATGCGTGGTCAACGTTTCGCGATCATCGTCGATGATGGCGTTGCGACACACGTTGCTGTCGAGGCGCCGGGTCAGTTTGAAGTCAGCAAGGCAGAAGCTGTTCTGAAAGCCCTGTAACCCGACTGAGGCAGGAATAAAAAAGGAGTGGTCCGGCGTCGGGCCACTCCTTTTCCAATTGTGGTGCTCTATACGCTCAGCTTAGTCCGTCGGTTAACTCCGGCACCAGCGAGAACAGGTCGCCGACCAGGCCGATATCGGCAACTTCAAAGATGGGCGCTTCCTCGTCCTTGTTGATCGCGACGATGGTGCCGGCATCCTTGATTCCCGTAATGTGCTGAATCGCTCCCGAAATTCCGATCGCGATATAGAGATCGGGAGCGATGATCTGACCCGTCTGTCCTACCTGCGTCTCGGGCGGCACGTAACCTGCGTCAACGGCTGCGCGAGAAGATCCGACCGCAGCACCAAGTTGATCGGCGAGTTTGTAAATCAGCTCGAAATTTTCTTTGCTCCCCAAAGCACGACCGCCTGAGACCACCTTCGCCGCACTTTGCAGATCGGGGCGATCCGAAGCGCCGGTCTGCAATTCTACGAATCGCGTGTGGGTGGGGATGTCTACATCCACGGCAGCACTCTCTATTGCCGCATTGTTACCATTTTCAACGGCTTGGTAGGAGGCCGTCCTTACCGTTGCGACAACAATACTATCTGCGGGCGCCTCGACGGACACAATTGCGTTGCCGGCATAGATTGGGCGTTTGAAATGGTGACTGCCGTCCACACTCATGATATCGCTAATCTGATTGACGCCCAGAAGCGCGGCGACGCGCGGCATCAGGTCCTTGCCAAACGCCGTAGAAGGGCCGAAGACGTGGCTGTAGTCCGCTGCCAGGGCAACAATCTGGGGCGCCAGAATGGCAGCAATCGCGGCATCGTTTTCGGCACGCTCGACGGTCAGCACGCGGCTGACGCCGGCAAGCGTCGCCGCTTCCGCCGCAACGTCGGCAACCGAAGCGCCAAGCACAGCCAGATCGATCTCCGCGCCCTCAATTTGCGTTGCACACGCCACGGTCTTGGCCGTGCTCGGATTGAGCGCTGTGCCATTATGCTCAGCAATTACGAGTATCTTTGCCATCACACCAGTCCTTTATCTTTGAGTGCAGTGATTAGTCCGGCGACATCTTCCACCATGACACCGCGCTGCCGACCTTCGGGCGGCTTGAATTCGGTTTCCTTGACAGCCGGTGCCGGAGCGACCTCGAGTTCGGCGAGCGACATCGTATCCAGCGGCTTCTTCTTGGCCTTCATGATGTCAGGCAGCTTGACGTAGCGAGGCTCATTGAGCCTCAAATCTGCGGTTATCACCGCCGGCAGGTCGACTTCGATCGTCTCAAGGCCGCTATCAACCTCTCGTGTAACTTTAGCGACGCCGCCATCAATACTGACGGCCGATGCAAAAGTGGCTTGCGGTCGGCCCCAGATAGCTGCAAGCATCTGGCCCGTCTGGCTGTTGTCATCATCGATGGCCTGCTTCCCAAAGATCACGAGGTCAGCGTTCTCGCGATCAATAATGGCTTTGAATACTCGGGCCACTGTCAGCGCGTCGGTTGAGGACTCCGTCTCAACGAGGATGGCGCGGTCCGCACCCATGGCCAGTCCCGTGCGAAGTTGCTGCTGTGCTTCAGACGGGCCGATAGACACAACAATGACCTCTGTAGCCTCACCGCGTTCTTTAATTCGAAGCGCCTCTTCGAGGGCAATTTCGTCGAACGGGTTGATGCTCATCTTGACGCCGTCCGTCTCGACACCACTACCGTCGCTCTTGACCTGCACCCGAACGTTGTAGTCCACCACTCGTTTCAGGCCGACAACTATCTTCTCCACTTTTTCGACTCCCTGTTTGCCAGTGTGGCTGCCGCAGGCGGCGCCTGCGACAGGCTATTGTCTACGACGGTTCCGCGGTGTACAAGATGAAACGCAGTAATACTCAAGGCCGTGAAATGACGCTCCATCGCAATCTGATTAGCGCAAAAGACCTCGAGTCGTGTCTGGACGGTCCCGACATTCGCATCGTCGACTGTCGTTTTGATCTTGCGGACCCGCTGGCCGGCAGACGAGCGTACGAGCAGGCACATATTCGAGGCGCTGTGTTTGCGGATCTTGATCGGGATCTGGCCGCTCCCATTGGTTCCGGCACGGGTCGACATCCGCTGCCGGATGTCGTGCAATTGTCTGAGACGCTTGGCCGCTTGGGTATTGGTAACAATACCGACGTTATCGTCTACGACGCAGGTCCGGGTGCTCTGGCCGCTCGCGCCTGGTGGTTATTGCGTTGGGTGGGTCATGAAAGGGTGCGGCTGCTGGACGGCGGCTTGCAGCAGTGGGTCGCCGATGCACGTCCAATCAGTGCGGGCGAGGAGCATGCTGCGCCATCGACGTTCCTGCCGCGTCCAAACAACGAAATGATCGTCACGACAGCAGAGCTCGCCCGCGACGTCGAGGGAATCAAAGCACTGAATCTGATTGATGCGCGTGATGCCGCTCGTTTTCGCGGGGAGCTCGAGCCGATTGACCCAGTCGCCGGCCACATTCCGGGATCGATCAACTTGCCCTATACGCTAAGCCTTAACGAAGACGGCCTCTGGCGGAGCCGGGAAGAACTCGCGTCATTGTGGACCGGAGTACTGGGTGGCGATGCCCGAACGCCCTGGATAGCAATGTGTGGATCCGGCGTCACGGCTTGCCATCTGGCAATTTCCGCGATGGAAGCGGGCTTCCGGGAGCCGCGCCTGTACGTTGGCTCCTGGAGCGAGTGGATTCGAAATCCGGAGCGGCCGATAGGCCTCGGGGATGCCCTAAACAGGGCCTCTCAGGGCGCGGATTTGGCGTAAACTTAATCCCGGATAGCTGTCTAATTCGAAGGCGGGCGGCGAAATTACCTGGAAATGGATATTACTGTGATGCGTCACTTTGAAGAAAATAAAACGCTTATTAAACATATACTTATTCTCTTTACTTTAAGTGGATTAGTCGCTTGTGCCGGCACTCGGAGCGAGAAAGAGGGGGCAGATTCGGCCCGCTCGGATTGCATCTATCAGCCAAGTATCCGAGGATACACCGTCCTTGATGAGTCGAATCTCATTGTGTCCGCCTCGGCACGCCGTCAGTACCACATGGCCCTTCAAAGAAGGGCGTTCGGACTCCGGTCGACCTGGTCAATAGGCTTCAAATCACCGACTGGCAGGATTTGCTCGGGATTCAGTGAGGTCATCTTTGACGGTCAATTTGACGGCGAGTCGATACGTATAGCGTCGATCAGGGAACTGAGTAAGGAAGAGGAAGAAGATCTCCTGATTCGCTACGGCAAGAAGGAGCCAGAATACGAACAAACACCGTCGCCTCAAGATGTAAAAGGCGCCGATGTAGAAGAGCTGGACACAGCCGCTGACGATAATTCGTCGGTCGACTGAGTCACGCAATCCGCAATCTCCGTGCGGACCCGCCCGGCCAACCGCAAGGTTGGCCGGGTTTTTTTGAAGCGAATATTGTCAGGAGTCTCTTAATTCCATGAGTGCGCCCCTCACGAATGTCCGGGTACTCGACATGAGCCGCATACTCGCCGGGCCTTGGGCAGGACAGTTACTTGGCGACTACGGTGCCGATGTGGTCAAGATCGAGCGGCCTGGTTGCGGCGACGATACGCGACAATGGGGCCCACCGTGGCTGGATGGTGATAGTGCGGGAGAGTCTGCCTACTTCCTGTCCGCGAATCGCAACAAGCGATCGGTCACCGTGGATATCGCCAAGCCGGAAGGTCAGCAGGTAATTCGGGATCTGGTGGCTCAGGCCGATGTACTGCTGGAGAATTTCAAGGTTGGAACGCTGTCGCGCTATGGCCTGGGTGCCGAGGACATGCTCGCGCTCAACCCGCAGCTGATCTACTGCTCAATATCGGCGTTCGGACAAAGCGGCTCCAAGGCGGGCGAGCCGGGATACGACGCGATGATCCAGGCGTCGGCCGGATTGATGAGTATCACCGGGCCCGCGGCAGATGAGAACGGTGGCCCACAGAAAGTTGGCGTGGCTGTCGCCGATATTATGGCCGGCATGTACGCGACTACGGCGGTTCTGGCGGCATTGAATGCACGTGCGCAGAGCGGCGCCGGACAACACATCGATGTGCCGCTCTATGATAGCCAGGTTGCCTGGCTCGCCAATCAGTCGATGAACTTTCTGGTGGGTGGGGTCGTGCCGGAGCGCATGGGAACCGCCCATCCAAATCTTGTTCCGTATCAGGCTTTCGCGAGCCGTGATGGCAGCCTGATGCTGGCGGTGGGCAACGACAAACAGTTCGCTGCGTGCGCTGAATGTGTGGGCTTGCCCGAACTGGCGGCCGACGACCGTTTCCAACACAACAGCAACCGTATCGCGAACCGCGTGGAACTGGTCGAATTGCTGGCGCGCTGTTTCAAGACGAAGACCACGAATGAATGGCTCGCAAGCTTCGCGGAAAAGGGTATCCCGGCCGGGCCAATAAACGATTTGCAGCAGGTACTGACCGGGGAGCATGCCGAAGAGCGGCAGCTGGTAAGACATCTTTCCAACACACGTGGGCAGAGCGTACCTGTCGTTTCCAACCCGGTTGACTTCAGCAGCACGCCTGTCAAATACCAGTACGCGCCGCCGCTGTTGGGAGAACACACGGATGAGGTTTTGCGTGAGTGGTTGGGGTACTCTGAGAAATTAATCGCCGAACTTCATAGAAGCGCGGCCGTGTGAATTATAGAAAACCAACTGATACCTGATGGAAGCACCTATCCGTACGAGTGACACGCTCAAGGACGTCCGCTATGAAATCCGGGGCCAGCTTGCGAATCACGCACTGGAACTGGAGAAACGCGGTTACGAAATAATATCCCTGAATATCGGTAATCCGGGCTTGTTCGGCTTTCGGACGCCTGAAACGATGCGTCTTGCCATGATCGAGAACCTCGGTCAGGCCGAGCCGTATTGTCATCAGAAGGGCATATTCCCCGCGCGCGAAGCAATCGTCATGCAGCAGCAGAGTCGCGGCGTCATGGACGTCAGCGCCGACGAGGTTTTTATCGGCAATGGCGTCAGTGAGCTGATCGACCTTTCCTTGCGCGCATTGTTGAATCCGGGCGACGAGGTGCTTGTCCCCAGCCCTGACTACCCGCTCTGGAGTGCCGCCGTTGCACTCAATGGTGGCGTGGTCAGGCACTACGCGTGTGAGCCGGATAATCGATTCATTCCGGACCTGGCCGATATCGAAAGACAAATCAGTAAGAAAACCAAAGCCATCGTAGTAATCAACCCGAATAATCCAAGCGGCGCTGTTTACGGCAAGGAGACTCTGAGCGGACTCGTAGGGTTGGCCGAACGACACGGCCTGGTGATTATGGCGGATGAGATATACGACCAGATGGTCTACGACGATGCGCAGTTCATACCGATGGCCACACTCGTCGATACTGCGGTCTGCCTGACGTATTCTGGACTCTCGAAGGTTTATCGTGCCTGCGGTTACAGAGTCGGCTGGTGCGTGTTCAGCGGTGATCTCGAACGAGCAGCTGATTACATCCACGGTATGGAGTTGCTGTCGGCCTTGCGCCTTTGCAGTAACGTGCCCGGCCAATGGGCCGTACAGACCGCGCTGGGTGGCTTCCAGAGCATTGTCGACCTGGTGCAGCCGGGAGGGCGACTCTATCAATCGAGGCAAGCGGTCATCGATCGCGTTGCCGCCAGCAAATTCCTCACCGCGCAGTCGCCGATGGGTGCCATGTATGCGTTTGTCCGGCTGGATAAGCGTTTCGCCGGACAATTGGATGACCAGGCATTTGCACTGGATTTGCTGGAAAACCACCACGTTCTGGTCGCGCCAGGCAGTAGTTTCAATACTCCGTATTCGGACCACTTCAGAATCACAACCCTGCCGGACCCGGAGACGATCAACGTAGTCTTTGATCGTATTGAGTCCTGCCTGGAGCAACACGCCTGACCGATGTACCAGTGGCTGCCGGATGCGTTGCAGGGACCTTCGACCGTAATCACTGCGAATCGTCGACTCGCACGCATTTTGCAGGGCGAATTTGCCCGACAGCAGGTGCGGCGGGGCATCGCCGCCTGGGAAAGTCCGGCAATCTATTCCTGGCACGACTGGCTCACGAGAACCTTACAGAGTGTGCCTTCCCAGCAGGAACTACCGACTCGATTGAACGCGCAACAAAGTCAGCTCCTGTGGGAGCGCTGCCTTGTCAAAGAGATCGGAGAACCGCTGTCAGGTACGGCGAACCTGGTGCGGCTCGCGCGCGACGCCTGGCAGCGCATGGCCGACTGGCAGGTGTCCATCCGGGAGGTCGCTCGGGCGTCCCAGAGTGACGACCAGCGGTTGTTTGCGGCCATCGCGGGACGTTATCTGGGCATTCTGGAGCGCGAGCACTGGGTGGACGATGCGGGGCTCGGCGCGCTGGTGGATGGTCTGCTCAGGTCACGGCGCGCAGTCGTCGAGGGGCGCGTAACCTTCGTTGGATTCGATCGCGAACGTCCCCTGGTTCGCTCGATTAAAGAGGCCCTTTTGGCGAGTGGTTGTGAGGTTTGCTCGGCGCCCACTCGGGAGATTGCACACCCGGTTGGATTGCACTGTTTTGACACGGTCGAGATGGAAATGCGGGCCGCCGGCGCATGGGCGCGGGCGCGGCTTGAGGAGGCTCCGGGTCAGTCGATCGCAATCATAGCCGGCAACCTTGAGCAAAGCGCAGAACGTATGACGCACCTCGTGCGTGAGGGGCTGGTGCCGGGCTGGCAGTACGGGTCCGCTTCGGTTGCTGCAGGCGTGAACGTCTCCTATGGCCGCAAGCTCATCGAGTTTCCGGCGATCTCGATAGCGTTGTTATGGCTCACATGGCTCGTTCGGGATCTTTCCACTACCGAGATAGGCCATCTGCTCCGTACACCACTACTTGCGGACGGCTCGCTGGGTGCACGCAGTCGACTTGAGCTCAGGCTGCGAAAGATGCCCGATCGGGACTGGTCTCCGACAATGATTTCTTCGGCACTGAGGGGACTGGAGAGCGGCAGTGGCGATATTGAATGGCTCAGCCGAGTTGCCGAGCTAACGAAGTCCAGGCGAGAACTAAAGCGGCGCGCATCGCCTGCGCAATGGGCGGTCTACATAGACGCCGTACTTTCGGCCTGCGGCTGGCCGGGGACCGGTAGCCTTTCGAGTTTCGACTTTCAGCTCATAAATCGCTGGCGTGATGCCCTGAACGACCTCGCACGACTGGACCTCGTCAGCCCAACCATGGACCTCAAAGGGGCCATTCGGCGTCTTGAGCAAATCGCAGCCGAGGCCATATTCCAGCCTGAATCAGACCCGGGTGCGGTGCAGCTAATGGGCCCCCTGGAAGCTTCTGGCGCGGAATTCGACGCGGTCTGGATCAGCGGTCTCTCCGCGGCGAGTTGGCCACCGTCGGGTAATCCGTCACCGTTGTTGTCGCGGCAGTTGCAGCGTCAGAAGGGCATGCCGGATGCAGACCCGGCCGATACTGTCGACTACGCGCAAAGATTATTGTGCATGCTTGGCAGCTCGGCAGAGCATGTCTTATGTAGCTACGCCCTGCATGAAGACGATACGGAGCAGGCACCCAGCGGACTTCTTGCGGCGCTGGACGCACAGTCGACAACCGCAGAGGTGGACCCGGGCTGGCATGCTGCGCATCTGGCAAACGAAATGCGCACCGTAAGGGTCGCGGAATGCGCGCCACAAATACACGAGAGTGAACAGATTTCGGGCGGCGCCGGCGCGCTACAGCGTCAGCTCAACGATCCAATATCCGCATTCATCGTAGCGCGTCTCGGCGTGGCGTACCTGCCACCACAGGCAATCGGGCTGCCGGCGCCACTGCGTGGCAACATTATTCATGACGCCTTGCACCAGTTGTACATCGATACGCCAAGCCAGCAAGAGATTGGCTCGTGGACAGGAAAACCAGTTGCAGATGCGTATCGATAGCGCGGTCAACGCTGCGTTTAGCCGCCATGAACGTAATACCGACGACGTGCTTAACCAACTACTCAGATTGGAGCGTGTGCGCGTTGCCGGTCTCCTCAGGCAGTTTGTCACGATGGATGTGAGTCGCGAGGACTTCAACATCGCTGCCGTCGAACACCCGATTTCGTTCCAGGAGGCTTCAGTACGCCTGCAGCTGCGAATAGATCGTCTTGACCGTCGCAGCGACGATACGGTCGTGATTCTCGATTACAAAACGGGCGCGAGAAAGACGCTTCTTGGCAGTGACGGACGGCCCAAAGAAATTCAGCTGATTGTGTATGCGATGGCACTGAAAGCGGCGATCTCGGCGGTTGCACTGGTCAATATCGACTCACGTGAAATGGGATTCACTGGTGCCGGTGAAGGCTACACAGATGCCACGACATGGGAGGTGTCGCTGGATCAATGGAAGTTACTCGTGCGCGGGGCCTGCCGCGACTTGAGCGACGGGGACGTACGCATCAATGTGCTGCAAGGTCCCAAGGAAGCGCGTCCATTCAACTTGTTGAGCCGCTATACGGAATTGTTGCGTGTCGAATAACAGTGATCTGATCAAGGCGGATGAGCAAGCGCGACTGGACTCGCTGGACCTTTCACGGTCTTTCATTGTGCAGGCACCGGCAGGCTCCGGCAAAACCGAATTGCTGATCCAGCGTTACCTGAAGCTCCTGTCCGTCGTTGACCATCCCGAAGAAATCATTGCGATCACCTTCACTCGTAAAGCTGCCGCCGAGATGCAGTTTCGTGTATTGAACGCGCTGAAGATGGCGTGTCAGGGAGAACAGCCCGCTGAGGCGCATCGACAAATAACACTGTCGCTGGCGCAGGCCGTGTTGAAAAGAGACGCTGACAAACACTGGCAGCTTATTGCGAATCCCCGTCGTCTGCGCATTCAGACTCTGGACTCACTTAACGCCCTGGTAGCTCGTCTGCGCCCCATCAGTTCGCCGGAGAGTGCCAGTGGCGTTCGTATCGCAGTCGATGCCGAAATAAAAGGCCTTTATCGAGCATCGGCGTTGGCAACCCTTGACTGGTTGTCCGAAGCGGGCGAAATGCAGGAGGCGACGCGTGAGGTCCTGGTGCACGTCGACAACAACACCTGGCTCTACGTTTCGTACCTGGCACAAATGCTGGCAACCCGGGATCAATGGTTACCGTTTGTCGGTAGTGGCCTGCTGGCAGATGACGAATCTGCGGCGCTGCGCGCATCATTCGAAGAAAACCTCGAGCGTGCAGTTACGGACCATTTGCAGAAAACGGCCGCGGCATTTTCGCCGGAGCTGGCATCTCAACTGGCGTCTTTGCAATGCTATGCGGCGAGCACACTTCTCGAAAACGGACAAGAGTCCCACCCAATTGCCGCGCTGCATGGAGTCACAGATCTGCCGGCGGCAGAAGTGAGTGCGATGGCGCAGTGGCTCGGTCTTGGCGAACTGCTGTTAACCAAGACCGGTGACTTTCGGAAGAAGGTCGACAAGCGCCAGGGATTTCCACCGGGCGACAAGGGACAGAAAGCGACACTGCATGATTTGTTGGCGCAGCTGATCGAGGAGCGGGGCCTCGGTGATCTGTTGCACGGCGTTCGGGCGTTGCCCCCCGTTCGTTACAGCGACGAGCAATGGCATGTGCTACGAGCGCTTTTCCGATTATTGCCGTTAGCAGTTACGGAGTTGAAGCGGCTGTTCGCGCAACAAGGCGTTGCCGACCATATCGAGATCGCGCTCACTGCGGCAGCGGCATTGGGCACAGCGGAGGATCCTGGCGATGTTGCGTTACTGCTGGATTACCAGGTCCGGCACCTTCTTGTTGACGAGATGCAGGATACGTCCAGCGCCCAATACCGCATGCTCGAAGCCCTGACCGGCGGCTGGGAGCCGGGCGATGGCCGCACGCTTTACTGTGTTGGAGACCCAATGCAGTCAATTTATCGATTTCGGAATGCCGAAGTGGGGCAGTTCCTGCTGGCGCGACAGCACGGCATAGGCAGTGTAAAGCTCGACTCACTGTTGCTGCGAAGGAACTTTCGTTCCGGACAGTTTCTCGTGGACTGGTTCAATACCGTCTTTCCAGAGATTCTCGCCGCTGATGATGAGCCTTTAAGTGGTGCTGTTGCCTATTCCGAGGCAGTAAGCGTGCCGCAACTGGCTGGAATCGGAGATTGCTGCGTGCACCCGGTTTTCGACAGTCGCAGCGAGCATGAGGCGGCTCTCGGCTGCAATGTGATTGCGGGAATACTGGCTGACCACCCCGAAGACGAGGTCGTGGTACTTGTGCGAGGCCGAACGCAATTACCCGATCTGCTGTCAGCGTTACGCGAGGCCGGTATCGACTACCAGGCTATAGAAATCGATCGCCTGACAGATTTGCCCGAAATCATCGAGGTTCTTGCGCTTACCCGTGCCGCTACGCATCAGGGCGACCGGCTGGCCTGGCTCGCATTGCTGCGGGCGCCCTGGATAGGTCTTGACTGGACCGACCTGCATACGTTGGTGATGAACGACACGAAAAGCACCGTCTGGGAATTGCTTCAGGACACGGATCGGATTGACGCGCTGAGCGCTTCCGGCAGGGCGTCGATCGATGCGGCGCGCGAGGTGCTGTCCGGTCTCGTGGCGCCGCGACGATTTCAAAGCCTGAGAGAACTGGTGGAAGCAAGCTGGATTCGGCTCGGTGGTCCCGCCATTCTCAACGACGAGTACGCTGTAGCCAACGTCTATCGTTATCTTGAGGTACTCGACAAGCACGAGCGTTGTGGTTCACTGGACGATGTCGCCGAGCTTGAGTCGATGCTCGATCAGGAGCGTGTATCCAGCGACATTAAAGCTCGCCTGCAAATCATGACCATGCACCGGGCGAAGGGGCTGGAGTTCGAACACGTCGTTTTGTTCGGCCTGGGGCGCCTGCCGGGCAGCGGCGATCATCGCGTATTGTCCTGGTTCGACGTGCCCGATGAGCATGGCAGCACGAGAAAGGTCATCAGCCCGGTCGGGCCGCGAAACGAGCTTACCCGCGACCCCGTGCATCGCTTTATCCAACTCAGTGAAACCGCGAAAGATCGTCACGAACAGGCACGTTTGCTGTACGTGGCATGTACACGGGCCCGCAAGACACTGCACCTGGTTGGACACACATCGATCACGAACGACGGCGATGCGTTCAAGCCGCCGGCAAAACGCAGCTTGTTGAACATGTTGTGGTCGGCGCTCGAGCCGCAGTTTGCGCAGGCGTTTTCTTCAGAGAGCCAGGTAGAAGCGGCGGAAAGTGAGCTATGGATGCAGCCGCTTTTACGTCGCTTCGAGACAGGCTGGACACTGCCACCGGTGTCGGGTGTGCCCGGCTGCAGTGTGGCAGAGGACGGCGTCGGGAAGGATGAAGAAGTCGAATTCTATTGGGTGGGTACGGACGCGCGCCTGGCCGGTACTATCGTACATCGCTGGCTGCATGCCTTCAGCGAAGGTCGCGCGGCGCCGGACACCGCACTACTTGAACAATATCGTCCAATCACGCACCGCTGGTTAAAGGAAATGGGGGTTGGCGACGGCATGATTCCGGGTATCAATGAGCGCGTCGAAACGGCCCTGGAACGGATTCTCGGCGACGAAAAAGGCCGCTGGATTATCAGCGGCGAGGGGCGTTCAGAACTTGGCTTGACCGGCGTCGTCGAGGGTGAGGTTGAGTCCGTGATACTGGATCGGGTGCGTATCGATTCGGACGGAACCCACTGGATTGTTGATTACAAGACAAGTTCTCACGAAGGTGGCAATCTCGAAGGCTTCCTGCAGGCGGAGGAGGCGCGTTACACACCGCAGCTGCGCAAATACAAGGCCATCTATAGTGCATATGCGAAAGCCGACGTCCGCTGCGCACTATATTTTCCGTTACTACAGACGTTCCTCGAAGTAGACGTATAGACGCGTTTGTTCCGGTCTACAACATGCCTTCGAGCCGCAGCTCTCGCCGCCCGCGCTCGTCGGCCGACCCAAGGTATTCGAGTTGCCGGGTCAGGCTCTCGGGGGCCGCTGGTTTGGCCATGACTTTGCCAAGAAACTGATAGCTCCTGTCTTCCTTGACCTGCAGGCTGCCGGCCAGGTCGACAACACCATCAGTGTCTTCGACGGTTGCGGTTATCCCGCCGTCCTGCGAAAAAAACTCAGCCTGGTAGCCACCGATTGACTCACGACTGAGGCGCGGCGCAATCACATTGCTAACTCTTACACTGCCTTCCGCAGCCACCGGTAGTCCATCGCGCATCTCGATACGCTCAAACTGCAGGCTTGCGTCACCTTGCAGACCGGTGACATTGAATGACTTGGCGAACAGGTACAGAGGTAGTGATGCATTGAAATCCGAAACGCTCATTGTGCCACCCAGGCTGAAACCGACAGTAGCCTCGACAAAACCGGACACCGGAGATCCCTTTACTTGATAGCTGGCCTGCGCAAGAAGCAGGCGAAGCGGATTTATCTGCCAGCTGACGTCGCTGACGTAGACCCCCTGCGCGGACAGCGCGTCTGCTCGGCCTCGCCATACGGTGCCCTCGATACCGCTGGCCACGATTCCACTCGGTGCAACCCATCGGTACGCAACGCGCGCCGGAATCGTCAGGATCAGGGTTACCGCCAGCGTCAACAATGCGACGAGCAGGAGGCCGCGTTTTGTCTTGATCAAAGACCGCGCTCCAGTGTCAGCGTTGCATTGACACGCCCGGGCCCGGATTGTGACCCCTTCGAGAGACTGCCTGCCTGAACGTGCATTGCATACTGATCGCCAAGATCGCCAAGCCAAAGCACGAGATCGTCGAAAGCCACGTTCTCGAACTCGACGCGAATGCCGTTGCTTGAGGTGGGCTGACTTCGGCGCCGAAACTGTTCGAGCTGCCGACTGCGTAGCGTCTGGTCGACAATAATTATGGGCGCCTGCTGGTTGGTGCTGCTGGTAGCCGTCGTCGAGCCGCTGGTTTGTGCCATACCTTTCAGAGGCGCCAGTTCCGCGAGCGAGCGTTGCCAGTCATCGACACTGACCGCCATCGCGTCGTGATTCCTGTCGAGCGGCGCCCAGATCAAACCGTAGAACAACGCGACGGCGACAATGACTGCGCCCAGAGATACGAACAGCTGCTCGCGCGACTCCAAACCATCAAACCAGTCCTTCATGACCCGGACTCACGAATTTGCAGGCGGCTGCTGATTTCACTGCCAAGCTGGTCGCTTGATTGGATGGACGCGGTGAAGCGGCCGGAGGCACTGACCGATTTCTGGATATTGTCCAGCGTCGGCACATCCGGAGAAGTAATTCGCACGTCGACGACGCCGGCCCGATAACTGATGGTTTCAATTCGCGCGCTCGAATTTTTCGCCATCGCGTCACCCAACTGTCGGAGCGACGGCAGGAATACCTGCGGCCCGGTTGCCGCACCGAGGCCCTGCTTGATCGAGCGCACCGCGTTGATCGGATCCAGAACCTCGCGCGTATCGCCAGGCCGTAGCTGTCGATATTCCTCTGTAAAGCGGGCCTGCAGGACCGTTGCTTCCTCGGACAAGCGGTAGTAGTCAACGGCTTTGAACGTTAAGCCCAGAAACATCAGTCCGACAAGGAGTGCGGCTACATTACGCCAGGGCCGCAGCTGCGAACGATAATCCGTTTTCGCGCCGTAGTCGCCTTGTAACAAATTGACTCCCGCACCACTGGCAACGGTCACGGCAAGTTTCGGCAATGCGCCATCTGCCAACAGATTGATATCAACGCTGTGCAGCTCATGTCTCAGCGCTATCCAGTCGTGCGACCAGCGTTCTTCGTCGGCCGCCTCGCAATAAGCGAGAAGATGACCGGCAGATTCGCCGGCGTCGGCATCATCATCGCTGCGGTCGGTCAGCGCTCCAGCAGCTACCAGCGTGTCGCTGGGACGCGCACCCTGCATGGCAAACTCGACGTCGCCACCATCGTTGAAGTAGACGAAGTCGCCGTCAATCAAAATACTCAATGTTCCCGGAATTCGCGCAAGACCGTAATTCTCGGGAATCATCTGATCCGGCTTGATGCCCGCACTATCCAGCGCTGCCATCCACGCGTCCATCTTCTCACGAGAGACAACAGCGACAGGTAGCTGCCCGTTCTCTCGCCGCGTTCCGGATGCGAAATGCAGGTTTTCAACATCTTCCGCCATGCTTTCTTCAAGCGCGAAGGGCAGTGCCGCACGCAAGCGCGCGCCGCCGCGAATTGGTACGTAGACGGTCGTCGTAATTGCCTCGATCGCGGGGACCAGGACGATCACGGCCCGGCCGGCGATTTCGGTAGCGGCCTGTTCGAGCGACCCCGTCCCGGGTGCACCCCTTCGCGTGCCGTTATTGTCAACGGCAATCCATTCCGCCTGTTCCACGGATGGGTGACCCAGGCGAATGACGAGAAACTCGGCCATACAAGTGGTCCCTTTAAATAGTTCCCAGGCTGCGGAGAATTGGTATCACATCGGAACTACTGGCGTTTCGATGCAGCACCGTGAATAAGCTAATGCGAACGGTATCAATCTGTACGACGGCCTTCAATTGAAAATAACTCGTGGTTTCGGAAAAGGCCTGCTGTAAATCAGGGTCGACGAGAGGCGCAAATACGCCGCCGTAGTCCGCGAAGCCACCGTCAGCCCGTAATGCGATCAGTCCCTCGGCATCGCTGAGGGTAATGTTATCACCGAGTGACTGCAGAACTGGCGCTGTCGCAGTATTTACGTTGACGGCCGTTTTCTCGGGCAGAGCCACCACGTGAGGCAATAAGAGATCGAAGCTGCTGCGATCCATTCCGTCCAGTGCGGCCAGCTCAGTAATCGTGGTTATTCGCTGATTGGCCGTGCGATAGGCCGGAGTTAACGCGGTATACAGCGGGTCTTCCGCGCCGTAGGGAATGCTTTCGGTCTGATCCGCATCCAGCCAGTCGGCGGCAACACCTGCAAGGCGAACCTCAAGGCCGAGCGCCTCGAGCAGGCGCTCAAACTGTCTTAGCGCTGGCTGGTCGATCTTGCCATTGGCATCCAGCAGGTTGTTGATGTTAAAGCGCCCCTGCAAATCCTCTATCTGGCCGTAGATTTCGCCCTGAACTGCTTCTGCATCGATAGGCAGCGCCGGTATCTCCGTCGCCCAGATTTCATCGAGATGGTCGGACGTGCTGTTTGCCTGATCGTCACGCAGGATTCCGCGCACCCAACCCTCTGAGCCCACCGCGACTTGTATCGCCTGGTCCCGGTACAACATCACCATGGTGCGCCTTACGTCGAGCGCGTTATCCCAGGACAGGCTTGCCGCGACCGAGCCCGCCAGGGCGGTGATCAGCATGGCCGTAATCAATGCGACGCCTTGAGTCCTTGTCTGCTGTTTCACGGCGCTACCTCGATGACGCGTGTGACTTCGCCTTCATCGGGGAGTGCGAGAACGATCTCAACCGCACGCGGCAGGCTCGCCACGGGGCCGCCCTGTGCTGTCAATGGTGGCCACTGCCCAACCCATTCATCGTTTGCGGTCAGGAAACGAAAAGTCAGGCTGTCGACCTCCTCGAGCATCACCGTTGTGATTGGCGTGTTATTCACCGTCCGGTCGAGTACGTTCCAGTGATAACGAATCAGTTCGCCTTCTTCAATTCTATAGGCCGTACGCTGTAGCGTGCTGCGCGGCACGCCTGCCGGATTTGGCCAGCCGCCGTGTGTCAGCTGCAATGAAAATTCAGAGCCCAGGGTTGACTGCAGCGCGGCAATCGGGTCGTTGCCGAGTTCAACGCGCACCGACCGTGGCGCGGCCTGCAGTAATTCGCTACTGAGGTAGCTGATTGTTCGCTGTATGGACTGCAGACGATCCATGCGCACAGTGAGCATGTCAGCATTTGCCAACGTTTGGCCTAACGACATATAGGCGAGCAGTGACATCACCCCGAACACTGCGAGCGCGACCATTACTTCGATAAGCGTGAAACCCTTGCTGCTAACGTTTCTCATGTTGTTGGTCCACTCGGGGAGACGGGCAGCCCACCTGACCAGATCCGGTTGCTCTGGCCGACCGGCATGGGTTCGCCAATGAATCCCGTCACCGTTCGAATGTTGTAGTCGCTGCCCGCCAGCGAAACGGAGATGTCGACTCGATAAAAAGACTCGATGCCGGTTTCGGATACGACAGCCCGCCAGGTCCACTGGGCGTTCGCATAGTCGACTTCGCCACTGGTAGAGCTGACTTCGGGGGTTACGTTGGCAAGCCGTAACTCAGCGATCTTGTTGAGCGCGATCCAGCTCGCATACGTTCGCTCACGCATCGCGTTGGCTGCGTCGATCATCTGATTCATGCTGGCGGCAATTGCAGTGAGTGAAAATGCAACGATCGTTAGAGCAACCATCACTTCGACCAGCGTGAAACCGTCATTCTTGGCGCGCAGTATCATCGCCTAATCGTCCTCGCTCACAAACTCGATTTCGCCGAAAATGTCGCCGCGCATAACAAGCTGCTGATCATCTTGCGGCCGCCGGATTCGGATTTCATAGGCGGTCGATTCGCCGCTGGAAAATACGAAAACATGCGGTGCATATTTCTCAACGGTCAGCGACATGCTGGCCTTATTAGGGTCGTCGAACTCCTTCGGATCATCTTTTAAAACGATCCGTTTGTCCTCAACGTAGAGTTCGAATTCCATACCCTCGGGCAATTGCCGCAAACGGAAAAGCTCGTCTCCGATAATCTCACTCCATAGCGAGGCATACGGATCGAATTCAACGAAGCGGTAGGTGGATGTCATCATCTCAAGCCCAAATTCGCGCCCCTGCATGGTTGCCTCATCCTGCGCCACCTCGATTAGCGAGGCTAGACGCTGGCGCTCCGTTTTCAACTCCCGGTCATCGCCAATCAGGCCGATTGACATCAAAGCGATACCTGAGACCGTCGCGATAATAATAACCACGACCAGGATCTCAATCAGGGTGAATCCACGCGTTGTGCGAATCGTCGGCATCGGGTCACTCGACCTTCGGCACCTGGGCCCGTTTACTCGGGGTCCCAATTCCCGATATCGCTATCAAGTCCCTCGCCACCCGGTCTGCCGTCGCGCCCAAGCGTGTAGATATCTATTTCGCCGTTGTTGCCTGGGTTCAGGTACTGGTAGGGATTTCCCCAGGGATCTTTCGGCATGCGATCGAGGTATCCACCGGGCTTCCAGTTGCGGATATTAGGGTCGGTTGGCTTCGTCACTAAAGCATCGATGCCTTGTTCGGTGCTTGGATACGCGAAGTTGTCGAGCCTGTAGAATTTCAGCGCATTTTCGATGTTCGAGATTTCGGCCTTGGCCTTCGTAATCTGAGCATCGTCAACACGGCCAATTACGTTTGGCGCCACGATGGCAGCAAGAATGCCGATAATAATGACGACGACCATGATCTCGATTAGGGTGAAACCCTGCTGTCTGCTGATGATCGGTCTTGTCGGTAGTTGATGACTCACTGATGCTGCTCCAATGCGGCGCCACGCGACAGCGCGACGCGGCTGAATTGACTCTCAAATAACGTAAACGTCAGTATATCAAACATGGGGTTAGACAAACTCAAACTAATTGACGCGCGGGCAACGGTTATCAAGGCCTGGTGGTTACCGTTTTCGATGTTCCTGCTGGCTCTCGTCCTCGCGTTTGGCGGAGAAGCGACCAGAGTCGCGCTTCGCTTCGACCGTCCCGGGATCCTCGAAGGGGACTGGTGGCGGCTTATTTCCGGGCATTTCGTGCACCTTGGCGGTGCCCATTTCGCGCTGAATGCGGCAGGACTGGGTCTCGTCTGGTACCTGGTGGGTAAGTCATTTAACGGCTCGCGATGGCTCCTAATCGTTATCGCATGTCTGCTTGGAATGGACCTGGGTTTCTGGCTCCTGAAACCGGAGCTCAGTTGGTACGTAGGTCTGTCAGGCCTGTTGCATGGCCTGCTCGCAGCAGGCTTGGCAGAAAAGCTCCGTCAGCCCGATACAGAGACGTTCATTCTGGCGGCGCTGTTGCTCGGGAAACTGGCGTTCGAGCAGCTCAGTGGCCCTTTGCCCGGGTCGGAAGGGACCGCAGGCGGCCCTGTGGTCGTGGACGCCCACCTTTTCGGCGCTGTTTCGGGGGCGCTGGCCGCCATTTTGTTGCGGATTAGAGTCCAGCCGGGCGCACCTATATAATTTGCGGCCACTTTGGCCTGCAGGGAATGGAGAATAAATTGACGATCGCAATGGTATTTCCAGGACAGGGCTCCCAGTCGCCAGGTATGCAGGCGGATCTGGCGTCCGAGTACCCGGTAGTAGAGGAGACCTATGCCGAAGCCAGCCAGGTTTTGGGCTACGACCTCTGGGAATTGGTGCAAAGCGGCTCCACGGAACAACTGGGGGAGACCGTCGTGACGCAGCCAGCCATGCTTACCGCGGGAGTTGCCGCGTATCGCGTCTGGCAGCAGGCCGGTGGCAGCACACCGACGCAAATGGCGGGACACAGCCTCGGTGAATATACGGCGCTGGTCTGTGCGGGGGCCGTCAACTTTCTCGACGCACTGCGGATCGTCAAACGTCGCTCAGAGCTTATGCAGGAGGCCGTACCCGTAGGTATCGGTGCTATGGCGGCCGTTCTTGGGCTGGACGATGAGACCATTATCTCCTTGTGTGATGAGGCTTCGACTATAGGCATCGCCGAACCGGTGAATTTCAATTCTCCGGGCCAGGTGGTCATTGCGGGTCACGCCACCGCCGTGGCGCAGGCCGTTGAATACGCCAAGGAACACGGCGCGCGGCGCGCCATCGTCCTGCCTGTCAGCGTACCGTCCCACTCGTCCCTGATGCGCGACGCCGGAGTGTCGCTTGCAGAGACGCTGGCGGCGACCGAGTTCAGCAAGCCGGCGATTACGGTTGTCAGCGCGGCGACGGCGGTTCCTTACGTGGATGCGGCTGACATTCGCAGCAAACTGTCTGCGCAGGTCTACAGTCCGGTATTGTGGGTTCGAACCGTCGAGGCAATGGTTGCGGCTGGTGCAAGTTCGATTGTCGAATGCGGGCCTGGAAAAGTACTCGCCGGCCTCGTGCGCCGCATTGCCAAGGGCACGACCGTGGCTTTTATAGACAACAACGACAGCCTGCAGAAAGCACTGCACGGTTAGTTCTATTGCCAAGCGAAAGGAATTTTTATGAGCAAGCTGTTTACTTCAAATGCCCTTGATGGCGAGATCGCCCTGGTAACGGGCGCATCGCGTGGTATTGGCGCCGCCATCGCGGAAGTTCTCGCTGCCGCGGGGGCTACGGTTGTGGGTACGGCCACGAGCCAGGGCGGTGCCGATGGCATTTCGAAGACCCTTGGAGAAAGCGGCCGGGGCGTCGTACTGAATGTTGCGGACGATGCTTCCGTGCAGGCTGCGCTCAAGGACATTCAGGCGAACGAGGGCACACCGACGATTCTCGTCAACAATGCCGGCATCACGCGGGACAATCTGCTCATGCGAATGAAGCAGGAGGAGTGGGACGACGTTATCGCCACCAATCTCACCGGTCTGTTCCGAATGAGCAAGGCTTGTCTCAGAGGCATGATGAAAGCGAAGAAGGGGCGCATCATCAATATCGCTTCGGTGATCGCGGTCATGGGTAATGCGGGCCAGGCCAACTACGCGGCAACCAAGTCGGGCATGGTTGGTTTTTCGAAATCGCTGGCTCGGGAAATTGGTTCGCGAGGCATTACTGTGAACGTCGTCGCACCCGGATTTATCGACACCGACATGACAAAAGTCCTGAGCGATGAGCAGCGCGCCGCAATGCTGGATCAGGTGCCGCTCGGTCGTCTTGGTGCATCTGAGGATATTGCGAACGCCGTGCTTTTTCTTGCCTCTGAAGGGGGTGCATACATCACTGGTGAGACAATGCACGTCAACGGCGGCATGGTAATGGACTAGGCTTGAAAGCCGGCGGCAGTTTCAGGCCGAAATTAACGGCCCCGGCGTGTAGATTGCCATGGATGATTCACATACAATAGCCACCCACGACCGGCGATCGCCTTGAATTATCAAGGACTTACAGTGAAATCGGCGTGGAATTCGGGCCAACTATAGCGCCGTTTGATTAGCTTTTTCGAGCTAGCCGGGCGGGGGAAAACAGCGGTTTCAGGTCCACCGCAACTGATTTTGAGTCTTCTCGGGAGAAGCAATCGTTATGAGTAGTATCGAAGAACAAGTTAAAGGCATCGTTGCCGAGCAACTCGGCGTCAAAGAAGACGAGGTAACGAACGATGCCTCATTCGTCGATGATTTGGGCGCAGATTCGCTCGACACCGTCGAGTTGGTAATGGCCCTCGAAGAGGAGTTCGAGACCGAGATCCCCGATGAGGATGCCGAGAAGATCACGACCGTCCAACAGGCGATCGACTTCGTAACCGCACGCCAAAGCGAAGCTTAAGAATACAGGCGCGGGTCCAATGCCCGCGCCTTATTCCCCCCAGTTCTGAAGGGCAGCCCTGCCATTCATTGACGGACAGACTCTTGACTAAACGACGTGTCGTTATAACCGGTATGGGGATTGTCTCGCCGGTGGGCAGTCGCCTTGATGACGCATGGCGAGCTGTTTGCGAGGGCGAATCCGGTATTTCCCTAATAGAAGACTTTGACACCAGCGCATTCCCGACGCGGATTGCCGGCCTCGTCAAGGACTTCGATGTCGACGACTACCTCAGCAAGAAAGACCAGCGCAAGAATGATCCGTTTATCCATTACGGGTTCGCTGCTGCGGTAAAGGCAATTGACGATGCGGGTCTCGAGATCACGCCCGACAATGGTCACACCATTGGTATCGCCATGGGGTCCGGTATCGGTGGCATCAAGTACATTGAAGACAACCATAATAAGATGCTGGCTGGCGGACCTCGCAAGGTTTCGCCGTTCTTTATCCCGGGCAGTATTATCAATATGACCTCAGGGCAGGTCAGTATTCTGCAGCACATCACTGGCCCGAACATTTCGATTGTTACCGCCTGCGCGACATCAACGCACTGCATTGGCCTCGCTGGTCGCAGCATCGAACATGGCGATGCCGAAGTTATGCTTGCTGGCGGCTCGGAATTTGCGACGACACCGCTCGCCATGGGTGGATTCTGTTCCGCGCGTGCCATGTCCACACGCAATGATGACCCAACCCATGCCAGTCGTCCGTTCGATACTGACCGCGACGGATTTGTTCTTAGTAACGGTGCCGGATGTGTTGTCCTCGAGGAGTTGGAACATGCAAAAGCTCGCGGGGCGACCATCTACGCGGAGCTGGTTGGTTTCGGTATGAGCGGCGACGCCTATCATATTACGTTGCCACCCGCGGATGGCGAGGGCGCGCGAAAATGCATGACCGCGGCGCTTCGAGATGCGGGCATCGACGCGAGTGAAGTCGACTACGTGAATGCTCATGGGACA
Source organism: uncultured Gammaproteobacteria bacterium (assembly GCA_963760395.1). Lineage (GTDB taxonomy): Bacteria > Pseudomonadota > Gammaproteobacteria > Steroidobacterales > Woeseiaceae > UBA1847. Next base: position 129,354 of record CAVXCX010000020.1, read on the forward strand.
TCAACTCCCGCCGGTGATATCGGTGAAACCGTAGGCATCAAGCGGACATTTGGTGACGCCGCAAAGAATCTGGCCGTTAGCTCAACCAAGTCCACGACCGGTCATTTGCTGGGTGCTGCCGGTGTTGTTGAAGCCATATTCTGTGCTTTGGCAATCAGGGATCAGGTGATTCCACCAACAACGAATCTGGAAAATCAGGACCCCGAATGCGATCTCGACTACGTGCCGAATGAGGCACGAGACGCGAAGGTCCGGACCGTCGTATCGAACTCATTTGGATTTGGCGGCACCAACGGAAGCCTGGTTCTTCGCGCACTTGATTGAAACCATCAATGAGATCGCCGGCCCCGGTGATCTGCAGTTATTGCATCGTGAGCACCCCTCTCGATACCCGTTCCTTCTGCAAAGTACAACGCGCAGTGGGGCGTTGGATCGTTTCGATATTCTGTTCGCCTTTCCTCGCGAGGAATTAGCCTTGCACGCCAACGGTGAGCTCAGTGGTTCTGGTGAGGCGAAAGGGTTTCTTGATGCCCTGGACCAGCAGTGGGTTGCCGAGCAGGTTCCGGCAGGGGGTGAGACGGTTCTGCCATTTTCCGGCGGCTGGTTCCTGTATCTCGGTTATGAGCTCGCCGGCGAAATCGAACCCGCTTTGCAGCTGCAGCAGGACTCGGTCCTGCCGGTGGCATTTGCCGTGCGTTGCCCGGCTGCGCTGATTTTTGACCACGAGAAGTCGGCCTGCTTCCTGGTCCGGGAGGCGCAAGCCTCGGCCGATTGGGACATTGTAAAAAGGGACCTTTCAAATCTGAACAAATGCGTACCGCGACCATCTCGGATGATCGACGTCGTGCGCGAAGATGAGCCGAATCGATTCGTTGATGCGGTGCAACAGGCGCAACGCTATATTGCGGCTGGAGATATCTACCAGGCAAATCTCTCCCGGGAATGGTCCTCCGATCTTGCAAGCAATGTGTGCGGCAGTGATATCTATACGTCGCTGTGTGAAGCGAATCCAGGACCTTTCGCCGGTATTGCCCATTGGCACGGTGTGGACATCATTTCATCATCTCCGGAGCGTTTGTTGAGCGTGCGCAATGGCATCGCGGCAACACGACCTATTGCAGGTACGCGGCCGCGTTCTGAGAACGATCAACAGGACGCTTCCTTGTCCACCGAACTGTTTTCACACCCCAAGGAGCTTGCGGAGCATGTCATGCTGATTGATCTCGAGCGCAATGACCTTGGTAGAGTCTGCGTAGCCGGATCGGTTGAAGTTGACGAGATGATGGTTCTGGAAAGCTATGCGCATGTTCACCACATAGTTTCAAACGTGCGCGGCCGAATACGCGATGACGTGAAGCCGGGGCAGGCCATCGCTGCTGTATTCCCCGGCGGAACCATTACCGGTTGCCCGAAGGTTCGGTGTATGGAGATTATCTCCGAGCTGGAAGTTGGCCCGCGCGGTGCTTATACGGGATCTTTCGGCTACCTCAATCGTGACGGCAGCATGGATCTCAATATTCTCATTCGCACCATGGTGAAGGATGGCGACAGACTCACATTTCGTGCCGGTTGCGGTATCGTTGCGGACTCTGATGCCAGTGCTGAACTTGAAGAAACACGTGCAAAAGCCAAGGGAATGTTGAGGGCGCTGGAGCGATGAGTCAGTGGTTTCGCAACGGTGAATCACTGAGCGAGGTTTCGATCGACGATCGCGCCTTTCAGTATGGTGACGGGCTGTTTGAGACGGTGGCAATCCGTGATGGTCGGCCGAGACTCTGGAATTATCATCTCGAACGCCTGCAGCTCGGCTGTGAAAAACTGCGCCTGCTTAAACCAGCCGATGAGGCGCTGCGAGCTTCGTTGGACCTCGCCATTCGGGCCAGCGACGCAGACCGGTCACACTGTACGGCCAAGATCATACTGAGTGCCGGAATTTCTGCGCGCGGTTATGCGCGTAGCGCAGCAACTTCAGGCACCGAATTTGTGGGCGTATTCTCGTCGCAGGCACTTGCGGCGGAACATTATCGCGAGGGCGTCGATACAATGCTGTGCGATACTCGCCTTGCGATGTTCTCGGCAACTGCCGGCTGCAAAACACTGAATCGACTTGAACAAGTACTCGCCCGACTTGAAATTGCGCCCGGTGAAGCGTTCGAGGGGTTTACGCTGGACGCAGATGGTCGCGTTATCTGCGGTACCATGAGCAACGTGTTCATTGTCACCGCTAACACCATTGCCACACCGTCTCTCGATCGTTGCGGCGTTGCCGGCGTAATGCGGCGTCATACGATCGAGACTCTGCGTCAAACCGGCGATACCGTGATGATTCGGGATATCAGCGAGTCGGAGCTTATGCACAGCGATGAAGTATTTATCTGCAACAGTCAGTTCGGAATTCTGCCGGTGCGGCGTTGCGGCGATAAGGTGTGGCATGCACATACGAGGACGCGCTCCGTCATGAGGGCGCTGGCGAGTAGCGGCATCGTAGAGTGCACACAATGAAGCGCGTGCCGGCCATTTTGCTGATCCTGGCGCTGGTGCTGGCGGCGGGTCTCGGCACGATCGCAATTCAGGTCGATCGCTTCATGTCGAGCGAAGCATCGGTTCCCGATAACGGCCTGGACTTCGAAATTCCCAACGGCAGCTCATTCTCGGCTGTCGCCGGTAAACTCGTTAAACAGGGCATCATTGAGAATGATCGCTGGTTTCGGCTTTACGCGCGCTGGAGCGGTGCGGCAAGCCAGGTGCAGGCCGGCCACTACCTGTTGTTACCGGGAGCGACCCCTGCGTCGATGCTGGAACAATTTACCAGTGGCGCGGTGAGATTGTTTTCTTTCACGATTATTGAGGGCTGGAACCATCGCGATCTTCTTGCGGCACTTCATGCTGATGAGGCGATCCAGGCGACGATGACGGACGAAGACTGGCCGGGATTGCTCACCGAGCTTGGCGCTGACGTAATGCATCCGGAAGGGCTGTTTTTGCCTGAGACCTATCGGTTCGCGCGCGATACCACCGACCGTCAGCTGTTGGCCCAGGCCTATACGCTCATGCAGAAGGTCCTGGCCGTTGAATGGAGCGATCGGGATTCGGCAACGCCGCTGAAGTCGCCGTATGAAGCGTTGATTCTCGGCTCCATCGTCGAGAAGGAGACAGGGCGCGCAGACGAACGACAACGCATTGCGGGTGTGTTTTCGCGCCGGATGCAAATTGGCATGCGTCTGCAGACGGATCCAACGGTCATCTACGGTATTGGGGCCGGCTTCAATGGCAACTTAACGCGGAAAAACTTACGTACCGATACGCCCTACAACACGTACACTCGGAGTGGACTGCCACCGACGCCCATAGCGATGCCCGGGCGAGCAGCCATTCATGCGGCGCTCAATCCGGCGACGGGAAACGAGCTGTACTTCGTTGCAACCGGACTCGGCGATGGAGGTCATCGCTTTTCGGCGACTAAAGCGGAACATGATGCGGCCGTTGCAGAATATCTGAAGCAACTGCGTAAGCGCCGTTGACAGGGAGGGTGATGTGGAGCGCGGCAAGTTCATAAGCATTGAAGGGATCGAAGGCGTCGGCAAGTCGACAAACATGGCGGTCCTGGTGAAGCACATCGAGACTGCCGGGCACCAGGTACTGACGACCCGTGAGCCGGGCGGCACACCGCTCGCCGAAGAGATCCGCGACATGCTGAAGGATCGCAACGACGAGCCTATTCCCGAGGTCGCCGAGCTGCTGCTGCTGTTCGCGGCGCGATCCCTCAACGTCAACAACGTGATTTTGCCTGCCCTGGAGGCGGGTACCTGGGTCGTTAGTGACCGATTTACAGACTCCAGTCGCGCCTATCAGGGGGGCGGTCGTGGAATCCCGATGGACACCATTGATCGGCTTGCCGACTGGGTTCATGGCGATACCTGGCCCGATCTGACGATATTGCTGGATGCCCCGGTCGAGATCGGCATGCAGCGGGCAGACGAGCGGGGCGTGCGCGACCGTTTCGAACAGGAGCGACATGACTTTTTCCAACGTGTTCGGGAGTGCTATCTGCAACTTGCGTTGACGGAGCCCGAGCGCTTCGTCGTTCTGGATACCACGCAGAGCCGCGATGCGGTGGCTGCAGAGATTCGCCTGCTCGTCGATCAGCTCTTAGTTAATAATTAACCTTAATAAAATAATATAAGTAATTGTTTTATGGAATTATCCTGGCAATCTGAATTTGCAAGAAATTGGCGCGATCGAATCGCCCAAGGGCGTCAGCCTCACGCGATCCTGTTGCTGGGCCCGGCAGGTGTGGGCAAGCGGGCCGCCGCAGCCTGGATCGCCCGACTGGCCCTGGAGCCGGCGCAATGCGGGCAACTACCGAGCCATCCGGTCGAAATCCTGGAGCACCCGGATCTTCGCTGGATATCCCCGCTGGAGGACAAGCAGGCCATCGGTATCGACCAGATTCGCCGCCTCGTCAGCGATCTTGGCCTGACCAGCTATGCCGGCGACGGCAAGGTAGCGGTAGTCGAACCGGCCAACGCCATGACCGACAGCGCCGCCAACAGCCTGCTCAAGACGCTTGAAGAACCCCCTGGTGATGCGCTGCTTATCCTGATTGCCGATCGGGTGGGCCGGCTACCGGCGACCATCTTTAGTCGATGCCAACGCATCGAATTTACGCAGCCAGCCGAAGCGGCGGCGCTGGAGTGGCTCAATCGACTGCATCCAGGCAGCGCCTGGACAGAAGCCTTGCGATCCGCCGGAGGCGCGCCGATAGGCGCGATCGCGGCCTTAGACAATCTCGAAACCAGCGCGGCGATGGCGCGCGATTTCAACGCAGTTGGGCGAGGCGAGAGCTCACCGGTTGCCGTCGCTGCGCGCTGCTCGAAGCTCGACCCTGCGTTCGTTCTGAACTGGTTGGCTCAACAGGTCAATCTGATGGCTGTCGCGCAATCTGCGGGTCGTGACAAGGCCCAGGGTCTGGTAATCGACGATTCTGTGCTACGGCGCATGGACAGGCGAAATCTGTTCTGCTATTTAGACATAATAAATCGGCTACGTGGTCAGCCTGGCGGTTCCTATAACGTCCAGCTGACTTTTGAGGGCCTCTTGATCGATTGGGCTGGCGGGCTTAAGGACTGCGGGCCCGAAGAACCAAACGACGGCATGAACCTGATGCTGGCGAGCCGCTAGACCAATTGCAATAAACGTCGCCAACCGGGCAAAAAGGGCAAGTAATGAGCAAACCAGGACTGCTAACACTCACCATTAAGGACAAGAGTGCGCTGTATCTCGCGTACATGCCCTACGTAATCAATGGCGGGCTGTTTATTCCTACCAGTAGCTCCTACAAGCTTGGCGATGAGGTATTCATGCTGCTGAACCTGATGGGCGAGGAGGAGAAAATACCGGTCGCAGGAACGGTGATCTGGATGACGCCGAAAGGCGCTCAAGGCAAGCGGACGGCGGGCATAGGCGTGCAGTTCAGCGACCAGGACCAGGGAAACACGCAGAAGAAAATCGAAACCTACCTGGCAGGCGCACTCGGCGGCGACAAACCTACCCACACGATGTAATCCCGGCTGGGCTGAATCCCGCTAGCCCTGCTCTGTGTTGATGCCGTCGCGCAATACGTAGGCTTTGTAGCCGCGCTCACTGAGAATATAGGCTCCGGCCGAGCTACGGCGTCCGGTATCGCAACAAACGATGTATTTCTTCTCAGGGTCCAGCGTCGATATCTTGAGGCGTATGAAATACAGCGGGATGTTGATGGCACCATCAAGGCGCTGATTTTCAAATTCGCTGGGCAACCTCACGTCGAGCCACTGGCCGCCGGACTGCACAATCTCCTGTGCCTGTTCCTTGGAAACCCAGTCCAGCATCGGCTCGTTCAATAACTTCTTGAAGTCCTCTTTGCCGAGGCGCATCACCGATCCGTCCGTCTGCATCGTCACCGTGGCGTTGCGCTTGGCTTCGGATATCAAAGCTTCCTCGCCAAATGTGTCACCTACGTGCAGCTCCGCGAGTTTAATCCCTTCCTTACTGAGCGGCGTTTCGCGGGTCACCAGCGCATTGCCGCGGATCAGTACATAAAAGTAGTCGCCTTCGGCACCTTGTTTCAGGATGACATCACCGGACTTATAGTTGATCTGCTGCATGCGCATGAAGATCGCCTGGATATTGGCAGGCGGAATCTTGTGGAACGCCTTGGTCTGCAGCAACATCGTCATCCAGTCTTCATTGCCCTCATCAGACCGACCGGCCAGTTCCGAAACCTCGTAGGTGCCGGTCTGGTCCCAGGTAAGCATGACGTCAAGCAGATCGCTGTCGATCGACAAGAACTGCACTCGATCACGGGCACGAGCGGAGATGCGGCGCGGGAAGACCGGTGCGACAGGATTGCGGGCAAACTCGGTGCCGCCATCGATTTTGCCGACGACTTTGGCCTGATCGACCAGCTCGAGCGTACCGGAAACCACATAAATCGTGCGTTTTTCGGTGTCACCCTCTTTGAAGAGCATTTGTCCGGGCGATAGCTCCCGAATCTGCACCTTACGGGCGAGCGCCGCGAGATTGTCCCGTTTGAGACCATCCAGCGGAGAAAACCGCCTGAGCATTTCAGTGCTTACCTGCTCAGCTGCCATTGTGTGTCCAGAAATAAATCGCCATTCGCTCTTCGTTGTGGTTCTTGCTTTGCAGGCGGCATTCTACCTTTAATTCAACGACTTCCGGTACCCGTTAAATAGCGCATCGTGAATCACCGCACAGTTTATTATCCAATATGGGGCTCAGGTCACAACCGTTACAGCTCTGACCAGCCTGCATGCGGCTTAAATCGGTCGCCGTGGCGATCAGCAAGCCTCTTGAGCGCCGAGAGCACCTCTGCTTTGCCTCGTTCCCGCGCGTAGTTCAGTGGGCCACCGCGAAATGGAGCGAATCCTGTCCCGAAGATGACGCCGGCGTCCAGGAGATCGGCCTCTTTGACGACTCCTTCATGCAGGCAAGCCACTGCTTCGTTGACCATCGGCAGGATCAGCCTGTCCTGGATATCGTCCGGAATATTTGCGTTATCTGCCGCCGGTTTGATGGCCTTGCCATCCTCCCAGCGATAAAAGCCCTGACCGGATTTCCTGCCTATCAAGCCTTCGTCCACCATCTTCGAGAGGTGTGCCGGGATCGGACGATTCATGGCAGCACCCAGCACTTTCGAAACATGCAGCGCAACGTCGAGCCCGACGCTGTCGACCAGTTCGACAGGTCCCATCGGCATGCCGAAGGCCTCCGCCGCCCGATCAATCTCCACCAGCGGCACACCATCCTCGTGCAGATGCATCGCCTCCGCCATGTAAGGGGCGAGGATACGATTGACCACAAACCCTGGCGAACTGGCGCACTCCAGCGGCAATTTGCCGATGCCCTTGGTGAATGCGAAGCCGATGTCCATTGCTTCCTGATCGGTGTCTTCACACCGTATGACCTCGACCAGCGGCAACATTGCCACAGGGTTAAAGAAGTGCAGTCCGATGAAACGCCGCGGCTCATCAAGCACTGTGCGCAGTTCCTCCAGCCGAATACTGGAGGTGTTACTGGCAAGCAGGGCGCCGGGTTTCATCTTCGCTTGCAGCACTTTGTACAGCTCCTGCTTTGCTTCGAGGTTTTCATAGATGGCCTCGATGATCAGGTCGGCGTCGGCCGCGCCGTCACCGTTCACGTCGGCGCGCAATCGCTGCTCCGTCTTTGTTCGTTCGTCCGCATTGCGAACGCGTTTTTCGAACAGTTTCCTGGCCCGCGCAAGTGCCGGATCGATATATTTTTGCTCCCGATCCTGCAAGGTTACGGTGTGCCCGCGCAGCGCACACCAGGCGGCGATATCGCCACCCATGACCCCGGCTCCAACAACATGAACATGCCGGATCTTCGTTTCGGTCTTGCTACCTTGTCCCTTCAGGCGGCTTTGCAGGAAGAATACGCGCACAAGATTGCGTGAACTGCTGCTGCACATCAGGCTGGCGAAGCTTCGTGCCTCCGCCTCATAGCCGCTCTTTGTCGACGCTCCATCGGATGCCCAGATGTCGATCATTGCGTAAGGGGCAGGGTAATGTTCCTTGCGAGCCTTGCTGCGAACCTGCTTCAGCAACATGTTGCGAACGAATGACCTCGCCACTTTGAGGTTCATCAGGCGATCGACCAGCGGCGCACGTTGCTTTGGTTTAGCTGCCTGAATCAGGTTAGCCGCGGCGCTGCGCCAGTCATCATCAGCAACGATCTTATCTATCAGCCCGATTCGGCGTCCCTTGGATGGCGTGATCGGGTTACCGGTCAGCATCAAAGGCATGCCAGCCCGGACGCCGCAAATCTGGATGGCACGAACGGTGCCACCAAATCCCGGATGCAGGCCGAGCTTCACCTCCGGAAGACCCAGGATGCGCTGATCGGATTCCAGCGAAATCCGGTAATCGCAAGCCATCGCAAGCTCCAGGCCGCCGCCAAGGCAGACACCGTTGATTACCGCGACGCTTGGGCACTTGAGATTTTCGATACGATTGAATAACTGCTGGCCCTGTGAGACGAGTTCATAGGCCAGCTGCTCTGATTCGATGCCAACGAATTCCTTGATGTCGGCACCCATGACAAAGCTACCTGATTTGCCCGAATGCACGACAAGTCCACGAGGCGGCTTCGCCTCGAGCTGCTTCAGGATGTCATCGAGTTCGAGCATGACCTCTGACGAAAGCACATTTGCACTTGCGTCGGCCTTGTCAATGCACAACCAGAAGATTCCGTCGTCGTCAGTGTTCGTTTTCCAATGTTGGTTCATTTTCAGATTGCTCTTGTCAGGCGAGTTCAAAGTCACAGACCAATGGCATATGGTCTGACAGTTTGACATCCGGGATTTCAAACGATGTTACCTGGAGGCCATCCTGGTAAAGGATGAAATCCAGTTCCTTGCGTGGTGCACGGCTCGGATACGTTGGTTGGCTTTCTGTGTTCGCTGAACGCAGGCCTGCCGCTTTCATGAACAGGTAGATTTCGTTTTCACCCCAGAAGGTGTTGAAATCACCGGCTACCAGCACTGGCTTGCTGGTTGCCTGGATCAAGTCATACAGGTGGCGCAGCTGCAAATGGCGATGCCGATACTTGAGCGAAAGGTGCACGAGGAAGATTGCATAGTCCTTCATCTCGAGCTCTATGATAAGGCGCTTGATACCGGTGTCGAAGTAATGAAAGGTCTCGCCGTGAACTCGCGGCGCAGCCATAAAAGCGTTTCCCTGCATGCGCACGATTGGCAGCAGCTGATTAAAAGACTTCTGGCCGTACTTGGTCTCGTAGGACGCGTTCATGCCAAGGTCGGCGGCGAGTTTCTCGGCTTGATTGACATTGCGGCTGCGGATGGAGCCCGTATCGACTTCGATCAGGCCGACAACGTCAGGATCGACTGATTTGATGAACTTCGCAATCTCCGGCAGCACCGTCTGGTTTCCCAGAACGTAGCCCGCGCCGGGCAGGGGCATATGCATGCTCGCGCCACCGCCAACCGCGTATCGGATGTTATATAAAAGAAGCCTCATGCGGCGCTACGATACCGAAAGCCCCATGGCATGGAAACCACTGAGATCAATCTGTGACAAGGATTTCGCGGGGAGGCGTCGAATTGGCTAAACTACGGGAAAGGGGCCGCTAAAACGGAGTGCACGGTGTCAGAAAATAACCCGATTCGGGTATTCGCTACCCACACGTTTGAAGAAAACGATGACTACTTGCGCGTATTCGAGTTTCTCGAAAGCCTGGATCGCTTCTACTACATCAACGTCAGCAAACCTGAGAACATCCCGCTGTCGGGCGGAGTACAGGCGATCAAAGACGAGCTCATTGCGCAAATCAAGCAGTGCGAGGCCGTGTTTGTACTGCCGGGCCTGTATGACGAAAAGACGGACCTGGTTCGTTTCATGATGGATGTCGCCGACGCCAATGACAAAAAGATGATCGCGATAAAGCCCTTCGGCGGCGTAGCGGAAACGCCTGAAGAGGTGCTCAAGCGCTGCAAGGAACTGATCGACTGGAACGACCGTGAGATGGCGGATGCGTTGCGGCGCCAGGCTCGGGGCGAAGACACGTCCCGCTGGGAGGTGCTGGATTTCCCTGGCTTTGACGCTGATGGACCTATTGAATAAGTCTAAAAAACAACTATTTATGACTGATATTTAATGTTGTTTAGATTATGAGGCCAGTCGTCATTGCCCATCGCGGCGCCTCGGGCTACCTGCCGGAGCACACTTTGCCCGCCAAGGCGCTCGCCTATGCCATGGGGGCCGACTATCTTGAGCAGGATGTCGTAGCGACACGGGATGACGCCCTGGTCGTTCTGCACGATATCCACCTCGATCGCGTTACCAATGTCGCTACCTGCTATCCGGGCCGACAGCGTGCTGATGGACGCTACTATGTTCGGGACTTTGACCTGGCCGAGATCAAGACGCTCAACGTCTGCGAGCGAGTTGGTCCCGGTGGCTTACCGGTGTACCCGGGCAGATTCAAGGATACGGACGAGGTGTTTCGAGTCCAGACCTTCGCCGAGGAGCTCGAATTCGTACGTTCCCTGATTTCGGCAAACGATCGGATGGTCGGAATCTACCCTGAAATCAAGCGACCGCAATGGCACCGCAGCGAGGGATTCGACATCACCCTGGAATTTCTCCGTACCTTGGCCGACTACGGCTACAACAAGCACTCAGATCCGGTCTACGTGCAATGCTTCGACGCCTCTGAATTGCGCCGCATCCGCCACGAGCTGGGCTGCCGGATGAAGCTGGTACAGCTTATCGCCGAGGATGGCTGGGCCGAATCGCCTACGAAATATGCGGCGCTGCGCACGCAGAAGGGACTGCAGCGGCTGGCGAAGACGGTCGATGGCATTGGGCCGTGGCTCAGACGCGCCTACCGTCTGCGAAAACGTGATGGCAAGTTGACGCCGTCCGGGCTGGTGCAACGCGCGCATCAGGTGGGTCTGGCCGTGCATCCCTATACTTTTCGGACCGACGAGCTGCCACCCGGTTTCGCATCCTTTGACGATTTACTGGCTTATTTCATCCACGATCTGGCCATTGACGGCCTGTTTACCGATTTTCCTGACCAGGCTCTGCAATTCTTGCGAAGGATTTCTGCCTGACGGGCCTCTAACGCAATGCAATAGTATGGACCTCAACGGAAAGCAGGGAGGCTGGAAATGAAAAAACTGCCAATTTTGGGCGCAATTTTGCTGGCGTGGATGATGCTGATGTCGCCGCTTGCGGAGTCTGCGGCAGCGCCCGGCGAGACACTGGATCTTGCCAACTACGAGGGCAAAGTCGTGGTTCTCGACTTCTGGGCGTCCTGGTGTGTGCCGTGTCGGCGCTCCTTCCCCTGGCTGAACGAGATGCACAAGAAATATGCCCAGGACGATCTGGTCATTATCGGCGTCAACGTCGATCAGGACCAGGACGATGCGGCTGCGTTCCTCGACAAATACCCCGCCCAGTTCCGAATTAGCTACGACGCAAACGGTGTGCTGGCCAAGGCTTATGGCGTTCGAGGCATGCCGAGTTCGTTTGTCATTGGTCGCGACGGTCAGCTGGCAGCCCAGCACCTTGGTTTTAAAGTGAAGCGACAGGACGAATACGAAGCGGCAATAGTCGCTGCCCTCCAGCAGGAGATATCTAAATGAACAAGACGATTGTCATCGCAGCAACGACGCTGCTCATTGCTACCGGATGCTCTTCGATGGGTGTTGAGCCCTGGGAGCGCGATGTACTGGCAAAGGCTGAGATGCAGCTGACCACCGACGAACTCGAGGCTGCGACGGATGACCACATCTATTTCAGTAAAGAGGCGTCCAGCGGCGGGCGTGGATTTGGCGGCGGCGGCTGCGGCTGTAACTGAGGGCATACGAATGAGCAAACAAGACAATCGATCGATTTCAGCGGCGCTCGCCACGGCAACATGCACCTTGTTGGGTTCCGGCGTTGTGCAACCCGCGGTTGCGCAGGAAGAACCGGACTGGGACTTCAATACCTCTCTGCTGTATTACGGGGAGGACGGCGACCGGGTTAAAGATTTCAGCGTCAGTGCTATTGCACGACGCATGTTCGTTGATGACCGCTTCCTGACCCTGAGCCTGACGGTTGACGGTCTGACCGGTGCCACGCCGAGTGGCGCGATTCGTCAGGACGTGCCGCAGACCTTCACGCGCCCATCCGGCAATGCCGCTTATACCGTTCCAGGCGGTGTATTGCCGCTCGATGACACGTTCAAGGACACGCGAGTGGCAATCAGCGGCGGCTGGCAACAGCCGATCGGCGAGACCAGCCTGATCAATGTTGGCGCCAGTGCTTCCAAGGAATACGATTACATGCACCTCGGGGTAAACGCCAAGTACGCCCGTGACTTCAACCAGCGAAATACCACCCTGTCGGCGGGCATTGCACTGTCAATGGATTCCCTGGATCCGGTCGGCGGCGCACCGACGCCGCTAACGCCGATGCTTGATGTTGGCGATACCAGCAACAGGTTGGGCGACCAGGACAAGGACGTGCTGGACGTGGTTTTCGGCGTGACACAGGTAATAATCGCGAAACCTCGTCGTGCAGGCGAACTACTCGTACAGTATGTCGGACGGCTACCTTACGGATCCGTACAAGGTGTTGAGCCTGGTCGATGGCACCACAGGCGATACGCTGCTGCGAACGTTGACGCCCGGCGTTGAAGGGCCTTCTCACCAATACCTGTTCGAGAACCGACCGGATGAGCGCACCAAGCACAGCCTCTACGGCCAGGCAAAGTACTACATGAACGGCAAGGTACTCGACGCGTCCTATCGCTACATGACGGATGACTGGGATATTGACTCTCACACGGTCGACCTGCGATACCGGATCCCGTTCGGTACGGACAGCTATATTGAGCCACACCTGCGTTTCTACACGCAGACTGAGGCTGAGTTCTATCAGCTGAGTATTTCGGATGCGCAGCCGCTACCGAGCTTCGCATCGGCGGATTATCGTCTCGGCAATTTCGACGCTATTACGGCAGGCGTGAAGTATGGCTGGCGAACGCGCAACGACAATGAGATGAGTCTGCGTGTCGAGGCCTATCGTCAGACGGGCACGGTGCCTGGCAGCCAGATTATCGGCAACCAGGCGTCGCGGGATAATTACCCGGACCTGAACGCCGTAATCGTGCAGTTCGGTTATCGCTTCTAGGGGTCCCAGGCAGGCGGATGATATCCGCCTGGAACTGGCCGAAGATGCCTGGCATGGCCGATTTCAGGCCATGGGGAGCCCTTGCGAGCTGGTTTGTGAGGCGCCGAAAAGAGCGGATGCTCTCAGGCTTACAGAACGCGTCGCGGCCGAGGCCTGGCGTATCGAGGAGAAATTCAGCCGCTACCTCGAGGGCAATATCGTCGCCCGGATTAACGCCGCAAGCGGTAAGGCTATCGAAGTTGACGAGGAAACCGCGGATCTGCTGGATTTCGCGGTAACACTTTACGACCTCAGCGAGCATCGATTCGATATCACCTCGGGCGTACTGCGACGTGTTTGGCGTTTCGACGGTAGCGACTGCATTCCAGGCGTCTCTGAGGTCGAGGCGGTGATGCAGCTGGTCGGGTGGCACCGGGTCAGTTGGCAACGACCGTATATGCAGATGCCGGCAGGCATGGAAATAGATCTCGGTGGAATCGGCAAGGAATACGCGGTTGACCGCTGCGCGGCCCTGATTCGGGAGGAGGGGGGCGATCCCTGCCTGGTCAATTTCGGCGGCGACCTGGTCGCCACGGAAGCACCTCATCGCCGACGACACTGGAAAGTGGCGATCGAAGGTGACAGTGCTGCGGAAGCTGACCGGATCGTCAACCTCAAGCAAGGCGCACTTGCCACCAGCGGCGACGCTCGACGATTCCTGCTCAAGGACGGCAGACGTTACAGTCACATTCTGGACCCGACGACCGGTTGGCCTGTACCTGACGCACCCAGATCGATTACGATTGTGGCCGATACCTGCGTAGAGGCAGGTACAGTCAGTACCCTGGCAATGCTGAAGGGGGCTGCCGCCGAGGACTTTCTCAAGGCACAAACGGCGGCCTTCTGGTGCAGACGTTAATTCGCTGCGTGCCTGGCAGATATTAAAAATAGAGTTAATAAACGCCCGTAAGATATTGGTATATAACGGGTTTATAGTCGGTTTTTCTGGCGTATTGGCGGCAAACCACTGAACTTGTAAGCTGCCCGCCGGTGTCAGTATTGAGAACCCGGTCCTGTTATGAAAAGTAAATCCAAATAATCATAGCCTAATGTTTGTCGAACTCCCCGAGAATCTCGTAATGATAGCGGCAGCGTTCTTGCTGGGCCTGCTGCTGGCGACCGTTGTTTCCTCTATTACGTCTGGCAATCGGAGCAAGAAACGCGATCCTCGAGACGACCGTATCCGGTCCCTCGAAGCCGAACTTCGCGTATCCCAAAGCGCGGCAACCAAGGCTCAGGAAGAACTCGAAGGCCTTGATGAAGAGCTTAAGGAAACGACGATCGGCATCGAGCGTCGCGATAATGTGATTAGCGAGCAGCAGTCCAAGCTTGATCGTGTATCCAGAGATCTGAAAGAGTCGGTCATGAAGACGCGGGAACTGCGCTCTGAACTGACTGAGCGTGCTACTGAAAATGTGCATGCGGAAGCCAAGATCAGGGAGGTCGAGACGGAACTGTCAGTAGCGCAGGCCTCACAGGACCTTCTCGCCACTGGCGTGCTTGACTACAAGTTTGTGCCCGACGAAGATGACCCTGACGGCGAACAAGCCGAAGTGAGTGGGGCCACTACCTGATTTTTTCCAACGCTGTAACAGCTCGCCCGTGCCTGGTATTGGCTGGGCTGGTTCTGCTTCTGTCGAGCGCCTGCTCAAAACCCTACCTTGGGGTCAAGGTGCCATTCGTCGCGACCTGGAATGGCAGTCCGATCGCCTGCGCCGACGAAGGGATCGCTCTGAGTGATCTGCGGCTATATGTTTCCTCCCTGCAGCTGCTTGACGCGGCTGGTATTGCCCACGACCTGCAATTGCACACTGACATTCCCTGGCAGCAGCCGGATCTGGCGCTGATCGACCTCGAGAATGGGCAGGATGCCTGTCGGGACGGCACGCCAGGGTTGTTCGCGTACCTGGTCGGCGGCGTGCCGCCAGGTGAATACAAGGGGCTAAGATTCACCGTCGGCGTGCCTTTTGAACGTAACCATGCCAACCCCCTGATTGCCGAGGCACCGTTAGACGATCCGGCCATGCACTGGCACTGGCGCTCCGGCTACAAATTCCTGCGCGCGGGCGTCAGGACGCAAGACGATGGTTTCTGGATGCATATGGGTAGCGCCGGCTGCCAGGGGACCGTCAGGGATATCAGCGGCTGCCGCTTTCCGAATCGCGTTACCGTTGAACTCCACGACTTTTCACCTAACAGCGATTCAATCGCTATCGATCTGAAGGCGCTGTTTGATGGTGTGAACTTCGATGACGGCCTACCCGGTGATTGCTCGTCAGGACCTGCAGAGTCTGCCTGCGTTGCCCCGTTCGCCGCACTGGGAATAGACTTTGAGACCGGCACAACAAAAGGGCGACAGAACGTATTTTCGACCTATCGATGAGAAACGTACTCCTGGCTTGCGGTGTCGCCGCCGTCCTCGCAATGGTGTTCTGGTGGCTGCAACGCGAACCCGCCTACGAATGGCGCCTCCCGGCTGACGTTCCAGCGCCATTGGTTCCTGCGGATAATCCGATGTCAGCGACAAAGGTGCAGCTTGGCCGATGGTTGTTCTATGACACACGCCTGTCTGGCAATGGCAGCATGTCCTGCGCGAGTTGCCATATCCAGGCCCTGGCGTTTACCGATGGCAAGGCGCGCTCGATCGGTTCCACTGGCGAGGTTCACCCTCGTGCTTCGATGAGTCTCGTTAATGTCGCGTACGCGAGTCGACTGACATGGGCAAACCCGCTACTGGATCGCCTGGAAGACCAGGCTTTAACGCCGCTACTCGGTGACAGTCCGATTGAAATGGGTTTCGGAAACCACGCCGATGAATTTGCAGTCTTACTGGAGAGTGACCCCAGCTATGCCGCGTTAACCAGGGCGGCCTTTTCAGGCGATGAGAATCCCTATTCGCTGCTCAATGGTGTTCGCGCGATTTCCGCATTCGTTCGCAGTATTGTCAGCTTTGACACGCCCTATGATCGTTACATGGCAGGGGACGACGACGCTCTTGGCGAGGCGGCCATGCGCGGCATGGATCTGTTCTTTTCTGAAAAACTCGAGTGCTTCCATTGTCACGGGGGCTTCAATTTTTCAGACAGCACTACGCACGCAAACACACGTGTTGATCCCGTCGGTTTTCACAACACCGGCCTTTACAATGTGGGCGGCGAGGGTGCTTACCCTGAGGACAACACC
This sequence comes from uncultured Gammaproteobacteria bacterium, assembly GCA_963760395.1. Classification (GTDB taxonomy): domain Bacteria; phylum Pseudomonadota; class Gammaproteobacteria; order Steroidobacterales; family Woeseiaceae; genus UBA1847. The sequence continues at coordinate 145,799 of CAVXCX010000020.1, forward strand.
GGTCTATTCGATATGACAGGCGAGCGTCGCGACATGGGTCGATTCAAGGCTCCCTCGTTGCGAAATATCGCGGTCACCGCGCCTTACATGCACGACGGCAGCGTCGCTACTCTCGGCGATGCGATCTCACATTACTCAAGAGGCGGACGCCTCATAGAACAGGGTGAGTATGCAGGTGACGGACGGCTTAGCCCGTACAAGTCTGAGTTTGTAACTGGCTTCGAGCTCTCGGATGAGCAGAGCAGGGACCTCGTCGCATTCCTGGAATCCCTGACCGATGCAACGGTCTTGTCGGATGAGCGTTTCTCTAATCCGCACCTTGATTAGACGTTCGCACGGTGACGGAGAAACCGGTTACACGCCAGGCCAGGTAAAGCACGACAAAGTAAGCCTGCATGAACAGAGCCGCAATCCACTCAATGCGATTCTCCGCCATGTCCGCGTCATCGAGTATCGATTTTAGTACCAGATTGAGAATACCGAGGGCGAACGGTAAGCCGCACAACCACAACATTGCTGCCGCAATTCGTCGCAGATGCGGGGTGGTCTCATTATTCGTGTGCCGGAGCAGGGAGAGGGCCAGGGTAAGCTGCGCCGTCGCGGTGCCAAGGAAATAGAAATAGATACCGAAGCGGCGCATGAACTCGTAAAACGGACCTGTAGTGCCCAGAAATGTCACGTACAGGATCAATGCCAGAGCGCCAAGGGTGCCGGCAAAAACTATCGCATCCGGCGCCTTGGTCTCAGGAGCAAGCCTGCGCAGCCATCCTGCGGCGAAGCTCCATAGAAATACCAGTATTGCCACCTGCGGCAGCATGACGGCCTGAAATAGCAGGCTTCCGGGCAAGTAGCGACCGGTGGCACTGACAGACACACAGCCTTCCAGGAACGGCACGCAACTGGGCAGTATGCCGCTCTCGATACCCAGCCAGTACGCAAGCGGAACGCCGAGTACAGGGGCGATTCCGGCGATCAGTGGCAGGTACCTAACTAGCATGCTGCCAGCATAACCGACGCGTATCTGCTATACATAAAGAAAAAAAGAGAAGGGGGTTGTTATGACGATCATATCTTTGTGGCTGCCAATTCTGGTGTCGGCGGTCGTCGTTTATGTAGCCGGTGCCGCGATCTGGATGGCGATGCCATGGCATAAGAAGGAATGGCACAAGACAGCGGACGAAGAGGCCGTCAGGGCTGCGCTCAAAGGCTGTCCGGCCGGTATGTATACGATTCCAAACGTATGCGATCAGGCGGATTTCAAGAAGCCCGAAGTGCAGCAGAAATTTGTCGACGGGCCGACGGCATTCATCACCGTAGTGCCCTCCGGGTTGCCGAAGATGGGCGGCAAGCTTGTCATGATGTTTGCGTACAACCTGGTTGTTGCCATTGTTTGTGCGTACATGGTTAGTCGCACTTTGCCGGCGGATGCCGATTATCTCGCAGTTTTCAGGATCAGCGGCACGGTCGCTTTTATTGCGTATGGCATGGCCTACATCCAGGAGAGTATCTGGTTCGGCCGGAGGTGGTCGTCGACGCTACTCACGTTTTTCGATGCGTTGATTTACGCGGTTCTTACTGGCGGCATTTTTGGCTGGCTGGTGTAAGCCGACAGGGCCCCTTAGCCTTACTCGGTCGAAGCCTTTGTTCAGTCAAATTCGTGGACCTCGAAACGCGCCGGGCGCGTCAGAACCGTCATGCGCCGGATTCGATCGACACGAATCGACTCATCGCCGGCGGACGTCGTGATTATCAGGAACTCCTGACCGTCGCGAGCCTCGAGGCCTGCCGCTACGCCTGACATCGTCTCACTCTCCAGCCGTAATTCGACGTTGTAGCGATCCATACAGGCTATTTCCAGAAAATCATAGGCGCTGCAATCGATGGGTCGGTATGTTTTCATCCGGCGTAATTAGGGTCAGCATCACGGCGAGGGTCAGGAAACTCACAGCAGCGTGGCTTCCTTGAATTAGACCTTGAGGTAGTTCTGTATTTTGTAGCGACCGCTCCTGGCAAGCAACTCCTGCTGCTCGAAGTCACCGAGCCGCTCGCGGGGTAGCTCCGTCTCCATACGACGGCGCAGCCGAAGAAGATTGCCCTGGGCGTCGCGCAGCGATGCGCTCACCAATTCGCGCGTACTGCTGCTACCCGCAATGGCAATGAAGCACTTCATTTCGAAGTAGCGGGCAAAGGTATTCTCATACTGCTGCACCAGGCGAGTACTTGTTTCGTTGTGCATTACATCAACGATGTGGTGCGTCGAAATACCGCTAGAAAAAGCGAACATGTACTGGCGATGTTCCACAAGAATGGCGTCATTAAGGTCCATGGTTGAGTGAAACAAGCGAAACAGCTGCTCTCGTTGCTCGCTACTGACCGGGTGTGTCTGCAGGTAATTGAAAAAAGCGCGCCGATGCACGAGCTGCATGTTGGCCTTGCGCAGCGCGAGAATCTGGTACTTCCCGGCATTTTGTTCTGCCATTGGAACCAGGAGATTGGCGTGGCGCACCTCCCACTCGCGATACTTCTGAGAGTCGTCGATGACCGTGCTGGCGATGCGTGACTCACGCGGCTGATCGGACTTCGCGGCGTCCTGCAACGCATATTCCGAGGCGTCCATCAGTTTTTTGTGCCTGTTGGAGTTGTAGCGCGCCATTATTGTTTTGCTCTGGATGTCGTGGTCGTTAAGACCACAGCTTATGTCGAATTAGCTGTGTTCTCAAGCCCAGAAAAGCCAACATTCTAGTTTTGGCATTACGTAATACTTCTTAAAGACGTTGAAGGTGGGCAGGCATAGGATTCACCTGCCGAAAAAGACCCAACGTTCGTGTTGGTACCGTCTGGCATATCCGTCTATGTCGGTCGCTTGAGAGATAGCGAACCGGTTCGATCGTTGGAAACGTAGTCAAAACGATTGTGGAGGCGGGTTTAATGTTTATGAATCGTGTACGTGGCAAGAGAGCATTGCTCTCTATGTCGACGGCAGTACTTTTTGTATCTTACGGAAATGCGCTGCCCTATGAATCGCCAGTTCATGTTTTTTCTATCAACGATGTAATGGGAGGTTTTGACGGCAGTACCTTCGGACCCATTAATGAAACAGGCGCCGCTAGCCAGGACAGCAATATTATTTGTGACCTTGGCACCATGGCCTGTCCCTTTGATAATCAACCCTTTCTCGACAAGTCGGGAGTGATGCTGTATCCCGTCGATAGCGAATTTGGATTCTACGTGGTGGATTTCCTGGGTGCAGAAGGCAAAATCAGGGACGGCGATTACATGGAAGGTTTTGTTGGCAACATCGAGGACGCCGGTGTTCAGATCGGCATCCAGGTTTCCAATGCGCCAACCCTTAAATACAAGGTCAAGCCGCCATTGGGTACCTGGTGTCAGGGACTCGGCGGGACATCGGTCAAATGCGAGACCGAGCACTACTCAGTCATGGAACATGTGCTCAGCTGCCATGAGACCATTCCCTATTCTTTTGCTGACCCGGTCACCGGAGAACAGGCTACTCTGTCAACACCCGGTGGCAATCTTACTTTTAACTGTCTCAATGCGCCGCTGGATGACAACACACTGGTGCTGGTCGACGGTTCCCCAACCGTACGTCTGACCGACGCGACACCCTGTGAGGATCTCGCTGATCCGCTAGGCTGCCAGATGTTCCCCAATGACAAGACGGACATGCAGAACGATATTGCCCTGAGTTCAGACTATTCGGTCCAGCTGAAGGACGACGGCAAACCGCTGTATGGCTGGGGTGGTACACACAAACGACCTAATGACGTGCGCATGTACGCCAAGCTGGAACTGCCTGACGAATGGAAAGCTGAGATGGTGCCGATGATTTGACGTCACTCAGGGCAGAGCTCGTGGTCAATCACTGGATTACTAACAACCCGAACGATCAGCTGCGCCCGGAAGATTTGGAAAATGAGGCCGCTACGGGACGTAAACCTTCCTACAGGATAGAGGGTACGCCAGGCGGTGATGATGAAGTGTGGAAGTCCACGATCGCCTGCTACGAAGGTGACGGTGACCTGATCGATACCGAGGAGGGTGCTAACGACCGACCTTTATCGGCGTCGGAACGTATCTGAAGAACATGCCGTTTGCGCTTGACCCGGACGTGATATGCCCGGTGATCTTGCCAGAGGATGCGCCTTCGCGTTTTCATCAGACCTGGTCAGGAGGCTTTCACCAATGCCTTTTACACCACGATTAACCGCGATCCGTTCGAGTGGTCCTACGATGCTAACCCGGATCCGCTGGTGCAGGACTTCGTCGGCAGCGCATTCCCTGATGACACGCTGGGAGAGCTGATTTCCGGGCCACGCTGGAGGCTGAAACCCAACAAGTTTGGTCAGGATCTGCCGGGGCTGGAAATCCCGCTGGTTGAATGCAGCGCGCCGCCGTTCAAGAGCGACAACATCAAGTACGTGGTAGGCACACCGGTGACCACGGTGATTAACCTGCTTGATTGGGATGATTCTGAAGGCCCATCACCACTTGCTACCAGCAAGGGCTGGGTTGACGTAACGGCAAATGAGTTCGTCACCGTCGTTGATGAAATCAATGGGATACCGATTACCAGCAATGGCCTGCCAATGAGCAGTGACTTTGACCTCGCGGTTTATGTCAAGGGTGATGCTAAGTCGACGGCCGTATATAACGCCAAGCTCATCATCGAATACGAAGGTGAGGATCCGGTGGTACCGACCGATTTCGATCTGGCGATTACGTCACTCAACGTGCCGGCACGAATTGGACTTGGCGTTGCAGGCATAGTCGAGCTCACCGTAGAAAACTTCGGCCCGGCGGATGCTAGCGGCACGGTCACTCTGACCGGTGTTTCCAACCGCGGTGACGTGTTCTCATTTGATGGGGCTATTTCCTCGTTGACTGAGGGACAGGATGTCGAATTTGAATGGGCATGGATAGCACCGAGTGGTAGACCACAGACGGTTCAATGGACGGCTACGGTTACTGAAACCGTCGTCGATGGAGACGACACCAATCCGTTGAATGATACCGCCGTCGCGAGCACGAAGGTACGACGGAACTAGGGGAGGGTACCTGGTCCGATTTCGGTTCAGTCAAGGTGAGCGCGCCCGTCCGGCGCGTTCACCGGGCTGGATCGTCAAGTCCGGGAATGGATAAATACCATGCATGGAATAAAACTGAGCACTGCTCTTCCCGCGACCGTCGCACTATTGCTGCTGCCACTTTGGGCAGCTGCTGGCGATCCGGTGTCCGTCGAGCAATCAGAAGCGGCAAAAGACGCAGCGGTCGAACCGGAGGTGCAGAAAGAAATGGAGGCACAGGCAACGGGGCCCGGATTTCCTGGCCATCGTGGCACTGGTGGCAGCGACTATCCGCAGCATCGGCAATATAGCGATCCGCTGCTCGCGGAGACTTCGCCGCAGCGAACGGCCAGACCCGTACCACCACCCCCTGCTGGCGCGAACCCAAGAAGCGCTCTGTTGCACGCAGCTGCATTTGGGGATCTGGATGAAACGAGAACCTTACTTGAGTCCGGCGCGTCCCCTAACGCTCGATCGAAGGACAAACGAGGACGCACCGCACTGATTCTTGCGGCCCTGGGCGGTCACGTTGATGTAATCAACGCACTGATTGAGAAGGGCGCTCGACTCGAAGATAAGGATAAAACCGGGCACACGGCGCTGAGTTGGGCCGCAATGAGAGGTCAGGCCGCAGCCGCTCGCGTTCTGCTGCAGCACGGAGCTAACGTGAACACGCAAAGTTTCGCGCTCGTCTCACCTCTGCTGTATGCCGTTGGCACACAGAATCAGCAAATCGTAGCTCTACTGGCAGAGGCCGGGGCTGATCTGGACTTTGAAACTCGAGACAACAAGATGACGCCACTGCTGTTGGCTATCGAGCACCGTAATCTGGACATATCAAAGTTGTTGATTGGTTCTGGAGCGGACGTTAACAAACGCAACCAGGACAGTTATTCGCCGCTGATGGCCGCAGCAGAAAAAGCAGATGTAGAAATAGCACGATTGCTTATTGCTGAAGGGGCGCAAGTCAACGTGAAGGACAACAAGGGCCAGACCGCACTGACCCTTGCCAGGGAGTCCGGCGACGACAGCGTTGTAAAAACGCTTCTGGACGCTGGCGCTGAGACCAAGCGCCCGAAATTGAGTCCCGCTTAACCGCGCGGCACGCGAACAGAGGTGGCGACAATTTCGTAGACATTGCCCGGCTTAACCGCCGGCGCTGCGGAACCAAGATCCTCAGCATAATGGGCAGCTTCGTCGGCCGTAACCTCACGCGCGACAACTTCACCAACAAAGGTCACACGTTTGCCGCTGATATCGGTTGGTACGAAGAACCCATAGTCCTTGAATGAAATTCGTACAACGCTGCTTCCTTCCTGGGCAATAAAGAAACAACCTTTCTTCTGGCAGACCTCTGCGACTCGCGCCACCACCCGTACCGATTGGCCGACATAATCGCCGCCATCGCTCGCGAGTTTTTCCAGTGAAACTGCCGGGACAGACTCATCAAGCGGCGCGCCGAATGATTCGGAGGTGGCTGTCTGTTCAACTGGCTCCGACAGGCGAATCACTTCCGCCGTATCTCCTGCGAGACTGGTCCCCGCAGCGATTAGCGTTATCGCGATAATCGAACATTTCACATACTGGCGTGATGTCAGTTTTGACATGGGTGATCCCTCGGTAGTAACTAATTAATCCTGGTGAATAATTCTACAAGCTTACGAGCCAAGTCGACAGGCGGGCATCGAAAAACTAGTCGACGAGCCAGGTCCGCCACCACAAACCGAATTGCGTGCTGTAGCCTAAATCCCGACGGCGTATTCGTCGGTCGCTATCGAGTACGTAATAGGTCGGAAACGCATAGACGCGCCAGTCCTGGGCGATTTGGCTATCGCCGAGCAAAATGGGTAAATCAAGCTCGTAACGCGCTGCATAGTCACGGACTTCCTCCTGGTCTTTCCAGTCGAGTACTACGGTCAGAATGTCCAGCGAATCGTCATCACGCAGCCGACGCAGGCGGGTCAGGTTGTCGGAGCTGACGGCGCAGAACTTGCACCATGGCGCAAAAAAGTAAACAAGCATCGGCCGGTCGCCGGCAGCGGCGATATCGTAATTGCCGCCACGCAACAGCGGGCCGTTCAGCGCGGGCGCCGCTGTGCTGGATGTCGACAGCATATTGCGCGCCTGGAAGGTGCTGACCGCCACAAAAACAGCAACGAAGAACAGTGCGTTAAGGAACAGGCTCTTACGCTGCTTCAGAAATTGTCGAATCCTGTGCAGGCTTTGCATCGCTGCAGTCTAACCGAAATAAATACTCTTACTTGCGGGCCCAAAACAGGGCGCCAACTTTTCGGCAAGAGTTAACGGGTTACTACTTTTCCAAAACAATACGTGAAGTGCCGCGATCACCGACCGTTGAACTAATGACAGGTGTCGGCGAAAAGGACGTGAGGCCAATTGATTTCGACTTATATACGTCCGATTGCATTGCGCGTCTGTGGCTCATTGGCGGCGTGCCCGGTCGCCAATGAATCACTATTGACATCGCGGCTGGCCGTCAAGCGAAGTGAACCAATACAGACGTAAGAAACGAAAAAACAATGACTTGAGGACGAATTTTCTGGGAGTTTGAAAGGAATGGGTGGAGGAGTTCGGGTTATTGTCAAACGCTAGAAACCCTGTCAGCAGCCGGCGCCTTATGAAAATTTGACCATATGCAGTGAGACCCTTATAAGAAATATCCGGGTAGGGGGTACCCGAACAACAAAAAGAAGGGCGTGACTATGCAGGGATTCCGTGTGCTCGGTAGGGCATTTGTTGGGGCATTGCTACTTTTTGCCGGGTTATCGCAAGCGCAATCGCCAGCCATGTGGGCGCAGGGAGACGACTCGGACGGGATCAAATGGTCCGGTGCTAAGTCATCAGTGCACGGCCTCGTCCACAGCAATGGCGGAATCGTCGTATCCGGGTCCCGGAACGAGTTTACGGGTGGCGCTCAATACGTCACCTCGTTTGTGAACAACAAGTCGGATGGCCCGAACGCAAACACATTCGATCCGCCGCCAATCCAGTCATCGCCGCAGCCCTTTCCACGCACCTACACGATCGACGATTTTGCCCCGGGTAGCGCGCGGGCAATTGCTGCTGGCACTGGGTATGTCGACCTTACTG
>CAVXCX010000021.1:0-162355 GCA_963760395.1 uncultured Gammaproteobacteria bacterium
TTTCAGAATGTTGGCATCGCGGCCTTCGCTGCCAACCAGCACGCGTTGTTGCCGCATGATTTCGAGCAGGCGCGCCGTTTCTTGCGTTGCTGCCAGTCTTTTTCTTCGATCGGTCACAAATTCCACGCCCGACACCATGCCGTGGCCGCGAACGTCGCCAATAAGATCGTGTTTACTGGCGAGTCTTGAGATTTCCTTGCGCATATAATCACCCATAGTCTTGCCATGCTCGATCAAGTTTTCTTGTTCGATGACATCGATTACAGCGTTTCCGGCTGCGCAGGCGACTGTATTGCCGCCGAAGGTGCTGAAAAGTCGCGTCTTGTCGATGAATAAACTGAGAATCTCGTCTGTGGTCACAACGACGCCGAGTGGATGCCCATTGCCGACGGGTTTGCCCATAGTAACAATGTCGGCGCGTACGCCATGAAGCTCGTGTCCCCACCATTGCCCCATGCGACCAAAGCCTGATTGGACTTCGTCACAGATCATGAGGCCTCCAGCCGCACGAATGCCTTCTTCGACGCCTTTCATGTAACCGCCCGGCACCTTCGGAACGCCGCTGGAACACATCGCAGAGTCGATCATAAACGCCGCAGTACCGTGCCCCGAGTCTTGTAGCGCTGCGATCGCACGGTGGGCATCGGCAACGTATTTCTCAACCCCGTCTGCATCATCTTCGCGGTAGGGACCGCGATAGGGGTCGGGAACGATGAGGCCCTGGAGGAACGAAGGAAGCGCGACGCTTGGCCGACCGGGCGAAAACTGGCGAATAACATCGGTGACGCCGTGATAGGCGTCTTCCATGATAATTGCGCCAGACTTACCGGTGACCAGCTTGGCCATCTGCCAGGCAACATCGTTGGCCTCGCTGCCCGAGTTCACGAACACGCAGGCGCTGAGATGAGGGGCCAGTTTTTCAGTCAGGCGACTCGCGTACTCAATAGCGCTGCTATAGAGATATCGCGTGTTCGTATTGAGCGCCGCCGCCTGCCTCGATATAGCTCGAACGACGTGCGGATGGCAGTGGCCGACCTGGGGCACATTGTTATAGCAGTCGAGATATCGATGACCATCCGTCGCATATAGCCAGGGGCCGCTGGCGCGCTCGAAGTGCATGGGGCGCGCATAGAAGTGAGTGGTCTTTCGGCCCATTAACGAGTGTCGTGCGTCAATGAGGCCGTTCTCTTCTTCGCGTGCTAATGCCTCATTCGGCGACGCAGGGCAGCGCGCAGGAAACCGGCACGCAGCCCTCAGCCGACGGCTGAATTCCCTCTGCCCCACACTCTGCAGGGCTCGCAGCTGTTCGATAAAGCGCAACGGCGAACGAGTGTGAGCAGGCTGATCCGGGGTGAGTGCCGAGCGCGCTGCGGTGATCGTTGCGGTCATCGCGTTTCGCGCACAAACGAGGTCAAAGACAACATCGATTTCATCAGCTTCCAGCGCCAGCACAGAGTCAAAGCCGGCAACCACCTCACAGGCCGGCGTCACAATGTCCTTGCTGCCGTGCGAAACGCCGTCGCAGGCAACGGCGACTTCGGCAGACAGGGTCCCGTAGAGCAGATCGCCGAAATCGATAAGACCAGTAACGACAGTCGGCTTGGTCGGGTCGACCAACACGTTATCGTCATGGGCGTCCTGATGAATCACCTGATGACGCAAGGACAGGAGCCTGGGGATTACAATCATCTCCATACGCTCGAAGACCCTCAGCAGCGCTGAACGATCGTCCTGATTTTCGATGTGGTCGCATAGCGCTGTGAGACGCGCGCAGTGCTCGAGGTTCCACGGATGATTCTGAGAAGCGGCCGGATGAAAGTAGCCACGTAGCGCGATATCGACTCGTGCCATGAGTTCCCCGAGCCGTCGGTGCAATGCTGAATTGTGAGAGACGCCTGCATCCGATAACAGCGTGCCGTCGAGATAGGTCAGCAGATAAACGATGTGGTCTTGATTGTCTTGAAACCTGACCTTCCCGGCATAGTCGCCCTGCTTGCTCTGCACGACACGGGGTACGGGTACGGACTCGGCCGTGGTTGCGATGTGGCGCAGAGCCCCAACCTGGAAGTCAATAACAGCCTCGCTCTCGGAGACATTCGCCACCTTAAGAATGAAACGATCGCCATCGTCGTTCTCGATGAAGAAGTTCTGGTCGCGTTCGCTCGGAAGCGCGCGAAATTTGCCTTCGACGCCATAAAGCCGCTTTGCAACGGGTCGGACCTCATCGACCGAATGGGCTGGCGGGTTGCGATCAAGGAACTTGATGCCCGTGTTCTTTAGCATCTTAGCCAGGCCAAAAAGCGGCCATTCGGTGGTATTGGTTTGAGGGAGTCCATGCGGGTTCGGTCGACGACGAATACGCCTGATATTAGCACTGGGCTGCGTGGCAGAGGCATCATTGGTTTGGTTCGGCAGGTCGGCTACAATGCCGCTGCGTAGCGAAAACTCGGGGGGGGGCTTGATGAATAGGTCAGTGGACAAGATTCCCAAGCTTCGTTCTCGTGGTCGCGAGAATCGGCGCAAGCTTCTGCGTGAAGCGCAAAAGCTAATGCTCAATCTGGAGCGCGAAGACACCCTGAAATTCAGCGATGTTTTTGAGGCAGCCGGGGTTTCCCGCGGATCCGCCTACCGGATCTACAATGGCATTGAAGATCTGTTTCAGGACGTTGCGACGGAGTGGGTCAACAACTTCGTCGCTTTCATGCGCGGCAGTGATCCGGAAACCAGGCCTGACAATTGGCCTGAGCTCTCTGATTTTGTCGTTCGCCTGGGTGCGGTCTACTGGTCGGCGACAGCCGAAACCTTGCGACTGCTGCCGCGGTTACGCGCGAGTCAGCCTGGAAGCTATCGTCTTGCCGTTAAGGCAATGAGCAAGGTGCTCGTTGATATCTTTGATCGTTATTTTATCGTGCCGGAAATTCCGCACTGGTCTCATAAGCTGGGTTTCCTGACCGAGCTATGTGATGTCACTTTCGCCGACGCGGTCCGCACAGAAGGTTTTATCAGCGAGGACCGACTGAAGGAGGCCGCCGCGATTGGCCAGACTTACCTGGCGTTTTACCTGCCGGCGAATCTTCCCGCCAGAAAAATCGCGAGCTAGGCGCAGCCAAGCTGAGTCAACACCTCGAGTAACTAGGTTTGCAGCGGCTGATTCGAGAGGACGTCTGAGCTCCAGCGCAACAAATCGCTGGTGAACTCATCGCGGTTTGTTTCGTTGAGCATCTCGTGGCGCCCCCCGGAATAGATCCTGGTCGTCAATTCCGTATGATCCGTCGCCTCGTAGTGCGCCGAAAGCTGGCCCATACCGTCGGCACCGCCGACCGGGTCGTCGCTTCCACCTGTAATCAGAATAGGTAAGGACGACGGAATTTTTCTCAGCGCCTCGTCTTTAGAAATCCTCAGCAGACCGCCGAGCAAATCGATCCACAAGCCAGTTGTATACGGCCCCCCGCATAAGGGGTCGTCGATATATTTATCAACTTCGTCCGGCTCCCGGGACAGCCAGTCGAGTTCAGTACGCGCCGGCTCGAACTTCTTGTTGAAATCACCGAAACCGATCTTGTCCAGCAAGGGGCTATGCCCATTCTTGCCCCGGCGCCAGGATAAAAGTCTCGCCAGCAGACGCCCGACTACCAATAGCGGCCTCGATGGCCAGGTCGAACCCGACAAAATCAATGCGCGAAGGCTATCGCTAAACCGCATGGCGTAACTCTGTGCGATATAAGATCCCATGCTGTGACCGAGCAGAATTAGCGGCAGGTCCGGATATCGCTGCTGCAGGAACTGCGTAACCTGATGACTGTCTTCGACCAGCAAGTCCCAGCCGTTTTCTGGCGCAAAAAAACCGATCTGCGCAGCTTGTGGACCGTGGCCGCGATGGTCGTGAGCACAAACCGCGAAGCCGCGGCGAACAGCTTCCAGCGCAAAACGCTCGTAACGCGCCGAATGCTCGCCGAGGCCATGAATAATCTGGATAACTGCGGTTGCTTTGCCCTCTGCTTCCCACAGGTAAATCGGGATGTCGTGCGCTAACGACGCGTTCAATGAATGGGTTGTGTATGTGGTTGTTGTCATGGCAGCCAGTTTAAGAGGTTTACACGGAAACATCATATACTGTCGGCCTAATGCCCTGTAGAACAAGATCGCCTTGCCGTATACATGGAGTGCGAAGAAAAATGATTGAGCTGTACTACTGGCCGACGCCAAACGGACAAAAGATATCCGTGATGCTGGAGGAGGTCGGGCTGGAATATGAAGTCAGGCCCCTGAACATCGGAGCCGGCGACCAGTTCGGCCCGGAATTTCTGCGAATCAGTCCCAACAACCGAATGCCTGCCATCGTCGATACCGACACCGGCATTTCTGTCTTTGAAGGTGGCGCGATCCTCATATATCTGGCGGAAAAATCCGAAATGCTGCTGCCGGAGGAGCAGGCCGCGCGCTTCGATGTCCTGCAATGGCTGTTTTGGCAGGCAGGCGGCCTGGGGCCGATGGCCGGTCAGCTCAGCCATTTTGTGAACTATACGAAGGAAGATATCCCTTACGCGCACAAGCGCTATACGAACGAATACGATCGTCTGCTTGCTGTCATGGACGTAAGATTGCGAAACCGCGAGTTTCTCGCCGGTGATTATTCCATCGCCGATATTGCCTGCTTCCCCTGGGTCATGCCCTACAGGCAGCTTGGTAATGACCTCGACAAGTTCACGCATCTGCGACGCTGGTTTGACACGCTGAAGGCACGTCCCGCGTTACAGCGCGGCATCGATCTCGGCAAAGACTGGCAACGTGATGATGCGCGAAACGAGCAAGCCAGAGCCATGCTGTTTGACCAGAACTCCGAGACTGTATTCGCCGCCGCCAAAGCGTTGGCGAACTGAAATGAAGTTCTACGATTGCAGGACGGCACCCAGCCCGCGGCGAGTCAGAATCTTCCTTGCGGAAAAAGGTCTAGAGCTGGACACGGTGCAGGTTGACCTGGGCAGTGGTGAGCAATTCAGCGATGAGTTCAAGAGCATTAACCCCGACTGCGTTGTACCGGTTCTGCAGCTTGACGACGGTCAGTGCATCAGCGAAGTAGTGGCGATATGCAGCTATGTCGAGGCGTTGCATCCGGTGCCAGCGCTGCTTGGTGAGACGCCGGGAGCAAAGGCGGCAGCGCTGATGTGGAATGCGAAAGTCGAACAGCAGGGACTCTCGGCGATGGCGGACGCTTTTCGAAATTCCGCGAAAGGGCTAAAGGACAAGGCGCTGACTGGCCCGGACGCCTACCCGCAGATCCCCGAGCTCGCGGTGCGGGGACGGCAGCGCGTCGATCTATTCATGGCCCGCATGGACGAACGTCTGGCCGACAGCAAGTATCTGGCAGGTGATTTTTTTTCCATTGCCGATATCTCGGCGATGGTATTTGTCGACTTTGCGGCGTGGCTGAAGATCCCGCTGCCGTCGGATGCGGAGAACCTCAAGCGCTGGTACAACGACGTGTCAAAGCGGCCAAGCACCGCGGCCTGATGTCAGTGCCGCGAATTCAGGGAGGAGAAACCAAAAAATAGCAGCGCCGCGATCTTTGCGAGCTCAAGGGACGAATAAATAGCGTGCGCGTAGGAGGGCGGAGGCTGGCCACCGGAGATAATGATATCAGTGCGTGCCGCGAGCTCCGGTATGAGCCAGACTCCCTGCGCAAGAACGACAAGCGCCAGGAATGCGCAAATGCCCCACCATTGCCGCGCATAACCTCCGATCCTTACGACAATCAGAAGCGTTACCAGCAAGACGAGTTCCGCCTTGTTCAGGGCTGAGAAAACGACACGACCCACATCGAGGGCAATCGGCCGCGTAATTGTCGGCGCTGTAAATCGAACCGGCGTGGCAATCATCGAAATGCCGACAGTTATGCCGGTCCAGAGGAAACAGACCCAGGCGGGGCTCAATATTGCATTGCGAATTCGGCTGAACACGGACGTATAATGCATCACCGCTCCAGCAAAGACATCCAAGATGACCGAGTCAGACCCGCAGCTTGCCGAATGTGTCCTGATGATTCGTCCTGTCTGCTTCAGTAGCAATCCACTGACGGCTCAGTCCAATCGTTTTCAGGGCAAGTCGAACCTGGCAGCGGATGCGCAGCAAGCTGCTGCTGTGCGCGAATTTGATGGTCTGGTCGATACGCTGCGACAAGCCGGCATCGAGGTTATCGTTGTCGAAGATACGCCCGAGCCGCAAACCCCGGATTCGATCTTTCCAAACAACTGGATAAGTCTGCACGCTGATGGACGCGTGGTTCTGTATCCCATGGAAGCGAAGAATCGGCGCACTGAACGCCGTATAGATATCGTTGAGAGTCTTAGCGATACTCACGGGTTTTCGATTACGGAAATCGTCGACATGAGTAGTCACGAGGACTCTGGAAATTACCTCGAGGGCACTGGGAGCATGGTGCTGGACCGCGCCAATCGAATTGCATACGCCTGTCTGTCGTCGCGCACTCACCTCGACCCGCTGGGTGATTTTGCACAGCGCATGAATTTCACCGTTGTCGCATTTGACGCCGTCGATCGCGAGGGCGTTCCTGTCTATCACACCAACGTGTTAATGAATGTCGGCGAGAAGCTCGCCGTTATCTGTGATGAGGCAATAACGCAATCCGACCAGCGGGCAGCGGTACTTGGCCGGCTGCGGGAGACCGGCCACGAGGTGATCCGCCTGAACTACACGCAGCTGGAGGCGTTTGCAGGCAACATGCTGGAATTAAAAAATAGCTCCGGCGAACGCGTCGTTGCAATGTCACAGGCAGCATTCGACGCCCTCGACCAGCAGCAAATCGATACGCTCGAAGCAAACGGCAAAATTGTCTGCGCGCCCATCGACACGATAGAGCAGTCAGCCGGTGGCAGCGTGCGATGCATGCTTGCCGAAGTTCATTTGCCCAGGACATAGCGGGCAAGCTCCGCAATACCGCTTTATTTTTCCGATGTTGACCCCATACCTTTTCCTAATTTTGTCCCCCTAGACAGGAGGCCTCATGGCTCAAGTCAATCCCCAGAAAAACCTCGTCGTAATAATTGTCGGTATTGTGCTGCTGCTGTTTGTAGGCTCGAATCTTGTCAAGACCATCCCCGTCGGGCGCGTTGGCGTGGCGACCCTGTTCGGTAACGCACAGGCAGAGCCCTTTGAGCAGGGAATACACATTCCCGTCAATCCGCTGTATCGCTGGACGTTGTTTGATGCCAGGCAGCAGACACATCTTGAAACCGCCAATGTGCCGAGCCAGGATCAGCTGCAGACAAAACTGGATGTGAGCGTTCAATACCGAATTGACGGCGCAATGGCGCCCGACATCCTCGAACAAACCGGTACCGCCGAAGCAGCTGTTCGAGTACATCTGATACCGAAGCTGCGATCATTGCTGCGCGAACAGGGGAAGAGCATTGTTCGTGCCGAGGACTTCTTCAAGGAGGAAACTCAGGAGACCTTGCAGCTTGCCCTGACGGAAGGGCTGAAGGACTACCTGGAACCCAAGGGCATCATAGTATCGGCAGTGTTAATTCGTGATATCACCTTGCCACCGTTCATCGTGCAGGCGATCGAGCAAAAGAAGGAGCGCGAGCAGGCGGTCGAGCGGGAACGCGCGGAACTCGAACGCGTGCGCACGGAACTGCAGCAGCAGGTCGCGCGTGCCGAGGCCGGTCGTGAGGCGGCTGAGCAACAAGCGGCCACGAAACGCATACTGGCGGACGCCCAAGCCTACGAGATAACACAGATCAACAATGCGGTAGCCCGCAATCAGGCGTATATTCAGCTGCAGTCTCTCGAAGCGCTGAAGGCCATCTCGAAGGATCCGGCGAGCAAGGTCTATTTCCTGGATGGATCCAGTCCGAGTCCACTGCCGCTGATGCATATCGGCGACACGAAGCCCTAGCCCTGACACTAGCGCATGACCAACTCCCGCTTGCGCACTGCACGACAAGCTGAAAAAAGAAGAACATGAACAACGACAAGATCCTGATGTGCCCGCCTGACTATTTCAACGTGGACTACGTGATCAACCCGTGGATGGCCGGCCAGGAAGAGTCGATGAGTCTCGATCAGGCGAAGCGCCAATGGGAGACGTTACGGGACACGATTGCGGAATTTGCAGAGGTGGTCACGATTTCGCCGCAGCCCGATCTTCCCGACATGGTGTTCACGGCGAACGCCGGTGTTGTCTACGGGGGCAAAGCAATTGCCAGTCATTTCATGCCGCAGGAGCGTCGCGGAGAAGAGCGCTTTTTCAAGAAGTGGTTTTCGGAAAACGGCTTCGAACTCCTGGACCTGGATGAGAAAATAGGTTTTGAGGGGGCGGGCGACTGCCTGCTGGATCGTCGCGGACCCTGGTTGTGGACCGGTTTTGGTTTTCGTACCGAAATCGAAGCGCATGCCGAGATTCGCCAGTTCTTTGATATAGAAGTGGTGTCGATTCGGCTAACCGACGCGCGCTTCTATCACATCGATACCTGTTTTTGTCCGCTGACGGACGGCTTCCTTATGTATCACCCACCGGCATTTGACTACGAATCCCGCATCGCTATCGAGAGTCGTATCCCACCGCACAAGCGCATCATTGTAGATACCATGGACGCTGGTAACTTCGCGTGCAACGCAGTCAATATCGGCGACAGGGTCATTCTTAACAAGGCATCGGAGCCGTTAAAGGCAAGACTCATGCTGGCCGGCTTCAGGGTACATGAAGTCGAGCTAAGCGAATTTCTCAAAGCAGGCGGATCGGCAAAGTGCCTGACGCTAAAGCTTGTTGAACCGCGACGTTAATTGAGACGACCGATGGCTACCTCACTTACTTATCAGATAGTCCCCAAGGATCCTGCGGCGCACCTCTTTAGAGTGCAGGTTACCGTCGAACGTCCGCACCCGGACGGCCAGATTTTCTCGATGCCGGCGTGGATTCCCGGGAGCTACATGATTCGCGACTACGCCAAGCATGTCGTCTCCACTCGCGCGGAATCCGACGGTCGGGACATCGTCGTGGAGAAACTCGACAAGAGTCGCTGGCGTGCCGCGGCTACCGATCGCGAACTCACTTTCATCATTGAAGTTTTTGCGCACGATGAAAGCGTACGCGGTGCCCATCTCGATCCCAATCATGCGTTCTTCAACGGTACCTGCGTTTTTCCGGCGGTTGTCGGACAGGAAGACGTTCCCTGCAGCGTGGAGATTGTCGCGCCCGAAGCGCCGTACGGAAAAGGCTGGCGTGTCGCGACCTCGATGCGCCGTAACACAGCGTCTGAATACGAATTTGGTGGCTATCACGCTGACGACTACGCTGAGCTTATCGATCACCCGGTTGAGATCGGCCGTTTGTCCATTGGTGAATTCGAAGCAAACGGCGTTCCCCATGCCATCGCTATACGCGGCAAGACGCGCGTCGATATGGCGAGATTGTGTCGGGATCTACAGACCGTGTGTGAACAGCACATGTCGTTTCTCGGTATCCCATCCGATCTGGATCGCTACCTGTTCCTCCTCAATGCACCGGGCCGAGGTTACGGTGGACTGGAGCATCGCTGGTCGTCGAGTCTTATCTGCGCACGCGATAACCTGCCGGCTCGCGGGGACGAGGGTATTTCCGAGGAATACCGAACGTTTCTCGGACTGGTAAGTCACGAGTATTTTCACCTGTGGAACATCAAGCGCATGAAGCCGGCTGCGTTCACGCCGTACGATCTGTCGCAAGAGGTTCATACCGGTCTGCTCTGGGTATTCGAGGGTGTTACTTCCTACTACGACGATCTGGCGCTGGTCCGGTCCGGACTGATTACGCCTGAAGAGTATCTCGAGCTGTTGGGTCAGACGGTGACTCGCGTACTGCGAGGTCCGGGACGACGCCGGCAAAGTATTGAAGCGTCCAGTTTCGATGCCTGGACCAAGTTCTACAAAAAGGATGCCAACGCAACCAACGCGGTTGTCAGCTACTACGCCAAAGGGGCCCTGGTAGCGCTTTGTCTTGATCTGAAGCTACGAAACGAAACAGACGGTCGGGTCACGCTGGATGATGTCATGAAGAAGGCGTGGTCGCTTTGGGGTGAAAGCGGCGAGGGCCTGGAGGAGGACGGTTTCGAGCAATTGTGTATGGATATCTCGGGCGTGGACCTGCAGGACTTTTTTGATGCGACGGTTCGCGGTACCGGCGAACTGCCGCTCGAGTCACTGTTACATAGTCACGGCGTAGATTATTGTCTTCGTCGATCATCTGGCGCTTCCGATAAAGGAGGCAAGCCTGCCGGAGAAAGCAATTTGCCCGCCGTCTGGCTCGGTGCGACGTTGGGCCCTCAAGCTGGCAAACCCGTGTTTCTTTCGGTCAACAATGGTGGGCCGGCCGAACTGGCGGGCGTGTCGCCGGGTGACGAGCTTGTTGCACTGGATGGCCTGCGTATTGATATTGCCGGTTGTGAGGCTCGCACGCGTCGATATCGGCCAGGTGACGTTTCCGAACTAAGCGTGTTTCGGGACGATGAGCTAATCTCCATGCGGCTGAAATGGACCGAGGCGCCGACCGATACGTGTTATCTGGAAATAAGTAGCGATGTCGACGACGCGGTTGCGTCCAGACGCGGTGCCTGGCTCGACAAATAATGCGGCTTTTCGGTAACCCGACGCTGCGACTGTTTATTGGTGCGGCGCTTATCAGCCTGTCACCCGTGTGGGTGAAGCTTGTCAGTGTTTCACCGACAACCAGCGGCTTCTATCGTGTTCTGATTGGCGGCGCGGCGCTCGCCGTCTACCTGTTGATGTCCGGCCAGCGACTGCAACTGTCAAAGCGGACATGGAAGATCCTGCTGCTCGCCTCGGTGTTTTTTGCGCTCGATCTGTGGTTCTGGCATCGGAGTATCAACTACATTGGCCCGGGTCTGTCGACCTTACTCGCCAACTTCCAGGTGTTTATCATGACGGCCGCCGGCATCGTGATTCTGAAAGAGTCACCGCGTCCATTACAGTTGGTAGCTATTCCAATGGCCGTCGTCGGGCTCGCGCTTATTGTCGGTCTTGACTGGCGCAGTCTGCCTTCTGACTATCGTCTTGGCGTAATCTTTGGGCTGCTGACTGCGGCATCGTATGCGGGCTACCTGCTGTCCCTGCGTGAGTCGCGGGCCGGCTCCAAACACCGTCTGCCGTCGCGGGAGGTTGCGATTATTTCGCTGGTGACGGCGGCTATTCTTGGTGTTTCTGCGATGGTCGAGGGCCAGTCCCTGGCAATAGGTTCCCTCAATGACGCTGTGTGGCTAGGGGCCTACGGTCTGCTCTCGCATTGTGTTGGCTGGATGTTTATCGCGAGTAGCCTGCCGCAGGTCTCGACAACAGAAGCGGGCATCGCCTTGCTGCTGCAGCCGACTCTCAGTTTCGTCTGGGACGTGTTGTTTTTCGCTCGTC
Organism: uncultured Gammaproteobacteria bacterium; assembly: GCA_963760395.1. GTDB lineage: Bacteria > Pseudomonadota > Gammaproteobacteria > Steroidobacterales > Woeseiaceae > UBA1847. The sequence goes on from CAVXCX010000021.1 coordinate 11,422, forward strand.
CAATGACCGCTATCGAACTGCTCGGCGCCGCGATAGCACTGATCGCAATCTATTTGGGCTCGCGGCCCGCGTCAAAGCAGGCGCAGGGCACCGGGTAGCACGCCGAATTCAAAGCGTCGCTGCAGAGGCTGAACTTCGCCGTCCAGGTGCGAGGGCATTGGCTCCGAAGCCTCAATGACCAGCGTCGAGACTGTCTGGTGGTGAATTTCTAACTCATCCATGTGCTCACCGGACATCAGCTTCGGCAAAAGCGACAGAATGCGACGCCTTGATACCGGATCGGCGATCAGCAGCTCGAGTTGGCTGTCGTCGTTCTTCGCCATTGGTGCGATGTGGAACATGCCGCCAATCCAGGGACCGTTGCTAATGCTCGCGAGTGTTGCCGGACCGTCCCAGGAGAAATCATCCGTTGAAATTTTTAGTCGCGGCGTTGCGAGACCATCCAGCATCGCGCGAAAAATTGCGAGCAAATAGACCAGGTCCCCGATCGGCAGCCGGTAGGAACGAGCAATACGAGTAACCTTTGCATCCAGCCCGATACCGGCACCGTTGGCGAAAAACCGCCCGTTCATTTTCCCTATATCGATTTTCTTTGCGTACTGGCCGGCTATGAGCCGGTCCGCTAACAGCTGTGCCGCATGTTCCCAATTGAGCGGAATACTGCAGGCTTTGGCGAAATCGTTGCCCGTACCCGTTGGTATCACGCCTAGATCGGCACTGTTCGTCGAACGCATGATGCCATTGACCGCCTCGTGAACGCTGCCGTCACCACCTGCCACTATTATTTGTTGAGCACCCTGATCGACGTGTTGCCTTACCTGGTCCTCGAGGTTGCCAACGGCCTCGCTCTGATACAGTTCAATCGGTAAATTCGTCTTTCGCAGCAAGTTGACGATACCTGCCTGCCGACGCCCTGCGCGGCCGCGACCGGCAGTGGGGTTGAGGAAAAGACGAATGGTCGCTTCTGTCATGATTGCCGGAACGGGTTGTCAATCGCCGATGCTACAATGCGCACGACTGTTCTCGCGACTTTTTTCGCGCCAGGGAATCGAAAATGTTGGAGCTCGGCGTCAAGTTTCTGATCAGCTATTTTATCGGGTCGCTGATGGGCGCCATGATTATTGGCAGGCTGCGAGGTGGCGTCGATATTCGAACTATGGGCAGCGGCAACGCCGGGGGTACCAATGCGCTCAGGACGCAAGGTGCGTTGTTCGCATTTTTCGTAGTCGTCGTTGATGTAGGCAAAGGCGTCATTGGTGCCGGTGTCGTTCCTGGCCTTGAGGTTCCCTTCGCGCCTGAGGACCCGGAAATCTCACGCACCTGGTTGACGATGTGCTGTGCGGCCGCGGCGGTCATGGGACATGTGTGGCCCATCTATCACAGATTTCAAGGCGGAAAGGGTGCTGCGACCTTTGTAGGGACCTTGATCATTCTTGGACCTTTGCTTATTGCCGTAGTGCTACTCGTCTGGCTTATCGTCGTCATGCTGAGCGGTTACATTGGCCTTGCGTCGATGAGCGCCGCCGTGTCACTCCCTGTGTGGCTTGCGTTTACTCGCCTTCCCGAAGATCAGCCTTTGTTTATTTACGGCACAGTGATGGCAGCGTTCATTATTTACTGTCATCGTGCCAATATTCAGCGGATGCGCGGCGGTGTTGAGAATCGTTACACAAAACTGATGTTATTTAGTCGGAAAAAACAGCCAGCGGCAGACGATGAGCCTTAGTCATGACGCTATTCGACAGCTCCTTGGGGAGGCGTCCGCGCGCCTGCAAGAGCTCGAGATTTTCGGCGAGATCGAGTCCACCAACAGCTACCTGATGCAGCGCTCTGGCCCGCCCCCGGGACAGGTTCGAGTTGCTGCGACCGACAATCAAACCGCAGGGCGCGGCCGCCACGGCCGTACCTGGCAATCTCCGCCGGGCTCCGGGCTTTGTCTGTCGCTTTCGTATTCCTTTGCCTCACAACCCAGGCATCTGTCGGCGCTGACACTCTCCGTCGGCCTGGCTGTGATCAATGCGCTAAAGGAGCAAAAGATAGAGGGCGTTCAGCTGAAGTGGCCAAACGACCTGATTGCCATGGATAGCAAGCTCGGCGGCATCCTCACAGAGGCCCAGTCGCGAGCTGGCGGTGCTGTTTCCGTCGTGACCGGAGTTGGGCTGAACCTGGATCTGAGCAATCATCGAGGTTTAGAGCTTGACAGGAACCAGTCGCGTCCCGTCATCGACGTGAAAAGTCATGCAGACTTCGTCCCGGACATAAACGCACTGGCATCGAGTGTGATACGTGCGGTCAGCCAGCTACTGGTCGATTACGAAACCAGCGGCTTCGAGCAATTCAGAGACCAGTGGCAACAGCATGACTGGCTTTGCGGCCGAGCCCTGACGGTCGAGATAGCACAGCGACAGATGGCGGGCGTCGGCGCCGGTGTCGCCGATGACGGCGCATTGCTGGTTGATACGCCGGAGGCCGGGTTGCAGCGAATTACCTCCGGAACCGTTATAGCAGGAGACATGGCAAGGGTGATCTCGTGACGGCCCTGCTTCTCGACGTTGGCAACTCACGCATCAAATGGGGGCTTCGCGATGACGGCAGTATCCGCAGGACGGGTCATATTTCGCGGCGAGCGAATTCGAGAGGATGGCTTGCAGATACTGAGCCGCAAACTTCCAAAGCGCGTTAGCGAAATCCTTGTTAGCAATGTCGCTGGCCCGAGTTTCGCTACGCGATTGTCGGGATTCCTGGGTATGCACTGCGAATGTGACGTGCATTTCGCACGGACGCAGAAAGCCGGCTGGGGCCTGCGAAACAGCTACTCGCAGCCGCGCCGAATGGGCGTTGATCGCTGGGTTGCGATGGTTGGTGCCTGGGCTGAATTTCAGAGTGCATGCCTGGTGGTGGACGCCGGTACCGCGCTTACTCTGGACGCTATCGACGAGAATGGCATGCACCTTGGCGGACAAATCATCCCGGGTAGCCGGACCATGGCCAGTGCACTGTCGTCTGCGACCAGCGATATACCGGTCGTAAGGCCACTCAGTGCGGGCAGCGAGGCTGGCATGCAAATGTTCGGCACCAGTACAACTGCCGCCGTACGCGAAGGTGCGCAAAACGCCATCGTCGGCGCCATCGACCGGGCATTTCGAACGCTGCAGGCGAGTGGCTTCAAAGCGACGACTGTCTTGACCGGTGGGGACGCCTCGCGCATTCTTGGGTCACTCGCTACGCCACCCGTTCATCGCCCACATCTCGTTCTTCAAGGGCTTGCTCATATGCTCGATAGTGCTCAATGAAAAACCTGCTGTTGCTACTGCTGCTGGCGAATATCCTGTACTTCCTGTGGGGGCTCTACCAACAGGACGAGCCCAAAGCCGGAGTCGCGATAATTAATGAAGCGGAGCTGGGTCCACCTATGGATGTTAAGGCCAGTCGCGATAGCGCTGAGGTCGCGAGCGTCGGTGCGGCACTCGGTTCCGGCGCTGCCACTGACCTCAGGGCTGTCATCGGCCGATCCTGCGTGACGATTGGTCCGTTCAAGGATCGAAATAATGCCGATTCGGCTGAACTGAATTTTTCCAGTCAGGGCATGAAAACCAAGGTTCGATCCGAGCAGGAACAAACGGTGGTTGGTCACTGGGTTCAAATTCGAAATGTTGCCGACAATGCAACGGCGAACAGGATGGTCGAAACTCTCAAGGCCGGCGGCCTGACAGATGCGTACCCCGTGCGCACCGATGACGAGGGCCTGAAGATTTCCCTCGGGCTTTTCGGCAACCTGGAAGGGGCGGAGAAAGTCGAGCTACAGGCGCTGTCGCTTGAGCTTCCGGCAGAGATCACACCGCGAATGTCGGATTCAAGCGTCTATTATGTTGACGTCGTGCTGTCGCCGGGCCAAGGCGCTACGACAATCGTCCAGAAATATGGAGAAGACCAGGTCTTGCTACGAGACCGTGCGACCTGTCCGAAGTAAAGTGCGTCGCATACCCTTGTCAGAATGGTCGGAAAAGCCAATAATGCGGCCCCCACGCCCGAAGCGTGACCAAAATCAGCCGGCATAGCTCAGTTGGTAGAGCAACTGATTTGTAATCAGTAGGTCCCGAGTTCGACTCTTGGTGCCGGCACCAACAAGCAAAGGCCCCCCATTTGGGGGGCCTTTATTTTTTGTGTCTGCGCCAAAATTCCTCGTGAAGCTCGACTGTTAAATCGGGCCATCCATGGCCCTCGCCCTCGCATTGCTCGGGTCGCTTCTCGATCCAAATCGGCTGTCTTGCGGATTTGTGGTGGCGGCGTCAAACAAAACAACAGGATACGGACCTCTAGCGGGTCCGTTTTTTGGGGTAGCCGTTAGGGTGGCGCGTTAGCCGAGATTGACCCTTTTCCCCAGGTGGCCTGGAGCACGCCAGATCGATCAGCTCAGGACCCTGGAATGTATCCGACCAGAACCTTTATGTATTCGCTGCGCAAAGCAATATCTTCTTCCAGCAAACGCAGCTCCTCGAGAATCGCACTGGCGACATCCTGACTATTGCCTTTAGCGGCCAGTATTTCCTGCAACTCATCGAGCGCCTCCCGCAATGCCGGATCAGTTTCCAAAATGAATTCGGCCTCGCGAGTGCCTTTGTCGATGACCGATTTCTTTTGAATGCGAGGGAACCGATAGGTTCTGCTTAACGGCAAAATCGAGCCTTTCGGTCGCTCGTAGACGATTCTGAGGATATCGGTACGAGCGATACTGTTTACAAAGAATTTGTCGATTTGCTGGGGGCTACGTACACCCATTTCAGATAAGCGCGGATAGGTTTTCATCGGTCTCTCATTCGTTTGGCCGTCAGGTGATATGCAATCGTGAGTCCGAACAGGTTCGTCAAGGCTCTGAACACATTTCTACTGCTCCCGCATAATGCCAGAAATTGACAGCGCTGTCATAATTGAGTGCAACGTTGTTGCTCCAGTTTCGTCGCAGATTGGCTATTCAGTGGTGGGTCCTTGACGGCTAACTCCGACCGGTAGCCGCTGGTCGAGTGACAGGATACGGAGTAGTATGAGAAGACAATAAAAAGACACTCAGCAGCGCCGCGGCGTGACCAGAATTCGATTCTACTAATGGCCTCTGAGTGCAGAGGTCGCGCCGATAGAAGGGGGATAATTATGTCGTCAAAAGCCATGCTACTGGGCGTGCTGCTTGTCACCGTACTCCCAGCTTATGCCGGACATTGGAGTTCGGTGCCTCAGGATACTCGCGTCTTTCCGGTCGGGGAATCCGATCCGTTTGAACCGACCTTGCTGACTGCCTTCATGCATGAGGGCGTCGACCGCAAGGGCGCCATCTACCGATACGAGGTGCCGTTGGACTGGAACGGCGATCTTGTCATGTACGCGCACGGATTTCGCGGCTGCATTGAGGACCCGGAATCCGGTGCCCTGGAACCGATCTACGTCGACAACCCGCCGCTTAGAGAGTACTACCTGGCTCGCGGCTACGCTTGGGCTGCCTCCAGTTATTCGAAGAATTGCTATGACGTTAAGGACGGTGTGGAAAGCACCAATCGTCTCGCGCGAATCTTCGCACGCGACGTTGGCGCACCGGAACGCACGCTGATTACGGGCTTCTCAATGGGCGGCCACATCACCGGCGCAGCCATCGAGATGTTTCCGAATGTCAGGTGCCCCGATGGTCGACGCGGTCGACTCTGCCGGCGCTTTGTTGCCATCCTGGGCAAATTGTCCGGCGGTGTTGCGTACGATGGTGCGGCACCTCGTTGTGGCGCAATGGCAGACGTTGAGCAATTCAACTATCTCGGTGATTTCGCCACTGTGGCGGGCGCATTGGCTGCCGAAGTGAATCCGCAGGTGCAACCGCAGTATCCACCACCGGCTGACTACTACACGTCGACGTTGCCGCAGATTATCGGCACGCTTTTCAGTAACTTCGGCGCCGATTATCCATTCGGACTGACCCCGCAAGGCGAGAAGTTGAAAGCAGTCACGCGCCAGATATCTGGTGGTGAACGTCCGATTTTCGATGTCGCATATCCGCTCTTTCAAGACCTGCTGTTCGGTCTCTCCGGCAGTGATCCAACGCTCGACGGCGTGGTTTCGGGCACGATTTACGACAATCACGACCGCGTCTACCAATTCGACGCCGACCCGACGCTGAGCGCTGACGAACAAATGTTGAACGACTCAATTTTGCGCGTCCGCAAGGACCGCGGAGTCAATCGGAAACGGTTCCTGAGGCTACAACGGGTGCCGGAGATTTCAGGTCGAATCAATATCCCTGTTTTGTCAGTACACACCCTGGGTGATCTCTTCGTGCCATTCTCGGCGGAGCAGGTTTATGCAAGGGATGTAGCCCGGCAAAACCGGTCCGACCTGCTCGTCTCACGCGCCACACGCGCTATTGGTCATTGCGAGTTTTCGGCGCAAGAGCTTATCCGCACGTTCGACGATCTGGTTCTGTGGGTTAATGACGGTGTCAAGCCAATGGGTGATGACATTCTGGATTCGGAACAGGTCGCCGATCCGTTCTTTGGTTGTCAGTTCACAGAGGGAGCCGTAGGCACACCGGAGGCGTTGCGCAGCGGTACATGCAATTTGGCACCGTAAGCCGGTGATTCAGGGAGCGAGGGCCTGCGCGAGCCGGTCCTCTGCTTCGGCAAGTTCTTTCGCAGCCGCCTGTTCCATGGTTTCGGCCAGCTCCAGCTGGTCGAATGCATCCTGGTACGCGTAGAAGGCTGGCTGGAATTTTGCGAGGCCCTCATCAGCGAAGTCCACAGGGTCCTCGCCGCGTGCTTCTATGTCCTCAATGAATCGTTCCAGCTCTTCGACTTTGCTCTCGGCTTTCTGCATCTCAAGTTCAGCGCTTTTTCGCTGGGCGACAATCGACTGCAACGCCAGCGATGCGTCTTCGACACGCTGGCGCGCTGCGTCAATACTTGAGGGAGTTGTACGATCGGTCTCAGGTTCGACGGTCGCAGGGGTTTGCGCTTCCCCTTCGTATTGCTGGGTGCTACCAGGCTCACCTCTCTGAAGCCACCAACCCAGGCAACCGACAACCAGAATTAGCGAGAGCAATATGATTTTTGTCCACTTCATAGTTCCGATTGTACATTCTCGTATACAAGGCTGATCGCATTTAGCGCCCGACAGCATACGGGAACCTTTTTGAAAGGACTGCTTCTGGCCGAAAGCGGAAGTTCAAACATGCACTATTGTCGTACCCTGAACGTCGGCTTTGCATGTGAGCGGCCGTACCGAGTAGCAGAAGAACTTTCGATGTTTAATACCCGGTGTCGAGCAAAACTATCTGGGTCTTCGCTATACAATGGTCGTCGCGTTACACTGATCCTTCAGCTTAGGGGGGGATCATGCAGAGACAATTTACTTCGTTGTGTGTCAGTGCTCGGATACTGGTGTCGATATCGGTGGCGCTTTTTGCATTGTCGGCCTGCAGCAAGCAAGACGCAGCCACTGAGCCGGCAGTTGCGGTGAAGCAGGCTCCAGCGGTCGCAGCAGCTGCGGTTGAAGAGGCGTCGGAGCTTTCGATCGATGCCGGTTCTTTCATCTGCCTCGACAAAATGACGAAGATCCGTCATTTCTTTGTCGATAATCTGCTCGGCGATCTTGAAGCAACCATCGCCGTTGCCGAGTCCACTGATGGCGGTGTTTATCCACCCGGGTCGGTGGTTCAGCTTGTTCCGACAGAGGTAATGGTGAAGCATCCCGCTGGCTTCAATGCGGCAACGCGGGATTGGGAATTCTTCGAGCTGGACGTCTCGGCCGAGGGCAGCAGTATTCGTAATCGCGGTTTCGTCGATGTCGTCAACAAATTCGGTGGCAACTGCTTTGGCTGCCACATCAAGGCTGAGCCAAAATACGATCTGATCTGCGAGCTCGATCACGGTTGCGACACGATACCCGTGACGCGTGAAATGATCGCTGCTATCCAGTCCCAGGATCCACGCTGCGTCGACTAGGCAGCGCTCCCTGACTCCTCCGGAGCGCTATTCTTCGACGTCGTCGCTACAGAGCGGCGGATTGCAGTCGTGAGGCATGTCGGGGAACGTCATCCTGAGCATATACTCGGCGGCGGACTTGACGACTTCATCGGGCAAATTCGTACGGCCGCCTCTTGCGGGCATCTCGAGATAACCGGTAATGGCGTGGTCGAGCAAAACGGCATCCCATAGCCGCGAGCGAGCACCCCAGTCGGCGGCATCGCCGGCGATCGGAGCGCCCATCATGCCGGTCTCATGGCAGCCGGCGCAGTATTCGTCATAGGCCGCCGCGCCATTCTCGGTAACTATATTGCCGAGTGTCTGCGTATCCGTTACAGATGCGGTGTTCGATTCACCGTTGTCGTGAGCGCATGCCGCAAGCAGCAACGGGCCGATCAACAGGAGGAGTAGGTATCTCATGGCAGCGCTCCTTTCACGATCATGTTGCTATCGACGTAGTATGCCAACAATACGCAATCCTGCCTACGCGGTCTCCTTTGTGCTAGAACAGCGTTGTGATTCAGCAACGAGCAGTTACTCTTGTCCTGATCCTGCTTGTGTCGGGGTGTGCCAACAATATGTCTCAAGAGAATGATCTGAAACCCTATCCGCCAGCGGATCCGGGCATGCTCCGAAGCGTTATTCGACTACCCGTCGCGGAGACCGAATCAAACCTTCAGGTCGAGTTGAGTATCGGCAAGGAATTGGAGGTCGACTGCAACCAACACTGGTTCGGTGGCCGTTTCGAGCGGCAGGTGGTTGCCGGTTGGGGTTACTCGATGTATCGATTGAGCGAGGTTTCCGGTCCGGCATCAACACTGATGGCATGCCCACCGGGCGAAGAGAAACGAACGGTTTTCGTCACGGTGCGTCTGGATGATCCTCTTGTGCGTTATAACAGCAAGCTGCCGATCGTCGTATATGTGCCGGACGGCTTCAGCGTCCGCTATCGTATCTGGTCAGCATCAGATGAGTACTCAAACGCTGATCTTGAATAGTGGATTAGCGACAGCTGCGAAAGAATTCGCCGAGTAAGCGGAATTCGTCAACTCGCCGGCTGCCTTTACGCCACACGATGCCTATCTCACGGTAACTTTGTTCCTTTAGGGAATGCAGCTTGACGCGGGTGTTGGCTAGCAGCGATGAACCACGGGCCATTTCCGGGAGAAAGGTCACACCGAGATCGGCGTCGACCATCTCGATCAGGGTAAGCAGGCTGCTGGCACCGAATCGGCTTACCTTTTGGGTGTTTCGAATCTTACAGGCCGCCAACGCATGGTCGCGCAGGCAGTGGCCGTCCTCGAGTAGCAGAATGCTGTCGGAGTCCAGTCTGCTAAAGCGATAGTTCTCCGGCTCGACGTGCACCGTTTCTTCATGGCACGCGAGGCAAAAAGCATCATTGAACAAAGATAGTTCTTCAACGCCCTGCATCTCCCAGGGCAGGGCCATCAGTAGCAAGTCCAGCTCACCCTCCATTAGCCGGGTATAAATACGCTGCGTCTGATCTTCGATAAGTAACAGCCGCAGCTCCGGGTATTTCTCGCGAAGCCTGGGTAGGACCTCGGGAAGTATGAAGGGGGCGACTGTTGGAATGACGCCTAGTCGCAGCTCCCCGGTCAGGGGTTCTTTTTGACCGCGCGCGGTTTCTACCAGGCTGTCCAGATCACGAAGTACCAGCCGGGCCTGTACCGCAACCTGCTGGCCGGTCGCCGTAATGGTCACGTTACGGTTAGTTCGATCCACGAGCTGCGCGTCGAGCGTCGTCTCAAGTTCCTTGATGGCGTTGCTAAATGCCGACTGAGAAACGAAGCAATTATCCGCGGCGCGACCGAAATGCTGGCTTTCGGTCAGGGCGAGAAAGTACTTCAGCTGTTTGACAGTAGGTGACTTCATAGATCGATAAAATCGAATATAGTAAGCGAATTAAACCATTTTATTTATTCTTCGTCCAGCCCTAGAATCCTGTATTCCGCAGTGATGGAGAACAGGCATGGAGTTGAACACCGGAATTAATCAGGATGATCGCGAAACGATTGCGGCAGGCCTGTCGCGTCTGCTGGCTGACAGCTACACGCTGTACCTGAAGACACATAACTATCACTGGAACGTCACGGGGCCACAATTCAATACGCTGCACCTGATGTTTGAAGGCCAGTACACAGAGCTGGCTGCCGCCGTCGATGAGATCGCTGAGCGAATTCGCGCACTCGGTATCAAAGCGCCGGGATCCTATACCGAGTATGCGGCACTCACCGAAATCGAGGAGGGTAAAGGCAGTGAGAACGCAGATGAGATGATACGTCAGCTGGCAATCGGCCAGGAGACAGTAGTGCGCACTGCTCGGAAGATCTTTCCGGCTGCAGATTCGGCTAATGACGAGCCTACGGCGGACCTGTTGACGCAACGTATGCAGATTCACGAAAAGAACGCCTGGATGCTTCGCAGCATGCTGGCTTAAGCAAAAAAATTAATCAGACGGAGAAAGAAATGTTCAAGAACCTGGAAGGCAAGCGAATACCCGAAGTTACGTTCCGTACCCGACGGGACCATGAGTGGGTCGAGCTCAACAGCAACGATGTTTTCGCTGGCAAGGCTGTCGTAGTGTTCTCACTACCTGGCGCATTCACGCCGACCTGTTCGTCGTCTCATGTGCCCCGGTACAACCAGCTCGTTCCCTTATTCGAGGCAAACGGCATCGATGAGGTGATCTGCATCAGCGTTAACGATGCGTTCGTGATGAATGAGTGGAAGCGCTCACAGAAGGCGGATCGCGTGACGTTCCTGCCTGATGGCAACGGTGACTTTTCGGACGGTATGGGCCTGCTCGTTGGCAAGGAAGACCTTGGTTTCGGCAAGCGCTCCTGGCGTTACTCCATGCTCGTGCGCGACGGCGTAGTCGAGAAGATGTTTGTAGAGCCTGAAGAGCCCGGCGACCCGTTCCATGTCTCGGACGCTGACACCATGTTGAAGTATCTCGATCCGGACGGCGCGCTGCCGCACGACGTGACCGTGTTTACCCGCGAAGGCTGCCCGTTCTGTGTTCGCGCCAAAGGTCTGCTGCGCGACGCTGGTATCGAGTTCGAAGAGCTGCTGCTCAACCGGGACTACACGGATCAGACGTTACGTGCCGTCGCGGCCGCTACCACCTACCCGCAGGTATTTGTCGATGGCAAGCTGATCGGTGGTTCTGACGATCTGCAGGCATGGCTGGAAAGCCGTAAGGAAGCGCCGACGCGTAGCGCTGCTTAGGGTTCCAGTACTACCAGGAAAAGCAGCCGGACAGGCCGAGAGGTCTGTCCGGCCTGTTTCGTTATAGAGGTCCGATTCTGGCCACTATGAACCGCATGCGCGCGTATACTTCGAACCGAAGGAAACGTGATGCATACGACTAACGAGATTTTTGAACGCGCCAGGCTGTCACGCGACGTACGCTTTGACGGCCGCTTCTTTGTCGGCGTCAAGACCACCGGAATCTATTGTCGGCCAATCTGCCCGGCCAATGCACCCAAGAGCGAGAACGTTGTCTTCTACAGAACAGCGGCGTCCGCTGGCGAGGCGGGATTCCGACCATGTTTGCGGTGTCGGCCCGAATGCGCACCCGGAACGGCGGCCTGGGCCGGGACCTCGACAACTGTCCAAAGGGGCTTGAGGCTGATCGCCGAGGGCGCGCTCGATGATGGCAACATCGAACGCCTTGCCGACCGTCTCGGCGTCACGAGTCGCCATCTGAGACGCCTGTTTAGCAAACATCTGGGCGCCAGCCCATTGGCGGTTGCGCATACGCAGCGACTGCATTTTGCAAAAAATCTCATCGATCAAACGTCGCTGCCGATGCGGGATATCTCGGTTGCTGCGGGCTTCGGCAGCGTAAGACGCTTCAATGACACATTCAAAAAGACCTATGGGCGTACGCCGCGCGATCTGCGCCGTCGACGCGCCCCGGCGGTTGTGGCGAGCGTATTTTCTGTGCAGCTGCCGTACCGTTTGCCTTTTGACTGGGATCGGATGCTGGCGTTCTTCGCGGCGCGGGCAACGCCGGGGGTGGAGCAGGTCAGAGACAAGCGATACCTGCGAACCATCTCAACAGGCGACAGTTCCGGACTTATCGAGCTTCGCGATGGCGGAGATCATCTTTCACTGTCCTTGCACGGTATTGTTACGAATCAACTGTTCTCAATCGTGCAGCGGGTCCGGGCGTTATTCGATCTTGATGCCTCGACGCACGACATTGCACAGGTCCTGCGTGCGGACAAGGTGCTCGCGCCGCTGCTGAAGCGTCATGCGGGCGTTCGTGTGCCCGGTTGCTGGGACGGCTTTGAATTGACCGTGCGCGCGATTCTCGGGCAACAGATCTCCGTCAGCGCGGCGACGACGCTCGCAGGCCGCATCGCGGATCGCTACGGTGAACGTTTGACTGTGCAGATCGAAAGTATGCCCGAAGCACCGAACAGGCTGTTTCCACCCCCGCAAAAGCTGGCTCGTGCAAAGCTCGAGAGCCTGGGAATCATCGGCAGCAGAGCCGAGACGATCCGCAGCGTTGCCAAAGCCGCCGTTGCCGGCGAGCTTAGCTACGATGCGGCCGTACCAGCAGACGTTTTTCTCAACTCGTTGACAGCGATCAAGGGCATCGGCGACTGGACCGCAGAATACGTGTCGATGCGTGCGATGAAAAATCCCGACGCGTTTCCTGCATCGGATCTGGGGCTGTTACGCGCGTTCGATCGTACCGGGCAAGAGCGAATGAAACCGAGCGAACTTCTAAAACGTGCCGAGGCCTGGCGGCCCTGGCGTGCCTACGCAGCTTTGTTGCTTTGGGGTTCGGAAAAAGGAACTGGAGGCTAGACCATGTACTACTGTTACCTTGATACGCCGATTGGCGAACTGTTGCTTGCCGGCGAAGACGGCGCGCTCGCCATGATCGGATTTCCGAAAGGATCAATGCGCCGTGATCCGGAACCGGATTGGATTTATAAAGAAAAACCACTCTCGGAAGCGCGGCAACAACTTCAGGAGTATTTTGCCGGCACGCGCAAAGCGTTCGACCTGCCATTACGACTCAATGGCACAGAATTTCAGGTCAGCGTCCTGAATGCACTGCAGGAGATTCCGTATGGTGAAACGGTATCCTATGGTGAAATCGCAAAGCGCATCGGCAATCCGAAAGCAATGCGCGCCGTTGGGGCGGCGAACGGTCGCAATCCTATTCCGATTGTCGTGCCGTGCCATCGAGTTATCGGAAGTAGCGGCGACATGACGGGCTTCGGTGGCGGTATCGACACTAAAGAGGCCTTATTGCGCCTCGAGGCGGAAAATACGCAGGATCTTCTGTAGGAGCGTCCCCGCTACAGGATCTTGCCTTGCATGGCGCGCAGTGCAGCAGAAGATTCAACTCCCTCGATCAGGCGATCATCCGGCTGCAGCTCCGTGAATCGGGATTCCAGGGGCAAGACGCCCGCCCAGACCGGAATGGCGTAGTCCTCGTCTTCGTCGTCAGGCATGCCCGTCGCTACTTTCGCTGACGCTGTTTCTATTGTCAGTTCAATAACGCCCGTCTTTTTCACCTCTTTTTCGTGCGATTCCCGTAGTTCGTCCCAGCGGCCGGGCATCGTGCATTCGGAGATGACGCGCAGTGCGTGCAGCTTCTCATCGTAGTCCTCGATGAGGCGGGCTGCGCCGAATACGGTAACGGATCGATAACGCATCGATGAGTTGAACGCGGATCGCGCATAAATCAGGCCATCAACGTGGGTGACGTTCATGCACGCCGTTCCTGTGCTTTCCAGGAGGCGGATAACGCGCGCCTTTCTGGCGCCATGCAGGTATACCTTCTCGCCCTCGCGGCCATACAGCATCGGTACGACTACCGGCTCGCCGTCCTGGACGAATCCGACGTGCGCCACCAAAGCGGAGTCGAGAATTCCGTGCACGGTCTCTCGGTCATAAGTGGCTTTTTCGCGAAGCTGGCGAACCTTGTTTTGTTTGCTAACAACATACTCTTTGGCCAAGACGGTGCTCCCTACAAGAATTTGGGCGCGAGGAACAACGCAACCAGCGAGACAAGAAAAATGCCAACGATGTTTAGCAGCAAGCCCGCGCGTGCCATCTTTGGAATCGTGAGCATGCCGGAGCCGAAGACAATTGCATTCGGCGGCGTTGCAACGGGCAGCATGAAGGCGCAGCTGGCAGCGAAAGTGACCGGCACTGCTAATATGATCGGGTCGAAACCGGACTCAATAGCAATCGCGCCCACGACCGGCAAGAAGGTTGCGGTGGTAGCAATGTTGCTGGTCAGTTCGGTGAGAAAGATAATCATCGTGGCGGCAATGATGACGATAAGCGCGAGCGGCAACATGCCGACAGCCTGCAGGCTGCTACCCAGCCATTCGGCCAGGCCGGTGCGGGCGACCGCGCTGGCGAGCGTAAGACCGCCGCCAAACAGGATCAGGACACTCCAGGGCAGCTGCTCGGCGTAGGTCCAGCGCAACAGTAGTGGGTCGCTCTTGTCACCGCTTGGTATCAGGAAAAGCAGGATGGCGCCGGCCATGGCAATGCCGGAATCGTCCAGTGCTGCGAGTCCTGGAAATTTGACCAGCAACGGGCGCGTTACCCAGGTGACGGCCATCAGCGTGAATACAATCGCGACGCGGGTCTCGGGCACGGTGATACGGCCCAAATCATCTTTCATTTTCTTCAGCGAAGCGCGTCCTTCACCTGAGGTCTTGAAATCAACTTTAAATACCAGTCGCGTTAGCGTCAGCCAGGCGAGCGGCAGCATCATGGCAGAAAGCGGCAGGCCGACCATCATCCATCGTGAGAAATCAATTTCTGTGCCGTAACTTTCCTGCATGAACGCTGCGAACAGAGCGTTCGGAGCTGTACCGACCAGGGTAGCCATGCCGCCTATCGTTGCACCATAGGCGACGCCGAGCAGCAAGGAGTATTGAAAATCCTGTTTGGCCTTGTCGTCGAGCCCATCAACCGTGTTGTGAATGACCGCAATGATGGAAACGGCAATTGGCAGCAGCATCATCGTCGTCGACGTGTTCATAACCCACATGCTGATAACGGCACTTGCGAGCATGAAGCCGCCGACCAGCGACCGACCGTTGCCGCCGACATGCTGCAGCACAGACAGCGCTATGCGTCGGTGCAGGTTCCAGCGCTGCATCGCGAAGGCGACAATAAAGCCGCCCAGGAAAAGGTAAATGACCTTGTTGGCGTACGGCGCCGCGGTATCCTGAATAGTGGCAACACCGAGCAATGGAAATGCAACCAGGGGTAACAGCGCCGTCACCGCAATCGGCACCGCTTCTGTGGCCCACCATACGGCCATCATCACGCCGATCGCGGCGGTGTTCCACCCGGCATCGGACAGTTCGGCAGGCGAACCTGCCAGCATCATCAACAATGCGAGCGCAGGGCCGAGAAAGAGCCCGACCGTTTGGTGGGTCGAACGGCCATCAGACTTGGTATCGGTCAAGGTGAATCTTCCCCGCAAACGTTTCGCTGCTGGCAAGCCTACCTTTTTCGGCGCTTGTCGTCGTCGGTTTTGCGTCCAAAGCCTAGATATAGTGTGTTATTCGCCTTCCCATACTATATGTAGTAGCATTCCGTGCGTACCGATCTGGTACGCACGGAGATGAGATGTACCAAGGCGAGGTGGGCGATTTGCCATGCTGGATGCATGACTCGAAGGCGGGTGTTGCGTGAACCCTCTCAACACGCCACCTGATTGACTGGTTACCTGCAAACAGTCATTGCCAACGACGAAGCAGATCGCCAACCGGGATGCGAAGACGTCGAAACGGTTCAGACACAGAGGTCCGGATGATTCGATTGTGTTCCTTGCCCAGCCGCATACATCTTCTGCTTATAATGCCGCCCAGTTTCTGGGCGGCTTTTTTATTGGCGATCGGAACGTATAAATGAAAGCAAAACTAGTCTCGGGTGTAGTGGTTTTTGTACTGCTGGCGGCGTGTGCCAGCGGTCCGCCGACGCTGCCATACCCGGCATTTGTGCAGGTTGACGAGCTTGAAGATATCTTCATGGCAAGTTTGCCAGGAATTCGGGCCAAGCAGCTGGCCGGCGATCCGCAGACGCGTCGCACGAGCAATCGTATCGACCTGCCTCCGGACTGGAGCGGCACCACTGGCGGGTCACCAGGTCGCTCGCTGGAGATCTTCGTGATCAGCGGACAGTTGATGATCGCCGACATCGAGCTTCGACGCGGCGGCTATGCGTATCTGCCGGCGGGCTCTCTCGGATTCAATCTGCGCTCGGACGACGGCGCCCGTATTCTCTATTTCCTGAACGACGTCGAATCCCGATTCGATAATCCGCTCGCCACTAATCACAAATGCCGGCCTGCTGCAGTGGAACGCGACATCAACGATGGGCGTATTCAGCAAGGAGCTGCGGCTGGACCCCGGGAGTGGTTCGAAAACATGGCTGCTGAAGATCGAGCCTGGCAATCCGCTGCCCTGGCAGACCTCTACGGCTCTCCGTGAAGGCTACTT
Source organism: uncultured Gammaproteobacteria bacterium (assembly GCA_963760395.1). Classification (GTDB taxonomy): domain Bacteria; phylum Pseudomonadota; class Gammaproteobacteria; order Steroidobacterales; family Woeseiaceae; genus UBA1847. Next base: position 27,935 of record CAVXCX010000021.1, read on the forward strand.
GCTGGAAGGCAGCTATCAGCACAGCGAGTGTGTGGCGGGAGAGGTGCAAACCTGGCAATACGCGCCAGGCGGATATTTCTATCGTCCGGCCGGAAAAATAAATGGCGGACCCGAGGCGGTGGCGTTAACGGAGTCCGTATGGTTCTTGCGGGAATTGCAGAGCGGAGAACAGCAGACTGTCCCCGCATGCGTGTCAGAGGAGGGCAAAGCACTGTAGAGGATGCGCTTACTTTGTAACGAGCTTGGTAATGCGTTTGCCAAGCGCCATGAGCTTGGTGAGCGTGCTGGTTGGAACTCCACTGATTTCCTCGTACCAGTGGCTGGTCGATTCCACGAATCCAAGCATGTTGCGAATGCGTTCCTTGGTAATCGGGTCCGTTTCTTTCTCTTGATCCACTTGCTCCACGCAGCTGCGCAGCATGCTTAGCGTAGGGTTCAATTCGCGCTGCTTGCGTTGTTCGATAATTACCCGAAACAGCTCCCAAACGTCGTGCAGAGATTCGAAGTAATCACGGCGATCGCCAAGCACATGTGTCATGCGTACCAGTTGATAGCTCTGTAATTCGCGGATACTGGTGCTGACGTTAGAGCGCGCCACCGACAAGAGGTCGACAATCTCATCGGCTCGCAGCGGTTTCGGTGAAAGGTAGAGCAGGGCCTGAATTTGCGCGACTGTGCGGTTAGTGCCCCAACGCGTACCCATTTCGCCCCAGTGCAGAACATACTTCTCGACGGCCGGTGTCATCTGCATTTGAAATTTCTCTTATTTCTGTTTCGACTGAAATTACAGGCCAGATCAGGTCCGGTCAAATGGGTCGCCGACGGTGGCCGGTCCTGCAGAAGTTCCGGTGATACTTGCAGGAGCGGCTAATAGCCAGGAGGCCAGCCGCGGGTTCCGCGGCCAAAGGATTTCGCGGGTTATGGGCTGCTGGCTGTGACGATCACGCGACGCGGCGCAGGCCAACCCTCAATCGTCCTGGTCGAATCATCCGGATCGAGGGCTTCTGCGAGTGATTCAAATGGCATCCACTCCGTGGTCCGCTGCTCGTCCGGCGTCGTGACCGAGCGGTCGACGATTCGTATGTCCTTGTAACCGGAGCGGGCCAACCAGGTTGTCAGTTCTGCGATCGTGGGCAGCAGCCAGACATTGCGCATGCGCGCATAGCGATCTCGAGGCGTGCATGCGTACGATTCTTCGCCGGGAACGTAGAGAGTCTCCAATACCAGTTGTCCACCGCGCCGCAGCGTCGTACGCAACTGCCGAAGATGTTCAAGCGGCGAGCGTTGGTGATACAGCACGCCCATAGAAAACGTCGTATCGAAGGCGTTGCCCGCATGCGGCAACTCCTCCAGTCGAAGTGGCAGAACAAAGGCATTCGGATCTCGCTTGAACGCATTGATAGCGAGAAACTGCATGACGTAGAGCAGCGTCGGGTCGATACCGATGACGTGACTCGCGCCGGCCTTACGCATTTCAAATGTGTAGTAGCCATTACCGCAGCCGACGTCGAGTACCCTGCGGCCGTCAAGTGGCGCGATCCCGCTGAGCAGTCGTCCCCATTTCTGATCGCTGCGCCATTCTGCGTCAATATCAACACCCTGAACCTGAAACGGGCCTTTGCGCCAGGGCGACAGCCGCAGCAAAAGCTCTCGCAGCGTCTGCTTATCGGCACTCGCTCGCGGCAGGGCCGCCACGATTTCGCGCCAACTCTCGAAGTCACCGTGCGTTTTTGAGGACAATCGTGTTGAAAGCAGAGGCTGCAAAGCCTTGGGCCAGTCAGGAAGTCCTATGGCGTTCAGGCAGTCCGCCAAAGCGTCAGTGTCGAGCAGCGGATGCATGACTATTTCAAGGCGATGATTGAGACGAAATTGAAATAGCGAAGCCAAACGGCGGAATGCGCGAAGCCGGCTTCCTTCAGGCGCGCCCGATGCAGCGGGACGCTCTCGGGTACGAGCACATTCTCGAGCGCGGCTCGCTTGCGGCTGATTTCCAGGGCGCTGTAGTTGTTGCGTCGCTTGTGCTCGTGATGCAGGTCGACGAGCAACTTCTCCATGTGCGAATTCTCGTCGACCACCTTTTCCGAGAGCACCAGGATGCCGCCCTCGTTCATTCCTTCGCATATATCGCGGAGCAGCCCATCGCGATCCGCCGAATCCACAAATTGCAGCGTGTAATTCAGGACGACCATAGAGGCGTTATGGATTTCTATCTGCCGAATGTCGTCCAAAACGAAATCCACGTCCGTCATAGCGCTCGTCGGCGTGGTGTCTTCGGCGACGAGTTCCCTGCAGCGTTCGATCATGGCAGGTGAGCTGTCCACGGCAACTATCCGGCAGCCCGGCTCGTCGATACCCTGCCTCATGGCGATAGTGGCGGCGCCCAGCGAGCACCCCAGGTCATAGCAGTTGGATCCGGCACGCACGTAGCGGGCTGCCAGCGATCCTATGGCTTCAAGCGAGGCAGCGTAGCCGGGGATAGACCGCCGCAGCATGTCCGGAAACACCCGGGCGACCTTGTCATCGAAACGAAACGGCTCTGTGCCTGCGTCGGACTTGTAAATATGATCTTCAGACATAGTTCCTGATTCCACGATATGCGATCGTCGTGTGGGACAAACCGGTTCCACGTGAGAGAATTACACCATGCTACGCGAACTTCACCAGGAACTCGGCATTCCAGACGACTATGGGCTCGACGGCCGACCCGTTTTCGAGGAGGCTGTCGATCTTGTCGATGTGGGCCCGAACCTGGTTGGTCGAATGCAGCGCCTGACGCCGAAGACCGCCCGCAAATGGGCGGCAATGGTTGAGGCTGCAGCTGCGGACGGCGTAACGCTGCTGATGGTCTCCGGGTTTCGTGGCGTCGACTACCAGGCCCGCCTGATTCGAAAAAAAATCAATGCAGGTCAATCACTTAGCGAAATTCTGACCGTGAATGCGGCGCCCGGGTTCAGCGAGCACCACACGGGCAGGGCCGTGGACGTCGCGACACCGGGGTCTCGGCCACTCACCGAGGAGTTCGAGGACTCCGATGCGTTTCGCTGGCTGACCGAGAATGCGTCTGGCTACGGATTTTCGATGAGCTATCCGCGCGATAATCCTTTCGGATTCGTGTTTGAGCCCTGGCATTGGGCGCAGAAGGCCTGATGTAGCCGGAAACGCCCACCGGGCATAGGATTCAGCGGCTTTTGCAGGGTCGGCACAAATATCAAGAATCAGTCGTTTAGCTGTTGACAGTCAGGCAAGGGAATTAGACAATGCCCGGCTTGCGTACGCGGAGGGGTACTCAAGCGGTCAACGAGGGCAGACTGTAAATCTGCTGGCTATGCCTACGTAGGTTCGAATCCTACCCCCTCCACCAGATGATGGTTCGGCTGAGGGAGGATTTCAGACCGACGCCAGCCGCGCGAGATACAGACAGGAATATATGACATCCGGACGGTTTGAAAACTAACGACTGTCAGGATTTTTGCACGCCTGAATAACGTCATATTGTGACGGGCGCGCGGCGAAATTTAAGGTTCGTTGCCTCGAGAATTGAAGGGGCTGCGGACGAGAAGAGGCGGGTGTAGTTCAACGGTAGAACCTCAGCCTTCCAAGCTGATGATGTGGGTTCGATTCCCATCACCCGCTCCAAATTGGAAGTTTGTGTTGTGACGACGAACGGCCCACAGAAAATATTGCCCACATAGCTCAGGGGCAGAGCACTTCCTTGGTAAGGAAGAGGTCCCCGGTTCAAATCCGGGTGTGGGCTCCAGAAGAAACCGGTGTATTTTTTTAGATCACGTTTAGATCAGCAGGAAAAGGCTCATGTCTAAAGAGAAATTTGAGAGAACAAAACCCCACGTAAACGTAGGCACGATTGGTCACGTGGACCATGGCAAGACGACGCTGACGGCGGCGCTGACGAAAGTCATGGCTGAGAAGCACGGCGGCGAGGTCAAGGGTTACGACCAGATTGATAACGCCCCGGAAGAGCGCGAGCGTGGTATCACGATTGCGACGGCGCACGTGGAGTACGAGAGTGACAACCGTCACTACGCGCACGTTGACTGTCCGGGACATGCTGACTACGTGAAGAACATGATCACGGGTGCGGCGCAGATGGACGGTGCGATCCTGGTGGTATCGGCGGCTGATGGCCCGATGCCGCAGACGCGCGAGCACATCCTGCTGGCGCGCCAGGTGGGTGTACCGTACATCGTGGTGTACATGAACAAGGCCGACCAGGTAGACGACGAAGAGCTGCTGGAACTGGTAGAGATGGAGATTCGCGATCTTCTGTCGATGTACGAGTTTCCGGGTGACGACACGCCGATCATAACGGGATCGGCGCTGAAGGCGTTTGAAGGCGACATGTCGGACATTGGTGTTCCGTCGATTCACAAGCTGATCGAACAGATGGACAGCTACATTCCGATGCCTGAGCGAGCCATAGACGGTGATTTTTTGATGCCGGTTGAGGATGTGTTCTCGATTTCGGGTCGTGGCACGGTGGTAACGGGTCGAATCGAGCGCGGTGTGGTCAATGTGGGTGATGAGCTGGCGATTGTCGGCATCAAAGACACCATGAAGACGACCTGCACAGGCGTCGAGATGTTCAGGAAGCTGCTGGATCGCGGTGAGGCGGGCGACAACGTGGGCGTGCTGCTGCGTGGTACCAAGCGCGAAGAGGTTGAGCGTGGCCAGGTACTGGCGAAGCCGGGCTCGATTACGCCGCACACCAAGTTCGAGGCAGAGGTATACATTCTGACCAAGGATGAGGGTGGCCGTCATACGCCGTTCTTCAAGGGCTATCGTCCGCAGTTTTACTTCCGTACGACGGACGTAACGGGTGCGGTGGAGCTTCCGGAAGGAACCGAGATGGTGATGCCGGGTGACAACGTACAGATGGTTGTTGACCTGATTGCGCCGATCGCGATGGAAGATGGGCTGCGGTTCGCTATCCGAGAGGGTGGTCGCACCGTGGGCGCCGGCGTCGTCGCAAAGGTTATTGAATAGCGACTGACAGGGGCCGCGGTTGGCATTCGTGGAACGCGATATCGGCAACGCACTTTGTGTCTCGTAGCCGGTTTTGTCGCCACAACAATGCAGTCACGGTCACGACAAGAACGATAGTGAAAGCGAACGGAAATTATTGCGTTTATTAGAACTAGGCCAGTAGCTCAATTGGCAGAGCGGCGGTCTCCAAAACCGCAGGTTGGGGGTTCGATTCCCTCCTGGCCTGCCATTTGAGCCACTTGGCATTATCACGATCATGGTTACACAGACAGAACAAAGCGAAAGCGGTGTCCTCGACATCATCAAGCTGCTGGTATCTGCAGCGGCGCTGATTGGCGGGCTTTACGCGTATTACTACTACGAGCCGCAGGTTGCTCAGGCACTGCGCGTTCTCATGGTGTTGGCGGGAACAGCTGCCGGTATTGGTATCGCAATGACGAGCACCCAGGGCCAGCGGCTCTGGCATTTCGTGCAGGGCTCGCGAGTTGAGATTCGCAAAGTCGTATGGCCGACGAAGCAGGAGACAACGCAGACGGCAATTGCCGTGTTCGTCTTCACGCTGGTCATGTCGCTGTTCTTCTGGGCGCTCGACTCGGGTCTTCTCTGGTTGACCCGTACATTGGTGGGTTAATCCTGCTTACTGAAAGCGAACGAGTTTTAGGGGAATAACAGCAGTGGCCTTACGCTGGTACATCGTGCATGCCTATTCGAACTTCGAGCACCGCGTCAAGAGTGCGCTCGAGGAGCGCATTGAGCGTATGGGTTTGCAGGACAAGTTCGGTGAGATCCTGGTTCCTACCGAGGAAGTGGTCGAAATGCGGGAAGGACAAAAGCGCCGCAGTGAGCGCAAGTTTTTCCCCGGCTATGTCCTTGTGCAAATGGAGATGGACGATGAGACCTGGCACCTCGTAAAAGAAGTGCCGAAGGTGCTTGGTTTTATTGGCGGATCCAGCGATCGGCCTGCGCCGATTACGGAAAAAGAAGCCGACAACATCCTGCAGCGTGTTCAGGAAGGTGTTGATAAGCCGCGGCCGAAAGTGCTGTTCGAGCCGGGCGAAGTCGTTCGGGTCACTGACGGACCTTTCAACGATTTCTCGGGTGTCGTCGAGCAAGTGAATTACGACAAGAGCAGGCTGCAGGTTGCTGTGCAGATTCTTGGCAGGTCTACGCCGGTTGAGCTGGACTTCGGCCAGGTAGAGAAAGGGTAGAGGGGACATTCCTGATTGCAATGAATTAGCGTATCGATTCGCCAAGTCATAGAAATCAGGAATGTCCCCATTTGAAAAACCATACGAGGAGCTCTTGAAGAGCGTTTGAACTCGAGAGGAAAATACAATGGCAAAGAAAGTTGCCAGCTATATAAAGCTGCAGGTACCTGCAGGCCAGGCAAACCCGTCACCACCCGTTGGTCCGGCGCTCGGCCAGCACGGTGTCAATATTATGGAGTTCTGCAAGGCATTTAATGCCCAGACTCAGGGGACCGAGCCAGGCCTGCCTATTCCGGTCGTAATTACCGTTTACAGCGATCGAAGCTTCACCTTCATATCCAAGACCCCGCCCGCGGCGGTATTGCTGCGGAAAGCGGCCGGGATCCCGAAGGGATCGGGTACGCCGAATACCACCAAGGTCGGCAAGGTCAATCGCGCACAGCTAGAAGAAATCGCTACGACCAAGATGCCCGATTTGACTGCGGCCGATATGGATGCCGCTGTTCGTACCGTTGCCGGCACTGCCCGCAGCATGGGTATTGACGTGGAAGGGGTTAACTAATGGCGACGATCAGCAAGAGAAAGAAGGTAGCTCTCGAAAAAGTTGAATTCGGAGAAAACCTATGAGATTGATACGGCTTTGGGCCTCGTTAAGGAACTGGCCTCGGCCAAGTTCGCAGAGAGCATCGACGTTGCTGTTAATCTCGGTGTGGACCCCCGCAAGTCCGACCAGGTTGTGCGTGGCTCCACGGTACTGCCAAACGGCACCGGAAAGACGGTTCGTGTAGCTGTTTTCGCCCAGGGCGACAATGCCGAAAAGGCGACCTCGGCCGGCGCCGACATCGTAGGGTTCGAAGACCTTGCCGAGACCGTCAAGAAGGGCGAGCTGAATTTTGATGTGGTTATTGCAACACCCGACGCGATGCGCGTCGTGGGCCAGCTCGGCCAGATACTCGGCCCGCGCGGCCTGATGCCGAACCCCAAGGTTGGCACGGTGACTGCGGATGTCGAGACGGCCGTCAAGAATGCAAAGGCCGGACAGGTTCGTTATCGCACCGACAAGGCCGGCATTATTCATTGCCCGATTGGACGCGCTGATTTCGAAGTCGATGCGCTCAAGGAAAACCTCAACGCGTTGCTAACCGACCTGAAGAAGGCCAAGCCGGCATCGGCCAAGGGTTCGTACGTAATGAAGTTGACCGTTTCCAGCACGATGGGGCCAGGTGTTTCGGTCGACAGAGCCACAATAAACGCCTGATTCGGTCTGTAAGGCCGTGTCAGTTGGTAGGGCAACATGCAGACGCTTAAGTCGACTGTTGCTGTAAAAGAACTTGCTCGTTTGTCCTGGATCGATCAGGACTTTCGGGCCAACAGCCACACGGAAGTGGCGATCGTCGAAGACCGTAGGTGATCAGTCTTACCGCTGATCTTAATTGCTGCCTACGTAGATGGTGTTACCCGAGTCAGTTAGAACAGGCTTTGGTTACCCGTCCGACAAGGGGAAAAATGCGCCACTACGTGCATTGACTCCAAATGGGGTGGAATCCCCGGAATGGGGGGTGAAGCAGTTTTTCACCCGTTTTGTGTAACCGTAAGCCAGGAGATATGCATGGCACTGAGACTCGAAGACAAGAAAGCTCTTGTCAAAGAGGTGAACGCGGTTGCAGGAGATTCTGTGACGGCCGTTGCGGCTGAGTACAGAGGTCTTTCTGTTGCAGAGATGACGGAATTGCGCAAAGAAGCGCGCAATGCCGGCGTATACCTGCGTGTCGTTAAAAACACGCTGGCACGTCGCGCCGTCGAAGGCACTGACTTTGAGTGTATGCAAGACACACTTAAAGGGCCGATTCTGCTCGCGTTCGCAAAAGACGATCCAGGTGCCGCTGCCAGGGTTATCAGGGATTTCGCCAAAGGGCATAAAGCTCTGCAGGCGGTCTCGCTATCAGCCGGTGGGCAAGTTTTGCCAGGGTCTGACTTGAGCATGTTGGCTGAATTGCCAACGCTTGATCAGGCGCGCGCAATGCTGCTCGGCGTGATGATAGCTCCGATGAGCCAATTGGTACGCACACTTGCCGAACCTCCCGCAATGCTCGCACGGACCTTGTCCGCGCGCAGTGAGCAGGAAGCGGCTTAAAACACGTTATTCCCTGACTCAGGGTTTGAATTTTTAGAGGACATAGAAATGGCACTTTCAAACGAAGACCTGCTCAAAGAACTGAGCGCAAAGCCCATTATGGAAGTCGTAGAGCTCGTAAAGATGCTCGAAGACGAATGGGGTGTTTCCGCTGCTGCTCCCGTAGCTGTTGCGGCTGGCCCGGCGGCCGGTGATGCAGGCGAAGCGGCAGCAGAGAAAGACGAATTCGACGTCGTAATGACGAGCTTCGGCGGTAACAAGGTTTCTGTGATCAAGGCTGTACGCACGATCACGGGTCTTGGCCTCAAGGAAGCTAAGGATACCGTTGAAGGCGCACCGTCAACCATTAAGGAAGGCGTCGCCAAAACTGAAGCAGAAGAAGTTAAGAAGCAACTGGAAGAAGCTGGCGCAACCGTAGAGCTGAAATAATCAGCTCGCAGCATGCTGTCGCATCTTTTGGTGCACGACCTGACGGGTCACAAGTCGGGCAAGCAGCCAGTCGAATATCGGCTGGCTGCTTGTTCGCGTCCGTAATTTAAGCATTAGGCTAACGAGGATTTCTCGAATGGCATACTCATTCACTGAGAAAAAGCGTATCCGCAAGAACTTTGGCAAACGTCCGACGATTCTGGACGTGCCGTACCTGTTGTCGATTCAGGTCGACTCGTACAATAAGTTCCTGCAGACGGATAAATCCATTGAAGACCGGGGAGACATCGGTCTTCACGCTGCGTTTCAATCGGTATTCCCTATTGTCAGCTACTCCGGCAATGCAGCGCTGGAATACGTGAGCTATAGGCTCGGCACGCCCGTATTTGACGTTAAAGAATGTCAGATGCGTGGCCTGACTTACGCTGCCCCTATTCGAGTTCTCGTCCGCCTCGTTATCTATGACAAAGAGGCCAGTGGTACGCCCAAGCCTGTCAAAGATATTCGTGAACAGGAAGTTTATCTGGGCGAAATGCCTCTAATGACGAACCACGGTACCTTTGTTATCAACGGTACCGAGCGCGTCATCGTTTCCCAGTTGCATCGTTCACCTGGCGTGTTCTTCGACCACGACAAGGGTAAGACGCACAGCTCCGGCAAGTTGCTGTTCTCGGCACGTGTTATTCCGTACCGCGGCTCCTGGCTGGACTTCGAGTTTGATCCGAAAGATGCCGTGTTCGCGCGCATCGACCGGCGCCGCAAGTTGCCGGTTTCGATCATCTTGCGTGCACTCGGTATGAACAACGAGGAAATGCTCGACTTGTTCTTTGAGAACAACGATTTCTACCTGTCTGACAAAGAGATCAAGATGGGCCTGGTGCCGGATCGCCTGCGCGGCGAGACCGCTTCGTTCGACATCAAGCTGGGCCGCAAGCTCATCGTCGAGGACGGGCGTCGTATTACCGCCAAGCACGTTCGCGACATGGAAAAGTCGACGGTCGACAAACTGACGGTGCCGAACGAGTACCTGGAAGGCAAGATTCTTGCCCATGACATCATCGACGAGGAAACGGGCGAATTGTTGGCCGCCGCCAATGCCGAGCTGACCGCAGAGCTCATCGAGCAGCTTATCGGCGCCGGTATCGAACACATTCGTACGCTGTATGTGAACGATCTCGATCGTGGGCCGTTTATTTCAAACACACTGAACATCGATCCGTCCACCACTCGTCTGGAGGCACTGGTCGAAATTTATCGCATGATGCGTCCGGGCGAGCCGCCGACCAAAGAAGCAGCGGAAAACCTGTTCCAGAACCTGTTCTTTAACCCGGACCGCTACGACCTTTCAGCCGTTGGCCGCATGAAGTTCAACCGTCGCGTTGGCCGAGACAACTCCGAAGGCGCAGGCGTTCTGGACAAAGAAGATATCCTCGACGTGCTGGGCACGCTGATCAATATCCGCAATGGTTACGGCACGGTTGACGATATCGATCATCTCGGTAACCGTCGTGTTCGAAGTGTCGGTGAGATGGCGGAGAACGCATTCCGTGTCGGTCTGGTTCGAGTGGAGCGCGCTGTTAAAGAACGTCTGACGCAGGCGGAAGCAGACGGCCTGATGCCACAGGAAATGATTAACGCGAAGCCAGTGGCTGCTGCCGTGAAGGAATTCTTCGGTTCCAGCCAGTTGTCGCAATTTATGGATCAGAACAATCCGCTTTCGGAAGTCACCCACAAACGCCGCGTATCGGCGCTTGGCCCCGGCGGTCTGACGCGTGAGCGCGCGGGCTTCGAGGTTCGCGACGTGCACCCGACGCACTACGGCCGTGTTTGTCCGATCGAAACACCTGAAGGTCCGAATATCGGCCTGATCAATTCGCTGGCCGTGTACGCCCGGACGAATGCCTACGGCTTCCTGGAGACGCCGTATCGCAAGGTGAAGAACGGTAAGGTGACGGCCGATATAGATTACCTGTCGGCGATCGAAGAAAGCCAGTTCATCATTGCTCAGGCGAACTCCGACCTGGACAAGAACGGCAAATTCACGGAAGAGCTGGTCGCGGTTCGTCACAAGAATGAGTTCACGCTGGCTGGTCCTGAAGACGTGAACTACATGGATGTTAGCCCGCGTCAGATCGTTTCGGTCGCAGCGGCGCTGATTCCCTTCCTCGAGCACGACGACGCAAACCGCGCACTAATGGGCTCGAATATGCAACGCCAGGCGGTTCCGACGCTGCGTGCTGAGGCACCTCTGGTTGGTACCGGTATCGAACGTGCTGTTGCCATCGACTCCGGTGTAACTGTGGTCGCCCGTCGTGGCGGCTCGGTGGATTCGGTAGATGCGTCGCGTATCGTCGTTCGTGTTAACGATAATGAGACCACCGCCGCAGAGCCGGGCGTGGACATCTACAACCTGACCAAGTACACGCGTTCCAATCAGAACACTTGTATCAACCAGCGTCCCCTGGTGAAGAGTGGCGATACGATTGCCGCGGGCGACGTCTTGGCCGATGGTCCGTCCACCGACATGGGTGAATTGGCGTTGGGACAGAACCTGCTGGTAGCGTTCATGCCCTGGAATGGCTACAACTTCGAGGACTCGATTCTGATTTCGGAACGGGTTGCCAAGGAAGATCGTTTCACGACGATTCATATCGAAGAGCTGCAATGTGTCGCACGCGACACCAAGCTCGGACCCGAGGACATCACCTCCGATATCCCGAACGTTGGTGATTCGGCGTTGGCGAAGCTCGACGAGTCTGGTATTGCGTTTATAGGTGCCGAAGTGAAGGCCGGCGATATCCTCGTGGGCAAGGTTACGCCTAAGGGTGAAACGCAGTTGACGCCGGAAGAAAAACTCCTGCGTGCCATTTTTGGTGAGAAGGCGTCGGATGTTAAAGACACCTCCTTGCGCGTACCGCCCGGCATGGACGGAACGGTCATCGACGTACGCGTCTTTACGCGCGATGGTGTCGAAAAAGACCTGCGTGCACTGTCGATTGAGAAGGCAGAGCTCGAGAGCGTTCGAAAGGATCTGGACGATACGCTGCGCATTCTGGAAGAAGATATCTACGAGCGCGTGGAGCGCATGCTGACCGGCAAGGTCGCGCAGGGCGGGCCGAATAAGCTCAAGTCCGGAAGCAAGATCGTGAAGTCTTATCTTGAAGAGCTGCCGCGTGAGGGCTGGTTCGAGATTCGCCTCAAGAACGACGACGCGAATGAGCAGCTGCAGAATTCATTCGAACGACTGAAGGCTCAGCGCGACGAGTTCGATCGCCGCTACGAAGAGAAGAAGTCCAAGATCACGGCGGGTGATGACCTCGCTCCGGGCGTACTCAAGATGGTCAAGGTTTACCTGGCTGTTAAGAGGCGCATTCAGCCGGGCGACAAGATGGCAGGGCGCCATGGAAACAAGGGCGTAATCTCCACCATCGTTCCGGTAGAGGACATGCCGTACCTGGAAGATGGCAACCCGGTTGATATCGTATTGAATCCGCTCGGCGTACCGTCTCGAATGAACGTCGGTCAGGTTCTCGAAACTCACCTGGGCTGGGCTGCCAAGGGCGTCGGTAAGAAGATTGATGAAATGCTCAAGGCGCAGGAGTCGATTACGAAGTTGCGTCAGTTCCTCGAGGCCGTCTACAACAAGACGGGCGGCAAGGTAGAGGACATCAAGTCCTTCAGCGACGCCGAGGTCCTTGAGCTGGCCGCAAACCTGACGAACGGTGTGCCTACGGCGACGCCGGTATTCGACGGCGCAACCGAAGCCGAGATCAAGGGCTTGCTGCGGCTGGCCGGCCTGGATGAGTCCGGCCAATCGACACTCTACGATGGCCGTACGGGTGACAAGTTTGATCGCGAGGTTACCGTCGGCTACATGTACATGTTGAAGCTCAATCACCTGGTTGACGACAAGATGCACGCGCGCTCGACAGGGCCTTACAGTCTTGTCACGCAGCAGCCGCTGGGTGGTAAGGCGCAGTTCGGTGGCCAGCGCTTCGGTGAGATGGAGGTGTGGGCTCTCGAGGCCTATGGCGCCGCCTATACCTTGCAGGAAATGCTGACCGTCAAGTCAGACGATGTTCAGGGCCGTACCAAGATGTACAAGAATATTGTGGATGGCGAACATTACATGGATGCCGGCATGCCAGAATCGTTCAATGTGTTGGTCAAGGAGATTCGATCTCTGGGTATCAATATTGAGCTGGAGACAGACTAATGAAAGATCTGCTAAAGCTTTTCAAGTATCAGCACCCGGTTGACGACTTCGATGCGATTCGCATCGGCCTGGCTTCGCCGGATATGGTCCGCTCGTGGTCCTTCGGTGAGGTCAAGAAGCCGGAGACCATTAACTACCGGACGTTCAAGCCGGAACGCGATGGCCTGTTCTGTGCCAAGATTTTTGGCCCGATCAAGGATTACGAGTGTCTCTGCGGCAAGTACAAGCGGCTGAAGCATCGCGGCGTCGTCTGCGAGAAGTGCGGCGTCGAGGTCACACAGACTAAAGTTCGTCGTGAACGCATGGCGCATATCGAGCTGGCGAGCCCGGTTGCACATATCTGGTTCCTCAAGTCACTGCCGTCGCGTATCGGCCTCATGCTCGACATGACGCTACGAGAGATCGAGCGTGTGCTGTATTTCGAGGCTTTCGTCGTTGTTGAGCCGGGCATGACCGAGCTTGAACGCGGTCAGCTCATGACCGACGACATGTACCTCGATGCCCTCGAGCAGTACGGCGACGAGTTTGACGCGCGCATGGGCGCGGAAGCCGTTCGCGAAATGCTCAAGACCATCGACTTGCAGCGCGAGATCCTGAAAGTTCGTGAAGATATGGGTGCGACGCGCTCCGAAACGAAGCTCAAACGCCTGTCGAAGCGTCTGAAGCTGATCGAGGGATTTGTCGAGTCAGGAAACAAGCCTGAGTGGATGGTCCTGACCGTGCTGCCTGTGCTGCCGCCGGACCTGCGTCCGCTGGTACCGCTGGACGGTGGTCGATTCGCGACCTCCGATCTCAACGATCTGTACCGTCGCGTCATCAACCGTAACAACCGTTTGCGGCGACTGCTGGAGCTCAACGCACCCGATATTATCGTTCGCAACGAAAAACGCATGCTGCAGGAGTCTGTTGACGCGTTGCTCGATAACGGTCGTCGTGGACGAGCAATCACGGGCACGAACAAGCGCCCGCTGAAGTCGCTCGCCGACATGATCAAGGGCAAGCAAGGCCGCTTCCGCCAGAACCTGCTGGGTAAGCGCGTCGATTACTCGGGTCGTTCGGTAATCGTTGTTGGTCCGACACTCAAGCTCCACCAGTGTGGTCTGCCAAAGAAGATGGCATTGGAGCTTTTCAAGCCGTTTATTTTCTCGAAGCTGCAACTGCGAGGCGAGGCGACGACTATTAAGGCTGCCAAGCGTCTTGTTGAGCGTGAGGGAACTGAAGTCTGGGATATTCTCGAAGAGGTTATCCGCGAGCACCCGGTCATGCTGAACCGCGCGCCGACACTGCATAGACTGGGTATCCAGGCGTTCGAGCCAGTGCTTATCGAGGGTAAGGCTATTCAGCTGCATCCGCTGGTCTGCACGGCATTCAATGCTGACTTTGATGGTGACCAGATGGCCGTGCATGTGCCGCTGTCGATCGAGGCTCAGCTGGAAACTCGCGCGTTGATGATGTCGTCAAATAACATCCTGTCTCCCGCTAACGGTGAGCCAATCATCGTGCCATCACAGGACGTCGTCCTGGGTCTGTACTGGATGACCAGGACGCGTATCAATGGAAAGGGCGAGGGTATGATTTTCGCCAGCCTTGACGAGGCGCGTCGTGCGTACGAGGTTGGGGCAGCCGAGTTGCAGGCGTTTGTGAAAGTACGGGTTAACGTTTCCGAGCGTGATGAAAACGACGAGATACGTGAAGTCACCAAGGTCGTCGATACTACTGTCGGTCGTGCGTTGCTGTCGGAAATCATGCCAGACGGCCTGGAGTTCGAACGCATCAACCAGGCGATGACAAAGAAGGCGATTTCCAACGTCATTAACGCTTGTTATCGCCAACTTGGTCTGAAGAAGACCGTCGTCTTCGCAGATCGCCTGATGTACACGGGCTTCCGATTCGCCACGCGTGCTGGAATCTCGATCGGCGTTAACGACATGGTCGTGCCAGAGAACAAAGAGGAAATTCTGGCGGTTGCGGAAACCGAGGTTAAAGAGATTCAGGATCAATACGGTTCCGGTCTCGTCACCGACGGTGAGCGCTACAACAAGGTTGTGGATATCTGGTCGCGTACCAACGATCAGGTGGCCAAAGCGATGATGGACAAGCTGGGCACCGAAACCACCAAGGATGCGGCGGGCAAAACGGTTAGCCAGGAGTCGTTCAATTCGATCTACATGATGGCCGATTCCGGTGCTCGAGGTTCTGCTGCGCAGATTCGCCAGCTCGCGGGCATGCGAGGTCTGATGGCCAAGCCGGATGGCTCCATCATCGAAACGCCGATTACGGCCAACTTCCGCGAGGGATTGGACGTGTTGCAGTACTTCATCTCGACACATGGTGCGCGTAAGGGTCTTGCGGATACCGCGCTCAAGACGGCTAACTCCGGTTACCTGACGCGCCGTCTGGTTGATATCGCACAGGACCTGGTCGTTACCGAAGTGGATTGCGAGACTCGCAACGGCGTGGCTATGGCACCGCTGGTAGAAGGTGGTGACATTGTTGAGCCGCTGACCGAGCGTGTTCTCGGCCGCGTACTTGCAGAGCCGGTCATGATTACCGGTACCGACAAGGTCGCATTTGATGCGGGTACGATGCTGGATGAGGCTGCCGTACAGCGCCTCGAAGAGCTGCAGATCGATCACGTTCTGGTACGTTCGCCGATTACCTGTGAGGTCCGCTACGGTGTGTGCTCGCAGTGCTACGGTCGTGACCTGGCGCGAGGAGATCGTATCAACATCGGTGAGGCGGTCGGCGTTATAGCGGCACAATCGATTGGTGAGCCGGGCACACAGCTGACGATGCGTACCTTCCATATCGGTGGCGCTGCGTCACGTTCCGCAGCGATCAACAGTATCGAGATCGGTTCGAAAGGCGTTGCCAAGCTCGTCAATATCAAGACGGTCGCACACCATAAGGGTTACCTGGTAGCCGTCTCTCGCTCGGGCGAAATTTCCATCATCAATGAGATGGGTCGTGAGCGGGAGCGCTACAAAGTTCCTTACGGTGCAACCATCACCATCAAGGACGGTGCCGCGGTCAAACAGGGCCAGGTCGTCGCGAGCTGGGATCCGCATACTCACCCGGTTGTCACCGAGGTCGAAGGCAAGATCAAGTTCGAGGATTTCATTGACGGTATAACGGTTACTGAACAGGTTGATGAGTTCACCGGCCTGACCAGCATTGTCGTGCTTGATCCGAAGAGCCGTACCGGTTCTGGTAAGGATCTGCGGCCTGTTGCAAAACTGGTCGACGAAGACGGCAAGGATATTTGCTTCGCCAATACCGAGATTCCGGCGGTTTACGCATTGCCTGTCGGTGCAATTATCTCGATGGCTGACGGTGCCAAGGTGTCGGTGGGTGACATTATTGCGCGTATCCCGCAAGCGTCCTCGAAGACCCGTGATATTACTGGTGGTCTGCCGCGCGTAGCCGATCTGTTCGAAGCACGTAAGCCGAAAGATCCGGCGATCATGGCAGAACACACCGGCACGGTAAGCTTCGGCAAGGAAACCAAGGGTAAGCGTCGCCTCGTCCTGACCGAAGAGAACGGCGAGAGTCATGAAGAGCTGATTCCGAAGTGGCGTCATTTGAATGTCTTCGAGGGTGAGCAGGTCGTCCGCGGCGAGACGATCGCTGACGGCGAGCCAAATCCGCACGATATCCTCAGGCTGCAAGGCGTTGAGAATCTGGCGGATTACCTCGTTCGGGAGATTCAGGACGTCTACCGTCTTCAGGGTGTGAAGATCAATGACAAGCACATCGAAGTCATAATTCGGCAGATGTTGCGCAAGGTGATCATCGCGACCCCAGGAGAGAGTAATTACCTCCGCGGCGAGCAGGTCGACAAAGCCCGATTCCTTGAGGAGGTTGAGCAACTCGAAGTGCAGGGCAAGGAGCCCTTGACGTCTGATCCGGTGCTGCTCGGCATTACCAAAGCGTCATTGGCCACAGAGTCGTTCATTTCCGCGGCATCATTCCAGGAGACAACGCGAGTCCTGACGGAAGCGTCCGTACGCGGCCTTCGCGACGAGCTGCGCGGTCTGAAGGAAAATGTCATAGTTGGACGCCTGATTCCGGCGGGAACCGGATTCGCGCACCATGCGGAGCGGCGCCGAACGCGCGAGCAGGATCTCGCCGATCAGCTGCGAGAGCTAGAAGATTCGCAGCTGGCTGAGCAGGCGCTGGCCGATGCGGCTGCAGAAAACGAGGCTGCTGTCGAAGAGCCCACCGATGAGACGGTTGCGGCAGCGGAGTCCGCTGCACCAGCCGATGGCGGCGAAGAGACGACGGCGGCTTAATAAAAACAACAACTTAGCAGCCCTGGCGGGTGTTGGTTGGTGCTGGCTTGACACTGAGTTCCCGGCATCACTAAAATGCCCGCCCTTAACCCAAGGGCTCGCCGGAAGGCGGGCCCTGATTTTTTCAGAGCTTGCCGAGGCAGGCCCTGATGTTTCCCGGCTTCTGGACTGATGCAGTCTGGGGGTTGGGTGCGCTCGTTTTGACGTTGCGCTAGAGACGATAACGACTATTTTTGAACCCATAAGAAGGTTATAGGCCCATGGCCACAACGAATCAGTTAGTACGTAATCCGCGAGCCACGAAGCGCGCGAAAAGCACCGTGCCGGCGCTCGACGCCAGCCCGCAAAAACGCGGCGTTTGTACACGTGTCTATACAACGACGCCAAAAAAGCCGAATTCCGCAATGCGCAAGGTTGCGCGCGTGCGCCTGACCAACGGCTTTGAAGTAACGAGCTATATTGGCGGCGAAGGCCACAACCTGCAGGAGCATAGCGTTGTGTTGATTCGTGGCGGTCGTGTTAAGGACCTGCCAGGTGTGCGCTACCACACAGTTCGCGGCACACTCGATTGCGCCGGCGTGCCTGATCGTCGCAAAGGACGCTCGAAATACGGCGCGAAGCGGCCGAAATCCTAATATAAATAACTGTTAATCAGCTCTGCCCAATGGCGGACTATAAAGAGACGAACTAATGTCCAGAAGAACACAAGCACCGAAGCGAACGATTCTGCCTGACCCGAAATATGGCAGTGATCTGCTTGCGAAGTTCATGAACATGATAATGAACGACGGCAAGAAATCCGTTGCGGAGCGCATTATTTATGGCGCGCTGGATCGCATTTCAGACCGTGAAACGCAGACCGGCGAAAAGGCTCTGGAGCTTCTCGAGACTGCGCTTGAAAACGTAAAGCCCGTTGTTGAGGTTAAGTCCCGTCGTGTCGGTGGCGCTACCTACCAGGTACCGGTTGAAGTTCGTCCCGCACGCCGTCAAACGCTGGCTATGCGTTGGATTATCGATGCCGCGCGCAAGCGCAGCGAGAAATCCATGGCACATCGTCTTGCCCATGAATTGCTCGAGGCCGCTGAAAATCGCGGTACCGCTGTGAAGAAGAAAGAAGACACGCATCGTATGGCTGAGGCCAACAAGGCGTTTTCGCACTACCGCTGGTAGAAGGCTTTGTCGTGGCCCGTACAACACCCATCGAGCGTTACCGCAATATCGGCATCATGGCCCATATTGACGCCGGTAAGACAACCACGACAGAACGTGTCCTGTTTTACACGGGTGTCTCGCACAAGATAGGCGAGGTGCATGATGGCGCCGCCGTCATGGACTGGATGGAGCAGGAGCAAGAGCGCGGCATTACCATTACGTCCGCCGCCACGACCTGCTTCTGGAAGGGCATGGACGGCCAGTTTGACGAGCATCGCGTCAACATTATCGATACACCCGGCCACGTTGACTTCACCATCGAAGTTGAGCGCAGCCTGCGCGTGCTGGACGGCGCCGTTACGGTGCTGTGTTCCGTAGGCGGCGTTGAGCCGCAGACCGAAACGGTCTGGCGACAGGGCAACAAGTACAACGTGCCGCGCATGATCTTCGTCAACAAGATGGATCGCGCAGGTGCCGATTTCCTCAGGGTCGTGAAGCAGGTCAGAGAACGGCTTGTTGCTAACCCGGTGCCGATTCAGTTGCCCATTGGCGCTGAAGAACACTTCGAGGGCGTCATCGATCTCATTCGCATGACCGCAATCTACTGGGATGAGGGCAACATGGGGACGACCTATGAGGCTCGCGATATTCCGCAGGAGTTGCTGGCAGATGCGAAGCATTGGCGAGAGAAGATGGTCGAGGCGGCCGCTGAAGGTACAGAGGAGCTACTGAACAAGTTCCTGGAAAGTGGCGAATTGTCGGACGACGAGATTCGTCTGGGGCTGCGCAAACTCACTTTGTCCGGTGAGGTTGTGGTCGCGATGTGCGGCTCGGCTTTCAAGAATAAGGGTGTGCAGGCGATGCTCGACGCTGTCATCGACTATATGCCTTCGCCGGTCGACGTGCCCGCTATCGTGGGTCACCTCGACGATGAAAGTGTGGCAGAGCGCCATGCTGACGACACTGAGCCCTTTGCGGCGCTGGCGTTCAAGATTGCGACAGACCCATTCGTCGGCAATTTGACGTTCTTCCGCGTTTATTCCGGGGTGCTGAATTCCGGCGACACGATTTTCAATTCGATCAAGGGCAAGAAAGAGCGCATTGGCCGTATCCTGCAGATGCATTCAAACGATCGGAAGGAGATCAAGGAAGTGCGCGCCGGTGATATTGCTGCAGCTGTCGGTCTCAAGGACGTCACTACGGGCGATACGCTGTGCGACCTGAAGCAGCGCATCATGCTGGAGCTCATGGAGTTTCCGGAGCCGGTTATCTCGGTCGCGGTCGAGCCAAAGACCAAGGTTGATCAGGACAAGATGGGCAATGCTTTGATGAAGCTTGCGAAAGAAGATCCGTCTTTCCGCGTGCACACCGATGAGGAGTCCGGTCAGACGATCATCTCCGGAATGGGTGAGCTGCACCTCGATATCATCGTCGATCGCATGAAGCGCGAATTCAAGGTCGATGCGAACGTCGGCAAGCCCCAAGTGGCTTACCGCGAGACCATCCGCCAGAGCGTCAAACAGGAAGGCAAGTTCGTGCGCCAGTCCGGCGGTCGAGGCCAGTACGGACATGTTTTCCTCGAAATCGAGCCGCTTCCGCCGGGCACCGGTTATGAATTTGTTAACGCGATAGTTGGCGGCGTGGTGCCACGAGAGTATATTCCGGCCGTCGATCGCGGCATTCAGGAGCAGATGGAGAACGGCGTGATAGCCGGCTATCCGCTGGTCGACTGTCGCGTAACGCTGTACGACGGTTCGTACCATGATGTTGATTCGAGCGAGATGGCGTTCAAGATCGCCGGCAGTATGGGCTTTCGCGAGGGCGCGATGAAGGCGGATCCGGTGCTGCTCGAACCGATAATGCAGGTTGAGGTCGTGACGCCTGAAGATTACATGGGAGACGTGATGGGTGATCTGAATCGCCGCCGCGGTCTTCCTCAGGGCATGGACGATACGCCTTCGGGCAAAACGATTCGTGCCGAAGTACCGTTAGCCGAGATGTTCGGCTATTCCACGGACCTGCGCTCAATGAGCCAGGGCCGTGCCGTGTACTCAATGGAGTTCAAGAAGTATTCAGCGGTGCCGCAGAACGTCGCGGATTTGGTTATGAGAAAGGCATCATAGGAACGGCTTCCCCCAATTCGGGGACAACACCAGCCTAAAAAACACAACATCTGGGAATAGGGCAATGTCTAAAGAGAAATTTGAGAGAACAAAACCCCACGTAAACGTAGGCACGATTGGTCACGTGGACCATGGCAAGACGACGCTGACGGCGGCGCTGACGAAAGTCATGGCTGAGAAGCACGGTGGCGAGGTCAAGGGTTACGACCAGATTGATAACGCCCCGGAAGAGCGCGAGCGTGGTATCACGATTGCGACGGCGCACGTGGAGTACGAGAGTGACAACCGTCACTACGCGCACGTTGACTGTCCGGGACATGCTGACTACGTGAAGAACATGATCACGGGTGCGGCGCAGATGGACGGTGCGATCCTGGTGGTATCGGCGGCTGATGGCCCGATGCCGCAGACGCGCGAGCACATCCTGCTGGCGCGCCAGGTGGGTGTACCGTACATCGTGGTGTACATGAACAAGGCCGACCAGGTAGACGACGAAGAGCTGCTGGAACTGGTAGAGATGGAGATTCGCGATCTTCTGTCGATGTACGAGTTTCCGGGTGACGACACGCCGATCATAACGGGATCGGCGCTGAAGGCGTTTGAAGGCGACATGTCGGACATTGGTGTTCCGTCGATTCACAAGCTGATCGAACAGATGGACAGCTACATTCCGATGCCTGAGCGAGCCATAGACGGTGATTTTTTGATGCCGGTTGAGGATGTGTTCTCGATTTCGGGTCGTGGCACGGTGGTAACGGGTCGAATCGAGCGCGGTGTGGTCAATGTGGGTGATGAGCTGGCGATTGTCGGCATCAAAGACACCATGAAGACGACCTGCACAGGCGTCGAGATGTTCAGGAAGCTGCTGGATCGCGGTGAGGCGGGCGACAACGTGGGCGTGCTGCTGCGTGGTACCAAGCGCGAAGAGGTTGAGCGTGGCCAGGTACTGGCGAAGCCGGGCTCGATTACGCCGCACACCAAGTTCGAGGCAGAGGTCTACATTCTGACCAAGGATGAGGGTGGCCGTCATACGCCGTTCTTCAAGGGCTATCGTCCGCAGTTTTACTTCCGTACGACGGACGTAACGGGTGCGGTGGAGCTTCCGGAAGGTACCGAGATGGTGATGCCGGGTGACAACGTACAGATGGTTGTTGACCTGATTGCGCCGATCGCGATGGAAGATGGGCTGCGGTTCGCTATCCGAGAGGGTGGTCGCACCGTGGGCGCCGGCGTCGTCGCTAAAGTTATCGAGTAATAAATCGGGGCCGAACCAGGGTTCTTACAAGAACCTCGGTTCGGTCCCAAATACACTAACAAGGAGCCAATTGTGGCGACAAACCAGAACATACGAATCCGACTGAAAGCGTTCGATCATCGCCTGATCGACACTTCGGCACGTGAGATCGTGGAGACGGCCAAGCGCACCGGCGCCACGGTCAAGGGCCCGATTCCGTTGCCGATGCGCAAGGAGCGCTTCACGATCCTGATTTCACCGCACGTGAACAAGGACGCTCGCGATCAGTACGAAATTCGGACGCACAAGCGCCTGATGGATATCGTCGATCCGACGGACAAGACGGTTGATGCCCTGATGAAGCTGGAGCTTCCTGCGGGCGTTGACGTACAGATCAAGCTTAACTAACTGCCTCGGGCGGCATATTCCGCATCGAAATGGCTCGCTGCATGGCGCTTCACTTTCGACGAGGAAAATCCCGCCTGGTCTGGCCGGCTAAGTTATTGATTTGTATGTAGTCGAGCCAGAATCAAAAAAACGACCTAAAAAGACCGGAAACCGCTTGTATTGGGGAATTCGAGTCGTATAATAGCGGGCTCGCTGCGCTTGGCCGGACCGGGAGTCGGCCAGGAACAGGATAAAGAACACCAGTCGCCAGGAAACCGAGGGTGACACGGCAAATTCCGGAACCGCCGGACCGATCGCTGGATCGGGTCGGAGCCTAGGGTCAGTCCCAGAGCAACGAGAGAATACCTCTCCGCGACGGCTGGCCCTTTCGCATGTCTGGGAAAAGTGACATTACAGCCGCGGCCAATCGTAGTCGCGGCAGTGAAGATTTGAATTGGAGAAGCGCTGGCCAATCGAAGTCAGTGCGAGGTTTTGAAAATGACGATGGGTCTTGTTGGCCGCAAAAGCGGCATGACGCGTATCTTTACGGAAGACGGGGTTTCGATTCCGGTAACCGTAGTAGAGGCGCAACCAAACCGAATCACTCAGGTGAAGACCGTGGAGACGGACGGCTATCGCGCGCTACAGGTTGTAGCCGGAAGCCGCAAAGCGTCCCGCGTTGCCAAGCCTGAAGCCGGCCACTTTGCTGCGGCAAAGGTCGAAGCCGGCGACCTGATCACCGAGTTCCGTATTGCCGATGGCGATGAAACGGACTATCAGATTGGCTCGGAACTGCGAGTCGAACTGTTTGAGGAAGGCCAGAAGGTTGACGTCATTGGTACGTCGATTGGTAAGGGTTTCGCCGGTACGGTCAAGCGCCACAACTTCAGCATGCAGGATGCAACGCACGGTAACTCGCTGGCGCATCGTGCCCCGGGTTCTATCGGTCAGAACCAGACGCCGGGTCGCGTATTCAAGGGCAAGAAGATGTCCGGGCACATGGGCAACGTTCGTCGCACCATCCAGAACCTCGAAGTCGTTCGCGTTGATAACGAACGCAATCTTCTTTTGATCAAGGGCGCTGTCCCGGGTCACAGCGGCGGCCGCGTAGTCGTGCGCCCGGCCATTAAGGCTAAGAGATAAGGGGCGCTCTGATGAAACTGAAACTTCAGGATAAAGGATCTGTCGACGTCCAGGACGCGGCATTTGGCGTTGCCTACAACGAGGCGCTCGTTCACCAGGTTGTGACCGCATACCTCGCAGGCGGACGTGCCGGCACCAAGGCGCAGAAGAATCGCGCAGCTGTGCGCGGCGGTGGCGCCAAGCCCTGGGCGCAAAAAGGAACCGGCCGTGCACGCGCGGGAACGATTCGCAGCCCCATCTGGGTCGGCGGCGGTCGTACGTTTGCGGCCAAGCCACGCAACCACGAGCAGAAAGTAAACAAGAAGATGTATCGGGCCGCGCTGCGCTCGATGATGTCCGAGCTGGTTCGTCAGGATCGCCTGGTCGTAGTTAATGAGCTGGCCCTTGAGGCGCCGAAGACGAAGCTGCTTGCTGCGAAGCTTAAGGATATGAAGCTCGAGAGCGTTCTTATTCTTAACGAGGCATTCGACGAAAAGCTTTTCCTTGCGGCCCGCAATCTGCCGAATGTCGGAATTTGCGATGTCGCCTCCATGGATCCGGTCGTATTGATTCGATTCGAGAAGGTGTTGGTGACCCTGCCGGCGCTGAAGCTTATCGAGGAGCGACTGTCATGAGTCAGGCAATGCGCCAGGAAAGATTGCTGACGGTTATTCGCGGCCCGCACCTCTCGGAGAAGTCGCACGCCGTTGCTGAGAAGAATCAGGTTGTCCTCAAGGTTCGCACTGACGCGACCAAGAAAGAGGTCAAGCAGGCGGTTGAGCTGCTGTTCGAGGTCAAAGTCGACGCAGTTCAGGTCGTGAATGTGAAGGGCAAGACGAAACGCTTTCAGCAGTCCAAGGGCCGACGCTCTGACTGGAAGAAGGCGTACGTCAAGCTGGCTGAAGGAAGCTCTGTTGAAGAGTTTTTCGGCGCTGAGTAATTAGGAGTAAGTTGTGTCACTGCATAAAGCCAAACCAACCTCAGCGGGACGTCGATTCGTCGTTGCCGTCAAGACGCCGGAGCTGCACAAAGGCAAGCCGCATGCGCCGCTTCTGGCAAAGAAATCGTCTAAAGGCGGACGCAACAACAACGGTCGTATCACGGTGCGCCACCAGGGTGGTGGTCATAAGCAGCACTATCGTATCGTCGATTTCAAGCGCGACAAGGATGGTATCCCGGGTGTCGTCGAGCGCCTCGAGTACGATCCGAACCGCAGCGCACATCTCGCGCTTATCAAGTATGCAGATGGCGAGCGTCGTTACATTTTGGCACCGAAGAGCGTGCGCGCAGGCACACCGGTTATCAGTGGTGAAGACGCACCGATCAAGCCCGGTAATGCGCTGCCAATTCGCGCGATTCCGGTTGGTACGACCGTGCATAACATTGAAATGAAGCCTGGCAAAGGTGGACAGCTGGTTCGCTCAGCGGGTGCATCGGCGATGCTTGCTGCTCGTGACGGCGCGTACGCGACGGTACGACTGCGTTCCGGAGAGACCCGCAAGATCCACATCAACTGCCGAGCAACGGTGGGTGAAGTTGGTCACGGCGAGCACAATCTCAGGAAGCTCGGTAAGGCCGGCGCAAGTCGCTGGAGAGGTGTTCGTCCGACTGTCCGCGGCGTAGCCATGAACCCGGTCGATCACCCGCACGGTGGTGGTGAGGGAAGGACTTCAGGCGGCCGTCATCCGGTCAGCCCGTGGGGTACGCCTACAAAGGGTGCCAAAACACGTTCAAACAAGCGTACGGACAGCATGATCGTCCGTCGCCGCAAGCGTAAGTAGTAACGGCATCAAGCCGCGAATAGAGTCGCTAGGAATTAAGGAACAGACAAATGCCGCGTAGTGTAAGAAAAGGCCCATTCATTGATAACCATCTGGCGAAGAAGGTTACAGAGGCCGCCAAGAAGAATGATCGCCGCCCGATCAAGACCTGGTCGCGTCGTTCCATGGTCCTGCCGGATATGGTCGGCCTGACGATTGCCGTCCACAACGGGCGCCAGCACGTGCCGGTTCTCATTTCCGAGAACATGGTGGGTCACAAGCTTGGCGAGTTTTCGATGACGCGGACGTTTCGCGGTCACTCCGGTGATCGGAAGACCAAATAGGGGAGCGGGTTAATGCAAGTTGCAGCAACACTAAAGTACGCCCGCATCTCGCCGCAGAAATGCCGGTTGGTGGCGGATGTTATCCGCGGGCAGTCTGTTGACGAGGCCCTGCGGACGCTGTCTTTTTCGCCGAAAAAGGGCGCACGAATTGTAAAGAAAATTCTCGAGTCGGCGGTGGCCAATGCCGAGCACAACCACGGTGCCGATATCGATGAATTGAAAGTCGCCACTGTTGAAGTGAACGAGGCGCCTACGTTTCGTCGTTTTCGCGCTCGCGCGAAGGGCCGAGGCGCACGGATAATCAAACGTAACAGTCACATCACGATTCGCGTCGGGGACGAGTAAGGATTATGGGTCAGAAAGTTCATCCAACAGGAATACGTCTCGGCATCGTCAAGGATTGGGCGTCCAAGTGGTATGCCGATTCAAAAACGTTTCCGCAATACATTCATGCCGATCACGTAATCCGCCAGTTCATCAAGAAGAAGCTGAAGGATGCGTCGGTAAGTCGTATCGGCATCGAGCGCCAGGCAAATAAGGTCAACATAACGATTCACACGGCGCGGCCGGGCATCGTTATTGGCAAGAAAGGCGAAGACATCGAGAAAGTTCGCGCTGAGCTCTCGAAAATGCTGGGCATGTTGATCCAGGATGTGCGCATCAACATCAGCGAGGTACGCAAGCCTGAACTCGACGCCCAACTCGTTGCTGAAGGTATCGCGCAGCAGCTGGAGCGTCGCGTGATGTTCCGCCGTGCGATGAAGCGCGCTGTAACGAATACGATGCGAGTCGGCGCCCAGGGCGTCAAGGTTAAAGTTGGCGGTCGTCTGAATGGTGCGGAGATCGCGCGTTCAGAGTGGTATCGCGAGGGTCGCGTTCCGCTGCACACGCTGCGTGCGGACATTGACTATGGTACTGCCGAGGCACATACAACGTACGGTGTGATCGGTGTAAAAGTCTGGATTTTCAAGGGCGAGATCTTTGAGAAGCCCGAGGTAGTTCCGACAGAGCCCGCGGAAGCAGCCGCCGGCGCACGGACTTAAGAACAGCAAGGTAGAGGTGTCGTAGGAGCGGCTTCCCCCATTCGGGGACAATGTTAGTCGCGACACATGACGGACGGAAGAACACAATGCTACAACCTAAAAGAACAAAATTTCGCAAGCAGATGAAGGGCCGAAACCGCGGCCTCGCACTGCGCGGCAGCGACGTTTCGTTTGGTGAGTACGGTCTCAAGGCGACCGGCCGCGGACGATTGACCGCCCGCCAGATTGAGGCGGCCAGACGTGCGATGACGCGCTACATCAAGCGTGGCGGAAAGATCTGGATACGAGTTTTCCCTGACAAGCCGATTTCGAAGAAACCGCTTGAAGTGCGCCAGGGTAAGGGTAAGGGCAACGTCGAATACTGGGTTTGCCAGATTCAGCCTGGCCGTGTCCTGTATGAAATGGAAGGTGTGACGGAAGAGATCGCTCGTGAAGCGTTTCGCCTGGCTGCTGCGAAGCTGCCATTTGCAACAACGTTCGTATCTCGGCAGGTGATGTGATGAATGCAAGTGATCTGCGGACAAAATCGGTACAAGAGCTCACCGACGAGCTGGTCGCACTGCGGCGTGAACAGTTCAACCTGCGCATGCAGCATGCAACCGGTGAGCTGACACACAATCACGAACACGGTCGCGTTAGAAAGGATATCGCTCGCGTAAAGACAGTATTGAACGAGCTGAAGCGCGCCGAGGGTGAAGAGAAATGAGTGAAGAGACAAAAACACAACGTACGCTTGTCGGTCGCGTCGTCAGCAACAAGATGGATAAGACGGTATCGGTCGCGATCGAACGCCTTATCAAGCACCCGGTTTACGGCAAGTACATTCGCCGAACCACGAAGGTTCTTGCTCACGATGCCGCGAATGAGTGCCGGTCCGGGGATCGCGTTGCGATTACGGAATGCCGTCCGATTTCGAAGAACAAGTCCTGGTCAGTCGTGAACGTCGTTGAACGTTCGGCGGACAAGTCATAACTCTTAGGATTCAGTCATGATACAGATGCAGACAGTTCTGGACGCCGCCGATAACTCCGGTGCTCGCCGCGTACAGTGCATCAAGGTGCTCGGAGGCTCGAAGCGCCGTTATGCCGGTGTGGGCGACGTTATCAAGGTCAGCGTCAAGGACGCTATTCCGCGCGGCAAGGTTAAGAAGGGCGAAGTCTATAACGCCGTTGTAGTACGTACGCGCAAAGGCGTACGTCGCAAAGACGGTTCGTTGATTCGCTTTGACGGCAACGCGGCGGTTTTGTTGAACGCCCGTCTCGAGCCGATTGGCACACGTATTTTTGGGCCGGTAACGCGCGAACTGCGCAGCAGCAAGTTCATGAAGATTATTTCGCTGGCTCCCGAGGTTTTGTAAGTGAACAAGATTAGAAAAGGCGATGAAGTTATTGTGAAAGCCGGTAAGGACAAGGGCCGTCGCGGCACTGTTCTGGAGGTTTTTGATGACAAGCGCATCTTGGTTGAGGGCGTAAACCTGGCCAAGAAACATATTAAACCCAACCCGAATATCGGTGAGCTTGGCGGCATCAAGGACACAGCGATGCCACTGGACATATCGAATGTGCTGCTCTTCAACCCGAAGTCGAAGAAAGGCGAACGCGTTGGTTTTCGAATCGAGAAGGACGGCAAGAAAGTGCGCGTCTTCAAGAGTGGCGACGTAGTCGACATCTAACAGCAGGAGCGCCCGAAAGGGCACGAACGCGCCCTGGCGCGCGAATAGAGAAAAGAAAATGTCACGTTTACAGGAAAAATATCAGAGCGAGTTGGCTGGAGAAATCCAGAAGAAGCTCGGGCTGAAAAATTCGATGCAGGTACCGCGCATCACCAAGATCACTCTCAACATGGGTGTTGGTGAGGCTGTTGCGGACAAGAAGGTTATCGATAACGCTCGCGGCGACATGGAGAAGATCGCTGGACAGCGGCCGGTTACCACGATTGCACGCAAGTCCGTAGCAGGCTTCAAGATTCGCGACGGAATGCCAATTGGCTGCAAGGTAACGCTGCGTCGTGAACGGATGTATGAGTTTTTGGATCGGCTCGTCAACATTGCGATTCCACGAATTCGTGACTTCCGCGGTCTGAATCCCAAGTCCTTTGACAAGCAGGGCAATTACAGCATGGGCGTTCAGGAGCAGATTATTTTTCCTGAGATCAACTACGACGAAATAGACCAGCTGCGTGGCATGGATATTGTCATTACCACGACGGCAACGACACCCGCGGAAGGCCGGGCGCTGCTGGAAGCGTTCAACTTCCCGTTCAAGAAATAGGCAGGAGCATCGTAGGAGCGGCTTTTCCCTTTGGGAACAACTCGAGCCGCGATTACGGAGACAGGTAAAAAAGATATGGCAAAGAAATCGATGATCATGCGTGAACTGAAACGAACCAAGTTGGTTGCGCGCCATGCTGAGAAGCGCAAGGCCCTGAAGATGGTCGTTCGCAATATTCACAGCACCGACGAGCAACGCGCTGAGGCGCAGGCGAAGCTGAATAATCTGCCTCGCGACGGTAGCGCAGCGCGTCAGCGCAATCGCTGTTCCGTCACTGGCCGTCCTCACGGCGTTTATCGAAAGTTCGGCCTTGGCCGCAACAAGCTGCGCGAAGCCGCCATGAACGGCGAAATTCCTGGCCTTACCAAAGCAAGCTGGTAGGCGGAGATAATATTATGAGTATGACCGATCCGATTGCAGACATGCTTACGCGAATTCGCAATGGGCAGAAGGCACGCAAAGTCACGGTAACCATGCCCGCTTCGACCGCAAAAGAAGCTGTTGCGAAGGTTTTGAAAGATGAAGGATACATCGTCGGTTATGCGACGGATGGCGTTGGCTCCAAGAAAGAGTTGTCGGTTGAGTTGAAATACTTCAACGGTGTACCTGTGATCGAGACAATCCAGCGTTCCAGTCGTCCGGGTCTGCGCATTTACCGCGGCAAGGAAGACTTGCCGAAGGTACTTGGCGGTCTCGGTGTGGCGATCGTGTCGACCTCGGCAGGCGTTATGAGTGATCGCCAGGCCCGTGAAAAAGGCGTTGGTGGCGAGGTTCTCTGCATCGTTTCGTGATGCGTGAGCCTTCAGGATAGAGACTTAAACTATGTCAAGAATTGCTAAAGAACCGGTTGAACTGCCGAAAGGCGTTGAGTTCAAACAAAGCGGCACCGTTGTCACGCTGAAAGGCAGCAACGGCGAGCTCTCGATCGAAATGAATTCGGAAGTCGTGGTCAAGCAGGAAGAAAATTCGCTGACGTTTACGCCACGCTCCGGGTCGCGTTTCGCGGCAGCTGTGTCGGGCACGATGCGGTCGATTGTCGCGAATATGGCGAAAGGCGTGTCGGAGGGTTTCGAGCGCAAGCTGGAACTCGTTGGTGTTGGCTATCGTGCGCAGGCACAGGGTAAGAAGCTCAATCTCTCGCTCGGTTTTTCCCACCCGGTTGAATACAAGGTGCCCGAGGGCATTACGGTAGAAACACCGAGTCAGACCGAAATCCTGGTCAAGGGTGCTGACAAACAAAAAGTCGGTCAGGTTTGCGCAGAAATTCGTCGCTTCCGTCCGCCGGAGCCATACAAGGGCAAGGGTGTTCGCTATTCCGGTGAGCGTGTCATTTTGAAAGAAGCGAAGAAGAAATAACTAGGTGATATCAGCATGAAGTTGGACAAAAAACAGAATCGCTTGCGTCGTGCGCGTCGCGGACGTTCAAAGATTCGCGAGCTCGAGGCTACGCGGCTGAGCATTCACCGCACGCCGCGTCATATTTATGCGCAGGTAATCGGCGGCGCTGAAAACAAGGTGCTCGCGGCCGCCTCCTCGCTTGAGGCCGAAGTCCGCAAGGGCATAAAGAATGGCGGCAATGTCGAAGCGGCAGCCATCGTCGGCGCGCGCATCGCAGAAAAGGCAAAGGCCGCTGGAATCGATACCGTGGCGTTCGATCGCTCCGGTTTTCGCTACCACGGTCGTGTGAAAGCGCTGGCCGATGCTGCTCGTGAGGCGGGACTGAAGTTTTAATCGCTTAAAGGAACAAGACAGCCCAGCGCTGTCAGGACCAAAAAATTATGGCTAGAAAAGATCAAAACCAATCAAATGACGACCTGATCGAAAAGCTGGTGACAGTAAATCGTGTTGCCAAGGTTGTGAAAGGTGGTCGTCAGTTTGGCTTTACCGCGCTGACTGTCGTCGGCGACGGGCAGGGCAAGGTTGGATTCGGGTATGGCAAGGCGCGTGAGGTGCCGATTGCTATTCAGAAGGCGATGCAAAATGCTCGCAACAACATGATCAGTATCAACCTGAATAACGATACGCTCCAATACGCCAAGAAGGGTCACCACGGTGCAACGCTGGTTTACATGCAGCCGGCATCTGAAGGTACCGGCGTAATTGCAGGTGGCGCCATGCGTGCGGTATTCGAAGCAGCTGGCGTGCGTAACGTATTGGCCAAGAGCTACGGTTCGCGCAATCCGATCAACGTTGTTCGCGCAACGATCCAGGGACTGTCGCAGATTCATTCGCCACAGGCCATTGCGGCAAAGCGCGGTAAGAAAGTTAAGGAAATCCTGGCCTGACCGGCCGGGCGATTTGTAGGAGCGGTCCCTGTACCCCTGGGGCACGTGGACCGCGAATAGAGAATTAAGAGACAAGATCATGGCGACGCCAAAACAAATAAAGGTCACGCTGCTCAAGAGCAAGCACGGGCGGCTGAAAAGCCACAAAGCCTGTATTGCCGGGCTGGGACTGCGCAAAATTCACCAGACCGTAACGGTTATCGATACGCCGGAAAACCGCGGCATGATCAATCGTGTCTCGTACCTTCTTTCGGTAGAGGAAGCCTGACATGCGCCTAAACGAAATTTCTCCCAGTAAGGGTGCCAAGAAAGTTGGCAAGCGACTGGGCCGCGGACATTCCGCTGGCCAGGGTAAGACGAGTGGGCGCGGCCAGAAGGGCCAACACGCGCGTTCGGGTGGTTACCACAAGGTTGGCTTCGAGGGCGGTCAGATGCCGCTGCAGCGACGCCTGCCCAAAGTCGGCTTCCGTTCGCGCATGGCTCGTTATACAGCCGAACTTCGGCTCCATGAGTTGGAGATACCTACAGCAGACGTCATTGATATGGACGTACTGAAGAAGGCCAACCTCGTGCCGGCTTTTGTGACCAAGGTCAAGGTCATCAAGTCCGGTGAGATTACCAAAGCGGTCAAGCTGAAAGGGCTCGCGGTCACCAAGGGTGCGCGCGCGGACATCGAGAAAGCTGGCGGCAGTATCGAATAATTGGAAAGCATCGTAGGAGCGGCGCCTGACCGCGACAAACGAAGATAGGTAGAGACGAAACAATGGCAAAGAAGCCCCAACAAAATCCGGCAGATCTTGCGAAGACAGCGAGCAAGCTTGGTGAACTCCGAGTTCGCCTGCTGTTCCTCGTTGGCGCGCTGATCGTCTATCGCGTTGGCACCTATATTCCGGTGCCAGGCGTAGATCCGGTTGCGTTGGCCGATTTCTTCGAGCAGCAGTCGGGCAACTTGCTAGGCATGTTCAACATGTTCTCCGGCGGCGCGCTGTCGCGATTCGGTATCTTCGCGCTCGGCATCGTTCCCTACATCTCGTCATCGATCATCATGCAGATGGCGAGCCACATCGTTCCGAGTCTGCAGGCGCTGCGCAAGGAAGGCGAGTCAGGCCGTCGCCAGATCGTTAAATACACGCGCTACGGTACTGTTGCGCTGGCGAGTTTCCAGTCGGTCGCTGCCGCATCGTGGCTCTCAAATCAGGCAGGCCTCGTTGTTAATCCGGGCACGGCATTCCTGATTACGGCTTGCATTACACTGGTTACGGGCACGGTCTTCCTGATGTGGCTGGGTGAGCAGATCACCGAGCGCGGCATCGGTAACGGTATCTCCATGATCATTCTGGCCGGTATTGTTGCTGGTTTGCCAGCGGCCATCGCGGGCACGGCAGAGCTGGTTCGCAATGGCGAGATGAGCGCCATAACGGCCATTCTCATGCTGCTCGGCGGAATCGCTGCCATTATCTTCGTTGTCTACATGGAACGTGCTCAGCGTCGCATCACGGTGAACTATGCACGGCGCCAGCAGGGCCGGAAGATGTTCCAGGCCCAGAGCACGCACCTGCCGTTCAAGATCAACATGTCGGGCGTCATCCCGCCGATCTTTGCTTCGAGCATATTGATGTTCCCGGCGACGATTGCGCAGTTTTTCGGCCAGGCTGCCGAGCCCAATGCGGTGCAGCGGGCACTGCAGACCATTGGCGCCAACCTTGGGCCTGGACAACCGGTTTATGTGCTGCTTTATGGCGCAATGATAGTTTTCTTCTGCTTCTTCTACACGGCGCTCATGTACAACTCGAAAGACACAGCCGACAACCTGAAGAAAGCGGGCGCGTTCCTGCCTGGCATTCGGCCCGGAGCGCACACAGCCGATTACATCGATCGTGTTCTGACAAGGTTGACGTTCTGGGGCTCGATTTATATCGCCGGCGTTTGCTTGCTGCCCGAGTTCGTTCGCATGTTCTACCCGGCCATGCCGTTCAGCTTCGGCGGCACGTCGCTGCTGATCCTGGTCGTGGTCACAATGGACTTTATGTCGCAAATGCAGGCACATGCCATGAGTCACCAGTATGAAGGCATGATGCAGAAAGCCAATCTGCGCAATTACGGCAGAGGTGGACAAGTACGCTGATCTGATCAGCGCTTAGGAGAGAGCTCATGAAAGTAAGAGCATCAGTCAAAAAGATTTGTAGAAACTGCAAGATTGTTCGCCGCAACGGTGTTGTGCGTGTGATCTGCACCGACGCACGGCACAAGCAGCGCCAGGGTTAGTTCCCGCGTTATTTAATGAGGAATTCGTAAGTGGCACGTATAGCAGGCATAAACATTCCGCTGAATAAGCACGTCGTTATCGCATTGACGTCGATTTTCGGTATTGGAAATTCTCGCGCTAAGCAGATATGCGAAGCGGCCGACGTTTCACCGAGCATGCAGGTCAAGGATCTCGCAGAGCCTGAGGTGGCGAAGCTCAGAACCGCCGTGGCAACTTTTACAGTTGAAGGTGATCTGCGTCGCGAAACGTCAATGAACATCAAGCGTCTTATGGATCTCGGTTCCTACCGAGGCATCCGGCACAGACGTGGTCTGCCGCTGCGCGGCCAACGGACTCGTACGAATGCGCGTACCCGAAAGGGCCCACGTCGTCCAATCAAACGATAGTAGGAGCGGTTACTAGCCGCGAATCAAAATATGGCTGAAGCAAAGAAAAAGAAGGTTAAAAAGCACGTAGTTGATGCAATTGCGCATATACATGCTTCCTTCAACAACACGATCATCACGATAACCGATCGGCAGGGCAATGCCTTGTCGTGGGCCACCGCAGGTGGCTGTGGTTTTCGTGGCTCTCGTAAATCAACCCCGTTCGCAGCTCAGGTTGCGTCGGACAAAGCGGGCAAAGCTGCTCTCGAGTTCGGCGTGAAGAATGTGGATGTGCGGGTTCGTGGGCCGGGTCCCGGCCGCGAGTCGGCTGTTCGCGCCCTGAATTCCCTGGGGTTCCGTATCCAAAGTATTGAGGATGTAACACCGATTCCTCATAACGGCTGTCGTCCGCCGAAAAAGCGTCGCGTGTAGAGGCTGAATAATGGCAAGATATTTAGGACCAAAGTGCAAACTGTCCCGCCGCGAAGGCACGGATCTGTTTTTGAAGAGTGGCGTAAGGCCGCTGGAATCGAAGTGCAAGCTCGAGGTACCGCCGGGTGGACCGACACAACGTCGCCCACGCATGTCGGACTACGGCCTGCAGCTCCGTGAGAAACAGAAACTGCGCCGTATGTATGGCGTACTGGAGCGACAGTTCCGCAACTACTATAAGCGTGCTGCGCAGTTGAAAGGATCCACCGGTGAAAACCTGTTGCGACTCCTTGAAGGCCGGCTCGATAACATTGTTTATCGAATGGGCTTCGCGTCAACGCGAGCAGAAGCACGCCAGCTGGTGAGTCACAAGAGCATCGAGGTTAATGGCAAAGTCGTTAACATTCCGTCTGCTCAGCTCAAAGCTGGTGATGCCATTCACATACGCGAGAAAGCGAAGAAGCAACTTCGTATTCAAAGCGCACTTGAAATTGCGAGCCAGGTTGGCCTGCCCGAGTGGGTAGATGTCGACTCCAAGAAGATGGCAGGTGTTTTGAAGTCGTTACCGGACCGGGAAGATATTCTCCCCGATATCAACGAAAACCTAGTCGTCGAGCTGTACTCGAAGTAGTCAGGAGGGTCTTTACCCATGCAGGAATCAGTACACGAATTTCTGAAGCCGCGCGTCGTAAAAGTAACGCCGGTCAACGATCTGCAAGCAAAAGTCACGATCGAGCCTTTCGAACGTGGATTTGGGCATACGCTCGGCAATGCGTTACGTCGCATTCTGTTGTCGTCGATGCCTGGCGCTGCGATCACAGAAGCGGAAATCGAGGGTGTTCTTCACGAGTACACCAGTATCGAAGGCGTACAGGAAGATGTCGTCGACATCCTTCTGAGTCTGAAGCAGGTTGCCGTGACAATGAACACGCGCGATACAGCTGAGCTGCGCCTCTCGAAGCGAGGCCCGGGCCCTGTAACGGCCGGCGACATTCAGCTCGACCATGACGTTGAAATCATGAATCCGGAATTGGTCATTGCCAACCTGACCAAAGCGGGCGAGCTGAATATGCTACTCAAAGTGGAGCGTGGACGTGGATACCGTCCTGCTACGCAGCGGCC
Source organism: uncultured Gammaproteobacteria bacterium (assembly GCA_963760395.1). Lineage (GTDB taxonomy): Bacteria > Pseudomonadota > Gammaproteobacteria > Steroidobacterales > Woeseiaceae > UBA1847. Next base: position 63,120 of record CAVXCX010000021.1, read on the forward strand.
GTCATTTGAAGATCAGGCCGGCCCGATAGGTAGCCTCATGCTCGATGCGTCGTTCAGTCCTATTACTCGCATCACGTATACCGTAGAGGCGGCTCGTGTAGAACAGCGTACTGATCTCGACAAGCTGTTGATCGACATTGAGACGAACGGCACGATTGATCCCGAAGAGGCCATCCGTCGTGCGGGTAGTATCCTCAAAGATCAGCTATCCGTATTCGTTGACCTGCAGGGACAAGAGGAAGGCCTCGGCGATCAAGCCGAAAGCCATGTTGATCCGATACTCATGCGCCCGGTTGACGAACTCGAGCTAACCGTTCGTTCCGCGAACTGCCTCAAGGCCGAGAACATCATGTACATCGGCGACCTGGTGCAGCGTACGGAAGTAGAGCTTCTCAGAACGCCAAATCTGGGCAAGAAGTCGCTGACCGAGATAAAGGAAGTCCTCGAGGGTCATGGGCTTGGTCTGGGCATGCATCTGGATAACTGGCCGCCAGCAAGCCTCCGTCCAGAGCACGAGTTGATGATGTAAAGCATCGCTGCGACTGCTTGCGTTGCTATTGATTAGATATTTAGGAAAGACAAATGCGCCATAGAAAATCCGGTCGTCGGCTGGGTCGTAACAGCTCTCATCGCAGTGCCATGTTTCGTAACATGGCGACATCGATGCTGAAGCACGAGACGATCAAGACCACGTTGCCCAAGGCGAAAGAACTTCGTCGTGTTGTTGAGCCACTCATTACGCTGGCAAAGAAAGACAGCGTCGCAAATCGTCGCCTGGCGTTTGACCGGCTGCGCGACAAGGAAATTGTCGGCAAGCTGTTCAATGACCTCGGCCCGCGTTTCAAAGAGCGGCCCGGCGGTTACCTGCGCATCCTGAAAACGGGCCCGCGCCCGGGTGATGCTGCGCCGATGGCCATCATTATGCTGACGGAACAGGCGCCTGAGGTTGTCGCGGAAGACTAGACAAATCCTCGCAGTAATACGGAAAAACCGGGCAAAAGCCCGGTTTTTTTATGCGCAGGTGTCGCCTTAAGTGATTGAATTAAATAGGGAAATCGCTGAATTCCATAACTTGTGAGTCGGCTCACAGAGATCAGCACCCGATCGAACTAAAGTGATAGCTCGTTTTTCCACAGGACCCAGCGCCATCAGCAGCGAAAAGTCATTTGACGATTGCGTAATCCTTTCGAAGGAATCCTTCGATCCGGATGCCGTTTTTCTTGACGACATCGTTGATGACGAGGTTCTGCCGTACCTTAGCCTGGCGGTGGATGGCCTGACGGATGCGAGCGATGGCAGAAAGGGCAAGCTGGAATTGCGCCCCGAAGACGTTGCCGCAAATGAACCGATACCAGCCGATACGACCATGCCTGTCACGGCGCTCGCTGCGGATCAACTCGACGTCTATGGTTGGGAGTCGAGTTTGTGGAAGAAGATCAGAGGCTACATCGGCTTCTGACGGCAACGGGCGCGAATCACCGATCTACCGCATCCTCATCGACTGCATCGCCTGGACAACGCTCGTGTACATCGTGACCGAGTTTCGCTGTTTCATCTTGAGAGTCAAACCGCGGGTTTCTCGCTGGAGTTCACGCCGAATCCAGGTTACCGCATCATTCACACTTGTCTAAATAATGGATGGTAGAATTCCGCGATGATATTCAAAGACAAGACCGTGATTATCACGGGCGGATCCGAGGGTGTGGGCGCTGCTACCGCACGTCTGTTTGCCGAAGCCGGCGCCAACCTGATGCTCGTTGCACGCGGTAAGAAAAACCTCGAGGCGGTTGCCGAAGAACTGCGCGACAAGACGAAAGTCGAAATCTTCGCTGCCGACGTCTCCGATGCGGATGCCTGTGTCGACGTATTCAAGAAAGCACAATTCGAGTTCGGGCGTATCGACATCCTCGTGAATAATGCCGGCTATCATTCCCGTGGCAACGTGGGCGCGGTTGAAGCGGCGGAACTGGGCAAAATGGTTGACGTCAATCTGCGTGCCCCCATTATCCTGACGCGGATTGCGCTGCCGTACCTGAAAGAAGCGGAAGAGGGGGCCATCATCAACGTTGGTTCCCTGGCGGGCAGGACGCCCGTCCCCGGTTCGGCTACGTATGCTGCTACGAAAGCGGGTTTGCGGGCGTTCACCATAGCGCTCGCGGAAGAACTGCGCGGCAGCGGCATCAAGATTGGTCTTGTATCGCCAGGGCCGATTAATACCGGCTTCATCATGACGGATGTCGACAAGACTGCGGATATCACTTTTTCGCAACCGATGAGTACGGCGGAAGAGGTGGCGCAAAATATTCTGGATCTTTGCGGCAACAAGATCCGCGAGGTATCTATGCCGGCGCTGAGCGGCTTCCTTACCACCGTCAACTACCTGGTGCCCTGGATAGGTCGGCAGATGAGACCCTTCCTTGAGCGCAAGGGCCAGCGGGTCAAGAAACAACTCAAAGCCGAAGCCAAGGCGCGCGCTGCAGTCGAGGCGGAGTAAAAAAGGGAGACCCGAAGGGGGAATTCCGGGTCTCCCTGCTAGTCGCCGACACGAATAAAAGACGTGGCGACCCTTTGCTGCCTGAGCCTCAGCGATGTCCTAGGAATCGGTCACCTGGTCGACGCGACTGAGGTTATTCTCGAAGATCCATGAGTCCTGAGTTTGCAGGTCTATCGCTGCAAGGAAGTCCTGCTTGGCTCGCTCTGTATCGCCGGTGGCAGCCAGGAGCACACCGCGATTGGACAAAGCAAGGGCGAGGTTCGCCCGGTACGTGCGTACCTCCTTATTCCGGTCGTTCCTGATTCGGGATACCCGGTTCTCCTGCTTTTTCACCTTGGCGACTGCAGCGTCGCAGGCCGTACTGGCTTTTCGAATGTCCCTGGTCTTGGCATAGGCGACGCAAAGATTAACCTGGTCGGCGAAATCTTCGGGCGCCCGGCGCCCGCTCTTTGTAATACGTTCAATCGCCTGTTCGTATTGCCCTGCCTCAACTTTGGAGCCATGTGCCTCGCCGATGATGACCGCCATCGTAAACGGCGCAGCCCGCTCGTCATGGGCCGACGCCGGCATAGATGTAGTCGCGATAATCAGCAAAGCGGCCAGAGCCGCGCCATTGTGCATGTGTTTTCTTTCCTGTGTGTTCTTCATAAGGGTTGCCTCAATGCGAATTACTGTATTTGCGAAACAACAAGCCGCGTCTTCGGTCTTGTTGCGGGCTACAGTAATTTCGGGAAGACAAACCCACAAACGAGAAATATTTAAGCACCGCGTGAAATTTTTTCAATCGCCACCCGCGAAGTTCTTCAATACCCACGCTCGGAACAACTGGATGTCTTCCTTGTTACGACCCTCCTCTCTATAGACCAGGTAGTAGGTGTCCTCGGTAACAAGCTCATGCTCAAAGAGCTGCACAAGGCTGTCGGATCTGAACCAGGTTTCGCTCAGGTGCTTCGGTATCAGTGCTGCACCAAGACCTCGTTCGGCCGCGCGGGCCACGGCGATCATCGAGTCCAGGCGAATCATGTTCTTGTGGTCCGGCAAGCGGACACGGGAAGAGCGTTCCCATTTCTGCCAGGCCTTGGGCCTGGACTCATGAACCAGCAGCGGGAACTCGCTTACAATCTTGCCCGACCTTATTCGGATGCTGTCGTAAAACGCATGCGAACCGGCAGGTATCAGGCGTAGAGAAAACAAAGGATCGAATGCCAGCGATTCCGGTTTCGACTTGAATATTCGTATGGATACGTCGGCGCTACGCGGGTGTTTCTCGAGCGATTCATCGCTGGTGTCGATGCTAATGTCGATGTCCGGATGCAGTTCGATGAATTCCGGCAACCGGGACACGAACAGCTCGCTTGCAAAAAAAGGCTGAACTGAGATGCGTAACGATCGCTGCGGCGTCGCTTGTGTATGCCGCTCCAGGACGGAATCAAACTCGGCGATCAGAGGATACACGTCATCATATAACGCGCTGCCATCGGCGGTTAGACGCAACGAGCGAGCTGTTCGCTCGAACAATCGGGTTCCAAGGTCCACTTCCAGTTGTTTGATCTGATGGCTGACCGCCGAGGAGGTCAGAAACAGCGATTCCGCGGTCTCACGAAAGCTCTCACGTTCGGCAGCCGCGCAAAACACTCGCATCGCGCGCAGCGAGATATTGCGATTCGTTGAGTTCATATACTTTCATGCATTGCAGAAATCGTGCCAGACAGGCGCGTCTGACAGTCCGGCGCAAAACCGAACCACATTAGAGGCTAAGAGGTTACTGGCGCTATGTGACAATCGTGCTACGCGCCATTGCAGTGCGCGAAGGGAATTTGATGACCCGCTATGAGGCAATAGCGAACGCGTCTCGCGTCATATTTTCCCGGTCGTTGGCCATGACGCGAACGTTGTCTTCGATGCGGATGCCGCCAAAAGGCCTTAACCAATCCACTGTTTTCCAGTTAACGTGATTCTCGGCCGGCGTGCCACGCAGGTTCTCGAGCAGCATGTCTATCACGTACAGTCCGGGCTCGATGGTCAGCACCATGTCTTCTTCGAGCACACGTGTCAGGCGCAGGAAAGGATGGCCGCTGGGCGGATCGATTGTCGCACCGGCATCATTTTCCAGGAAGCCGCCAACGTCATGAACCTGGACCCCGAGGAGGTGGCCAAGGCCGTGTGGGAAGAATGCTGACGTTACGCCAGTTTCAAGTAACGTGTCCGGGTCGCCGCTCGCCAGTTCCGCCTCAACCAGTATTCTTGCCAACATCCTGTGGGTATCGATATGCAGCTCACGATAGTCGAGGCCGGCCTGAACTCGAGCGACGATCTCCAATTGCATCACATCCATGCGATTAATCAGGTCCTGGAAGCGCTGATCGCCGAAGGAATAAGTACGCGTAATATCCGAGGCATAGCCATGTACCTGGGCGCCGGCATCAATAAGGAAGGAACTTACGACTTCAGGCGTAGTTCGATCGAGATCCGTGTAATGCAGCACAGCCCCATGCGCATTCAAGGCCACGATGTTTCCGTACGGGAGTTCTGGATCTGTGTGGCTGACTGCTTTGCAATATGCCCGGTGTATGTCGAACTCGGAGCGCCCGTCGCGAAATGCGGCTTCCGCAGCGCGGTGCCCAAGCGCTCCTCGCTTTGATGCCAGGCGCATAGTGGCGAGCTCGTAGTCCGTCTTGCGGCCACGCGCGAAGTGCAAAATATTGATCGCGGTTGTCGGATTGACTCGCTCAATGCCAAACGCCATTGCGTTGTCGTCAATTTCACCTATGACGATGCAATTGTCGCGCTGTGCGGGCAGGTGCGCATCAATGTCTTCAACCGTATGCACGATGCGTATGTCGAAGTGTTCGGTCCAGTAGCCGTCCGGAGCGCCGGGCACGACGTGCCAGTAGTCCTTGGGCTGATAGTAGATGAGCACTGGCGTCTCGCCAGGTGTGTAGACAATGAACGAATAGGGCAGGCTCGTCAGCGGCGCCCAGCTGACAAAATGTGGGTTGGCCTTGAACGGGTAGTTATTGTCATCAAGGAACGCGACCTTCGGGTTGCCTGAATAAATAACAGCGTGGCTCGCGCCGGCTTTTTCCAGGGCACGATCGTGCCGCGCGGTGACGGCTTGAAGATGTCCCTGGTACAAAGCGCCGAGCGACGCATTTTTGTCGGTATAGTCGCTGTTCATGGGAGGATCATACCCTGTTGCTGGCGCTGTCGGCGAGTGCCATCATTGATGCCCCGAATGGGGAGCGGAGGAAAGGATGAAAGGAACTCCATGGCTGATTTACAGTGTTTTTCTGGTTTCTGGAGCGATGGCCGTGGCCTCTGAGCCGGGCTACGATCGCGTCGCCGGGCGCGCAATAGCGTCTCGTTCCGAGGTGATCGCGCCGCATGGCATGGCTGCGACCAGCCAGCCGCTGGCAACACAGATAGCACTCGATATCCTGAAAGCAGGAGGCAGTGCCGTGGATGCTGCCATCGCGGCAAATGCCGCCTTAGGCCTGATGGAACCCACCGGTTGCGGCATCGGCGGAGACCTGTTCGCCATCGTCTGGGACGCCGAGAAGAAAGAGCTGACGGGCTTGAACGCGTCCGGACGTTCGCCGCAGGCAATGACGCTGGAGTATTTCCGGGATAACGGCATCGAAAAGATACCGCCCTTCGGGCCGCTTCCGGTGAGCGTGCCTGGTGCCGTAGACGGTTGGTTCGAGCTGCATGGTCGCTACGGCCGTTTGTCGATGCAGCAGATTCTTGCGCCGGCTATCGACTATGCGAATAACGGCTTCCCCGTATCGGAAGTCATTGCGTATTACCTCAAGGGGAACGAGCGGCGCATCAGTCAATTCCCCGGCTTTGCCGAGACCTTCATGCCAAACGGGCGAGTGCCCGAAAAAGGCGAGATGTTTCGGAATCCAAGGCTGGCCAAAACCTACGAGGCGATCGCCGAAAAAGGCCGTGACGAATTCTACAAGGGCGACATCGCGCGCAGGATTGACGCGTACATGGCAGAGCAGGGTGGCCTGCTGAACTATGATGACCTCGCGGCCCATGAGTCTGAATGGGTTACGCCGGTTTCCACCAACTACCGCGGCTGGGATGTGTATGAGCTGCCGCCGAATGGTCAGGGTATCGCCGCGCTACAGATTCTCAACATACTCGAGGGCTTCGACATCGCCGCTATGGGTTTCGGTAGTGCCGAATATCTGCATACCTTGGTCGAAGCGAAAAAACTCGCCTTCGAGGACCGTGCGAAATACTACGCGGACATGGACTTTGTTGATGTACCCGTCGCGCGCCTGATTTCGAAAGACTACGCCAACGAGCGTCGCAAGATGATTTCGCCGACCGAGGCGTCAAGGAGTCTGCCTGCCGGCGACGCGAAGCTGCAGGAGGGCGATACCATTTACCTCACGGTTGCCGACAAAGATGGCAACATGGTGTCGCTCATTCAAAGCAATTATCGCGGCATGGGCTCAGGTATGACGCCCGGCGAACTCGGTTTCGTTCTGCAGGATCGTGCCGAGCTGTTCGCACTTGACGAAAATCACGCGAATGTTGTCGAAGGCGGCAAACGACCGTTCCATACGATTATTCCGGCCTTCGTGATGAAAAACGGTAAGCCTCTGATTAGTTTTGGGTTAATGGGCGGTTCTATGCAGCCGCAGGGGCACGCACAGGTAATCGTGAACATGGTCGACTTTGGTATGAACCTGCAGGAGGCTGGTGATGCCGCCCGCATCAACCACACCGGCTCATCTCAGCCGACCGGCTCGACAATGAGCGACGGGGGTGTTGTCAACCTGGAAAGCAGCTTTAGCGAGGAAACACGCGAGGCTCTGAAGGAGCTTGGGCATACACTGGGTGACAGTAACGGCAGCTTTGGTGGTTACCAGGCGATCCTGTGGGACGAGGCGCAAGGCGTGTACTATGGCGCGTCCGAAGTCCGCAAAGACGGTCACGCGGCCGGCTACTAGCGGTAAGCCGCTCAGTTGCCGGAATACAGCGTTGGAAACAGCCCCAAATGCTCATGTACGGTTCGTGTACACTCCGCTTTTTTGGCTTACTCCGGCTTGTCTTGCAGTGACTGAGCGTCTTGCAGCGACCGATCAGTTTTGGGGACCTTAGGGTTATGACGCAGGAAATTTACCTCACCGGCATTACTACCACGGGCACGCCGCACATTGGCAACTATGTCGGCGCCATACGCCCCGGTATTGCCGCGAGCAAGGACCCGGCAAAGAAGAACTACTATTTCCTCGCAGACTTCCACGCACTCGCCAAGAATGAGGATCCTGACAAGATTAGCCGCTCCACGCTGGAAATTGCTGCTGCCTGGATGGCGCTAGGGCTGGATACAGATCACGCCACCTTTTATCGTCAGTCGGATATTCCAGAGATTACGGAATTGACCTGGGTGCTAACCAGCATGACCGCGAAGGGGCTGATGAACCGCGCGCATTCTTACAAAGCGGCGGTGCAGGCAAACGTCGAAAGCGGCGACAAGGATCCCGATAAAGGCATCACGATGGCTCTGTACAGCTACCCGATCCTGATGGCAGCCGACATCCTGATGTTTAAGTCGACCAAAGTGCCGGTCGGCCGGGACCAGAAACAGCATGTCGAAATGGCGCGAGACATCGCGCAGCGGTTCAATCATCACTATGGTGACATCCTTGTGCTGCCGGAGCCGGTTATTGGCGACGATACTGCCGTATTGGCCGGTCTCGACGGCCGCAAGATGAGTAAGAGCTATAACAATACGATTCCGTTATTTGCCGCCGAAAAAGCGCTCAGGAAACTGATCATGAAGGTCAAGACCAACAGCCTGGAGCCGGGCGAACCGAAGGACACTGCGGGCAGTACTGTTTTCGACATTTACAAGGCTTTCGCGACTCCGGAGGAGACCGCAGAAGTTGAGAAACTATACGCTGACGGGATCGCGTGGGGAGCGATGAAACAGATGTTGTTCGAGTATATTAACGATCACATCAAACCCGCACGAGACGAATATGATCGTCTCATCGCTGACCCGTTAGTCGTTGAAGCAGAATTGCGCAAAGGCGCGGAGAAGGCACGTGAAATTTCGGTGCCGTACATGGCCGAAATCCGTGACGCTATTGGAATTCGGAAGCTGGGACAGGGAGCACCATGAGCAATAAAGAGATTCGAGAGCTACTGGCGAAGCTGCAGGGCGAGATTCAGAAGACGGAACTCGATGAGGAGACACGTGCGCTGGTTCGGGACCTTGACGCTGATATTGACGATCTTCTCGACCCGGAGGGTAATCGTGCGGAAACAGATTCCGTTCTGGAGAAGGCGAGAGAACTCGAGACAAACTTCGCGACAGAGCATCCAGCCATCGAAAGATTCATGCGCGAAGTCATCGACACGCTTGTGCGCATGGGTATTTAGTTTCCAGCGACTATCGCGCAAGACGATCGTTGTTAAGTCTGCTGCGCATCGGTCATTTGAATGGGCGACAGCAGATTGCTGCAAATCGAAAAGATTAATTCAATACGCAATGGCGCGGTCGGGCTTGCCTTTGTTATGGCTTTTGCAAGCGCTTGCACTGCGACTCCGTCGTTGCCGGATCCACTGGAAGCCGGTTGGAAGGGGGAGGCGGTTTGCGAGCGACTACACGAAGACCCGGTGCAGAGAGTTCTTCGCTGCACGTTCCCTCCTGGCGTAGGCCATGAGCGACATTCACACAAACCTCATTTCGGCTATGCGATTTCCGGCGGTCGAGCGAGAATTGAGGACGAATCCGGCATTCGCGAAGTGGAACTGACAACGGCTACCAGCTTTGTCAGCGAAGGTGTCGCATGGCACGAGGTACTCAATGTCGGGCATACAACGATCATCTACCTGATCGTCGAGCCAAAGTGAAGAAGAGTCTCGAACTGAAAATCCCGCCGGCCGTGGTATTTCTACTGTGCGCTGTCGTTATGTGGATGTTGGCGTCGCCGCTTTCGGCCATATCCTTTGATATCCCGGGTCGGCGGGTGCTCGCTGTCATCGTGGCCGGAATCGGAATTTCAATCGGGGTGGCCGGTGTTCTTGCATTCCGTGGCGCACGAACCACGGTTGACCCGAGGTACCCTGAGAAGGCCTCGACAGTTGTCACCGCCGGCATTTACCAGCGAAGCAGGAATCCGATGTACGTGGGGCTTCTGCTGTTGCTTCTGGCCTGGGGAATTTTCCTGGCGGATGCTCTGGCTTTCATAGGCTTGCCTGTTTTCCTCTTGTATATGAACCGCTTCCAGATCGCTCCGGAAGAGCGGGCAATGCAAGAACAATTTGGTGACGATTATCGAGACTACATGCGCGTTGTTCGTCGCTGGATTTAAGCCCCATGGGCGAATGCAAAGCGACTCGCTGACGCTGGATCTCCTCCCCGGATCGTAACTGCACCAAGCTTAAGAATGGCCACTGCGCGACAAGCCGCGCTAAACTGGCTCAAATGACCGCAAAACATCACCTCGCTCAGTCCAATATCGCGCACATGCGTGCGCCATTGGACGATCCTCTCATGGAGAGTTTCGTTGCGCGGATCGAGGCCCTCAACGCACTGGCGGACGAGTCACCCGGCTTCCTGTGGCGGCTCGAGGCAGAAGAGGGTGAGGTATCAACGGTTAAGGCATTCAGCGGCCAGCGTGTACTTTTCAACTTATCGGTCTGGGAATCCATCGAGGCACTCGAGGCGTATGTGTACAGGTCTGATCATGTGACGGCCGTGCAAAAACGTGCCGAGTGGTTCGAGCGGCCGGCGAAATCACCCCTGGTGCTCTGGTGGATTGACGCCGGGCACATTCCGACAGAACAGGAAGCCGAGGAGCGCTTCGAAATGCTGTGGCAGAACGGTCCCACCGTCGATGCGTTCACGTTTCGAAAGCGATTCGAGAAGGAGGCATAGCATGGCATTGAGCGAACTGACATTTCAGGTCAAAGGTTCTTCCACCGAGCCGTATGACATCACGTTTATCAAGGACGGCGACAGTCTCACTGCGCTTTGTTCCTGTCCTGCCGGCCAGTTCGGGAATTTTTGCAAGCACCGCATGGCCATTCTCGATGGCAATACCAAAGCCGTCGTTAGCGAAAACGCCGACCAGGCAAGTACGGTCCTCAGCTGGTTGTCGGGAACCGATGTTGCCGAAGCGCTTGACGAATTTCGAGAGATCGAAAAATTAAAAGACGTTCCGAAGAGCGAACTGGTCGCCGCAAAGCGCAAGCTGGCGCGCGCAATGAATAGCTAGAATCAGGACCGACAGGGGAATTGCCAACATGTCAGATAGCAGAGACTTTCCGTCCCTGATCAAAAACTTGCCGGCATTCGCCGGGCCGTTCGACGCCTACGAGCTATGTGCAGATAATTGCCAGGTCCTGTTCGCGTCCTATCCAGCCGGCACGGCGATCGAAGAGCATTCGCATGAGACGGAAAATTGCGGCGTCATTACACAGGGAGAGCTGATTCTCGAGGTGGAAGGCAAGGAACGTCGCTATGGCCCGGGGGACTGGTACCACCTGTTGCCCAATCAGCCACATGCAGCGCGCTTTGAGGTGGAAACGTCTGAAATCGAATTCTGGTTTCGATGAGCAATACCGGAACGGCAGCGTTCTTTTCCGGGCAGGATCGGATCTAGCCAGATCGCGCCAGCAAGAAATCGGCCACTGTGGTCATGCCTGATGCGATCGGGTCGACCACAGGCATACTGAACTGTTGCTGCAAACGGTCAAGGTAGGTGTCTCGTTCACTCGCGGTCAGGCTCGACGTATTGACGCAAATACCTGCGCAGACGCAATTGGGGTTTGTCAGGCGAGCCGCTGCCAGCACCTGTTCGATAAAATCATCGAGTGGTGGTATTTGAAGGTGTATATCTACGTCCGCAATGATCTCGCGATCGGCATCGTGGCAAAGCAGCAGCGCGTCCGGCTGTGAGCCATGAATCAGACCAAGGGCTACGCCCGCATAGCCTGGATGGATCAGTGAACCCTGGCCCTCGATAACATCCCAGTGATCATCCTGGTTATCCGGGGAAAGGAGCTCGGCGGCTCCGGAGATGAAATCGGCGACAACCGCGTCTATGGGGATGCCTTCGCCGGCAATCATGATGCCTGTCTGACCAGTGGCTCTGAACGTCGCACTGACGTTGCGTTGGAGCAATTCCCTGTGTAGCGCGAGTGCGCTGTACTTCTTGCCAACCGCGCAGTCGGTGCCGACGGTCAATACCCGCTTGCCGCTGCGGCGTCGCCCGGTTCCGCACGGAATGTCAGGCGGCGGAACCCGAACGTCGATAAGCCGGGCACCACCGGCGTCTGCCGCCTGCACAAGGCTTGGTATAGCGCTGAGTTTGTTGTGCAATCCGGCTGCGATATCTACACCGGCGCGGGCCAACTCGAGCAGCGGCGGCAACCAGCTTTTCTGCAACTGCCCGCCCGTTGCCGCGACACCCACGATCAAGGTTCTCACGCCGGCGGCCAGTGCTTCACTGACGCTGAGGTCAGGCAGGCCACTTTCTACCGAACACGACGCGAACTTCATCTGTCCCAAACATCGCTCAGGCACCCAATGGGCAATACCTAATCCGGTTTTTGCGTTCATCTGCTCGCGTACGTCGCCGAAAAAAATCAGGTAAGGCGGCTCAAGCTTGATCGTCGTGAGTGGCATCGTTGTATAGTACGAGAATACTCAGCTTGCAACATCAAATAGGACGGCCATGCAGAAACCCCGGAACTATCGGAACTACGTGTTGTTCCTGCTGATGGTTGTTTACATATTTAACTTCATCGACCGGCAGATCCTGGTCATTCTGCAGGAGTCGATCAAGGAAGAACTCAGCCTCAGTGACAAACAGCTTGGGTTGTTGTCCGGGTTTACATTCGCAATTTTCTACGTCGTATGTGGCATCCCGATCGCACGTATGGCCGATCGCTATAACCGCGTCAATATCGTGTCAGCGTCCATTGCCGTCTGGAGTGCGATGACCGCGATCAGTGCTTTCGTTGGCAATTTCTGGCAGCTGCTGGCAGCAAGAATCGGTGTCGGCATCGGTGAGGCTGGCGCGAGCCCGCCATCTCACTCCATCATCTCCGACTATTTTCCCCACGAGGAAAGGGGTCGGGCGTTGTCCTTTTATTCGATGGGTATCTACATAGGTATTCTGGTCGGGTTTCTGCTCGGCGGCTGGATCAATCAGTTTTTCGGCTGGCGTACCGCCTTTCTCGTGGTTGGTCTCCCAGGACTTCTGATGGCCGTTATCGTCAAGCTTACGCTGCGCGAGCCGCCTCGCGGCCAATTGGACGATGGTGATCACGCTGAAGCCCCTGATAGCAACATTGTTGTCGATCTCAAGTGGCTCTGGTCATTAAGGAGTTTTCGCTACGCCGCGTTCGCAGCCGGATTCAACGCGTTTCTGGGCTACGGAGCGCTGAATTTCATGCCATCCTTTGCGATTCGCATATACGAAGTACCCATCGGGCTGGTCGGCACCTGGTTGGCACTAATCGCCGGTCTCGCCGGCGCCGCCGGAGTTTATGCGGGTGGCCACATGAGCGACCATCTTGGTAAGCGCGATGACCGCTGGGCTTACTGGGTTGCCGGGATCAGCACGCTGGCGGCTGGCATCTTGCTGCTGCCAATGATGCTGAGCGGCGACCAGTATGTAATGTGGAGTATTTATGCGCTGGTCGCGCTCAGCCAGTCGATGTTCCTTGGTCCGACGATCGCCATGGCACATGCGTTGGTCGGTCCGCGATATCGTGCACTGTCATCGTCGGTATTATTCTTCGTTCTGAATATTATCGGCCTTGGGTTCGGACCATTGACCGTCGGCGCGATCAGCGACGCGCTCGCGCCGTCGATGGGCGTTGACTCGATCCGTTGGGCCATCATGAGTACGGCAATGGCCGCGTTCATAGGCGCCGCACTGTACTTCAATGCGGCACGCTACGTACGTGCAGATCTGCAAGTCGTTGAAAAATGACACTTCTGTGTTAGCTGCCGGATGTAAGACGTTGTCGCTGCGTTTTTGCGTTGTCTGCCGCTGCCGAGCTAGTATGAATTAATCTGGTTCGAGGCCTTATCGACGTGATAAACGACATCTTTGTCACCTTTGAAGGCGATCACGTACTAGTCCGGTCGATCGGCAAGAAAAACTACGAGAGCGTCGAGACAATCTGGTCCAAAGTATCGCGCCTCTGTGAGACACACGATTGTTACAACGTACTGGGAATCGGCGATACCACCGAGCCTATGGAAGCGGTTGAAGGGTATGAACATCCCGCCGTGTTTCGTGAATACGGAATTGACCATCGTTACCGTATAGCCTGGGTCGAACTGAACCCCGATGCTGTTGACGTCGTCGAGTTGACTGTCAATATCCTGGCGAACCGTGACCTTCCCGGCCGGATTTTTCCTACAGTCGAGGCGGCCAGAGAATGGCTTCTCGGCAGCGAGTAAGAGGATTCTGAGGTGAGCGAAGCCAGAAAATCCCATTGGCAGCGCGTCTACCGGGACAAGCAACCGACGGACGTTTCCTGGTACCAGCCTGTCCCCGAAAAATCACTGCAATTCATCGCAGCAACAGGTATCGCCAAGACCGATCCGATACTCGATGCCGGTGGTGGTGCCTCGACACTGGTCGACCACCTGTTAGCCGCAGGCTACACAGACGTTAGCGTACTGGATATATCCGGTGCTGCGCTCGAACGTTCGCGAGCAAGGCTCGATTCTGCGGCGGCAGCGGTGCAATGGATTGAGGACGATGTTATGACGTTTTCACCGTCTCGCCCTTACGCGCTGTGGCACGATCGCGCCGTATTCCATTTTCTGACAGACCCGGAAGAGCGCGACAAATACGTCGACGCAGTCCGCAAGGCGTTACGGGGGCGTGGGCACCTGGTAATTGCAACGTTTGGTCCCGAAGGACCTTTGCGCTGCAGTGGACTCGAGATACAGCGCTACGATATCGACAGGCAGCAGCAATGGTTCGGCGCTCACTTCGATCTGCGTGCCCATGAGCTCGATGTGCATGAGACGCCAACCGGATCGGCTCAGCAATTTCTTTATTCCTGGTGGCAATTGCACGACTGATCGCACACATAGAAGATAGGGGAAGGACGATGGACGTAAACATATGGGCAGTCATTGCCGCAGCGGTTTCGAGTTTTTTGCTCGGCGGTTTATGGTATTCGCCGGTGCTGTTCATGAAGCCCTGGAATGAGGCGATGGGGCGAACTGAAGAAGACAATGGGCATCCGGCAAAGGTGTTTGGATTGAGTTTTGCCTTCGCCGTGGTAGCCGCCTATGTTTTTGCGGTTTTTCTCGGACCGAATCCGGTATTGTCGGAATCTGTCAAAGCGGGATTGCTTGTGGGCGTCGCGTTTGTCGGTATGAGCTTTGGTATCAACTACCAGTTCGCCAATCGTCCGCTAAGTGCGCTGTTTATTGACGGCGGTTATCACACCGGGCAGTTCATGCTTTATGGCCTTATCCTTGGGGCATGGCACTGAAACAGCACAGTAGCGACTGGTTTCTCGAAACGGAGCGACTGGTACTGCGGCGCCTGACGCTCGACGACGCGGCCTTTATGTTGTCGATCTGGAATGATCCTGCGTTCGTGGAGCATGTGGGTGATCGCGGCATTCGCACCGTCTCTGCAGCCGAAACTGCTCTCCTGGATGGTGCATTCAAGCTGTATGAGGAGTACGGCTACGGACCTTTCTGCATGTCGCTCAAGCGTGACGGCATATTGGTCGGGATCTGCGGGCTTTTTCGGCGAGAGCATCTCGAGCATCCGGACATTGGCTTTGCCGTGCTGCCAGAGTTTTGTGGTCAGGGCCTGGCCGCTGAGGCGGCGGACGCTGTCGTTGAACACGCGCGTAGCGATCTGGAAATCCGGGTTCTGACGGCAATTGTATCGCCGCAAAACCCGGCGTCGATCGGATTGATCGAGAAACTTGGCCTGAGATTCGACAGAGGTATTACAATGCCGGGTGAAGAAAAAGAAATCAGCTTGTACAGTATGAAGCTGGGTTGAGCGGGTAGGAACAGTATGGATTTCTTGCGAAGTGACGGCGCCCGGACGGGGCTATTCTTCGGTGCTACATCAGGTGTTATTACGACGATTGGCCTGATCGTTGGCCTCAACTCAGGCACGAGCTCGATCACGGCAGTGCTCGGAGGCATCTTTGTCATTGCTGTTGCTGACGCAATGTCGGACGCGCTTGGTATTCACCTGGCGGAAGAGTCTGATCCAGCGACCACGCACAGTCACGTCTGGGCGGCAACAATTATGACGTTCCTGACCAAATTCATATTCTCGATCAGTTTTGCCGTTCCATTGTTGTTGCTTCCGCTGGCCTCAGCCGTCGTCGCATCAGTTGTGTGGGGCATGCTGGTAATAGTGGTACTAAGTTACTTCCTGGCACGCACACAAAACGAGTCGCCAGTATCGATCATTGCGGAACACGTCGGTATTGCAATGCTGGTTGTCATGTTTTCGCATTACATCGGTGTCTGGGTGAGTAAGACGTTTGGCTAGGTCGTTTGGATAATTGATGACGGATCTCGAGAGCAACAACGGAGTGGCAACAGCTGCGCGAGTTCGCCGATGTCGACCTTACTCAGTCTTACGTGCTTTCATGGCATGTCGAGTCGGATACCCTGTTTATCGATATCGACCTTTTTCTAACGCCCGAGCACCCGTTCTACGAGCAACCGAGACCCGCCGAAAAGGTCTGTATTCGGCCGGCAACCATCGAGTTTCCGGTCTGTGAGGCTCTCGGTCCGGACGGCGGAGATGAGGCAGAACTTATTGATATTGCTAGCAAATTTGGGCTGGGTGCGATTTCCGGTTTTCGCCGTCTTGCCGATTCACGATACGAAATCACAGGTGAGTTTGATACCGTGTTGGTGCATGCCGAGCGGCCGTTACTGAAGCTCAAGGGGCCTTAGCGTCCGAAGGGGGAGAACCGTGAGTGCCGAAAACCAGATCGACTACATCGAAATACCGGTGACGGATTTACGGAGGGCCCGCGACTTTTTCTCGTCGCTGTTCGGCTGGTCGTTTCAGGAATGGGGCGACGACTACATGAGTTTCAACGATGGTCGTCTGGATGGCGGTCTTCGCCGCGCTTCTGAGCCAAGCGCGTCAACGGGAGTACTGCTGATTTTTTATAGCGAAGATCTCGAGCGCGACGTAGAGAGAGTAAAAGAACTTGGCGCGACAATCAGTGAAGCGATCTTTGCGTTTCCCGGGGGCCGCCGCTTTCATTTTGTCGACCCTGTCGGCAACGAGTATGCGATTTGGTCACCGAATCCTGAAAAGAAGAACGGAGAATAGAACGTGGCGGAACTGATTGATCATCCTTGCGTGCAGCATAAATTGGCCATTATTCGAGACGTAGAAACCGGCCACAAAAGATTTCGCGAACTCGCGACCGAGATCACAAAGTTTGTCTGCTACGAAGCACTAAAAAATATCAAGACCAAGGCGGTGACGGTGCAGACGCCGGTCGCGACTGCAGCGTGTCGCAAGATCGACACCGATATCGTGGTGATACCTATTCTGCGCGCGGGCGTCGGTATGCTCGAAGGCATTCTGGAGCTTGTACCGACCGCGAGAGTCGGCTTTGTCGGCCTGTATCGCGACGAAGAGACGAAATTGCCGATAACCTATTACGAGAGCTTTCCGATACAAATCAAGGGTGGCACCTGCATTGTCATCGATCCGATGGTTGCTACAGGCGGGTCGACCGTCGCGGCTATCGACATACTGAAAGAAAATGGTGCGGACAATATCGTGGTGATCTGCATTGTGACCTGCCCCGAAGGCATCAAGGTTGTCGAAGAGGCGCATCCGGACGTGCGAGTTTACGCGGCGGCGATCGATGAGAAATTGAACGAGAAGAAGTACATAGTTCCGGGACTCGGAGATGCCGGAGATCGCCTGTTCGGTACGCTGCACTAGGAAATGACCCAATGGCCGAAAACAAGACGAAGCCAACGAAACTAAGCGTAACTGCGTTCATGAACGGTATAGAGGATCCGGCGATGCGTCGTGACGCCAGGAAGGTGTCGGCCATGATGCGCAAAGCCACCGGTTCGCGAGCCAGGATGTGGGGCTCGAATATCGTCGGCTTCGGTGAGTACCACTACAAGTATGACAGCGGCAGGGAAGGGGACTTCATGATCGCCGGATTTTCGCCCCGCAAGCAGGCGCTAACGCTGTACGTCATTCCCGGCTTCAAGCCTTTCGCACCTCTAATGAAGAAGCTGGGAAAATACAAGACCGGCAAGTCGTGCTTGTACATCAAGCGCCTATCCGACGTTGACGAGGACGTACTTGCCAAACTCATTGGTGAGTCCGTCAAGTTGATGCGCAAGAAGTACGAGACGAAGTGAGAGCATCGTGAGCAAGGAAATACTCGACTCGAAAATTATCGGGTCAACATTGATAATCGAAACTGACGACGGCCAGGAGAGCTATGACCGGCAATTCCTGGTTGCAGCTATCCTGATAGTTGTGGCTCGTGGCGGTGGCCGCATCGAACCTGAGGAGTCGTCGCTGATTATTGATTTGATCGAGGAACATTTTCATTTGCAGGGCGCCGAGTCGCTTGAGCTCATTTCCCGGGCCGTGGAAGAGACGGCGGACAAGCCGGCGCTCGTAAACCTGCTGGTCGGTCTGGCGCCAACGCTGTCGGATCACGAAAAAGAAGATATTGCATATATGGGCCTCAAGGTTGTCGCCGCCGATGGTCGGCGGAAGATCTCCGAAATGGAGCAGTTCAGTAAAACGATGAACGAGATGGGTATCTCCGCCGAAATCGTTCACAGAGCTTTCGACCGATATTTCGAACAGACGATGCCTGGCAACTAGCACTTCGGGCCATGATGAGCGGCGCACTTGTTGAAGACGGCTGGACTCTCGCGACGCCCAACGAGGATGAACTTGACGAGCTGATGGGCTGGTTCGCGGATGCTGAGGCGGTCAAACGCTGGGGCGGTCCGAGATTTCGCTATCCATATACGCGGGCGTCTTTCCGCGAAGACTGCCGGATCGGCCAGATAACGACTTACTGCCTGCGTAATCCTGACGGTGCGATGTCCGCTTTCGGACAGATCTATGATCGTTACGACCGCGGACATCTCGCGCGTCTGGTTACGCACCCCGGCATGCGGCGACAGGGAATCGGGGCGCGGCTAATTCGGTTGATAACGACGGCCGCCAGCCTTCACGCTGGCCACAAACAAACGTCGCTGTTCGTGTACAGGGATAATGAGCCGGCCTACCGTTGCTATCTAAAAATGGGCTTCGTCGTTGAGGACTACCCGGACGACGCGCCCCTGAAGGACCAATGCTATTTCCTGACGCGCCGAAATAATCCGGCCAATACGTAGTTGATCATGCTCTTTTTACTCTAGCAAAAAAGGAGAACAAGCAATGACGAGCGAACTTGGCAGTCTCACCTGGGTCGTGACGCTCAATGCCGTCATGTGGATGCCCTATGTCTTAAACACGATAGTGGTTCGCGGCCTGATGGATGCCGTCGGCTACCCCGATGAGCCCAAAGCGCTTTCGGGATGGGCAACCAAGATGAAGGCTGCGCACTATAACGCGGTTGAAAACCTGGTGGTTTTTGCGGCGCTGGTATTGATTGCGAATGCGGCAGGCGTCAGCAACGACGTGACGGTAATGGCGTGCAAGATTTACTTCTGGGCGCGTGTCGTCCACCTGCTGTCCTATACGCTGGCGATACCCTGGGTAAGAACGATTGCCTTCGTTGTCGGTTGGGGATGCCAGGTCGCCCTTATTCTGCAGTTACTGTAGGCGAACAGTCGTTGCGGTCGCTTTACCGCGACCGCAACGATTCCTTCATCGATTCGAGTTCGCCCCAGCGCTCGACGCGCTGCTCGAGATGCGATTCCGCTTCTTCGAGTTCGGCGAGCTTGCCCTGCACGGTGGCCTTGTCCTGAGCGTAGAACTCCGGGGCCGCGACCAGGGTCTGTAATTCACTGATGTGCTTTTCGATGACCTCAATTTCCTCTGGCAGTCGGTCGAGCTCACGCTGATCCTTGTAACTCAGCTTGAGCGAATTGCCGCGCCTGCGTCGTTCAGCGGCATCGCGTTTCTTTTTTTCCGCTGTTAGCGGATTGTCGGTCACGGCAAGCTCATGGCCTTGCCGCAGCCAGTCACTGTAGCCTCCGACGTATTCCTGAATTTTGCCGTTCTCTTCAAAGACGATAGTGCTGGTAACAACATTGTCGAGAAACTGGCGGTCATGGCTGACAATGATCAGCGTACCGCTGTAGTCACAGAGCTTCTGCTCCAGTACCTCCAGCGTCTCGATATCGAGGTCGTTTGTCGGCTCATCCAGGATCAGCAGGTTCGCCGGTCGTGTGAAGAGTTTTGCCAGGATCACCCGGTTACGCTCGCCACCGGACAGTGCTTTGACAGGCGTCATCGATCGTTTCGGGCTGAACAGGAAGCCTGTCAGGTATCCGACCACGTGACGATCCTTGCCGTTCAGCGTGATATAGGTGCGACCCTCGCCGACGTTAAAGGCAACCGACTTTTCGAGATCCAGCGTTTGTCGAAGCTGGTCGAAATAGCCGATCTCCAAATTGGTGCCACGTTTGATTGTGCCCGTCATCGGTTCCAGTTCGCCGAGCAGCAACCGCAGCAACGTTGTCTTGCCAACACCGTTGTTGCCGATCAGGCCAATGCGGTCGCCGCGCATGATCTTGGTCGAGAAGTTGCTGATGACCTCCTGTTCACCGTAGCGGTAGCTGATATTGCGCGCGCGCAGTACCTTGCGGCCCGATTGCTCGCCCTCTTCGATATGAATGCGCGCGGTGCCTTCTTTTGCAATGCGGGCTTCGCGTTCCTCGCGCATTTTTTGAAGTGTACGAACGCGACCTTCATTGCGAGTACGGCGCGCCTTGATGCCTTGTCGTACCCAGACCTCTTCCTGCTGCAGTTTCTTGTCGAAACGGGCATCCGCAGTTGCCTCGTCTTCCAGTACTTTCTCCTTCCTGTTCAGGAAGTTATCGTAGTCGCCTGGCCAACTGCTGAGTCTTCCACGATCGATCTCAACGATCCGTGTTGCGAGTCGCTGCAGGAATGCACGGTCATGCGTGATGAACAATACGGCGCCGGGATAGTTGTAGATGTGGTCTTCCAGCCACTTGATGGTCGCGATGTCGAGATGGTTGGTCGGCTCATCAAGAAGCAGCAGATCGGGCTTCTGGACCAGCGCCTTTGCCAGCGCCACGCGCCGCCGCCATCCGCCGGAAAGCTCGCTCATCGATTTTTCGGCAGGGAGATTCAACTCCGTAATCGTGGATTCGACGCGCTGCTCAAGGTGCCAGCCATCGTGCGCATCGATTTTGGCGTGCAGGATTTCGAGTTCGCGAAGACCGTTTTTGTCGAGCTCGAGACGGGACCGCCTTTCATAGTCGATCAGCAGGCTCTCGACCTGCGCCAGCCCGGAACGAATTACGTCGGCGACCGGCATATCCAATGCTTCGGGCAGGGTCTGCTCGAGTTGGCTTACGATCAGGTTTGATTTCCGGATGATCGCACCACGATCTGCCTCCACATCGCCCATGATGAGTTTCAATGTGGTGGACTTGCCGGCCCCGTTGCGACCGATCAGGCAGATGCGCTCGCCGCCCTCAATCGAGAATTCGGCGTCGCGCAGAATGACCAGTTCCCCGTACTCGAGGCCAATATCTTCGAAACGTAGGAGTGACATGAAGAGTCCTGCAAGATCCAGCCGTGTATTCTAGTGTCCCGATGTGTCAATTGGCACTCTAAAGCGTGTGGCGGCAAGAAAGCGCCTTTTTCTGACATATTGAATTGCTTCTGAGTGCATGCGGGCTGACACATTCGGTTGCTGGTCCGAATGGACTACGAATAATGACTCGAATTGCGAATCGTGACAGGGGAGAGGTATGAGCGAGGAACGCTTTATAGATCTGGAGAGCAGGCTGGCACACCAGGACCAGTTGTTGAATGAACTCAACGAAGTCGTGACCAGCCAGCAGGGGAAGATAATGCAGCTGGACGCGCTGTGTAAGTCATTGATAGAGCGCGTGCGTTCCATGTCGGACGTTGCGCCGGGCGGGGATTCGGGTGACGAAAGGCCACCGCATTATTGAGCGCAAACCCCGATCCCATACGCTGTGCGTTAACGTATAGTGACGAAAAGGGACCAGATGGAGATCTCCTATGTCAACGATTCTCAGGCTGATTTTCGTATCCTCACTCATGATCACGATGTCCGCCGGCGCCCAGCAGTATGTGCCCGACGATCTGGACGGCTGGCAACAATGGGTACTCAAGGACAAGGAGTACCGGGACTGCCCTTTCTACTTCGATCGCGATGCGCAAGATCGTGATGATTTTCTCTGCGCGTGGCCGGGACGACTCCAGCTGACCGTCACGTCGTCGGCCGGCCGCTTTTCGCAACAATGGACTCTGTACGCTGAAGATCAGTGGATCGCGCTTCCCGGTGACTCCGATCACTGGCCTGATCGCGTGACGGTGAATGGCCGGGCGATCGCCGTCGTCGCGCGCGACAATGTTCCGAGTGTTCGCCTGAGCCCCGGAACCTACGAGATTGGCGGTCGGTTTGAATGGGACGAACGCCCGGCTGTATTGCGCCTGCCGCCGGCAAGCGGGCTTGTGTCACTCACGGTCGATGGTGATCGGGTAGCGCGTCCGGAAATGGACCGCCGCGGCATCTTCCTGGGCGAGCGGCAACGCGACACGCGCGTCGTGGACTCGGTCAAGACCGAGGTTCACAGGCTGGTTGCGGATGACGTGCCGACGCGCTTGATCTCGCAGCTGCAAATCGACGTGTCGGGGAGTGTTCGCGAGGAGCTGTTCGGACCGATCCTGCCGGAAGGGTTTGTGCCACTAAACATCCAGAGCCAGTTGCCGGCAAAGCTTGAGGCCGATGGCAACCTGCGGCTGCAGGTGCGGCCCGGGCGCTGGACTGTGTTCATCAGCGCGCGCGGGCCTGACGTGCTCAATGCGATTCCCCGACAGGACACGGGTACCAATCTGCCGAGCGCAGAGATATGGAGCTATCAATCCAATGATCGGCTGCGGGTTACAGCCGCGGAGGGCCTGCCTCCTGTTGATCCGATGCAGGTACAGGTGCCTGGCAACTGGCGAAATTATCCGGCATTTCGTGTCGACCCGGGGGCAACCTTCCGGATCACAGAGCGCAGCCGCGGCGTGATTTCGCCGAGCAATGAAATGGCGCTGGAGCGGACAATCTGGCTGGATTTCGATGCTGATGGTTTTGTCGTACAGGACGCAATTAGCGGTCAGATGCGACGGGACTGGCGGCTCGACATGACGCCGCCATATAAGCTGCTGACTGCGCGAGAATCCGAGCAAAACCTGCTCATTACCAAAGGCGAGCAGCCAGGATTCAGCGGCGTTGAGGTGCGACAGACCAATATTGATGTCGATGCTCTGGGCCGTATCGATAAACGTGGCTCTGTGCCCGTTAGCGGTTGGGATGCGCGTTTCGGTAGCGTCAGTGCGACGTTGAATCTGCCGCCAGGCAGCAAGCTGCTGGCGGCGCCCGGTGTCGATGACGCGCGCTGGAGCTGGGCGAGCCAGTGGCAGCTTCTCGATTTCTTCCTGGTGTTGATAATTACGATTGCCGTATGGCGGCTTCTGGGTCGGGGCGCCGGTGTCGTCGCGCTACTTGCCCTGGTGCTGAGTTTTCATGAGATGAATGCGCCGAGCTGGCTGTGGCTGAACTTGCTGGCCGCTATTGCGCTTATGCGAGTCGCACCGGTCGGTCGACTACGTCAGATGGTTAGCGGCTACCAAATACTCAGCGCCGCGGCGCTGGTCATCGCGCTGGTGCCGTTTGTTGCCAGCCAACTGCGTATCGCGCTGTATCCGCAGCTGGAGCCACAGTACAACCAATACCAGCTTTATGACGGTGCGACGCCGTCGAGCGCAGTTGTCGTTCCTGCCAAGCCCATGGCTGACGGTACGACTCGTCAATTGCTAATGGAAAGCACGGCGGCAGAAAGCGACCTCATCGAAGAGCTTGTCGTGACCCAGGCGAAGCGCTCCTACAATTTTCAGCGTTATGCGCCGAATGCGATCGTACAGGCGGGTCCCGGTATTCCATCCTGGAAGTGGAACAGCTACTCCCTGCGCTGGAACGGTCCGGTGGACGCGCAGCAGACAATGCGGCTTATCGTCCTGTCCCGCTGGCTGGTCACCGCCTTACGCTTTGCAGAGGTCCTGTTGCTGTTGCTGTTTGCCGGTGCGCTGGCTGCAGAAATACTGAACAGGCAATGGCGACTGCCGGGTGGATTCAAGCTCGGGCGTAGTCAGGCTGCGAGCCTGCTGGCTGCTGGTCTGCTTACCTCACTTATGGCGGTTAGTCCGACAGCCGAGGCGCAAGCTCCAGACGCGGAGCTGCTAAAGCAGTTGCAGCAACGACTCACCGAGCCACCCGACTGTGTTCCTCGCTGTGCCGAAATTGTCGCGGCCAACGTGGTCGTCGGCGCTGATGCAATCAGCATGGAACTTACTGTGCACGCGATGGAGGACATCGCTATTGCGTTGCCGGGTTCGGCGCAGGGCTGGCGGCCTGAGGCGATTTTGCTGGATGGTACGGCGAATGCTCGTGTGATCCGAATGAACAATAGCGCGCTGTGGTTGTATATCAAATCGGGGCAGCATCGCGTGACGCTTAGTGGGCCGGTACCCGCGGTCGACAGTGTGGAGGTCCCTTTTGTGACGCCGCCGCGTGTGATCGAGGTAGAAAGCGATGGCTGGCTGGTTGCGGGCGTGAAGGATCGTCGGCTGTTGTCAGGGTCGCTGCAACTCACGCGTATGCAAACCGGCGCCGACGGCAATGAATCGGTTCGCTGGGAGAGTAGCCGCTTTCCAGCGTTCGCCCGAATCGAACGCACTATCGAACTGGATCTCGACTGGCGGGTCACAACGACAGTGCATCGAATCGCGCCTGCGCAGGGCGCGCTGACGCTGGACCTGCCGTTGCTGCAGGGCGAGTCGATAGTTAGCGGCAATTTTACGGTCGACGAAGGCCGCGTACTTGTGTCGATGGATTCACAGCAACGCGCTGTTAGCTGGACTTCAAACCTGCCTCTCACATCACCGCTGACGCTTGTAGCTGAGGAAGGTGCCGCGTGGAAGGAGGTCTGGCGTTTTGCTGTCGGCAACATCTGGACTGCCAGGTTTGACGGTGTGCCGGCAAGCAATACGGGTGACGATGTCAGCGACGTGCGCATCGCGGAATTCGAGCCGCGTGGTGGTGAGCAGCTGATCATGGTTGCGACCCGCCCGGAGGCGGCGGAAGGTTCGACGCTGGCATTCGACTCGGTGAATCTTGCCATTAACCAGGGCACGCGCTCGAGCGATACGACGCTCGTATTGCGTTATCGAAGCACCCAGGGTGCGCAACATGTGCTGCGAATTCCCGACGGAGCGGAAGTGACTTCGGTCAGCATCGATGGCCGCTCGCAGACAATGCGCGCCGAATCCGGAGAGTTGACGTTACCCATACTGCCGGGTCAGCACGGTATCGAAATACAGTGGCAACAAAACGACGAAATGGGTCTTATTACGACGACGCCTGTTGTGGACATTGGCGCACCGGCAAGCAACATCGAACTGTCGTTGACCAAGTCACGCGATCGCTGGCTGTTGTTCACCAGCGGACCAAAACTGGGGCCTGCGGTTCTGTACTGGTCCGAACTGGCGGTGCTTGTCCTGTTCGCGCTGATTCTGGGTCGCGTCGGGCTGGCTCCGCTAAAGAGCTGGCACTGGCTGTTGCTGGGCCTCGGCTTCAGCACCTTCAGCTGGCCTGTGCTCGCCGTTGTTGTCACCTGGCTGCTGGCGTGCGGTGCGCGCGAACGCTGGCACGTAGACGTCAACTGGTGGCGCTTCAACACCATTCAGGTACTTATCGGTGGGTTGACCGTAATCGCACTGATGAGTGTAGTGGTGACATTGCCGCAAGGATTGCTGGGTACCCCGGATATGCATGTCGCCGGTCACAATTCTTATGGCAACGTGCTGAGCTGGTTTGCCGACAGCAGTGACTCGGTATTGCCGGTCGCCTCCGTTATTTCAGTACCGCTGTGGATCTACAAGGCCCTGATACTGGCCTGGGCGCTTTGGCTGAGCTTTGCGCTGTTGCGCTGGCTGCCGTGGGTCTGGCAATGCTTCAGTAGTCACGGCTACTGGCGATCGAAGAAAGGTGAGGCGGTGCGGCACACGGCGGAAGGGCAACAACGATGACGCCGGCGCGCATATCGTGGATAGTCGTGTTCCTGGCTGTGCTCATTTGGTCGGGTATTGAGCCGAAGGACTTCACGACCTGGTGCCTGGAAGTTTTTCCGGCTGTGCTCGGCGCCGCCGTGCTGTGGTTCACACGTGAGCGCTTTCCGTTGACAACACTTGTCTACGTATTGATTCTGATTCACTGCGTGATCCTGATAATAGGAGGCCACTACACCTACGCGGAGGTGCCACTCGGAGAATGGCTTCGTGAAGCGATCGACGGATCAAGAAACAATTACGACAAACTCGGGCATTTCGTGCAGGGCCTTGTCCCCGCATTGATTGCGCGTGAACTCATGATCCGACTCGGCGTCTTTAACTCTGCCGCGTGGCGAAATTTCTATATCGTCTGCTTTTGCCTGGCGTTTAGTGCGTTTTACGAGCTCATCGAATGGTGGGTTGCGCTGCTTTCGGATGAGGCGGCCGACGCATTTCTCGGCACCCAGGGGTACGCATGGGATACCCAGTCAGACATGGGTTGGGCATTGCTGGGTGCGATACTGGCGCTGCTGGTGTTCGCCAAATGGCATGACAGACAACTGTATGAGCGCGGCTTTGCAGAGGCAGCTTGATCAATGAATTGGCGTGTTGTGTGCATTGGGGCTTTGTTTCTGGCAAGCGGCCCAGCGTCGGCAAGCGACTGTGTCGTTCTGCTGCACGGGCTTGCTCGCACCGCTATGTCGATGAATCCGATGCAACGGGCGCTTGCCGAGGAGGGCTTCGAGACCGCCAACATCGATTATCCGTCCCGTGACTACAGCGTCGAGGAGCTGGCTGACATCGCGATTCCCAAGGGCGTGGACGCCTGTCGCGCAGTTGCCGGCGTCGAGCGCATCCACTTCGTCACGCATTCGCTCGGCGGTATCCTGCTGCGGCAGTATCTCAGCGAAGCAGAGATCGTCGGTCTCGGCCGAGTCGTCATGCTGGGTCCGCCGAATCAGGGCAGTGCGGCTGTCGATGAGCTTCGCGACTGGCCAGGATTCGACTGGCTCAACGGCCCGGCGGGCCTGCAGCTCGGCAAAGGTGAAGAGAGTGTGCCATTGCGACTGGGTGCCGCGACATTCGAGTTGGGCGTGATCGCCGGCAATCGCAGCATCGACCCCATTACGTCGGCGGTGCTCGAGAACCCTGACGACGGTCGCGTTTCCGTCGCCGACACCAAGCTTGCCGGTATGACGGATTTTGTCGAAGTCGAACATTCACACGCGTTCATGATGCGTATGCGTGAGCCGATTCGGCTAACGATTCGCTTCCTCAGGAACGGCACTTTCAGCGAGTGAGGAAAATCGCGTATCTGACGATGGCGGACAAGGGCGACTTTGTGACCGACTATCACCTGAGTATCGAGCCAATGCGGGCGCTCGGCTGGCAGGTAGAAGAAATCCCCTGGCGCTCCGACCCCGACTGGAACCGCTACGATGCCGTTTACATTTGCACCCCGTGGGATTATCCCGAGCATTCACAGCAATTCCTGGACGTCCTGAACACTATCGAATCGTCGGGCGCGTTACTGATCAATGATCTTGAGCTTGTCCACTGGACGCTGGAAAAGACGTACCTCAGGGATGTCGAGCAGCGCGGCAGTGAGATCGTGCCGAGCACCTGGTACGACAATTTCGAGTCAGCAAATCCTGCGGATTTTTTTGTTGAACATCAGACCGACCGGGTCGTAATCAAGCCAGTCGTTGGCGCAAATGCAAAGGATACTTTCGTTCTGAAGGATCCGATCGACGATGCCACACTCAGGATGCTGCGCCAGACTTATGCGGGTCGTGCTTTCCTTGTGCAGCCTTTTATCGAGAATATTCAAAGCGAAGGCGAATTCTCACTGTTCTTCTTTGATGGCGAGTACAGTCATGCCATCCAGAAAACACCCAAGGCGGGAGATTTCCGGGTTCAGGAGGAGCACGGCGCCGACATCAGGCCCGTTAGTCCGACAGACACATTGCTGGAAACGGCGAGCACACTTTTTTCCAAGATCGAGCCACGCCCCACTTACGGGCGCGGAGACTGGGTGAGAGACGGCAACGGCCGCTACCTGCTCATGGAACTCGAACTGATCGAACCGTCGCTTTACCTACGAACCGACAGCGGCGCCGCGGCGCGATTTGCGAACGCGCTTCACGAGCGGTTTCAGGTATTCGCCAGTGAAGGATCCAGCAGTTGACGCGACCTGCTCCGGCGTTCCCGTTGCAATAACCCGACCGCCACCATCACCGCCCTCCGGTCCGAGATCGATAACCCAGTCTGCCGTCTTGATGACGTCCAGGTTGTGTTCGATAACGACGATCGTGTTGCCGTGATCGCGCAGACGATGCAGTACGCCGAGCAGCTGTTCGATGTCATGAAAATGCAGGCCGGTCGTTGGTTCGTCGAGGATATAGAGCGTGTTGCCGGTGTCTCTCTTGGAAAGTTCCTTTGCGAGTTTGACGCGTTGCGCCTCGCCGCCGGACAGCGTAGTCGCGTTCTGGCCGAGACGAATGTAGGTGAGTCCGACGTCCATCAGCGTCTGTAACTTTCTGGCAACGACCGGAACATTCCTGAAAAACTCGGCGGCATCCTCCACCGTCATTTGCAGGACTTCGTTGATGTTTTTGCCTTTGTAACGAATTTCGAGCGTTTCCCGGTTATAGCGTTTCCCGCGGCACACATCGCAAGGCACATACACGTCGGGCAGAAAATGCATTTCGACCTTGATAACGCCGTCGCCCTGGCAGGCCTCACAGCGGCCACCCTTGACGTTAAAACTGAAGCGTCCAGGCATGTAGCCTCGTGACCGAGCCTCCTGGGTACCCGCGAACAACTCGCGGATCGGCGTGAACAGACCGCTGTAAGTTGCTGGATTGGATCGCGGCGTGCGGCCAATCGGACTCTGGCTGATATCGATGACCCGATCGATGTGATTCAGGCCGCCTATCTCCTTATGCGGTGCCGGATTACGAGTCGCGCGATTCAACTGCTCGGACACGGCCTTGTAGAGTGTGTCGTTGATCAGCGTCGACTTGCCGGAACCAGAGACGCCGGTGATGCAGGTCATAAGACCGACCGGAATGGAGGCGTCTACCTGCTGCAGGTTGTTGCCAGTCGCGCCGATGATCGAGATTTGCCTGTCCGGGTCCTGTGGTGTGCGCTCATCCGGAACCGCGATGGCGCGCGTGCCAGACAGGTACTGGCCTGTCAGCGAACGCGGCTCGTCCTTGATCTGCTGCGGAGTGCCTTGTGCGACGACCTGGCCACCGTGCACGCCAGCGCCCGGACCGAGGTCGACAACATGATCGGCCAACTGTATTGCTTCCTCGTCGTGCTCGACGACGATCACGGTGTTACCGAGATCACGCAGGTGCGTGAGTGTGCCGAGCAGACGTTTATTGTCCCGCTGGTGAAGTCCGATGGACGGCTCATCGAGTATGTACATGACGCCGACCAGTCCGGATCCGATCTGGCTGGCCAGGCGAATACGCTGTGCCTCGCCGCCTGACAGCGTCTCGGCACTTCGATCGAGCGAAAGGTAATTGAGACCGACGTCCGACAGGAAGCCGACGCGTTCACTGATTTCCTTAACAATCTTGTCGGCGACCGACGCGCGCCAGCCCTCGAGTTTCATGGTGCGGAAGAACTCGCGGGCATGCCCGATTGAGAGACCCGTTATTTCCGGCAGAGATCGCTCGGCGACGAACACATGTCGCGCGGCCTCATTAAGCCGGGTCCCCTTGCAGTCCGGGCAATCCTGACTGTTCAGGAACTTCGATAATTCTTCACGTACGGCGCTGGATTCGGTTTCGCGATAACGTCGGTCAAGATTCGGCAGCACGCCCTCGAAACGGTGCAGTTTCTTGATCTGCATGCCACGAGAGTTGGCGTAGAAGAACTCGATCTTTTCCTTGCCGCTGCCGTACAGGACAATCTTCTGTAACTTCTTCGACAGTTCATTGAAGGGCGTTTCGATGTCGAATTCGTAATGCGACGCCAGACTGTTGATCATCTGGTAGTAGTAGGTGGTCTTGCGGTCCCAGCCGCGAATTGCGCCGCCCGCGAGTGACAGGCCCGGATTGACGACAACGCGGTCCTCGTCGAAAAACTGTTTGACGCCGAGGCCGTCGCAGCCCGGGCAGGCTCCGCTGGGGTTGTTGAACGAAAACAGGCGCGGTTCCAGTTCGCTAAGGCTGTAACCGCAGATGTTGCAGGCGAAGCGATCGGAAAAAATGATCTCCTCGTGCTTTTTTTCATCCATCCATGCAACGCGGGCGACGCCGTCCGCCAGGCGCAGGGCGGTCTCGAATGATTCGGCGAGGCGCTGTCGCAAGTCATCCTTGACCTTGAATCGGTCGACGATGGCTTCGATGGTGTGCTTTTTGCGAAGGTCGAGCTCAGGTGGCTGGTCGAGTTCGTAGATCTCACCGTCGATACGGGCGCGAATGAATCCCTGCGCCTGCAGGTCGGCCATCAACTGCACGTGCTCGCCCTTGCGTTCGGCGACTACCGGGGCAAGCAGCATCAGGCGCGAGCCTTCGGGAAGTTCGAGCACATGGTCAACCATCTGGCTAACGGTTTGTGCCTCGAGTGTGATGTCGTGGTCCGGGCATCGCGGCGTCCCGGCGCGCGCGAACAGCAGGCGCAGATAGTCGTAAATTTCGGTGACGGTTCCTACGGTCGAACGCGGATTGTGCGACGTCGACTTCTGTTCAATAGAAATGGCCGGCGAAAGACCGTCGATATGATCGACATCCGGTTTTTCCATCATCGACAGGAACTGTCGTGCATACGCAGACAGCGACTCGACATAGCGTCGCTGACCTTCGGCATAGATAGTGTCGAAAGCCAGCGAGGACTTCCCGGACCCCGATAGCCCGGTGATCACAATGAGCTTCTCTCTCGGCAGGCTGAGGTCGACGTTGCGCAGGTTGTGGGTCCTGGCGCCGCGAATATCAATCGTCTTCATAGATTTTAGGGATTGCGGAACAACCTGCTAATATACGCCGCCGATCATCTTCGGCGCAAAGGAACCATGCCAGTGACAACAGAGATCCCCGCAACCAGTATCGTGATGCAGGCGTCGGAGAGACGTTCCGTGTCCGTGGTTGCGCTGATTGCTGTCATTCGCATGTTCGGACTCTTTGCGCTGCTGCCTGTCCTGTCGCTTTACGCAGCTGAGCTAAAACATGCGACGCCGCTGTTGATCGGGCTTGCCGTCGGCGGCTATGGCCTAACGCAGGCAGGGTTTCAGATTCCTCTCGGCGTACTGTCCGACCGTATCGGTCGGATCCCGGTAATCTTGCTTGGCCTCGCTATTTTCGCCGCTGGCAGCATAGTCGCGGCGTACAGTGATTCGATATACGGCGTTATTGCGGGGCGGTTCCTGCAGGGGGCCGGCGCAATTTCGGCAACGCTAACGGCGCTGATTGCCGATGCGACACGCGATGAAGTCAGAACGCGCTCCATGGCCGTCATGGGGGTTGGCATTGGCATGTCGTTCATGCTGGCGATGATTGCCGGTCCGCTGATCGCAGCGAAATTCGGCGTGCAGGCCTTGTTCTGGATGGCCGCTGGCCTGTCCGTGCTGGCCGCCGCAACGCTGATGCTGCTGCCCGAAATCCCGAAACCGAAAACGCGAGAGAGCTGGAGTCTTTTGCCGGCGCTGCGCGCTGATCTCCTGCAGATCGACCTCTATTTCTACCTGCTGCACACGATCATGACCGCAACATTCGTAGCACTCCCGTTCCTGCTGAGCGACCGGCTCGGCCTGACATTGACCGACCACTGGAAGGTCTACGTCGGTGCCTTGCTGCTATCGCTTGTCGTCACGATACCCATGATCCTGATGGACCACCGCCAGGGCCGTGGCTACCTGATCGGTATGGCGGTAACGATGATTCTCGCGGCTGAATTCGCTCTCGCGTTCTTTGGTTTCTCTGTCCTGCCGGTTTTCATCGCGCTGGTCGCCTATTTTGCGGGCTTCAATTTTCTCGAGAGCGGGCTGCCTGCCCGGCTGTCGATCCTGGCGGAAGAAGATGTGCGGGGTGCATCGCTGGGGGTTTTCTCGACGGCGCAGTTTCTGGGCGCATTCTCGGGCGGCCTGATCGGCGGGCGCTTCCTGAGCCAGGGCCATCCGTCCGACGTGTTCTTTGTGTGTATGCTGCTTGCTGCCCTGTGGCTTGCGGTTCAGGCTTTTGGCCGGGTGCGTCGTCAAAGCGCCTAAATCGGCGTTCGCACGCAGAAATCGGGCTGGCTTTTGATCCGTCAGGCTCTACAATAGCCCCCCTCATCGCCTTCGTGGCGAGACATATAACAACAGCACAACACACTATTAGGGGACCGACATGGCCCGCGGAATAAACAAAGTCATTATCGTTGGTAACCTCGGGCAGGATCCCGAGACGCGCTACATGCCGAGCGGCTCGGCCGTTACCAACTTCACGGTCGCTACCAATGAATCCTGGAAAGACAAGCAGACGGGTGAGCAGAAGGACCGCACGGAATGGCATCGTGTAGCGATGTTCAACCGCCTGGCCGAGGTAGCGGCTGAGTACCTGCGTAAGGGCTCGCAGGTCTATATCGAGGGCAAACTGCGCACGCGCAAGTGGCAGGGTCAGGATGGTAACGATCGCTACACGACAGAGATCATTGCCGATGAAATGCAGATGCTCGGCGGCCGTGGTGATGGCGGCGGCGGCAATTTCGGCGGCGGTAAGCCAAGCCAGGGTGGCAGCAAGCCAAGCCAGGGTGGCGGCGGCGATGCGCCTCCGCAGCCGGGTCCGGACGATTTCGACGACGACATCCCGTTCTAGACGAAATTTCGTCGTAACAATGCTTACAGGCCGCGGGGCACATGGCATGCCCTCGCGGCTTTGTCAGTTTAGGTTGACAGGAAAGACGACAAACGGTGGGCATCTCACCAGATCTCGCGGCGCATCGCATACTGGTCAAGCTAGAGGGCATGGGATTTATTCGGTGATGGCCGCGGCCTGGTGGCTGCAGTAATTCTCCAGAGTGTAATATCGAAACTATGAGCAAGAAGCTGTACATCAAGACCATGGGTTGCCAGATGAACGAGTACGACTCGGAGAAGATGGCGGACGTGCTGCGCGCGTCGCATGGCTTTGAGCTGACCGATTCACCGGATAAGGCGGACCTGCTGCTGGTGAATACCTGCTCTATACGCGAAAAAGCGCAGGAGAAGGTTTTCTCCGAGCTCGGTCGATGGCGGGCGCTAAAGGAGAAGAACCCGGCCGTGAGGATTGGCGTCGGCGGCTGCGTCGCCAGCCAGGAAGGGCATGGCATTACGGAACGCGCGCCTTTCGTCGATATGGTGTTTGGTCCGCAGACGTTGCATCGGTTGCCGGAGATGATCGACGGCGTCGCCAGGACGGGCGCTGCCGTTGTCGATATCTCCTTTCCGGAGATCGAGAAATTCGATCGCTTGCCCGAGCCACGGGCTGACGGCCCGACAGCATTCGTATCCATCATGGAGGGCTGCAGCAAGTACTGCAGTTTCTGCGTAGTGCCCTACACACGGGGTGAGGAGATCAGCCGGCCTTTTGATGACGTAATCGCGGAAGTGGCGAGTCTCGCTGAGCAGGGCGTTCGCGAGGTAAATCTGCTCGGCCAGAACGTCAACGCCTTCCGTGGGCCGATGCACGATGGCAGCATCGCGGATCTTGCAACGCTGATCTATTACGTTGCCGTTATTGAAGGCATTGAGCGAATTCGCTTTACGACCTCTCATCCGGTCGAATTCACTGACAGCCTCATACAGGCTTATGCCGAGGTGCCGAAACTCGCGAGTTATCTGCATCTGCCGGTGCAGCACGGATCGGATCGGATTCTTGCGGCAATGAAACGAGGCCACACAGTGCTCGAATACAAGCAGAAGATACGAAAACTGCGCGAGGCCCGGCCGGACATTTCCTTGTCGTCCGATTTCATCGTTGGCTTTCCGGGCGAATCCGACAGGGATTTTGAGGCACTCATGAATCTGATTGCCGAAATTGGATTCGACCAGTCATTCAGTTTTATTTACAGCGCACGTCCTGGCACACCGGCGGCGAGTCTGGCCGACGACACGCCGATGGCAGAGAAGAAACAGAGGCTGCAGATCTTGCAGGCTCGTATCAATCAACAAGCGATGGAAATCAGTCAGCGTATGGTCGGCACGACGCAGCGAGTCCTGGTCGAGAAAATATCGAAAAAGAGTGCCAGCCAGGTTGCTGGTCGCACCGAAAATAACCGCTGGGTCAATTTCGACGCTGATCCGTCCTGCATCGGCGAATTCATCGATGTGGTGATTACTGAAGCGCTGCCGAACTCGCTTCGCGGACGGCAGGTACTTCCAACGGCGCTTGCTTCAGGGTAACCTGATCGCCAATGGTCTATTGCCCTGATAGATATCTCGCCGTGCGCATAGTTGCCAATGGCGACGCCTCCGTCATTCTGACGGAGCGCTCCGTGAACAGAGGTTTTAAATACAGATCTTGAACGCTGTCCGGATTTTTCGGGACGTTGTCCTCGAGCCCGCCGATAACAATCGCCTTGCCAACTTGTGTGGTCAGTTCGACGAACATCTGCGACAAATCGAACGTCGCCTCGACGTTGAGATTGCGAGTCGTGGAAACCGTTTTCGCATCACCGGCCGTCCGGGTGCGGCGGAGGTCGGTGGAGATATCTTGCTGTCAATGTTCGCCCTGACCGAAAGCGAGCGACTGGACCCCGAGCGTGTACACATGCTGCTGCAGGAGTCATTTATGGATGACAGGGAAACGACACAATCAGAGACGGAGGACGGCGGCGATGAGGTCGTTTCGATCCAGACGCGGCACAAACTGATTCGCCCACGCGGCCCGAACCAGACTACCTATATGACGAGTATTCAGCAGCACGATCTTGCTTTCGGTATCGGACCTGCCGGAACCGGCAAG
This sequence comes from uncultured Gammaproteobacteria bacterium, assembly GCA_963760395.1. Classification (GTDB taxonomy): domain Bacteria; phylum Pseudomonadota; class Gammaproteobacteria; order Steroidobacterales; family Woeseiaceae; genus UBA1847. Next base: position 97,871 of record CAVXCX010000021.1, read on the forward strand.
ACCTATCTGGCCGTTGCAAGCGCGGTCGATGCGCTGGACAACGAACAGGTGCGGCGCATCGTGCTGGTGCGGCCAGCGGTCGAGGCTGGCGAGCGCCTCGGTTTTCTGCCGGGAGATTTGTCACAAAAAGTCGACCCTTACTTACGGCCCATGTATGACGCGCTCTACGACATGATCGGGGCGGAGCGTGTCACGCAACTGATCGAAAGAAACGTTATCGAGATTGCGCCGCTCGCGTTCATGCGCGGCCGGTCACTGAACGAGTCGTTTGTCATCCTGGACGAAGCGCAGAACACCAGCGTCGAACAAATGAAAATGTTTCTGACCCGAATTGGATTTGGTTCGCGCGCAGTCGTTACCGGCGACATCACGCAGATCGATCTGCCGGCAGGCAAGGAGTCGGGTCTCAAGAATGCGACCGATGTACTGAAAAACGTCGAGGGGGTTGCATTCACCTACTTCACGCCAAGTGACGTTGTCAGGCATCAGCTGGTGCAGCGCATCGTTCTCGCTTATGAGCATAGCGAGCGGCGCGCCGATACAGACCAGTGACCCGATTACCGTCGCTGCTGGTTGAGGTTCAGATTGCCTGCGAAAACGCGGACATTCCACAGGGTCTGCCGATCGAAGCCTGGGTGACTCGCGCAGCCGATGCCGCCGGCGCGGCGCTCGCGCGCAGCGCTGAAGTATCGGTCCGCGTTGTCGATACAGAAGAGATGCAGGCTCTGAATCGCGATTATCGAGAAAAAGACAAGGTGACCAACGTGCTGTCTTTTCCGGCTGGAGAGACGGCGGGGTTACCGTCAGACGCGCGGCAGCCGCTGGGCGATATTGTTATCTGCGCGGCTGTTGTGAGCGACGAGGCCGCCAGTCAGGGTAAAGCACTGGCGGACCACTGGGCTCATATGCTGGTACACGGCACGCTGCATTTGCTGGGCCATGACCACAAATCGGACGCCGAAGCTCAGGTAATGGAGGGTCTGGAGGCCCGCATCCTGGCGGCGCACGGCCTGGCCGACCCTTACCTAAAGTCATGACAGAGACCTGTTAAACTAACCAGCTATGAACGACAAACCGCCAAGTACGAGCGGCTCAGGAACACCCGGATTGGTCGCGCGCATCAAGCGTGCGTTCAAGGGGGAACCTTGGAGCCGCGAAGAAATTCAGACCTTAATACGGACCGAAATCGATCTTGATGCCGAAGAAAGGAGCATGCTCGCCGGCGTTCTCGATGTGTCTGATACCCAGGTACGCGAAGTCATGGTGCCGCGCTCGCAGATGGTGGTTATTGATATTGAGCAGCCGTTCGATGAGATTCTGGCGCTCATCGTTGAATCCGGGCACTCGCGCTTTCCGGTCATCGGTGAAGATCGTGACGAAGTGCTGGGAGTATTGCTGGCTAAAGACCTGCTGCGCTACTTTGGTACCGACGTCGCCAAAGAGGTCACCATCCGAAAACTGCTGCGGCCGGCGTCGGTTATTCCCGAGTCGAAAAGACTCAATGCATTGCTCAAAGAGTTTCGCGCGAGTCACAATCACATGGCTCTTGTTGTCGACGAATACGGTGGCGTCGCGGGACTGCTCACAATTGAGGATGTGCTAGAGGAAATCGTCGGTGAAATCGACGACGAGCATGACCAGGAAGAAGCCGAGTTTATTCGGCCCGACGGCGATCGCAATGGCAAGCCCAGTTATGCTGTGCGCGCCCTGACGCGCGTCGAAGACTTCAATGAGTATTTCGACTGCGAACTTAAAGACGAGGAATACGACACAGTGGGCGGTCTGGTTATGCACGAGCTGGGTCGGCTGCCACGCCGTGGTGAGAAGATTAGCTTCGGCGGCTTTGAGTTTGCTGTTGTGAAGGCTGACAAGCGGCGCATCGACGCGTTGCAGGTTCAGCGACGCGACGACTGAGACCGTTGGCCAAGGATATCCATCCTGTCTTGTTGCTGCCGGCTGACCGTCCGGCGCTGAGTCGTCTTATTGCCTTCATTATTGGCGCTGCGATGTCACTCAGCTTCGCGCCGTACGGACTTTCGCTGCTTGCACCATTGCTGTTGCTGCCCTTGCTGTATGTCTGTATGAACGTGTCACCGCGCGATGCCGGGGCACATGCGTTCTGGTTTGGCTTGGGGATGTTCCTGACAGGCACTTACTGGATTTACATCTCGGTGCACGTGTTTGGCAACGCGCCACTTTGGATCGCGTTGCTTCTCATGGTCGGACTTGCGGTCATCATGGCGCTGCTGCTGTGGATTGCCGGATGGCTGATCAGCCGCCTGTCCCAGGGAGAAAGCTGGCAAATGCTGCTGGTTGCACCGGCCGCCTGGGTACTCATCGAATGGACGCGGGGCTGGATATTTACGGGCTTTCCCTGGCTGGCACTCGGCTACAGCCAGATCGATAGTCTATTCGCAGGCTGGGCACCCGTACTTGGCGTTTATGGCGTCTCCTTCATGCTGCTGGTCAGTTCCACGGCCGTGATCGTTACGCTCATGTCGACGGGGATCCAGCGCATTGTCGGGCTTGCTGCCATTCTGCTGCCATGGCTGGTCGGTGGCTTACTGCTAGTCCCGGACTGGACGGAGACGGCCGGCAAGCCGATGCGCGTGAGTATCGTGCAGGCGGGTGTCTCTCAGGACAAAAAGTGGGATCGGGATCAGCTTAAACCCATTATGGAGTTCTATCGGCGATCCACGCTGAGTGTCCCCGACAGCGAAATCGTTGTGTGGCCGGAAGTCGCGATCCCCGCGTTGGACGATCAGGTGAAGAACTACATCAACCTGATTCGAAACGACCTTCGCGGCAGCCGGCGTAGCGTGGTTTTCGGCATACTGGAGCGCAGTTTTGAGCGTGACCCTGACGGCAAAATCTATAACAGCGTTTTTCTCGTTGGCGGTTTGGCGCCACAGGCCTATCGAAAACGCCACCTTGTACCTTTCGGTGAGTACTTCCCTGTACCGCCGAGTGTTCGCGAGTGGATGAGAATGCAGAACCTGCCGCACTCGGATCTGTCACCGGGTGAGGCGGTACAGCCGCTGCTCGAGGCGGCAAATGGCGCCAGGCTTGCCGTCGCCATCTGCTACGAGGATGCCTACGGTGCGGAACAGCTGTACGCGCTGCCGGACGCCAGTCTCCTGATAAATGTGAGCAACGATGCATGGTTCGGCGATTCGATCGCGCCACATCAGCATCTGGAGATTGCCCGCATGCGGGCACTCGAGGTTGGGCGCAACGTGATTCGATCGACGAATACCGGTATCAGTGCATTTATCGGCTACGACGGTGCTCTGCTTGAGGTTGGCAAACAGTTTAAGCCGGAGCTCATGACGGCGGATATCGAACCGCGGCGGGGCATGACCCCTTATGCCAGCTCCGGGAATACGCCAGTCATCGCTCTGTGTCTCGCCATTATCGCCGGCTTCTGGATTCGGCATCGCGGCAGCCTGTAGGCGCGGTTTTCCAGGCTGACTGCGCGGCAGGCTGCGAATTGCAGCGTGTTCATGTACGCTTCGGAGCTTTCCCGGCGACACGATAAGAACGACACCGATGAGCACCCCCTACCAACCCGAGATCGTCGAACAGGCGGCACAGAAACACTGGACCGACGCGCGCAGTTTTGAGGTCTCTGAAGACCCGGGCAAAGAGAAATTCTATTGCCTGACAATGTTCCCGTACCCCAGTGGAAAGCTGCATATGGGGCATGTTCGGGTTTTCACGATCAGCGACGTTTTCGCGCGTTATCACCGAATGCAGGGCAAACATGTCCTGCAGCCGATGGGATGGGATGCCTTCGGGATGCCCGCCGAGAATGCGGCAATACAACGTGGCGTGCCGCCGGCGCAGTGGACCTACCAGAATATTGACGATATGCGCGGTCAGCTCAAGCGACTTGGCTTCGCCTATGACTGGACGCGCGAAGTTACAACCTGTCGGCCCGAGTATTACCGCTGGGAGCAATGGTTGTTCACGCGTATGTTCAAGAAGGGCCTTGTCTACAGAAAGAACTCGGTCGTCAACTGGGATCCGGTTGACCAGACGGTGCTTGCCAATGAGCAGGTCATCGATGGCCGCGGCTGGCGCTCGGATGCGCTCGTTGAGCGCCGCGAGATTCCGCAGTGGTTTATGAAAATTACGGCCTATGCGGATGAGTTGTTGCAGGAGCTTGACGAGATGCCGGGCTGGCCGGAGTCGGTCAAAACCATGCAGCGCAACTGGATCGGGCGCTCCGAAGGCGTAGAGCTCTCGTTCGAGGTTGCCGATGAAGATGAACCGCTGACCGTGTATACCACGCGCCCGGATACGCTGATGGGGGTGACTTACATGGCGGTTGCCGCCGAGCATCCGCTGGCGACAAGGGCCGCCCAGGATAATCCCGAGATCGCCGCATTTATCACGGAATGCACGACCACGGATGCGGCCGAAGCGACGCTCGAAACGATGGAAAAGAAGGGTATGCCGCTCGGTATTTCGGCAGTTCATCCGCTTACCGGAGACGACGTGCCGTTGTGGGTCGCGAACTTTGTGCTCATGAGCTATGGCACAGGTGCCGTTATGGCCGTTCCGGGACACGACGAGCGCGACTGGGAATTCGCGCGAAAACACGGCATTCCGATCAAGCAGGTGATCGCACCCGCTGACGGTACCGATATCGATATCGATGAGGCGGTGTTCATCGACAAAGGCGTGCTGGTTAACTCCGGCAAATATGACGGTTTGTCGTCGGAAGACGCGTTCAACGCAATTGCGGATCATTTCGAGCAGACCGGTCGTGGCGGCAGAATGGTTAACTATCGCTTGCGCGACTGGGGTGTCTCACGGCAGCGTTACTGGGGTGCACCGATTCCGATCATCTACTGTGACGATTGCGATGCTGTACCAGTGCCGGAGGAGCAGCTTCCGGTCGTGCTACCAGAGGACGTCGAGTTTACGGGCGTCGGTTCACCGCTCAGAGAAATGCCGGAGTTCTACGAAGTAGATTGTCCGCAATGCGGCAAGTCGGCACGTCGCGAGACCGATACCTTCGACACCTTTGTCGAGTCCTCCTGGTATTTTGCTCGCTACGCTTGTCCGGACAACAGCGACGCGATGCTCGATGATCGTGCGCGATACTGGACGCCTGTCGACCAGTACACCGGTGGCGTCGAGCACGCCATATTGCACCTTTTGTATTCGCGATTCTTCCAGCGCGTCATGCGTGATGAGGGGCTCACGGAAGTGTCAGAGCCGTTCACCAATCTTCTGACACAGGGTATGGTGCTTAAGGATGGCGCCAAGATGTCCAAGGCAAAGGGCAACACGGTTGACCCGCAGGAACTCATTGCGAAGTACGGCGCTGATACGGTGCGTTTGTTCATGATGTTCGCGGCTCCGCCCGAACAGTCTCTGGAATGGTCGGACGATGGTGTGCAGGGCAGCTTCCGGTTCCTGAAACGATTCTGGAACGCAGTTGTCGATCATGCCGCGCGCGGGCCGGTCCCAAGTGTCGACTTCGCGAAGCTCAATGAGCAACAACAGGCGTTGCGGCGCAAGACCCATCAGACGATTGCCAAGATCAGCGACGATATTGGTCGGCGGAACAGCTTCAACACGGCAGTCGCGGCGGCGATGGAGTTGCTGAATGCGATTAACAAGCTGGGCGACGATAGCGATGCCGGACGTGCGGTGGAGCACGAGGCGCTGGAGTCCGTCGTACTCATGTTGTCGCCAATCGTGCCACACATATGTCACGCCCTTTGGCAGGAACTGGGCCACAAAACACCGCTGATAGACCAGCAATGGCCGGCTGTAGATGAGGCAGCGCTCGAGCTCGATCTGCTCGAGATGGTTGTGCAGGTGAACGGCAAGCTTCGTGCGCGCGTTTCTGTTCCGGCAGATGCGGACAAGGATGCGATTCAACAGCTGGCAATCGCCGACGAAAACGTACAGCGTTTTATTGATGGCAAGGACGTGCGCAAGGTTATCGTTGTACCAGGGCGATTGGTCAATATCGTTGTTTAGACGCAATCTCAACGCAGTTGCTCCCCGGCTTTTAGCGCTGGCGATGTTGGCAATCGTTTCGAGCTGTGGGTTCCAGATTCAGGGTGCGTTGTCGACGCCTGCCGAAATGGAACGCACTTATATCGCGGCGGATGATCGGCAGAGCCTGTTTTATCGCGAGCTGCGTGCACAGCTTAAGGCGGCGAACGTCGAATTGGTTGATTCGGCCGCTGCGGCGACAGGGATAATCTCGATCCTCTATGACGAGACGGATCAGCGTGTTCTATCCGTATCGGCACGCAATGTGCCAACGGAGTACGAAATCTATTACACGATTCAATATGCAATCGACGGCGGCCTTACCAGACTTGTCGAGCCGCAGACTCTTACCATCACTCGCGACTACACCTATGACTCGCGACTGGTACTTGGCAAGGCGCGTGAGGAAGAGTTGCTTCGTGAAGCGGCCGTCAGAGACCTTGTTCGAATCGTGCTAAAGAAAATCTCTACCCTGTAGTCACCCGTGGCAGTCTCTGTGCAACAGCAGGTTCTCACCGTTGCGGATGTGGACTCCGATGACCTCGTCGATCTCTTGCGCCGCTACGAGCTGGACTTGGTGATCCAGGAAGATGCCGCGCCTATTACAGGTAGTTTCTGGGGCGAGCCAGAGGCCGGCATTGTCGGCAGCACGGTTTATGTCCGAGGCGATACGCCGATCCATTCACTACTCCACGAAAGCTGCCATGTTATTTGCATGACCGCGGAACGTCGTGCCCGCCTGGTTCGGGATGCCGGGGGAGACGATCTCGAGGAGGCCGGTGTCTGCTACCTGCAGGTCGTTCTGGCAGACTGTTTGCCTGCCTGCGGGTCCGGGCGTCTAATGCTGGACATGGATGCGTGGGGCTACAGTTTTCGCCTTGGCAGCACCAAAGACTGGTTTCGAAATGATGCCGAAGACGCACAAAAATTTCTTACTAATCAGGGTGTTCTCACCAAAGAAGGGCTTCCTAGCTTCAAGCTCCGTCGCTAGACCGGCTCGCGGTGTATAGTTTCGTATGGCCTGGTTGCGTTACCTGCTGTACTTCATTTCAATCGCGTTCGTAACCTGGGCGTTGACGAACATGGAAATCGCCTCTCCCGGCAGCCTGAAGCTGCATGTTGTCGTCAGCGATACGGATGTTTTCGGCACCAGCGAATTTTCACCGGTTGAGATCATCCAGGCCATCATCCTCGGTGTCTGCGGCCTGATCATGACGTGGGTTGCCCGCTACTGCCCGTCGCAGCGACCGATCGCATTCGGTTTTGGTGGATTGGCGCTGATCTTCCTGATTCGCGAGTCCGACTATTTTCTGGATCGTTTTGTCGCCGACAATGCGTGGCAGGTACTTACTGCTGTGTGTGGTGCCTTGCTTGTCGCCTACACCTATCGGCATCGTAAACGACTGGTGATTGCCCTGGCACGTATCTGGCCGTCACCCGGACTCACCCTGCTATTTGCCGGCGCGATTATCCTGTTTGCTTTCGTTCCGCTGGTAGGCCACGAACCGCTGTGGCGGTCGATACTCGGCGAAACCTATCTTCGTATTACCAAGCTTGCGATCGAGGAGTTTATGGAGCTGGTGGGATATTTCCTGTGGATGATTGGCACGATCGAATACGCTTTCGAAGCCCGAGCCATCGCCTACCGGGAACCGCAGCCCGCAGCACGACGACGACGAGACACGCGCCGTAGGAAGTCAAAACGCCCCAGCTGACCGCTCTGCCTATCGATGCGCTTATAGAATCGTCGGATTCGGCGCGCCGCCATAAACCTCTTCTGGATCGAATACTTTTTCAGTATCGGTCCATTCGAGGTCCACGTGACCTTCCGCCTGCTTTGCCGCGAAATCATCGCCAATCGGGACTCTGCGGTAAAAGCAGCTTCGATAACCGACGTGGCAACTTGCGCCTCCGGTGACATCGACGCGTAACCAGACGCAGTCCTGATCGTCGTCGACCAGGAGTTCCCGAACGGTCTGCACCAGTCCGCTGGTCGCTCCCTTGTGCCATAGCACCTGACGGCTGCGGCTGTAGTAGTGTGCCTCGCCGGTCTGGATCGTACGTTGCAGCGCTTCAGCGTTCATGTAGCCCTGCATGAGCAGTTCGCCACTGCTGGCGTCGGTGGTGACCACGGTAATCAGGCCGCGATCGTCAAACTTTGGCGCGAGATCGTTGCCTTCCTCAACCTGTTCTATGCTGTTACGGGCTTGAAATTTGACGGGCACGACCGACATCTGGGAGTCCTTGGGTGAATTAGCTGCGGCCGGGAAGAATACCGAGCGTAGCCGCCAGCAGCAATATTGCTATGATTGCTTTCTTTTGAACGTCTCACCGAGTCACGATGACCATACAGTTGCACGATACCCTGCAGGGCAAGAAAGTTCCGTTTGAGCCTCAGAAAGCCGGCGAGGTCACGATGTACCTTTGCGGGCCAACCGTCTACAACTATGCGCACATTGGTAACGCCCGGCCTGCCGTCGTGTTCGATCTTTTGGCACGTGTCTTGCGCCGTCATTACAAACTGACCTTCGCGCGCAACATCACAGACGTGGATGACAAGATCAATGCGGCGTCCATAGAAACGGGCAAACCGATCGATGAAATCACGGCTGTCTATATCAAGGCCTACAACGACGACATGGCTGCGCTGGGCGTTCAGCCGCCGGACATAGAGCCACGTGCGACACAGCACATCGACGCGATGATCGAGATGATCGAGGCGCTGATCGAGAAAGGCCATGCCTATGTCGCCGACGGACACGTGTTGTTCGACGTCGCCGCCCATAAGCAATACGGTGAGCTTTCCAAGCGCGATTTGCGTGAGATGATCGCGGGCTCGCGGGTTGAGGTGGCGCCGTACAAGAAAGCCGCACACGATTTCGTGCTCTGGAAACCCTCAACGCCCGATCTGCCAGGCTGGGATTCGCCGTGGGGCAGGGGGCGGCCAGGCTGGCATATTGAATGTTCCGCCATGGCCGAAAAGCATCTCGGCAAAACAATCGACATTCATGCCGGCGGGCAGGACCTCGTATTTCCGCACCACGAAAACGAGTGTGCGCAGAGCCGCTGCGCGCACGATGGAGCTCCTTTTGCTCGCTACTGGCTGCATAACGGCTTCCTGAGCATTGATCAGACCAAGATGTCCAAGTCTCTGGGGAATGTTTTGCTGGTACATAACCTGATCGAGACCATTCCCGGCGAGGTCATTCGTCTCGCCTTGCTAAGCGCACATTACCGACAGCCGCTTGACTGGTCCGCGGAGACCATGCAGGCGGCTCGCCGCATGCTGGACAGGCTATATGGCGCCGTCAGGGGCATTACGGTTTCCGACGAAGCCCGGGCTGCGGCCGAAATCCCGCAGGGACTTATCGATGCGCTGGAGGACGACCTGAACACGCCCAAAGCCATGGCTGAATTTTTCGCGCTGGCTCGCGCGCTAAACAAGTCCAACGATGAAAAGGAAATGGAACGCATGGCGGCGTCAATGTACGCATCGGGAGAGCTCATGGGCCTGCTCTGTACGGACCCGGAGCAGTGGTTTGCGGGTAACGTCGAGGGTGAGATGTCTGCCGAAGACATCGAAGCGCGAATCGTTGAGCGCAACCAGGCTAAAGCCGAGCGTGATTTTTCGCGCGCCGACGCTATCCGTGACCAGCTACGCGAAGCCGGTGTCGAGATTCAGGATAGCAGGGAAGGAACCTCCTGGCGGCGAAGCGGTGCCAGCAATGGCTAGTGAAGCCCAGACCGCGCAGCGCGAAGTCATAGAAGAGTTCGCGCTTTTCGACGACTGGATGGATCGCTACCAGTACCTGATCGATCTCGGCCGACGCTTGCCGGAGTTTCCCGATGCGCTGCGCACCGACGAAAACCTGATTAGAGGTTGTCAGTCACAGGTGTGGTTTGTCGCCGAAGAAAAGGACGGGCGGCTCGAGTTTCGTGCGATCAGCGATGCCGCTATCGTCTCCGGGCTCATTGCCCTGCTGCTGCGTCTTTACAGCGGCCGGTATCCGCAGGACATCCTGGACACGCCGCCTGACTTCGTAAGCGCGCTGCAGCTGGAGAGCCACCTCAGCCCGACGCGCAGTAACGGCTTGTCGTCTATGCTCAAGGCGATTCGCCGATTCGCTACTGAGGCCGTGCAGGCAGCCTGATGCCTAACGCTGTGAGCCGACTGCTTGCGCGCCCGCTAATCTGGCTGGTCAAGCTTTACCGGCTTGCAATCTCGCCGTGGCTCGGCGGCAATTGCCGCTTCGACCCCACATGCTCCAGCTACGCGATCGAGGCGCTGCAACGGCACGGCGTGCTGCGTGGCAGCTGGCTCGCCGCTCGGCGAATCGGCCGCTGTCATCCGTGGGGCGGGTCCGGCTACGATCCGGTGCCGGATGACGAGCATGATGACAGCTAAGCCGCTCGACCTCGTCCGCGCGATCGCTTATCCGCTGACTGAGTCGAGCGTGCTCGTACCGCTGCTGTTCTTCTGGCTGACGGTGTCATTAGCCAGCTGGGGTGGTGTGCTCGGCCTGTTCTTGATGTTTCTTGTTTTGCCCGCCGTGTTCCGTTACCAGATGATATTGCTCGAGGCGCGTGCCAGGGGGGTGACACCGGCAGTGCCGGGTATCGAGTTTTTCAATTGGTTTGGCAACGCCTGGAGCCTGTTCCCGGTGCTGGTCGCTGTACTCCTTGTTCTGGCAACGGTCGAGGCGGGCGCCAAGTTCGGCGTCGCGGGGACGCTGGTTGTGCTGGTGTTAGGTGCATTCGTCTTTCCTGCATCGATCGCCGTGCTCGCGATTACGCACTCGCCCTTACAGAGTCTGAATCCGGTTGCGCTCTCTCGACTCTGGAAGAAATGCGCCGCCACTTTCTGGTTGGCGACACTATCCATGCTGCTGTTCTCGTGGTTGTCAGCCGTTGCAGAGGGCCTGCCGATGATGCTGGCCGTACTCGTGCAGCTGTTGCTGTCGTTCGCATTCTTCTCGCTGGTAGGCAGCTTGATGCGTCCCTATGGTCTGATCGAGGACATCGATGTCCCGCCATCGCTGCAAAACGACGCAATACTGGCGACCGCCGAACTCGAGGAGAGTCGCGAGGCCACCCTTAACCATGCTTACGGGTTTATCAGCCGCGGCAACCGTGAGGGCGGGCTCCAGCACTTGCTCCGGTGGCTCGAAGAGGATCCCGATCCGGTCTCCGCCTGGAGCTGGTTTTTCGAGTCTATGCTGCGGTGGGACAGTCCGCAGGCGGCGCTGTTTTTTGCACAGCACTATATTCATGATCATCTGCAACATGGTGAGCAGGTGCCGGCGGTCAAGCTCATCATGCGCTGTCGGCTGGTTGATGAGCAATTTCGGCCATTTCCCGAGGACATAGAGGCGGCAATCTCGGCGTGTGATGCCTGCGACAATAAGGAGCTTGGCGGGCGTTTAAGGCACTATTGAGCCGCAAATTGGGGTTATTGACGTGCCAATGCGTTGTACACTATTAGGTATGGACAAGCGTCTTCTGACAATACTGCGCTGCCCGGTGAGCCACAAAGGCCTCTCTTTACTGAAGAAGGACATGCTGCAACGGCTCAACGCGGCAATCGATACTGGCGATCTTCAGAATCATGATGGCATCAAGCTGGCCGAACCTCTGGCAGAGGCATTGATTACGGACGATGGCAAGCGTGCCTATCCCGTATCTGACGGCATTCCGGTTCTGCTGGAAAGCGAATCGATTGCGATGGAGCAGATTGCTTGAAGCTGCAGGCAAATCAGCTTTCGTCGCACCTCAAGAAGTCCCTCGCTCCCTGCTACCTGGTTACCGGTGACGAATACCTGCTCGTATCCGAGGCGTTGGACGCCATACGAGATGCAGCGCGACAGCAAGGCTTCGGCATGCGCGAATTACACGTCGCGACTACGGGCTTTGACTGGACACAGCTAACGGCTTCGAGCAGCAACCTGTCGCTGTTTGCAGAGCAACGCATCATTGAACTGCGCCTGCCAACCGGAAAACCCGGTCGCGCCGGCGGTGAGGCAATCATTGAACTGACGGAACGCGCCGGCCCGGACACGCTGTTTATCGTTACGGCACCCAAGCTGGATCGTAGCGCCGCCGCGTCCAAGTGGGCCAAAGCGCTTGATAAGGCAGGCGTTAATTTAGTGATCTGGCCCATTGGGTTGCGCGAACTGCCGGGCTGGATTGCCGGCCGCATGCGCAAGGCGGGATTGCAGCCAGAGCCGGATGTTGTAGCGCTGATCGCCGATCGGGTCGAGGGCAATCTGCTGGCCGCAGGGCAGGAAATTGAGAAGCTGCGACTGCTGCTGGGCGAGGGACCCGTCAGCGTGGAGGACGTCAGCCACGCGGTGGCCAACAGCAGTCGTTATGACGTTTACAAACTTACGGATGCAGCCCTGGGCGGCGACGCGGGGCGCGCCGTAAAGATTCTCGGTGGTTTGCGCTCGGAGGGCGTTGAACCTGTCATTGTCATGTGGGCGCTGACCCGTGAACTACGAACCCTCTCGACGCTCGATGACGTTGTTCGGCAGGGCGGAAATTTGAGCAATGCCATGCAAAAGAATGGTGTCTGGAGCAATCGCCAGGGCCTGGTTCGCAGCTGCATGGGGCGCCATAAACACGGTTCTTTTCTCCGTATGCTGAAAGCAAGCGGACGCGCCGACGCCGCCGCGAAGGGCCAGCGCGCTGGCGATCCGTGGCAAATGGCCTGTGACATCGTTGTCGGGATGGCGCGCCAATGAGGCCTATGGGTGTTTTCGGCGGCACCTTCGATCCCATACACTACGGCCACCTGAGAACGGCCTTCGAAATGTTGCAGGCGCTGAAGTTTGAGGACGTGCGCTTCATTCCGTGTGGTGATCCACCGCATCGCGGCACGACCTTCGCCTCGGCGAGTGAGCGTCTGCGCATGGTAGAACTCGCGGTCCGTGGTCAGCAGGGTTTTAGCGTTGATGATCGCGAGATTCGCCGTAACGGGCCTTCGTACTCCATCGACACGCTTTTGTCGCTGCGCGAGGAATTTCCCGACCGTTCCCTGGGTCTCATTGTCGGTATGGACGCTTTTCTCGGTTTGCTCGGATGGCATCGTTGGGACGATATTCTCGATGTTGCCCACATCATCGTTGCGCATCGGCCCGGCTGGAAAGCGCCGGATATCGGTCCTTTGGGTGAGCTGATCACGGATTTCGGCACCCATCGTGTCGATGACCTGAATACGGCGGTGAATGGACGCATCCATATTCACGCAGTAACGCAACTCGAGATTTCGTCGACCGAAATTCGCGAGTTGGTGGCGGCCGGTCGGGACCCGAGGTTTCTGATGCCGGATGCGGTGCGTGACGAAATACAGTCGAGTGGTTGTTATGCGTGAAGGAAGCTGCCGCAAGGTTGAAAGCAACAAGCGTATTTACAGGCGAAGTCAGTCTAAGACGAGGAGTCCAATTTGAAGATTACTGAGAACGGCGCATGAACAGTGAAAAACTGAGCGGCCTGATTATTGAGGCGCTTGAAGACGTCAAAGCGAAAGACATCGTCAAACTCGATGTGCGAAATATGACCACGGTGACGGACTACATGGTTGTTGCGAGTGGAACGTCGAATCGTCATGTCAAGGCACTGATTGACAACGTCGCTGAAAAGGCTAAAGAGGCGGGCTGCAGACCCATTGGCATTGAAGGCGAGGAGGGCGGTGAATGGATTCTGCTCGACCTGCAGGACGCGCTTGTGCACGTGATGTTGCCGAAGGTTCGAGAGTTCTACAATCTGGAGAAACTCTGGTCAATCGTTCCGTCGGGCGACGCATCGGCTTCAGAAGGCTAGGAATTGGCCACTGTGGACAGGCGTTAGTTCGTGCACATTCGGTTATTGGCCGTTGGCGATCGCCAACCGCCCTGGGTTGACGCTGCCTTCGGGATGTACGCTGACCGTTTTCCAAGGGAGTGGCGGTTTCGCCTCGACACGATCGCTACTGTAAGGCGAAGCAAGAACGACAAGACTCGCCAGGCAATGCTTGCAGAAGGCGAGCTGATAGTCGCAAAACTCCCGAAGACCGAGCAGGTGGTATTGCTCGATGAAGGTGGCAAACAGCTCACCAGTACCGAGCTTGCCGGGCGACTTGCTGATTGGCAGCAGGACAGCCGTGATCTCAGTTTCATCATAGGCGGGCCGGATGGGGTCTCCGATGCGTGCCGGCAACGCGCCGACTTTGTCTGGTCGCTGTCGCGATTGACCCTGCCGCACGGACTGGCGAGAGTGCTGTTTGCGGAGCAGCTGTACCGCGCCTGGACTCTGCAGACGGGCCACCCCTACCACCGGATCTGAAAAATTGGTCAAGACAACGAAGCCACTCCTGCACCTTGCGTCGTCCTCGCCGCGACGGCGCGAGATACTTGCGGCCCTGGGACTCGAATTTACGGTCAAAGCGACGCACGTTGACGAGTCGCCGCTTGAGGAGGAATCGGCCGAGCAAATGGTACTGCGGCTGGCGACAGCCAAGGCATGTGCGGCTGAAGTCGAGGAGTCGCGCCTCGTTATCGGCTCCGATACGGCAGTCGTTCTGGACGGCGAGGTACTGGGCAAGCCTGAATCCAGGGATGATGCGATAGAGATGCTAATGAAGCTCTCCGATCGCCGTCATGCCGTACTGACCGGCGTCGCCCTCCGCGGGCCGGAGGGGGTGCGAACGGCGCTTAGCTCGACGGATGTGATTTTTCGAGAAATCAGTCGGGACGAGGCGCTTGCATACTGGCACAGTGGAGAACCTCGCGACAAAGCCGGTGCTTACGGCATTCAGGGTCGAGGGGGTGCATTCGTGGTGGCCATTAACGGCAGTTATTCGGGCGTTGTCGGCTTACCCGTTTACGAAACGGTGCGGCTGTTGCAGAAGGCAGGCATCGACATATTGTTGCAACGGAAAAACGATGGCGGATGAATCGCTAAAAGAAGAGATCCTGATCAACGTGACGCCAAGCGAAGTGCGTGCGGCATTGCTGGAGAACGGTGTCCTGCAGGAGGTCTATATCGAGCGATCCGTTCGTCGCGGACTGAACAGCAATATTTACAAAGGTCGCGTATTGCGCGTATTGCCGGGAATGCAGGCTGCGTTTGTGGATATAGGACTTGAACGCACGGCATTTCTGCACGCCTCTGATATCGCCGCAAACCGAATCGAAAACGGATCGAGTGAGCCTCCCAATATCCGCGATTTGGTACGCGAGGGCGATGAGATCATGGTGCAGGTCGTAAAAGACCCGCTGGGTAACAAAGGCGCGCGTCTTACTACCCTGGTTACCTTGCCATCCCGGCACGTGGTCTTGCTGCCTTACAGCGACGTCGTCGGTATCTCGGCACGCATAGAGGATGACGAGGAAAGGGAACGCCTGCGCGTGATCGCGGAGGAAATTCTGGCGGCGCGAGGCCTCTCTTGCGGCGCTATTGTGCGCACTGTTGCAGAGGGTATGGACAGGGATGCGCTCGAAGCGGACCTGAGTTATACGATCAGGCTGTGGGAGGTCGTTAAGGAACGATACAGCCAGAGCCGTGTAAAAGAGTTGGTGCATGAGGACTTATCCCTGCCACTGCGTGTCTTGAGGGACATGGTGACCAGCGACATCGAGCGCATCCTCGTCGATTCCGAGGACGATTTTCACAGCATGCGGGACTTCGCGGACACGTATCTTCCCCATATCGATCCCGCACTGGAACTGTATAAGCGTCGTCGGCCGATTTTTGACATGCATGGCATCGAGGACGAAATCCGCCGTTCGCTGGATCGAAATATACCCTTGAAATCAGGGGGTTACCTTATTTTCGATCAGACTGAGGCCATGACCACAGTTGATATCAATACGGGCGGTTATGTGGGCCATCGCAACCTCGAGGAGACGATTTACCGTACCAATCTTGAAGCTGCCGTCGCGATCGCGAGGCAGTTACGCCTGCGCAATCTGGGCGGCATCATCATTATTGACTTTATTGACATGGAAGAAGCGGAACACCGCGCCAACGTCCTGCAGGTGCTGGAACAATCGATGGCGAGAGACCACGCGCGCCATCAGATCATGCCGGTATCACCGCTCGGACTGGTTGAGATGACCCGAAAACGCACACGCGAAAGTTTGCAGCACATCCTGTGTGAAGACTGTCCAAGCTGTGCGGGTCGTGGGTTCGTAATGACTGCGGAAACCGTTTGCTTCGAGATTTTTCGGGAGATCATACGCCAGTCGCGACAGTTCGAATTTGACGAGGTGCTGGTGCTCGCGCATCAGGACGTAATCGAACTGCTGCTGGACGAGCAGGCACGCAGTTTCGCCGAACTCGAAGAGCAGACGGGCAAATCGATTCGGCTGCAAACCGAGTCGCTGTATCTTCAGGATCAGTTCGACGTCGTACTGATGTAGTTTTCGGATAAGCTTCTGGACCATGAAAATATTCCTGCAGCGCCTGTTCAAATTCGTGGCCTATACGGCTGCTGGCGTTGTCATATTGCTCGCCATCGCAGTCGGGCTTTTTCGGTTGTTTCTGCCACGACTGCCTGAGTATCAGGAGGACATCAAGAGCTGGGCAAGCGCGGCCGCAGGCATGCGGGTCGAATTTTCCGGCATGGATGCGCGCTGGGGCCTGAGTGGTCCGGAGCTGGAGTTCTATGACGCCGAGCTGATCCGGCTTGATACGCAAACGCGGCTCCTTGCAGCGAAAACGGTCCGTGTCAGCGTCGCGCTAACCCGTTTGCTGCTCGAGGGCGAGCGCGTAATCGATCGCGTCGTTGTCAGCGATGCGAGCCTGGAGATTCGACAGCTAGAGGGCGGTGGCTGGTGGATTCAAGGTGCGCCTGTCGGCGATTTGTTTGCCAGACCATCCGCTGATAACGCATCGCTGACCGAAATCGAACTAATAGCGGAGGATGTCCAGATCGTATTCCTGCAGCCGGGCGACCAGCGGCCTCGGTTTTTCATGGTTGACCGCGCTGGCCTGAGTATCGACAAGCGCAGGCTGGCCTTGGCTGCGGATATTCGACCGCCTGACGACCTGGGTCGTCGACTCAGTATCTCTGCCACGCAGCTTGTTGATTTACCGAAAGACCAGCGACAGTGGGATATTAGCGTTGAGGGCGACAGCATCGATCTTGCGGGGTGGTCCGATCTGCAGTGGGCGGGCGGTCGCCGCGCGCGTTCGGGCAGCGGCGACCTGGATCTCTCGGTCGCATATGCACAGGGACGGGTTACCAACGCGAGTGCGCAGGTCGATCTCACTGACATCTCGCTCGCCGACGATAAAGCCTTCGATTTGCGAGGTCGGTTTGAGCTGAATATCGCTACCGATGGTTGGCTTGTTGCCGCCGAGGAATTGCAGATTACAACCTCGACGCATCAATGGCCCGAAACGTCAATGCGAGCCGAGGTCAGCACCGACAGCGCAGGCGAAGTTGTGATGATGGACATTAATTCGTCCTACCTGAAACTCGATGATGCCGACCTGTTTGCGCCCTGGCTTACGGCGGAACAACGGCAGAAGCTGGCCAGCTTCGACCCCAGCGGTACGGTGCGTGAGCTGATTGCCACGGTCTCCGACATCGATCAGGAATCGCCCCGATTCGATATCGCAGCGATACTCGAGAACACGGGAATAGCCGCGGATGGTCGTCGTCCCGGTATTCGGGGTTTCTCCGGCGTGTTGCGCGCAAACCGACTGGGTGGCCGACTTGAAATTCGGTCCTCGGATACGAGCGTGGATCTTCCAGAGTATATGTCGAGGCCGATTGACATCAGTTCCGCTGATGGCACGGTGATCTGGCGTAGCAGCGACACCAGCACGACGGTGCTTTCCGACAGCATTCGGATTCGCAATGACATCTTCGACAGTCAGAGCAATGTTCAGCTCGTCATCAATGCGGCAGAACCTGCGCCTGTAATCGACCTTGCCAGCACCTGGAGTATTAGCGATCTGGCTGCAGCGCGAGCGTATATTCCGCAAAAAGTCATCAAGCCCAAATTGTACAACTGGCTTCAGTCGGCGCTCGTAAAAGGGTCGATTCCACGAGGCTCGACGACGCTGTATGGACCTCTGGATAAATTCCCGTTTGACAATGATGAAGGTCGTTTGCTGCTGCAGGGTTCGGTGCGCAACATGACCTTCAAGTATCAGCCTAGATGGCCGGCCACAGAGCGATCCGACATGGAAGTGGTGCTCGACAACATGCGGCTTTATTCAGTGCGCAATCGTTCCATCAGTGCAGGTAACGAAACGGTTGACGCCCAGATCGAAATTGCCGACCTGCGTGAGCCGGTACTGACAATCGACGGGTTTTCCACGGGGACGCTGGAAACGATCCGGGCATTTTCGATGCAGAGTCCGATCGGTGATGTTTTCGGTGGTCAGCTGGAACGCGTCGCAGTTTCAGGCGATGCGTCGTTTACGCTGGAACTTACCGTGCCGCTAAAGGACCCGAAGGCTTTCGAGTTCACGAGTCGTGTGCGCAGCAATAACGGAACTCTTGCTATAGACGGGTTTTCGCCACAGATAACCGACCTTATCGGTGAGGTGACGATTTCGCGCAATGACATATCGAGTGAATCGCTGGGCGCGCGTTTTCTCGGCGATAACGTCAGTATCGATCTGACGAGGTCCGAAGACCCACGATTCAGTGTCGCCGCGACAACCACAGGCTCCGTCTCAGCCGAGTCGATCATCAATGAGCTTGGCGTACCACTCGAGGGCCTTATCAGCGGGTCCACAGACTATGAATCACGCATTCTCTTTCCACGCGGCAATCTGGAATCACCGTCGCCCCTGACGATACAAATAGACAGCGAACTCGAGGGTCTGGGCCTGCAGTTGCCCGAACCGGTCGGCAAAACCGATTCGGCCGCTATGAAGATCAAAGGCGACATTCGGTTCCTGCCTGGAGGAGAAGCGATCGAGAGTGCAGGCTTCGCCGAAAACGGCACCGCGTGGCAAGTTGGCTTCGCACGCCGCGATGAGCGATGGGATTTTGATCGCGGCGTGGTTTCGATGGGTGGCATCGTCGCCGAGCCGCCGGAAACGCGTGGCCTTCACATCCATGGAACGACGAGCACAGTACGACTCGAAGATTGGCTGAGCCTGTCTCGCGGCGGCGACCAGAAAAGCGGCGCCGCCGAGCGAATCCGCTCTATCGATCTTGTCATCGACGATTTGTACGCTGTCGGGCAACACCTGCAGGCGCACCGCGTAAAAGTCGATCGCAGCGCGCAGGACTGGTTGGTGCAGGTCGACGGCGAGGACATCGTGGGCTCTATTTTCGTTCCCTACGATTTCGGTTCCGAGCGCGCAATGGTGCTGAAGATGGAACGCATGCATTTACCGGGAGACGAGCAAGCCTCCGCTGAGCCAGCGACGCTGGACCCAAGGAAGTTGCCGCCAATTACGATGACTGCGAAGGACTTTGCCCTTGGCGAGCGCTATCTGGGCGCCGTCGATGTTCGTATCGAACGCGTCGCCGACGGCCTGGAAGCGACATCGATTAAAACAAAGGACGCGAGCTTCGAAATCGCCGGCACCGCCAAGTGGCTCGCCGACGAGGGGGATCCGCTTGGCAGTCGCACGCTTGCGAACGGCACGCTGACCAGCACGAACGTCGTAGAGACAATGAAAAGGCTAGGGTTCGCGCCGGGAATTTCGAGCGATGCAATGACCGCGAATCTGGACCTGAGCTGGTCTGGTGGACCCCGCGCAGAGTTCCTCGATGTGCTTGATGGTGAAGTCGAGGTGCGATTTGGTGATGGCCAGCTCGAGGAAGTCGAGCCGGGAGCGGGGCGCGTGTTCGGGCTGATGAGTGTAGTAGAACTGCCACGCCGCCTGTCACTCGATTTTCGTGATGTTTTCAACAAGGGATTCGGTTTCGACAAGATTGCCGGCTCGTTTCGTATTGTCGATGGTGACGCCTTCACCTGTGATCTTTCTCTTGAAGGTCCGGCGGCGGATATCGGAATCGTAGGGCGTGCGAGCCTGGCCAAGCGCGACTACGATCAGGCCGCGGTCGTTAGTGCGAATGTCGGCAATACCTTGCCGATTGTCGGCGCCGTGGTGGCTGGGCCGCAGGTCGCCGCTGCATTGCTGTTGTTCTCCCAGATTTTCAAGAAACCGCTGCAAGAGGTCGGGCAGGTTTACTACGGTATCGGTGGTACCTGGGACGAACCGCTGGTCGACAGCACGTCGGCGGCCGACTTCGCTACGCACGGCGAACTTGCAGGCTGTGTTCCCGTCGTCGAGTCGGCTGGCAGCGAATAGTCTCAAAGGACAGTATATATGCGCGCAGCAGCGATTCAGATGAACAGCGGGCCGGACCTGGCAGCGAACCTGACGCTCACAGACCGTCTGCTCGGCGAGGCGGCAGACGACGGCTGCACGTTGACGGTACTGCCTGAAAACTTCGCGCTGATGCCCGAGCGCGGCAGGGACAAGGCCCGGCATGCAGAGCATCCGGGTGGAGGGCCAATACAGGATTTCCTGGCGGACGCCGCTCGTCGCTACGGCATCTGGATCGTTGCCGGGAGCCTGCCGCTTGTATCACCGGCGATCGCCGATGAGCGTGTCTACGGTGCCTGTGCTGTGTACGACGCGAAGGGTGAACAGCAGGCGTTGTACCGGAAGATTCACCTGTTCGATGTCGATCTCATTGACAAGCAGGAGTCATATAGAGAGTCGAACTCCATGTATCCGGGAGACGAAGTTGTAACTGTCGACACGCCCTGCGGGCGCATGGGTCTGACGATTTGCTACGACCTGCGTTTCCCCGAGATGTTCAGAAAGCTTGTCGATGCCGGCGCGACCGTGTTCTCTGTACCGGCGGCTTTCACTGCAACCACAGGCGAGGCGCACTGGCACACGCTGCTGCGCGCCCGCGCAATAGAAAATCTGGCTTATGTTATTGCACCCGGGCAATATGGCGGTCACCCAGACAACCGGTCGACATACGGGCATTCGTTGATCTGCGACCCATGGGGTCGCATTCTTGCCGAAAGCGCCGAAGGTAATTGCATTGTAGCGGCCGACATTGATCCGGAATTGCCGGCGCGGTTGCGCAGCGAATTTCCGGCGCTCGACAACCGTCGCTTCAAATAGCGCGGGGAAATCGGACCGGCGTCGGTCCATGGTCTTAATCGAATAACGGAAATGGAATTACCGCATTGAGCAAAGCTGCACACCAACCGATCGACACCGTCATGTCCCGATTGCTCGAACCTGCGGGTCTTGGGGAGCAACAGTTGAACGCGACGCTCGGAAGCGTCATGCGCGGCGGCGTCGATTATGCCGACCTGTATTTTCAGGTTAGCCGGCAGGAAAGCTGGACACTCGAGGACGGCATCATCCGTGAGGGCAGCTTCAGCCTCGATCAGGGTGTCGGTGTCCGCGCTACCAGCGGAGAGAAGACCGGCTTTGCTTATTCCGATGAGCTGCTGCTGCCGGCGTTGCAACAAGCTGCTGGCGCGGCGCGAGCTATTGCACGTCAGGGCCAGGACGTGCGTGTCCAGGCATGGCATCGCGATGCGGCTCAGTCGTTGTACTCGCATGCGGATCCGACCGACAGCATCGACGATGCGCAAAAGACCGCAATGTTATTGGAGATCGACGCGGCGACGCGGGATCTCGATAAGCGAGTGGAGCAAGTTATTGTCAGTTTGTCGAGCAGCCAGGACCTGATTCTGGTCGCGGCGTCTGACGGCACAATAGCGGCTGACATTCGGCCCCTGATACGCCTCAACGTGAGCGTGATTCTCGAGGAGAACGGGAAACGGGAGCAGGGCTATGCCGGCGGCGGTGCGCGTACGGACCTGCATTACTTTGCCGACGGAGATCTGCCGCTGCAATATGCCCGCGAGGCCGTGCGTCAGGCGGTCGTGCAGCTCGAGGCGGTGCCGGCACCAGCGGGCAGCATGCCCGTCGTGCTTGGCTCGGGTTGGCCCGGCATACTGTTGCACGAGGCGGTTGGTCATGGTCTTGAGGGCGACTTCAATCGCAAAGGCGTTTCTGCTTTCAGCGGCAAACTCGGGCAGCGAGTGGCGTCTGAACTTTGCACAATCGTTGACGATGGCACCATCGCAGACAGGCGGGGCTCGCTTTCGATCGATGACGAGGGTACTCCGGGGCAAAATACCGTATTGGTCGAGAACGGTATTCTGCGCGGCTACATGCAGGACAAACTTAACGCTCGCTTGATGGGCGTACAGCCAACCGGCAATGGTCGTCGCGAGTCATTCGCACACATTCCCATGCCGCGCATGACCAATACCTACATGCTTGCGGGCCCGCACGATCGCGAGGAAATTATTGCTTCAGTCGACAGGGGGCTGTACGCGCCGAATTTTGGTGGTGGCCAGGTCGACATTACTTCGGGCAAGTTCGTTTTTTCCGCCAGCGAGGCGTATCTCATAGAGAAGGGCAAGATAACGCGGCCGGTTAAAGGTGCCATGCTCATCGGCGACGGCCCTGAGGCATTGCACGAAATTTCCATGGTCGGTAACGACCTCGAACTTGATACCGGCGTAGGTACTTGTGGCAAGGAAGGTCAGAGTGTGCCGGTAGGGGTTGGGCAGCCGACGCTCAAGATTGACGAATTGACCGTCGGCGGCACCGCCTGACGATCCCGGTCCCGGCGCGCGTCTCGCGTATTTCACATAAGTATCAGATTTCTCGTTGTTGGCAGCGCACATTGTGAGGTATCTCACTTCATTCAACATATCACTGCGCTAAGGTTGCGTTGACTTGAGGGAGGAATCGCAAAATGGCTTTCGAGAACACCATTACAGAACAAGACATGGATGCAGGTGCGCAGCAATTCGTACAGGGCTTGCGCGGTGATGTCGCTGATATTGAGCCGGATCTGGCCGTGGATGGCCTGACGGATTCCATCCTCTCCAGGATTCTGGGCTTGTTTGGTATTGGACGCTCCTAGCGCCTGAAAAACGGGTTTTTGCCCCTTATTTACGGCAAATCGCGTGTTGGACCCGGCTGGCTGGCCGGGTCTTTTACGTTGTGGCACTGGACAACGTGGCCCGTCTATGGAGAATGAGACGACCCCAAACCAAAAAAATAATTCTATGTGGGTCTCAAAACCAATCTACGAAAGCTTGCCGTACTTCTACTTGCTGGTCGGTGCGCTCACGCTCGGGGCATCGATGTACGTCAGCCATTGGTACTGGCCTACGATTTGCTTTGTCGTCGGACTGGGCTGCCTCGTTGCCGGATTGGTTGTGCTGCTCAAGCGCCGTGACTATCGGTTCAAGGATCGCCGAGTCGGACAGCGGCAGGACAACTAGCTACTGTTCGTTGACGGCGGAATCCTGCTCATCGGATTCTTCTTCGGGCGTCTCTTCCACTTCATGAAGCTGGTCTTCGGCCGGCTCCTGCTGCTGGCGCCGCAGGTCGCGATAGTGCAAGTCGTGAACGCCCAATGACACGACATCGCCGTCGCGCAGGCGGTATTTCTTGACTTGCCGCTCGCCGAGGAAGACACCGTTGGTGCTGTTCAGGTCTTCGATAACACAGCCGGAATCATCGCTGACAAGCTGCGCGTGATGGCGGCTGACGAACTTGCTCTTGATGTAAATCTCATTATCGGGGGAGCGCCCAACGATGACTCGCCCGAGTGGGAAGGCGTGTTCGCCAACGATCTCTCCGTTTGAGCGTACTTCGATTTGTGTCACCAGCGAGTCGATTGGCTTGCGACGCTCAACCTGTCGCAATTTCCGGTTAATGCCGGTGTCGCTACTGTGCTCTTCCCAGTTCAATTCATTGACTGCCGACAGCACGTCCGCCTCCTCGACGACATGTTTCTCGTCCGCGAATGCACAAAGCAGTGCTGTATCGCACAGCGTATTGATCAGGCGCGGAACACCACCGGTATAGCGATGTATGCGATCAAAGCACTCCTCGGTGAAGAGGGCCTTATCCTCGCGGCCGCCAACGGCCAGTCGATGCTCAATGTATTCGCGCGTCTCACGCGGGTCGAGGGCGCTGAGATGGAAGCGCAGTCGTACACGCTGTACCAGCTGTTTCAAGCTGGGTAAATCCAGCGTTTCGCGCAGCTCCGGCTGGCCGGCGAGGATGATGCGGAGGACTTTTTCCTTGTGTGTTTCTATGCCGGAGATCATGCGGATCTCCTCCAGCACTTTGCGCGACAGGTTCTGCGCCTCATCGACGATCAGGACGACTTTCTTGCCGTTCGAGTATTGCTCGATCAGGAACATGTTGAGCATGTCGAGTAGCTCGACCTTACGCATGTTGAACGGCTTGAATCCGAACTCGGTCAATACAGCCTGCAGAAACTCTGTTGGCGTCAGCTGCGTCTGAGAGACAACGGCATAGACGACGTCGTCTTCAAGCTCGGATAGAAACGACTGCAGCAGGGTGGTTTTTCCGGAGCCGATTTCACCGGTGATTACAACGAATCCGTCGGCCAGCCAGATGGTCGACTCCATGTACGCCTTGGCGCGCGCATGCTGCTTGCTCCAGTAGATGAAATCCGGATCCGGGGTCAGCCTGAAAGGCTGTTCTGACAGCTGGAAGTGTTGCAGATATGACATGTCAGACAAGTTTACCTTTTTTTGCGGCCCGCGACCCATGCCGCGTTCTCAGGGCGGCGGGTCGATCAGTTCACATTTCTGCTGAGCCTGTCGACAAGCGCATCGCGGCCCTCGGGCGTATCGGCAACTCACCGTGATGTGGCCGAGTTTTCGGCCGGGCCGGGGCGTTTTGCCATAATCGTGGAGGTGGCCGATTTCCAGGTCCCGCAAGGAATCCGGGATCTCGCCAATCAGGTTGATCATGCCGGCGTGGCCGGTGACCTGTGTGGACCCCAAGGGCAACCCAGCTACCGCCCGAAGGTGGTTTTCGAACTGGCTGGTCGTGGCGCCCTCGATCGTCCAATGACCGGAGTTGTGCACGCGCGGCGCGAATTCATTCGCGAGCAACTGCCCATCCAGCACAAACAACTCGAGCGCAAGCACGCCAACGTAGTCGAGGTGTTCGAGCAGCAGGCGCATGTAGCGAGCTGCCGTTTCTGTCAGCGACGGGTCATCAACAGGCGCATGCGACGTTCGCAAGATGCCATCGCGATGCACGTTCTGAGTCAAATCGTAAGTCAGGACATCACCGGCAGCATTACGCACCCCTATTGCGGAGACTTCCCGTTCGAACGGCACCCACTGTTCTGCGATCAATGCCTGACCGCCGAGCGCCTTCCAGGCCGCATCGATTTCGTCAGCTCGCCTGACAACAAACTGTCCCTTGCCGTCGTAACCGAGGCGACGGGTCTTGACCACCATTGGCAGGCCGAGTGCCTTCGCGGCCGCGGCACAGTCATCAGGCCCGTCGATAGCGTGGTAGCCGGGGAGCGGAATGCCTAACGACGCGAACAGACGTTTTTCGAACAGGCGATCCTGTGCCTGCTGCAGCGCTCCGACCGGGGGATAAATGGCGACGTCATCTGCGATGCGCTGCAGCGCGGCGACGGGAACGTTTTCGAATTCGTAGGTGAGCACGTCGCAACTTGCGGCGAGTTCATCCAGCGCGTCGGCGTCGTCAAATGGCTTCTGAATGACTTCGCCACAAACGCCCGCCGGTGGTGCCGGCGAGGGATCAAGGAAGCGGCACTCCAGATCGAGATCGCGTGCCGCAAAACCCAACATCTGGCCGAGTTGCCCGGCGCCGATAATGCCAACACGCATCGGCCTTACTTCGTCGGATCGTTGTTAGCAAGGACCCGATCGGTCTGCCGCTGGCGATACTCATCCAGCGCTGCGGCGATCGCGGCATCGTTGTTGGCCAGCATAGCGGCAGCAAGCAGGGCTGCATTGACAGCACCTGCACGCCCGATGGCCATGCTACCGACCGGAATTCCGGCCGGCATTTGTGCGATCGACAACAGTGAATCCATACCGCTGAGCGCTTCCGATCTCACCGGCACACCCAATACTGGCAGGCGTGTCTTGGAGGCCGTCATGCCGGGCAGATGAGCGGCACCGCCGGCGCCCGCAATAATAATCTTCAGGCCCCGGTCAACCGCCGACGCCGCGTACTCGAATAGCAGGTCCGGTGTCCGGTGTGCCGAGACTATGCGAACTTCAAAAGTCACGCCCAGCGTTTCGAGTGTTTCGCTCGCATGTCGCATGGTTTCCCAATCGGACTGCGAGCCCATGATGATGCCGACTTCAACTGTCATCGCGAAATTCTATCATCCCCAAAATTTATTGACAGAGACGCGTCATCGCTGCGCGGATCGGTTCTGGATCGACATGCCGCATCAGCTTGCCAATGTACTGTTTCTGTCTGCGCAGCGCGCCGCGTGACTTGATCCGGCGTGCCTCGAGCACGGCTTCCAGGAGGTCCTCGTCGAGTTCCATCTTGCGCAGATCAGGCTCATTCAATCCGATCAGGTCTTCGCCGAGTTTTTGCAGGGCGAGATACTCGCGTTTTTTCGCGCTTTTACTGGGTTTTAAATCTGTCACCGGCTAAAGTACCCCACCTCAGGATCTGCGGCAGAAGTCTATCACGCGATAGACGGGCTAACAGACGGTTACTACAGGACGCTCTAAAGACATGGGAAAACTCGCCAATCGAGAATCGCTGAATCGAAAAGCGCTTGAAAACCTTGTGCAACTCGCACTCGATGAGGCCAGGGAGCATGGCGTCGATCAGGCCGAAGTGGCTGTAAGCCACGATATTGGCCTCTCTGCCACTGCGCGTCATGGCGACGTGGAAAATCTCGAATACACCAACGACCGCGGCATTGGTATCACGGTTTACAAAGACTCGCGCAAAGGCAGTGCCAGCACCTCCGATATTTCACCGACGGCGATTCGGGAGGCGGTTAGCAAGGCCAGTACCTTCGCCAAGGTAACGGCAAGCGATCAGTACGCTGGACTCGCCGATGCGGCGGCGATGTGTTCAGAGATCATCGACCTCGATCTCGATCATCCCTGGGCCATCGAGGCAGCCGATGCTATCGATATCGCAATCGAGGCAGAAGCAGCCGCGCTTAATTTTGACAAACGCATCAGCAATTCAGAAGGCGCTACGGTCTCTACGAATCGTGGTTCGCGCGCCTACGGCAACACGCACGGTTTCGTCGGAAGCGTCACACGTACCAGTCACAGTATTACCTGCGTTGTTCTCGCCGAGTCCGAGGGGGCTATGCAGCGGGACTATCAGTACACGTCGGCCCGCGACCCGGCAGATCTCGACGATCCTGCCGCTGTCGGCCAGAGCGCGGCGAAACGGGTTATCGATCGACTCGGCGCGCGCAAGATCAAGACGACCCGCGCGCCAGTGCTTTACGTCCCGGAGCTGGCGAGAGGCTTCATCGCGCACGCGATTGGCGCCATATCGGGTGGCGCGCAGTATCGCCGGTCCTCCTTTCTGCTTGACGCAGTGGGCGAGCGGATTTTTCCCGATTTCGTCAGTATTCAGGAGCGACCGCACCTCAAGAAAGCTATGGCAAGTACCGCGTACGACGCTGAAGGAGTCGCGACGTATGATCGCGAAATTATCGCGTCTGGTGTGCTGCAGGAGTATGTGCTGAGTAGCTATTCTGCACGTCGTCTCGGCCTGTCAACAACGGCGAATGCCGGTGGAGCTCAGAACCTGATCGTTCCCGGCGGGGTCGGTCAGACGCAGGCGTCCCTGATCAAAGAGATGGGCACCGGTTTCCTCGTCCAGGAGTTGATCGGCCAGGGTGTTAATGGTGTGACGGGTGATTACTCGCGTGGTGCCGTCGGACAATGGGTTGAGAATGGCGAGATCCAGTATCCGATCCACGAAGTTACTATTGCCGGGAACCTGCGGGACCTTTACCCGCGTATCGTCGCCATCGGCGAAGATCAGGACCTTCGCGGTGGCATCCGTTGCGGCTCGCTGCTGGTCGAGGAAATGACGATCGCCGGCGCCTAGTTCGCTGCCTGATCGAGCAGTTCAGAAAGCGTCTTGTCAGCGACGGTTGATTTAATCGCCGTATCCAGATGTGCGCCAATGTCCTCGATGGCCGACGACCATCGCGGTTGACTGATTGAGCCGGTTTCGCCGTACTCGCGTGCAACCGCAATTATCTCGGCCAACGAGATATGGGCTGTGTCACGGCCAGGAACCAGTTCTTCCGCCTCCGTTGACGTCAGCAGGCCGTGTTCTTCCAGGCCGGCGACGATCGGATCCAGCGTGATCGAAGGAATTCGGAGTTTGTCACTGATGTTGGTTATCGTGACCGTTGTCTGCGGGTCACGAAATGCCAGGCCGACCAACAGCATCACGTTGAGCGCCAGTCGCTCGCGCAGGCTGCCGGACAATTGCGGTTCGCGACGGCCGATTCTCAGGTAGGCCGGGTTCTGATGGTAAAAAGCCAGCTGCGCGCCAACCAGCAGTACGAGCCAGTTCAGGTACAACCAGATCAAGCCAATAATCGCGATCGCGAAGCCCCCGTAGACGCTCATTGTTCTCGCTGAATTGACGATAAAAGTTGCGACTACGACACCCAGAGTCGCCCAGAGAAAGCCACCGGCGAAGCCGCCAACAAGTGCCGAGCCAAGTCCGCACATGCGTGTTCGGCATGAACCAGTAGAGGAAGGCAAAGGCCGCCGTTACCAGCAGGAAGGGCGCCACCTTGCTGGTCGCAACAAACAGTGGTCCGACGATCTGATTGTCCAGCAGAAACTGCACGAAGCCCTCGTCCTGCAGCGAGCCAATCATGCCCAGCGCCAGGACGATCGCAACGGGACCGATCGTCAATACGAACACATATTCGGTGAAGCGCCGGGCGAAGCTTCTTGGCTTGCTTACATACCAGGCGTAATTGAACGCCTCTTCGACTTTCTGCACCATCGATATTGCGGTGTACATGAAGAACGCCAGGCTAACGCCGCCAAGCAGCCCGCCATTGACGTTCTGCACCAGGCGCATGACGTTGTCCGTAATTTCTTTGCCCTTCTCGCCTAGCGGCTCGAGGACCACGTACATCTTGTCTTCCAGCAATTGGTCGACACCGAAGCCTTTCAGCAGCGCAAAGCTGAAGGCGATCAGGGGCACCACTGACAACAGCGTGGTGTAGACCAGGCTCATTGCGCGCAGTGTCAGCTGGCCGGCAAACATATCCCGTAGTACGGCGTACAGGTTGCGCAATACGGCCCGCACGATTCTGCCCATAACACCATACTGGCTGAGAGTGTCGCCCCAGAGGATGCGGTCTAGTTGCTGGCTGAGCTGGTTGGTCATGTCAGCATTGTACATTGGCCGGGGCGGCGCGCAGTGTGTTCCTGGTCACGATGGCGTTGCCGCCTTGCAGCCGGCGTGTACTCAGGAGGCCGTCATGCGTTGTAGCGCTTCGCGATACTTTTCGGCCGTTTGCTGCAGCACCTCGGCGGGCAATTCCGGCCCGGGTGCTTTCTTGTCCCAATCCAGGGTATCGAGGTAATCGCGCACAAACTGCTTGTCGAAGCTGGGCGGACTGCTGCCCGGCTTATAGCCATCGACCGGCCAGAAACGCGACGAGTCCGGCGTCAGCGCCTCATCGATAATGTGTATTCGACCTTCTTCGTCCAGGCCAAATTCAAACTTTGTATCCGCGATTATGATGCCGCGTTTCAGTGCATACGCCGCCGCACGTTCGTATATCTGAATCGATACGTCTCGTACATGTTCAGCATGCTTCTCGCCGATCATATCGACAACCGCCGCATAACTAATATTCTCGTCGTGATCGCCAGATGGCGCCTTGCTGGCGGGCGTAAAGAGCGTCTGCGGCAGTTTATCCGCTTGCTGCATTCCTTCGGGTAGGTCAATACCGCAAACCTGGCCGGTGTCGAGGTAGTCCCGCCATCCCGAGCCTATAAGGTAACCACGAACCACCGCCTCGATGGGCAGCGGACGAAGGCGCTTTACGACCAGCGAACGTCCATGAAGCTGCTGTCGCGACGCTGGGTCCTTGACTACATCGTCCACGGTCAAGTCCGTCAACTGATTGTCGATAATGTCGGCCATCATCCGGAACCAGAACAGTGAGATTCGGGTGAGTATCTCGCCTTTGCCCGGGATCGGGTCCGGCAACACGACATCATAGGCGGACAGGCGATCCGTAGTGACGATCAGCAGATGATGGTCATCGACGCTGTAAATATCTCGCACCTTGCCACGGCCGAGCAGCGGCAACTCAGGAACCATAGATTCGAACATTACGTCGGAAGTGCTCATCGTTTGTCGCTCGTTGTTGCGGCAGGTATGCGGCGATGATCGCCTCTCCGCCGCGGGCAGGCAAGCACTCAGCATAGGAATGCCTGCTGACAACCGTTAGGATTGACGCTCTTCAAACCGCACGAATGTCTGGAATCCATAGTGTATTGGGGCAAGATCATTGGCACGCTGGCAGGGCTCGCGACCCTGAAGCCGTGGTTTGTGCTGCTCGGCCTGTTTCTCGGCCACCAGTTCGACCGCGGATTCGCCGATCGCTTCCGCGATTTCGAAAAGCAGGGCGCCGCAATGGGCCGCGTTTCAGACGAGTTCGTGCGCGCTCTGTTTCAGAGCATGGGGCATCTCGCAAAGGTAGACGGACGGGTCTCCGAGGAGGAGATTCGCGCTGCCCGGCTAATCATGCACCGTCTTGGACTCAGCCCGGCCAATGTGCGTCGTGCTATTGGCTGGTTCGAGGAAGGCAAGCGACCGGGCTTCCCCTTACTGCAGACAATCCGTGAGGCGCGCCGCGTCAGCGCGAGAAACGCCGTGCAGCGAACAATGTTCGTGCGCCTGTTGCTGGAGGTCGTGCTGGCCAAAGACGCATTGAAGAAGGAAGAGCGCTCTCTGATCTGGACAGTCTGCGGCGAACTCGATATCGGGCGAGTAGAGTTGGCGCAACTCGAAGCGATGATTCGTGCGCAGAAGGGCTTCAAGCGCTCACCCGCGGGCGATGCCGACGCGGCGCGTGTGCAGGATGCCTACCAGGCGCTCGGCATGTCGCCAGACGCCAGCAATGATGAGATCAAGAAGGCGTACCGGCGACTGATGAATCGCAATCACCCGGACAAGATAGCGGGCAGCAACCCCGATGCCGATGTTGTTGCGGAGGCGCAGCGTCGTACCCGCGAAGTTCGTGTCGCCTACGAGATGCTCAAGGCGCGCCGCTCGATACGATGATCTGTCCGATTCCCCGGCCTTGAGGTAGAGTTGCCAAAATGTCTTCAGGAATGACCGTGACACCACTAATCGCTCCTTCAATCCTTTCCGCCGATTTCGCCCGCCTGGGCGACGATGTCCGCGCCGTTCTCGATGCCGGTGCCGATATTGTCCATTTCGATGTAATGGACAATCATTTTGTGCCCAACCTTACGATTGGTCCGCTCATCTGCGAGGCCCTGCGCGACTATGGGATCAAAGCGCCGATCGACGTTCACCTGATGGTCGAACCGGTTGACCGCATAATTCCCGACTTTGCCAAGGCGGGAGCCAGCTATATAACCTTTCATCCCGAGGCCAGTCGACATGTCGACCGTTCGCTCGGCCTGATTCACGAACTCGGCTGCAAGGCGGGACTGGTATTCAATCCGGCGACGCCGCTGGATTGGCTCGATCACGTCATCGACAAGGTAGACATGGTGCTACTGATGTCCGTGAACCCGGGTTTTGGCGGCCAGGCGTTTATACCCTCTGCGCTTAACAAACTGCGACAGGCGAGAAAGATCATTGCGCAAAGCGGTCGCGAGATACGCCTCGAAATCGACGGCGGCGTCAAGGTCGACAATATCCGTGAGATAGCGGCGGCAGGGGCCGACACGTTCGTTGCCGGATCCGCTATTTTTGGCAGTGATGACTACGCGGCAACGATTGCCGCGATGAAAGCCGAGATCGCAGCCGCCAAATAAACGGGCGGTTCAACGGTTGAGCCAGTTGGGTACCTCGCCCTGATGGCTCGCGCCATTGCGCGGCGCCAGGCATTACTTCGCTCGAAATGCCCAACCGGCACTGCCGCTCGAGAATTTTCGATAAAGCGCCAGCTATCGCTGCGTTGATCTCAGAGTTTGCGGTTCGGGCGTGCCCCATAGACAACGATCGTCTTGCCGCTGGCAGACACCAGGCCTTGTTCCTCAAGAACTTTCAGGACGCGACCGGCCATTTCCCTGGAACAACCAACCAGGCGACTCAGTTCCTGGCGACTGACCTTGATCTGCATGCCGTCAGGGTGCGTCATGGCATCCGGTTCGTTACACAGGTCCATGATGGCATGAGCGACTCGGCCGGTGACATCAACGAACGCCAGATCTCCGAGCTTGCGATTAGTGCGATCGAGACGAGTTGCGAGTTGCGTTGCCAGCTCGAAGACGAGGCCCGGACTTTCGCTCGCGATCTGTCGGAAACGCGGGTAGGTCATCTCGGCAATTTCACATTCAGTACGTGTGCGCACCCACGCGCTGCGAGTTGGCTGCTCGTAGAAGAGACCCATTTCGCCGAAGAACTGGCCCTTGTTGAGGTAGGCGAGCACCATCTCATTGCCGTCTTCATCTTCGATCATGACTTCGACCGATCCGTCTACGATGTAATACAAAACGTCCGGCAGGTCGCCCGCGTGGATCATCACCGTCTTGGACGGCACCGTACGCACGCGGCAGTAGCTTAGAAACCGATTGATAGCCGGTACGTCGCTCAAGTTTTTGACTGTTGTCTGCATTGATTGATCCTCGCCCCTTTAGCGCTACTCTTTTAATACAGATAGCCTGCCAGAGCAAGCTAAGTGCGTGTTTTGTCGTGGTTTATCGTGTTTTAGGACTTGCCTAAACCCAATACGCTGTTCTGGTCATGAATTTTGCGGCGAATCGCATCAACGTCTTCACCGGCGGCGGCAAATCAGCGGCACCTGCTTCGATCGCCTTTTCTCCGTGTTCAGCTTCTTCGTCGCGCATCTGCTCGACGATGGCCCGGCTCCTGGCATCTTCCCGGGGCAGGCCATCAAGGTGTTTGTCGAGATGTTCGACGACCTGACGCTCCGTTTCCGCGATGAAGCCGAGGCTCCACTTGTCACCAAGGATTCCACTTACGGCGCCAATCGTATAAGCACCGGCGTACCAGACGGGGCTGAGCCGACTCGGCTCTTCGCCCAGTTCCTGGATACGCTGCTCGCACCAGGCCAGATGATCAAACTCTTCAGCCGCTGCCGACTGCATCTGCTTTTCGATTTCCGCGTCGCGCGCCACGGAAGCGTGTCCCTTGTACAAAGCCTGCGCGGCAACCTCACCGGCGTGATTGACCCTCATCAGCCCTGCGGCGTGCGATTTCTCGCTGGGACTCAGTTGCGATTCCTTGATGAGGCCGGCTGGATTTTCGCGCGCCGGTCGCCCCGCGGGGGCGGCGATTGTGCGCAATGCGTCATTAGCTCCAGCAAGCAGGCGGTCGATAGCGGAAAGTTCACGATTCGTCACAGTCTTATTATAGCTAACCGGCGCGGCCAGACGGTATACTCCGCTGCCTTTTTTGACAGCAACACCGAACAATCAGGAGAAATTGAATGAAATTGCGTATGACGATGATCGTCGCGGCACTGCTCGCGCCAATGGCGTTGATGGCCCAGGAGGAGGCAGAGAGCCCCTGGACAGGAAAAGCGACGCTGGGATATCTCGCTACATCGGGGAACACAGAGAACTCGACGCTGAACACGGCCGTTGAGGTCGGGTTTGCCACAGGCGAGTGGCAGCATATTGCCACGGCTGCCGCGATCAGCGCCGCAGAAAACGAAATTACGACGGCGGAAGCCTACGCGCTGGGGTGGAAGACCGAGCGCAATCTGACGGACAAGGATTTCCTGTTCGGGCGTCTGCAGTGGCGTAAAGACAATTTCGGTGCCTTCGATACGCAGTTTTCGCAGACGGTCGGCTACGGACGCCGCCTGATCAAGACGGACAAGCACCTGCTGAACGTCGAGGCAGGCGTTGGTGCCCGGCAGTCCGAGACGCAGGCAGGTCTCTCGGAGAATGAGACGATCTTCCGCGGCGGCGCCTATTACAAGTGGTTATTCAGCGAGACCGCCGAGTTCCGCCAGGACCTGACCGCTGAGGCGGGCAGCGAGAACACCTACATCGAGTCTGTTTCCGCCGTTTCCGCCAAACTTCTGGGCAACCTGGCATTGGTCGCGTCCTATACGATCAAGCACAATACGGACGTCCCGGCGCTGACCGAGGAGACCGATACTTTCACGGCTTTGTCACTCGAATATCTCTTCTGACAGTGAAGAAGCGGCGTGATCGCCGCTGCTGGTCGTTAAGTCATTGAAAAATAAATAAATAGCGCGCTGGTTCGCCGGCGCACTGTTTATAAATAAAGACCGGGAGTGTTTGCAAAAGGGCGGGGGCTACAGTAGAATTTCGCGCCTTTCGCCTATCCTGAATTAGTTTTCGAGCGGTAGGCAGCTGGGGTTCTCGGCTCAAGCGAGAAACCACAACAACACGATCATTCCCTTACGGAAATCAGAATTATGAAGACGTTTTCTGCAAAGCCTGCAGAGGTGCGCCGCGACTGGTACGTGGTTGATGCAACAGGCAAGACCCTTGGTCGCCTGTCGACAGAGATCGCGCGTCGTTTGCGTGGCAAGCACAAACCCGAATACACGCCGCATGTCGATACCGGTGACTACATCGTCGTCGTCAATGCCGAAAAAGTCCGCGTGACCGGCAATAAGCTGAAGGACAAGATCTATTACCATCACACGGGATACATTGGCAATCTAAAGTCCGCCTCGTTGGAGAAGATGCTCGACGAGAAACCTGAGCGAGTACTGCAATTCGCCGTTAAGGGTATGTTGCCTAGAGGGTCGCTCGGGCGTCAGATGTTGAGCAAGTTGCGAATTTTCGCCGGTCCTTCGCACAGTCATGCTGCGCAGCAGCCCATTCCACTGGATGTGAGCGCCTGAGTTCCGGCTCCTGCGTACTGAGAACAAGACTATGAGTGATACATTTTTCTATGGCACGGGTCGCCGCAAGACATCAACGGCTCGGGTATTTCTGCAGCCTGGTAGCGGTGAAATCACCGTTAACAAGCGTCCTCTCGACGTATTCTTCGGTCGAAAAACCGCACAGATGATCGTGCGTCAGCCGCTGGAGCACACGCAACTGGTGGATCGTTTCAACGTCAACGTTACCGTAAAAGGCGGTGGCACGACCGGCCAGGCGGGCGCAATTCGCCACGGCCTGACCCGTGCGCTGATGGCGTATGATGAAGCGCTTCGTCCAGCCTTGCGGAAAGCCGGATTTGTAACCCGCGATGCTCGCGAGGTGGAGCGCAAGAAGGTTGGCTTGAGAAAAGCACGTCGCGCCACGCAGTACTCCAAGCGCTAAAGCGCCCTCGAGAAAACCGATCTCTTCACTTGGGGGATCGTCTAGCGGTAGGACTGCGGACTCTGACTCCGCCAACGGGGGTTCGAATCCCTCTCCCCCAGCCAAAAAACAGGCGGGCCCCAGCGGGGCCCGTTTTTTTTTGCCGGGGAGAGCTGGATGAGAACCCCGGGTTCGACAAAACCGCGGTGCGGTTTTGGACGGCGCAGCCGCCCGCCAGGGTGAGCACCGCAGGGGCGCACCGAGACCTGCAAGGCAGGTCGACAGACGCCGAAGGCGAGGCAGCGCAGCTGCCGTTCAATCCATCCTTTCGTCCAGCCAAACGAAGAAAAGCCCCGGCAAGCGGGGCTTTTCTTCGTTTTGTTCTTGGCGAGGGTTCGAACTTAAGGGCGCTAGGCTCGCATTTCGCGAACGCCGGTGTCGTCGGCGATGAGCAGAATATCGGCGGGCCGATCAGCGAAGATGCCGACCGTCACAACACCGGGAATGCGGTTGATGCGCGCCTCCATCTCTATCGGATTCGATACTTGCAAGTCTTCGACGTCGAGAATGTGATTGCCATTGTCAGTTACGAAGCCCTCGCGCCACAGCGGGTTGCCGCGCATCTTCAACAATCGCCGGGCGACGAATTCCTGCGCCATCGGTACTACTTCGATTGGCAAAGGAAAAGCCCCGAGCATGCCAACAAGTTTAGAGTCATCGACGATGCAGACGAACCGTCGTGCGGCAGATGCGAGGACCTTCTCTCGGGTCAGTGCGCCGCCGCCACCCTTGATTAACTGCAGGCGCTTATTGGACTCATCGGCACCATCGATATAGAGATCGATGTCACCGACCTCGTTGAGGGTCTTAACCTCGAATCCGCGCTCCTTCAGCAGCACTGTCGATGCTTTCGAGCTGGAGACTACGGCGTCGATGCGGTCGCGCACTTCCGGCAGCATATCGATCAGGCAATTGACAGTTGAGCCTGTTCCGACACCCAGTAGGGTACCCGGCGTGATGAATTCAAGCGCCGCTTTGGCGGCGTTGCTCTTTTTCTGTGAGGCGTCCATAGCGACGTACTATAGTCAATTCTGCTCAAAATGCACCTACGACCAGCGCACAATTCCCGTAAATGAAAAGAGCCCGCCAAAGGCGGGCTCTTTTACTTGCTTGGGAAGAAGGCCTCTTCCTAAGCGTCCAGCTAACTACCGCCTCCTACGAGACGCCTTCTTGCGAGAAGCTTTCTTGCGAGAAGCTTTTCTGCGAGTAGCTTTCTTCTTCGTCTTACGCTTGGCTACTTTCTTCTTAGCTTTTTTCTTGGTCTTACGCTTGGCGACTTTCTTTTTCGCTTTGCGTTTGGCCTTCTTCTTGGTTTTACGTTTGGCTACTTTCTTCTTAGCCTTTTTCTTGGTCTTACGCTTGGCGACTTTCTTTTTCGCTTTGCGTTTGGTCTTTTTCTTGGTCTTACGCTTGGCGACCTTCTTTTTCGCCTTACGTTTGGTCTTCTTCTTCGTCTTACGCTTGGCTACTTTC
Organism: uncultured Gammaproteobacteria bacterium; assembly: GCA_963760395.1. Classification (GTDB taxonomy): domain Bacteria; phylum Pseudomonadota; class Gammaproteobacteria; order Steroidobacterales; family Woeseiaceae; genus UBA1847. The sequence goes on from CAVXCX010000021.1 coordinate 134,731, forward strand.
TTCTTAGCCTTTTTCTTCGTCTTACGCTTAGCGACTTTCTTCTTCGCTTTACGCTTGGCGACTTTCTTCTTCGTCTTACGCTTAGCTACTTTCTTCTTCGCTTTGCGTTTGGCGACTTTCTTCTTCGCTACACGCCGTTTCGGCGCAGCTTTCTTTCTTGCTGTTACTTTCCGTTTCTTGGCGACTTTGCGCTTCGAAACTTTCTTACGAGACTTCTTTTTGGTAGCCATCAATTTTCTCCGTGTCGGGTACCCGGAAGTGAGTATATACAACAATTCCAAAAAATCCAGAAAGTTACCCTCACTTTTAGGGGTCTGAATTACGCCGCCTCAACGGCATCTGAGAGGTCGAGATGATGGGAAGATGAATGACCGGGAAGTGTGGTCGCCGCGCCGACAAAATTTTGGCGGTTACAAACTACAAAATTAAAAATATGCAGGCCGCTGTCGAATGCAGCAGGCACTTTACGCATGGGGTCTGACTTAAGCAGGAAGTAGTGGCTGGAAGTTGAAACGACAGCGGAGTTTTTGTCGATTACACGGTGCTGCGCGGCCTTACTCGGTGTCGTCGATAAGCTTATAAAGCGGTATATCCCATACGTTTGGCGATATTTTCTCGATTTTCTGACAAGCAAATGCGACGCCAATGAGTTTCGGGCTTACCCAGTGTTTCCGATATCTCAAGAACGAAAAATGCCGATCATAGTAGCCGCCGCCCATGCCGATACGATTGTTGCTTTCGTCAAACGCAACCGTCGGCGTTATAACCAAATCCAGGTTGCGTGCTTGAATAATTTCACCGGTTTGCGGCTCCCAGAGGCCGAACGAATTTCGTTGCAGCGTCGTTTCGGGGTGAATTTCACGAAACAACATTTCTTTGCGGCTGATCAAAACTGGTACGAAAATTTGCTTTTTTGCGCGCCAAACGCGCTCGATGATGGCTAGCGTGTCAACTTCGTCTTCCATCGGCAGATAACAGGCAATAGCTTTTGCTGCCAAAAATTCGCGACACGCGAATACTTTTCTGCAAATTATCGATGAGGAATTTGCGCGTTCATCGCGACTCATTTTACGCCGGGCGCGCAACGCGTTGCGGCGAAGATCGTTCATAAGGAGGCGCCTCCCGCCTGTGCCGTTACAAACCTTTGCTCTCGAACCGGAGCAAAAGGTGGGGTCAGCCGTGGACGCAACAGGCTCACCGCCGCAGCGGTTATGCACATATGCTTCCGACAGTGCGCGACCCCGATGTAGATAGTTAGGGTCGAAAGGTTTCCAGGTCGGCATCGAACACCGCAGGAGACGCCAAATCAGTTATCAGTATTGCGCGCAAGCCAGACCTTACAGGTCCAGCTGTTGTGTTGAACTCAGTACATTGTCGACGCGATCAGAAATAAGTTTGAGACGGTTGCTGATGCCGCCTTCAAGTTCCTGATCACGGGCTTTTGCATGCAGCAGGTCATTCGCCATGTTCAAGGCTGCCATCACGGCGATGCGGTCCAGCCCCACAATCCTGCCGCTGTCTCGAATTTCTCGCATCTTCGAGTTCAGCGCCTCAGCAGAGTCGAGCAGGTCTGTGCGTTCATTAGGCGGGCAAGCGACCTGATATTCCTTGTCGAGAATGCGGACGCTAACCTGTGCGAATTGATCGGTCATGCAAAGTACTCCGTATTGCTGTGGCTCAGTATTCTCACGAGCCTTGTTCCATCGCCTTGAGCCTGCCAATCATCGCTTCCACTCGCGCACGAACCTGCTCGTTTTTTTGCAGGAGACTGGCGCGTTCGGACGTCAATACATCCTGACGCTGCTTGAGCGACTTGTTTTCATCTTGCAGCTGGTCACAAACGCTTACTAACGCATCAACGCGCTTTTCCAGTCGCTTCAGTTCGTGCTCGAAGGTTGAGCTAATATTGTCGGCCATACAGCGAATATAGTCACGGCAAACCGCAGAATCAATTTTCTCTGCGGATTAGACAAATCCGGCGTGGCCTCAAGAAACGGTCCGTGGGATCATAAGGGTTTGGCGGGATTGAAAAGGTTGGCATCCGCATGGATGAAAAGATCGATCATGATGCCCTCGACGCCGCCCTGAAACGGTGCGGTGCAAGTTGGGGTGCTGCGCAAAGTCACGGCTTGCTAACCGGCCGCCTGGCGGTATCGGGTGCGTCGGCGGGGCCCGACTGGCTGCTGCATGTTCTCGAGGGTACGGACGAAAACAACGCTTTTCGGCTCGAATGCCAGAAAATGCTGGATACGCTCTATCAGTCAACTTTCTGGCAACTCTCCGAACGGTTATCTGAGTTTGTCCCGTTGCTGCCGGACGACGACAGCGAAGCCGCGGATCGGACCATGGCAATGGCGCATTGGTGTGAGGGCTTTTTGCACGGCCTGGTGTCGGCAAAGCATGGGGATGCGTTACGTAACCGTCTGGCGGCCGAGCCGTTGGCGGATATCATTCGTGACATGCTGCAGATTACGCGCGCCGAAGTCGATGATGCCAGCGACGAGGAAACTAACGAGGCGGCGTATGTCGAAATCGTGGAGTATCTGCGCATCGCCGCGCAGCTGACCTATGAGGAGCTCGCCGAGCTTCGCCACATTGCAGCTTCGTCGCCGAAAGAGGGCGGCGAGACGATGCACTAGTCCGGCACTCCGGAATCGTGACCGTTTCAGCCGCCCAACGAGGTCACCGACCGCGTAGAATAGCTGCGGCCCCTTTTTGATGACGAGCGTGTTGCCCAGATGGATAAGAAGGAATTTGAACGTCGCCGCAAGCAGCTGATGCGCATGGTCGGTGTGGGCGGCATTGCGATATTGCCGGCTGCGCCGATCAAGACCCGCAGCCGGGATGTCGAGTACCGGTATCGGCAAGACAGCGATTTTTACTACCTGACGGGATTCGCAGAACCAGAGTCCGTTGCGGTTCTGGTTCCTGGCCGAGATAGCGGCGAGTTCCTGTTGTTCTGCCGCGAACGCGATCGGCAACGCGAACAGTGGGATGGCTCGAGAGCAGGGCGGGATGGCGCTATTGATGAGTATGGTGCCGATGATGCGTTTCCCATCGAAGATCTCGACGACATTCTGCCAGGCATCATCGAGTCCTGTAGTCGCGTCTACTACACGATGGGCATGTATTCCGAGTTTGATAGCCGTATCGCCGACTGGGTGAATTCGCTGCGCTCCGGTTTGTCGCGCGGCCTGCACACTCCGCAAGAGTTTGTCGCGCTGGATCACCTACTGCACGACATGCGGTTGTACAAGAGCCGAGCTGAGGTAGCGGCGATGCGTCGTTCCGCGAAGGTCGCGGTTGAAGCACACAAGCGTGCTATGAAGATGACGCGTCCGGGACTGCTGGAATTCGAGGTTGAGGCGGAATTTCGTCATGAGTTTCGTCGCAATGGCGCCTGGGCTTCCTACAGCCCGATCGTTGGTGGTGGCGCCAACGCCTGTACTTTGCATTACGTCGAAAACAATGCCGAACTCAAGGATGGAGACCTGCTGCTGATCGACGCGGGCTGCGAGCTCGACTATTACGCGTCCGACATCACACGAACCTTTCCGGTTAACGGCAGATTCAGTCCGGAGCAAAGAGCTGTCTATGACATCGTACTGGAAGCGCAGCTTGCGGCCATTGATAAAACGATTAAGGGAAATCATTGGAATGAGCCACATGATGCGGCTGTGAAAGTCATCACGAAAGGCTTGCGGAAGCTTGGACTGCTGCAGGGGTCCTTGCCGAAACTTATCAAAGATGGTGCCTATCGTGACTATTACATGCATCGGACCGGCCACTGGATCGGGATGGACGTGCATGATGTCGGCGACTACAAGGTTAGCGATGAATGGCGGGTCCTGGAGACCGGCATGGTCACGACTGTCGAGCCGGGCATTTACATTCCGAACAAACGCAGCGTGCCGAAGGCATTTCGCAACATCGGTATCCGTATTGAAGATGACGTTGCCGTAACCAGCAAAGGGCCAGACGTTCTTAGCAAAGGCCTCGTTAAGCACGCTGACGACATCGAGGCATTGATGCAAAGCCAATGAGCGGCAACCCGACGAGAAAGAATTACGACATCGTCATCGCCGGCGGTGGCATGATCGGCACGAGCCTGGCACTGGCACTGGCGCCGCTGGGTCTTCGCGTTGCCGTTGTTGAGGCTGTCGCCCGCAAAGCCAGCGGGCAACCCAGTTTCGACGACCGCAGTACAGCGTTGTCACGTAGTACCCAACGCATGTTCGAGGCAATGGGGTTGTGGGATGAAATCGTTGCCGCCTCGACACCGATAAAGAGCATTCATGTTTCCGACCAGGGTCGCTTCGGGTTCTCTCACATTGACGCTGAAGAACAGGGCGTCGAGGCACTGGGCTATGTCGTTATTAATCGAGTGCTTGGCAATGTGTTGCAAGCCGCCCTTGATCGTTGTGAGGGCGTTGAGGTTCTGTGCCCGGCCCGCATTGTCAGCATCGATCTCGTTGCGGAGCAGGCCACGGCAGTTGTTGAAATTGCGGGTGAAGAGTTGTCGCTGGGCTGCAAGCTCCTGGTAGCCGCCGACGGCGCAAATTCGACAGTTCGCGACATGATGGGAATTGCGGCAGAGAAAAGTGACTATGGTCAGCGAGCAGTAGTTGGCAATTTGTTACCTGAAAAACACATCGAGCATCGAGCGTTTGAACGATTTACCGACCAAGGTCCTCTAGCGCTGCTGCCGGTTACCGACAATCGTGCCGGGTTTGTCTGGACGGTGTCAGAAGATGATGCCGAGCGCGTAATGGCGTTGGACGATGCGGCTTTTCTCAACGAGCTGCAGTTAATGTTCGGCTACCGGCTTGGTGAATTTTCGAAGATCGGTGTACGCGCATGCTATCCGTTGGTGCTCAGTAAGGCGGCGCGATTGACGGCGACGAGGAGTGTGCTTGTGGGAAACGCCGCGCATGGCCTTCACCCGGTTGCCGCACAGGGCTTCAACCTTGGCATGCGTGACGTGGCGTCACTGTGTGACTGTATCGCCGATAGCCGCGCTGCGGTGAATGATGCGGATCCGGGTGATGACTCTGTGCTTACCCGCTACGCGAGTTGGCGTCGTGCGGATCAGAAGAAGCTGGTGCAATTTACGGATGGCCTGGTGCGGCTGTTCGGCAGCTCACGCAAAGTACTTCGTACATTGCGAAATGCAGGCATGATCGGTTTCGATCTGGTTCCGGGTGTCCGTTCCCTGTTTGCAAAACACACGATGGGACTCGCAGGCAGGCTTCCTCGGCTGTCGCGCGGCATGCCACTGAAATGAAGCAACGTTTCGATATCGTGATCGCAGGCGCGGGCCTGGTCGGGCTGACGATGGCGGCAAGGCTTGCCCAGGGGGCCGGCCGGGAATCTCTTCGGATCACGTTGGTCGATGCGGCATCTCGGCCATCTTTTTCGGTGCAGGACGATATCGCACTGCGTGTGTCTGCTATCGCCGGTGGTTCTGTGGATCTGCTGAAGTCAGTCGGCGCATGGCAGCAGATAAATGAAAGCCGGCTAAGCCCGTATGAGTGTATGCGCGTCTGGGACGAGACCGATGCGCCCGACAGCCCCTCGGCCCTGTGCTTCGAGGCGGCCGAATTCGCCGTCCCACAGCTGGGTTTCATCGTTGAAAACGTGGTGTTGCAGGATGCGCTGCTGCGTCAGCTTGATGCTGCGGACGTTGAGCTCAGGTTCGACAGCCGGATACGTTCGCTTCAGGCGGACGGATCTCAATACGCCATCGAATTCGAAGATGGTATCAAGCGGTCCGCTGATCTGATCATCGGTGCGGACGGGTCGCGATCTTTCGTGCGCGAGGCTGTAGGCATCGAGGCTCGCCAATGGCCGTTTGATCAGACCGCCTTCGTGACACATCTCACACCGCAACACGATCATCAGGCAACGGCGTGGCAATGCTTCCTGCGTGATGGCCCGTTAGGAATGCTGCCGCTGGCGAATGGCGATATTTCGGTCGTCTGGTCCACGAGACCGGACGTCGCGAGTCGCGCTCTCGACGCGACCGACGAAGAACTCGGCGAGATGTTGACCGAAGCATCCGACTACCTGCTTGGCACATTGTCGGTAAATGGCCCGCGAGGCGCCTTTCCTCTGGGTGCCCAGCATGCAGAGCGCTACGCTATGCCGGGGGTTGTGCTGATCGGCGACGCTGCGCACGCTATTCATCCGCTCGCCGGTCAGGGCGCAAATCTCGGTCTGCAGGATGTTGAATGTCTCGCCGGCGTCCTCGAAACCGCGATGCAGCAGGGTCTGCACCCGGGTGACCTGCCGGTGCTGCGGCGTTACGAGCGAGCGCGCAAGGGCGCAAATTCGACCATGCTGCACTTCACTGCTGGCCTCAACCGGCTGTTTACGACAGACTCCCGTCTTGTCACAGAATTACGGATCATGGGAATGCGGATGTTTAATCGCAGCGGTCCGATACGAGAACGCGCCGTCAAGGTAGCGTTGGGCGTTAACTGACGCCGTAATAGGGGGAGTCAATGAAGCAGCGTTACGTCTACGTGCTCGCGGCATTGCTGACGGGGATCGGCTTGTCGATGTTTGTCTACAAGTGGCAGGTGCTGGGCTTCCCGGTGAGCGAGAACCAGGAAGCGCCGGTCTGGACGATTGAGTCATCGGTTCGATTCGATAGCGGGCCGGGATCGATCAAAGTGCAGTTGCACGTACCGACGTTGACGCCGGGTTTTCGGATGCTCAACGAGAATTCGGTATCGCGCGGTTACGGTTTCACACTCAACTATGGCAGCGGCGGCCGTGAGGCCCAGTGGGCGATACGGCGCGCGGATGGCCAGCAGACAATCTACTACCGGATCTCGGTCTACGAGGACGACAGCGTCGACCAGGAAGACACCACGCCACCGTTTCCGCCGATGCCCGTGATCAATGAGCCCCTGAAAACCGCCGTCGACGTGCTGGTGTCCGACGTGCGCGATCATTCAGCCGATACCACATCGTTTACAACCGAACTGCTGCGACGAATGAATGACCCGTCGCCCGATCCGAACGTGGAACTCCTGATGTCCGGCGTCGATTCGAACGCGGACTTCGTCGGCGTCGTCACAACGGTCCTGGCTGCAGCGCGTATTCCGGCACGTATGGTGCGTGGTTTTGCGCTCGCCGGGCGTCAACGAAGCGCTGATCTCGTGGCATGGCTGGAGGTGCACGACGGCGATCAATGGCGGTACTTCAATCCCATGACCGCCGAAGAGCGTCTGCCGGATCGCTTTCTTGTCTGGTGGCGAGGCAACGAGCGGATCGTTAACGTGGAAGGAGGCAGTAACGTCGAAGTGAGTTTTGCGATTCAACAAAACTACTTCGACGCCGTTGCAATCGCCGAAACCCAGGCTTCTCAGCGCGATGCATTCGCGGTGGATTTTTCTTTATACAGCCTGCCAATACAGACGCAGGCGGTCTACAGCGTCTTGCTGATGATACCGATCGGCGCCCTGATCATGGTGTTGATGCGCAACTTTATCGGCATAGATGCGTTCGGTACGTTCATGCCGGTGCTAATCGCCCTCGCTTTTCGTGAAACTCAGCTGCTATGGGGCGTCATCCTGTTTACGACACTGGTCGCGCTAGGGCTCACTATTCGATTCCTGCTGGATCGGCTACGCCTGCTGCTGGTGCCGCGGCTTAGCGCTGTGCTCATCGTGGTGGTTATTCTGATGCTCTTCATCAGCCTGACGTCGCACCGGCTGGGGCTGGAAACAGGGCTGTCAGTCGCGCTGTTTCCGATGGTAATCATCGCCATGACGATCGAACGCATGTCAGTGGTTTGGGAAGAGCGCGGCGCCGCCGACGCAATGCGCGCCGGTGCCGGCAGTATTGTCGTCGCCATCGTGGCTTACATATTTATGGACATGGCCTGGCTTGAGCACCTTATTTTCACGTTTCCCGAGCTGTTGCTGCTGGTCCTTGCGATGGTCATTCTTGCCGGTCGGTATACGGGTTACCGCCTGTCCGAATTGAAGCGTTTCCGCGCCCTCTCGACCAGCTGATGTTTGCCGCGGCTCGCAAACTTCACGAGGTCGGCGTGCTAGGGCTCAACGAGCGCAATGCAGACTACATCGCGCGCCTGAACCCGCGACATCTCTACCCGCTGGTCGATGACAAGGTCCTGACCAAAGAGCTCGCACTAAAAGCCGGTATGGCGGTTCCCGATCTGTATGGCGTTATCACGAATCAGGGCGAGGTGCGAACATTCTCGGAGATTGTCCGCGATCAGGAATCTTTCGTAATCAAGCCGGCGCGCGGCAGCGGCGGCGATGGAATCATCGTCGTTACCGGTCGCAGCAAACGAAAACGCGATACGTATCGCCTGAGCAGTGGCGTGTTCGTCTCCGAAGGCGAGATCCTCCACCATATTTCCAATACGGTCAGCGGCCAATACAGTCTGAGCGGAAGCCGTGATGTGGCGCTGATCGAGTACTGTGTTCATTTCGATCCCACGTTCGCCGACGTCAGTTACCAGGGCGTCCCGGATGTTCGGGTCATCGTGTACCGTGGCTATCCGATCATGGCAATGGTGCGATTGCCCACCAGGGCTTCGGATGGCAAAGCCAATCTGCACCAGGGAGCGGTCGGTGCGGGCGTGGATCTGAGTGCAGGAAAAACCTTGACTGGCGTGTTGGGTAACGAGATTGTCGACGAACATCCGGATACCGGTGCGTTAATCGCCGGGCTGCAGATTCCAATGTGGGATTTCATCCTCGAGTCCTCCGCGCGCGGTTACGACGTCACCGGGCTCGGCTATCTCGGCGTTGACATGGTCATTGACAATGATCGCGGCCCGCTGATGCTCGAGATGAATGCGCGACCCGGGCTGAATATCCAGATCGCAAATCGTGCCGGTCTCAGCGATCGCATCGCTTGCGTTGAAGCGCACTACGATTCCGCGGCGTCCCCGGCCGTGCGCGCCGCTTTCGCGCGCCGGGAATTTCCTGCTAACAAAGGCAGTGCTGATGGGGGCATGCCATGATCAGCAGGCTGCCGATTCTCACGGTCGTTCTTGTGCTGCTTGCTGCCTGCGGATAAGAAACGCTACGGCTGTGCCGCGAGCCAGGCATCCATGCGAAGTTCCAGCAGGTCGAGGGGCAGCGCGCCGGCACCGAGCAGGTGATCATGGAATGAGCGGATATCGAAGCGCTCGCCGAGCCGCCGTTCGGCGCGCTCTCGTAAAGACAAGATTTTCAGTTGCCCGATCTTGTAGGCAAGCGCCTGTCCCGGCCAGCTGATGTAGCGATCGATTTCATTGACGATGTCATGCTCGGTCTTGGCAGCATTATCCTTGAAAAAATCGATAGCCTGCTGCCGCGTCCAGCCTTTGTAATGCATGCCGGTATCGACAACCAGGCGCACCGCACGCCACATGTCGTAGGTGAGTTGTCCAAAACGAGAGTAGGGATCCTCGTACAGCCCGAGGTCGTAGCCGAGGCGTTCGCTGTATAGACCCCATCCCTCGACGAACGCGGTGAAGCCGAGAAATCGCCGGAACATCGGCATATCCCCCAGTTCCTGTTGCAGCGCGATTTGCAGGTGGTGTCCCGGCATCGCTTCGTGAACACTGAGTACCTCGATTTCATATTTCGGGCGAACCTCTGGCTTGTAGAGGTTGACCCAGTAGATGCCCGCACGGCTGCCGTCGGCCGCCGGACGGGAGTAGTACGCGGTCGTCGTGTCCGGCGCGATCGAGTCCGGTATGGGTTTCACGCCGTACGGCATTCTGGGTAACACGCCAAACAGTTTCACGAGTTCCGGGTCTATGCGCTTGCTGGTGGCCAGGTAGGCTTCATAGAGTTCGTCCGGATCGTCAAAATAGAACTGTGGGTCCGTCCGCAGAAACATCAGGAAGTCCTGGAAGCTGCCTTTAAACTGAAGCTCTTCGATTATTGCTGCCATCTCACGGCGGATGCGCTTTACCTCGTCGAGTCCGACACGATGAATGTCATCAGGCGTCATTCGTGTGGTCGTGTACGAACGTGCCAACAGTTCGTACCAGGCTTCGCCATCTTCCAGCGCGGCCTGGCCGATGCTGCTCCGCGATGCGGGCAGGTACTTCTGCGTGAAATAGCGATCAAGCTTCCTGTAGGCCGGCAGAATGGTCTTATCGATCGTCTCGATAGCCGTTGCACGCAAGCGTTGCTGGTCTTTAGCCGAAATGGCTTCTGGCATTTCTTCGAACAGGCGATAAAAGGGGCTTTCTTCCGGGCTATCGACGAGCTGCAGGGCAAGTTGCGGCGCGATGCGCTGCATTAGCACCCTGGGTGCAACCAGGCCGCCTTTGCGACCTGCCTCCGCGAGTTCGATGTGCTGATCGACGAGCGCATCGACGCTGGCCATACGAGCAATCCAGTCCTCAAAGTCGCGCACGGTTGTGAAACGCAGTCGGTTGGTTGCATTTTCGAGATTTTGTACGCCGCCCTGGTGTGAGAACGGCATGAGGTGGCCGCGGAAGCGGGACAGATCGACCTCATCCTGGAGCTGGCGGCGGAAGAGCTCGTAGTTGAGCTGGTCGCTCTCCGACAGTGCGCTGCGTTCGATCGCGTAAACACGCTGCAGGAATTCGCGCGTCTCACCGTGGCGGCGCTCGTGCGCCGCAAGGCTCTGATCCTGCCACTGACTATTGAAGCGGCGATCGCCAAGTGAGGAGGCCAGCATCGGGTTGTTGCTCAACGTCCATTCCCAATGATCGTCCAGGAGCGACTTGAAATCCGCCTCGGCTTCGGCAAATGCCGGGCCCGAGGCGAGCAGCACGAGGGTTACCAGCGCAGTTTTGAGTCGTGTCATACCGTGTCCGCGGGTTGAATTCTGGGCGCATTGTCACCGCCAGCGTCCCGGCTGGCAACCGGGCCGGGCATTGGCTATTATTCCGACACTGATCAATAGCGTGCATAGAAGAGACCTCGTTCAATCGAGGCGCCGAAGGCGCAACACGCTCGGAAACGCTCAGGCAGAAGGACTGCGTACGCTGATCAGCTCTGGAGAGCGGCCAAACGGCCCACCGAAGGGGTATGCGGCAGCCGCCAATATAGCGGCAGCCTTTGATCTCTCAGGTAGCAAAGGACAGAGGGGCGGCAGGCTTGACGGCCTGCCGCCCCTATTTTTTTGCCGGTTACCAACGTTGAGCAAGCACTATGGGTTCTAGAACGCCGCTGTATCAGAAGCACCTTGACGCGAATGCGCGCATCGTCGATTTCGGTGGCTGGGATATGCCGCTGCACTACGGATCGCAAAAAGAAGAACATCATGCGGTGCGCAGCAAAGCCGGTATCTTTGATGTGTCGCACATGACTATCGTCGATCTCAGCGGTGCACGCGTCCGCGAGTTCCTGCAGCGTCTCGTCGCCAACGATGTCGCGAAGCTAAAGGACTACGGCAAGGCTCTTTATACCTGCATGCTTAATCCGGACGGTGGTGTGATCGACGACCTGATTATCTACTTCATGGCCGATACCGGGTACCGCTTGATTGTCAACGCAGCGACGCGTGAAAAGGATCTTGCCTGGATCCGGGAGCAAGCTGCCGCCTTTGACGTGGACGTCGTCGAACGCGACGAACTGGCGATGATTGCGGTACAGGGCCCTGACGCCCGTGAACTCGCCGCGCCGCTGGTCGGTTCACAATGGCGTGATGCGGCGTTGGCGCTGAAGCCTTTCAACGGCCTGCAGGCCGACGATACATTTATCGCGCGCACCGGGTACACCGGCGAGGATGGCTGGGAGATCGTTCTGCCTGCGGCTGCTGCGCCGGCAATGTGGGAGGGGCTGATACAAGCCGGCGCCGCGCCCTGCGGCCTGGGAGCGCGCGATACGCTGCGCCTTGAGGCAGCGATGAACCTGTATGGCTCCGACATGGATGAGTCGATATCGCCGCTCGAGGCGGGTCTGGAATGGACCGTCGCATGGGAGCCCGCCGATCGGGACTTTATCGGTCGCGGTCCTTTGGAGGCGCTGCGCGACTCGGGTGCAAGACGGCGCTTCGTTGGCCTGCTACTGGAGGATCGCGGCGTACTGCGGAACCACCAGCGGGTGGTCGTGGAAGGTGTCGGTGAAGGAGAAATTACCAGCGGCGGGTTTTCGCCGACCATCGAGGGTTCAATCGCGTTGGCGCGCTTGCCGGCGGGCGACTACGATCGTGCCCAGGTCGATGTCAGGGGTAAGCTGCTGAACGTTCGAATTGTCAAGACGCCGTTTGTTCGTAACGGGCAGATTCGCATCGACGTCTGACGTCGCTGCCGATTAAATAACATGGGAGTAGCAAGATGAATGAATTGCCGGGAGACCTTCTCTTCACGAATGACCACGAATGGTTACGCCGCGAGGACGATGGCACGGTCACTATCGGAATCACGGAGCATGCCGCAACGTCGTTGGGCGACCTCGTTTATGTCGAATTGCCCGAGGTCGGACAGGAGGTCGAAAACGGTGGTGAAATGGCCGTCGTCGAATCCGTCAAGGCAGCTTCCGACGTTTATGCCCCGATCGCAGGGAGCATCGTCGCAATCAACGAAGATCTGGCGGACGATCCCGAGAAGATAAACAACGACCCCTACGAGGAGGGATGGATCGTGCGAATGACGCCTTCCGATGACATCGACGAAAGTGAGTTGCTGACGCCCGACGCCTACCAGCAACTACTCGACTCACTTGACGACTGAGTAGCCGGAAATGCCATTCATACCCCACACAGAAAAAGACACCCAGGAAATGCTGGCGGCGATCGGTGCAGATTCCATAGAGGACCTGTTTGACGAGATCCCTGCGGAACTGCGTATCGAGCATCTTTACGGGATCCCCGAGGCACACAATGAAATGGAAGTCTCGCGGCTCATGCGGGAACGAGCTGCGATGGATGGTTCACCGCTCTGTTTCATCGGTGCCGGCGCGTACGAGCATCACATCCCGGCCGCCGTTTGGGATATTGCGACTCGCGGCGAGTTCTACAGTGCCTACACGCCGTATCAGGCCGAGGCGAGCCAGGGCACGTTGCAGGTCATTTATGAATATCAGACGATGATCACGGAGTTGACCGGTCTGGACGTCAGCAATGCATCGTTGTACGACGGCGCTTCAGCCCTGGCTGAAGCCGCGTTGATGTCAGTGCGAACGAATCGGCGCGTAAAGACCGGACTCGTACTGCTCGCACCCGGCGTCAATCCCGTTTACGAGCAGGTTGCGTCGGCTATAGCCAGCAGTCAGGGCTTGACCTTTCAGCGCCTGCCGGTCGACCCGGCTACCGGCAATGTCGCGTTCGATCAGCTTCAGGACGGCCAGAATCCGGTCGCTGTCGTGGTGCAGCAACCGTCGTTCCCGGGCACACTCGAAGACGTCGATCGCCTTACCGATTGGGCGCATGCGCAATCCGCACTGCTTATCGGCATCGTGAATCCTGTGTCGCTTGCGTTGCTGAAGGCTCCCGGGCACTGGGGCGAAGCGGGAGCAGATGTTGCCATCGGTGAGGGCCAGCCGCTGGGTGTACCGCTGTCATCGGGCGGGCCGTATTTCGGTTTCATGACGTGTAAACAGCAGCACGTACGGCAGATGCCAGGACGTATCGTTGGTCGCACCACGGACCTCGAAGGCAATCCGGGCTTCGCGCTGACCCTTCAAGCGCGCGAACAACACATTCGGCGTACAAAAGCGACCTCCAACATCTGCACCAACCAGGGGCTGATGGTAACGGCGGCGACCATACACATGTCACTGCTCGGTCTTGAGGGGCTTGCCCGCGTCGCCCGTACATCGCACGCCAACACGACGCGCTTCGTCGAGGGTCTTTGCGCGATCGACGGTATCGAACGGCTTTACGCCGGATCGTTTTTCCATGAGGTTGCGCTGAAACTGGATCGGCCAGTCGCGCCGGTGCTCGCAGCGCTCGCCGGGAAAAACATCCTCGGCGGTTTCGATCTTACGAACTACGCATCGACAGACGCATTGCTCGTCTGCGTTACCGAAACCAAGACAGCCGCCGATATCGACTCGAGTATCGCGGCGTTCGCAGAAGTAATGGCCGCATAGGCCCGGGGAAACAAACGTGGCAAAAATACAATTCGAACACGCTTCCTATCGAACCGCCGGTGATCTGCCGGCTGTCGGTAGCCGTGCGCCCGACGTATCGCTGGTCAATACGAACCTGCAGAATGTTTCCCTGGCGAACTGGATGGGCATGCGAAAGATCATGAACATCTTCGTCAGCATCGACACTTCCGTGTGTGCCGAGTCGGTCGTCAAGTTCGAACGATTTGCCGGCGAACGCGACGACCTGGCGTTGCTGATGGTGTCGTACGATTTGCCGTTCGCACATCAACGCTTTCATAAAGAACACGGTCTGAAGCACGTTGTCGGATTGTCCGCGATTCGTCACGGTGGTTTCGGTCAGAACTATGGCGTGATGATCATCGATGGCCCACTCGCGGGTATGTTTTCGCGGGCGGTAGTCGTGCTGGATGAAAATAACACTGTCGTTCACAGTGAGATGATTGAAGACATTACTACTGAACCCAATTATGGCGCGGCGTTTCGCGCGCTCGGAATAGATATCGATGAGTAAACTGATTTTCGAGAAGTCCCGATCAGGTCGTCGTGCGTTCGCGCAGGCTCCGGAGGATTCTGCGGCTACTGCCATCCCCGACAAGTTCCTGCGTGATGACAAACCGCGCCTGCCTGAGGCCAGCGAACTACAGGTAGTACGACACTTCACGCGCCTGTCACAGAAGAACTTTTCAATCGATACACAATTTTATCCGCTGGGTTCGTGCACGATGAAATACAACCCGCGCGCCTGCAACACGCTGGCACTACTGCCCGAGTTTGCCGGCCGGCACCCGCTGGGCCCGGTAACGCACGGACAGGGCTTTCTGACCTGCATGTTCGAGCTGCAGGAGATGCTCAAGGAAGTGACCGGAATGAAAGGCGTGTCGCTGACGCCGATGGCGGGTGCGCAAGGTGAACTCGCCGGTGTGGCGATGATCAAGGCCTACCACGAAGCGCGTGGTGATCACGACAGGACCGAAATTATCGTTCCTGATGCAGCGCATGGCACCAATCCTGCCACGGCAACAATGTGCGGCTGCAAGGTCAGGGAAATACGAACCGGGCCTGATGGCGATGTGGATATCGAAGCCCTCAAGGCCGTTCTCGGCCCCACGACGGCTGGAATCATGCTTACCAACCCGTCCACACTGGGCGTGTTTGAGCGACACATCAAGGACATAGCCGACCTGGTTCACGAGGCCGGTGGCCTGCTCTATTACGACGGCGCAAACCTGAACGCCATTCTCGGCAAGGTGCGGCCCGGAGACATGGACTTCGATGTCATCCACATGAACCTCCACAAGACTTTCTCGACGCCGCACGGCGGTGGCGGTCCCGGGTCCGGTGCGGTCGGCGTCAATGATCGGCTGTTGCCCTTCATGCCGATTCCCGTGGTGGGCAAGAGCGAGGTCGACGGCAAAGAGGTCTATGGCTGGCTTGCGGAAGAGGATCTGCCACAGAGCATCGGCCGCCTCTCCGGATTCATGGGCAACGCGGGCGTTCTGCTGCGCGCGTATGTCTACATGCGCATGATCGGTCGCGACGGCATGGAACGTATCGCCGAATACGCGACGTTGAACGCCAACTACCTGATGACGAAGCTGCGTGACGCCGGTTTTGAGCTGGCTTATCCCGGGCGCCGGGCAAGCCATGAGTTCATTGTGACGCTAAAGCACGAATCCAAGTCGGTACAGCTGACGGCCATGGATGTTGCCAAGGCGCTGCTCGACCGCAATTACCACGCACCGACCACGTATTTCCCGCTGCTGGTCCCCGAATGCCTGCTCATCGAACCCACGGAAACCGAAAGTAAGGAAACACTGGACGGTTTTGTCGCCGCGATGATCGACATCGTAAGGGCGGCGAAAGAGGAGGGCGTTACCTATAAGGAAGCCCCTTACAAGATGCCGGTGCGACGACTGGATGATGTCAAGGCGGCCCGGGAGCTGAATCTCGCCTACCGACCCGACTAATCGAGGTCGCGCCCGGCCTCTGATTTTGCTCAAATAGGGAACCGGCTTACCCGCAAGCAGTCCAGAATAAGACATAAGCGGGAAGTCGTCCCAGCAAGCAATCAGGGTGGATATGAGATACGGCAGGATTCTGGCGGCAGTCGCTACGCTATTTTTAAGCGTTGCGTCGAGTGCGGCCGAAGATACGGCCTGGACCGAAACGCTGGAGCGGATCTCGTCCGGCGTTGTATCCATACGCATTGACAGTACACGCGCCTTTGATACGGAGTGGAACAGCTCCAGCCAGGCGACCGGCTTTGTTGTGGATGCCGAGCGCGGTCTGATTCTTACCAATCGCCATGTTGTGACGCCGGGGCCGGTCATCGCCGAGGCTGTATTCAGGAATAACGAGGAGGTTCGGCTAACGCCGGTGTACCGTGACCCGGTGCATGACTTCGGTTTTTTTCGCTACGATCCCGCGGAATTGCATTACATAAAGCCTGTGACGCTGCCTCTGGCGCCGCAAGGGGCAGGAATTGGCAAGGAAATTCGTGTCATTGGAAATGACGCCGGCGAACAACTTTCGATTCTCGCCGGCACGATTGCACGCCTCGATCGGAAGGCGCCGGAATACGGTCGTGGCAAGTACAACGATTTCAACACCTTCTACCTGCAGGCGGCGTCCGGTACGTCAGGCGGGTCGTCGGGCTCGCCGGTCGTAAATATCGATGGCGAAGTCGTCGCGCTGAACGCGGGCGCCAATAGCTCCGCCGCCAGCAGCTTCTTTCTACCGCTGGACAGAATCGAGCGGGCTTTGCGTGAATTGCAGGCCGGTTCAGCAGTGACTCGTGGCACGCTGCAAACGACATTTCAGAGCAAACCTTACGATGAACTTCGGCGCCTTGGGCTGACAGAAGAATCGGAGCGTCTCGCTCGGTCTTCGTTTCCGAAGCAGACGGGCATGCTGGTCGTCGACCAGGTCATTCCCGGCTCACCGGCGGCGGGAAGCCTGGCGCCGGGCGACATCGTTCTTCGTATCGATGGCCAGCTTGTAACTGAATTCGTGCCGCTGGCTGCGATCCTCGACAATAAGGTCGGCGCCGAAATAGCGATCGAGCTGGAACGCGGTGGCAAACATATCGCGACAGGCGTGCGGGTTGATGACCTGCATTCGATAACGCCTGATGAGTATCTGGAATTCGGCGACGCCATTGTAAACAGGCTCTCGTACCAGCAGGCGCGCCATTACAATCGCGCAGCGGACGGTGTGTATGTGGCCAATCCGGGCTACCTGTTGTCGAAGAGCGCCATACCGCGAGGAGCGGTCATCGTCGAAATGGATGGGGAATCTGTCCGCGACCTGGACGATTTCGAAAACGTTCTAAACGGCCTGGCAGATGGCGAGCGAGCGCTCGTGCGCTACGTCACGATGGAGAACCCGCAGAATTCGATCGTTCGGCTGCTGCAAATGGACCGGACCTGGTATCCGGCACGGCGCTGCGCACGAGACGACGCGCTTGGCTACTGGCCTTGCCGGGATCTCGCCGACGGGCCGCCGCCCGAGCCGGTGAAAGTCAGCAGTACGCGGTTGACGAAACATGCCGATGCTACGGTCAATGCGATCGCACCCTCACTGGTGGTCGTGACGTTCGATCTGCCCTACACGCTTTCCGGCGTATCTGAGCGGCACTACTACGGTACGGGACTGATCGTAGACAAGGAACGCGGCTACGTACTCGTCGATCGTAATACGGTACCGATTGCCATTGGCGATGTAACCGTTACGTTCGCGGGATCGCTGGAAGTCCAGGGAAAAATTGAGCAGCTACACCCGCTGCATAATTTCGCGATTATTTCTTATGACCCGGCGAGCATTGGCTCGACACCGGTCAAGCAGGCGATTTTCAATACGGCGCCGCTCGAGCCGGGCGACGATGTCTGGGTTGTAGGAATCAAGGCCGACCACCAACTCGTGCATCAGCGCAGTACGGTGTCATCGGTCGAGCCTCTGCTGTTGCCGCTCTCAAGGACCTTGCGGTTCCGGGACTCCAATATCGAGGGGATATCACTGGTCAACGCGCCAAACGAGGTCGATGGCGTGCTCGTCGACAAGAAAGGTCGCGTTGCCGCGACCTGGTCGAGCTTCGTATTGCAGTCGGGTGGCGATGCGGCACAGTTTAATCGCGGTGTCGGCAGCGAGGTCGTCAAGCAATTCGTAGAAACGGTGCGCGAGGGCCGGCCGTTCTATTCGCTCGAGGCCGAGTTTGTCTACGCGCCGCTATTCGCCGCACGCAAGATGGGCGTCGACGAAGACTGGGTCGCGCGTCTTGAAGAAAACAACCCGGCGCGGCGCAGGGCACTGAGTATTACGCGCCTGGTGGCGGGCTCGCCAGCGTCGAAGCTGCTGCAGAACGGCGATATGGTGCTGGCTATTGACGGCACAGTAGTCACGTCGTTCAGGGCGCTGGAAGAGGCGGTACAAAAGCCGGAGGTCGTTGTGACGGTCTGGCGGAATGACGCGGTGCGTGAGATTACCGTGCAGACGGCGGCACTCGATGGCCATGGTATCGAGCGTGCTATTTCCTGGGCCGGAGCGCTGCTGCAGGATCCGCATCGCGCCATGGCGGCGCAGCGCGGCGTCGACACTGATGGCGTGTACGTCGCCTACTTCAGTTACGGTTCGCCCGCGACGCGTTACGGTCTGTGGGCCGGACGACGTGTTGTCGAAGTTAACGAGACGCCGACGCCGGATCTGCAGGCATTTATCGACGTTGTGCGGGGCATTGAGCACCGCGAATCCGTGCGCGTGAAAACCGTAACATGGAACGACACTGTCGAGGTCATCACGTTGAAGCTCGATAATCAGTATTGGCCGGCCTACGAAATCCGGCGAACCGACGACGGTTGGAGGCGTATTGCTTTTGGCACCTGAGCTGCAGCGCAGACTTTACCTGGCCGTGCCTCTCGTGGCACTGCTTCTGTGCGCATGGGTGCCGGCTTCCGCGCAATCGCTTTACAAATACCGCGACGACAACGGCAACTGGGTTTACACGGACAGAGCGCCCGCCGGTGGCGAGCCGGTTGAGGTGCGAAGCCTGAAGCCTGGCGCCGTCGCGCGCGACGGTGACAGTGACTCATCAGCTCGTCGGCAATGAAGTGCGTGTTGTGGCGCACAACGGTTTGTATGCCCCGGTCGAGATTGGCATCCTGATAACGACGCTTTCCGGTGTTGACTACTCGCTGCCAGAGAAGGCCATGAAGTGGCTCGTGCCGCCACGCAGTGATCGCACATTGCTGACGCTGCCCGTGCTGGCGGGTGCCGGAATGCCGCAGCTTGATTACGAATTCGACTATATGCCCGGGGATCCGGACGCCGTGCATTACGCGGCAAAAGGCTATCGCGCACCTTTCGTTGCCGCGGCTAACTATCCGATCACGCAGGCGTTTCCGGATAACGTGACGCACGTGTCTGCGGACAGCGAGCACGCAATTGATATCGCGATGCCGATTGGAACCGACGTGCTTGCCGCCCGCGGCGGTATCGTCTTCGAGGTGATCGGCAACAATTTCAAGGGTGGCACGGACATCAACGAGCATCTGCACGCGGCGAATATCGTGCGCATCCTGCATGACGACGGCACCTTTGCCGTGTATGCACACCTGAATTGGAACTCGATACGCGTGCGAGCTGGCGAGCGCGTGCGTGCCGGCCAGTACATTGCGGATTCAGGCAACACCGGCTTTTCCAGTGGCCCACATCTGCATTTTGCGGTGCAGCGCAATGCCGGCATGCGCATAGAAGCATTGCCCGTCGCGTTTGAAGGCCCCAATTCCAGGAGTATCCTGCCCGCGACGGGTAACGTGCTTACTTCGTATCCCTAGTTTTCGGCCGCCGCTTGCGCTGCGTAGGCCAGGCTTGCTCGTTCGATAACGAAGGCTTGCACCGCATCGCTGTCTTCCTGGCTCAGGATTTGCCCGAATGCCGGCATGCCCAATTCGCGCAGCATGCCGCCGCGAACGATCGCCTCCCAGATTTCGTGCTTTTCCGCTGTCAGGCGACGCAGATCGGGTAGCACCCCGCCGCTGATTACGCCTGCGCCGTGGCAGACGGTGCAGCGCTCATAGTAGATATCCTTGCCCCTGGCTACCTGGGCATCGTCAGCATCGCTGACGGGGGGTTTGGGAAATGGACGGGGTTCAGCTGCTGCGAGCGCAGGCAGCACCTCATCGCCACCGAGACGAAAGGCAAGAATACGGCTGTTGTTCGTTTGCCCGAGTGCTGCGGCACCTTTGCCGCCAAGCAGCGCAAAAATGGAGCCCCAGCCGGCGGCAATCGCGACATGCTGTTGATCATCGACGGCATAACTGACCGGTGCGGCGACGATTCCGGTCTGCGCAGGAAACTGCCAAAGTCGCTTGCCGCTACCGCCGTCATAGGCGGCAAATTCGCCGATCGAACTCCCCTGGAAGACCAGGCCGCCGGCGGTTGCCAGAACGCCACCGTTCCAGGGGCCGGCATGCTGGTAACGCCATACTTCGCGTTGCGAGACCGGGTCCCATGCAACGAGCTGGCCGGTCATGGTTTTCATGATTTCGGCGACGACCGCGGGATCATCGGGAAACTGCAGATTTTCGAACTCTGTGCCGCCGTTCCAGAAACCTTCGGTGAACTCGAACTCGGGCTCCGCAGCGTACAGCGACGCCAGGTCCTGTGACGGCAGGAATACCAGCTGCGATGTCGGGCTAAATGCCATGGAGTGCCAGTTATGGCCACCAAGTCCGGTCGGCGCGATGAGGACCGGCGTTTCACCGTAGCGGGCCTCCGGTACTTCGACAGGACGACCCGTCGACTTGTCGACACCGGTCGCCCACAGCACGGTGACGTAAGGCTCGGCCGAGATCAGCTCGCCGTTGGTTCGGTCCAGGACGTAGAAGAAGCCGTTTTTCGGTGCCTGCATCAGCACCTTTCGCGACTTCCCGTCGATCTCGAGACTGGCGAGGATCATTTGCTGCGTAGCCGTGAAGTCCCAGTTGTCGCCAGGGGTCGTCTGGTAGTGCCACACGTACTCGCCCGTATCCGGCCGCAGCGCGACGATGGAAGACAGGAACAGGTTGTCGCCGCCGCCGGGGCTGCGCACATTCTGGTCCCACGGCGAGCCGTTGCCGACGCCCACGTACAGGAGGTCAAGATCCGCATCGTAGGCCATCGAGTCCCAGACCGTGCCGCCGCCGCCGTACTTCCACCACTCGCCATTCCAGGTGGCTGCGGCTTCCTCCAAAACCTCGTTTTCGAAACCGTCTTCGGGATTGCCAGGCACGGTGTAAAAGCGCCAGCGCATCTCGCCGCTGTCCGCATCGTAGGCGCTGACATAGCCACGGACGCCGTAGTCTGCGCCGCCGTTGCCGATAATGACGAGTCCGTTGATGACACGCGGAGCGCCGGTGATCGTGTAGGGCGTTTGTCGGTTAATCGTGTCCGTACGCCAGCGTTCGACACCGGTTTTCGCATCGATGGCCACGAGGTAACCGTCCAGCGTGCCAACGAACACGCTGTCGCCCCAGACGGCGACGCCGCGATTGACGACGTCGCAACAGGCATATTGTGCCCAGGACTTCGGTACCTGCGGGTCGTAGCGCCACAGCTCTTTACCGGTTGCAGCTTCCAGCGCGTATACGATGCTCCAGGACCCCGTCACGTACATGCGGCCGTCGACCACGATCGGCGTGGCTTCCATACCGCGCTGTGTCGGTACATCGAAGTACCAGGCCAGGCCGAGTTCGCCAATATTTTCGCGGTTAATCGAGTCCAGAGGACTGAAGCGCTGTTCGTCGTAGGTGCGTCCGTGGGAGAGCCAGTTCGATGACTCGTCGTTGGCTGCGACCAGGCGGGCCGCATCGACAGCTGTTACTCCGGGTTTGGACACCGATACGTCATTCACCCCTGCCTGATTTTCGGTGGCATCGTCTGTGCCGCCGCAAGCCGAAACGAGCGCTGCCAGCAGCACTGCAATAGCAAAGATTTGCCTGGACATTTCTGATCCCCATTTCAAGCGTCGCAAGGTGCCCAACTGTACCATTCGAAATGCTCGACGTGGAGCGGACGGAGGGGGCTGATACGCGTCGGCTTGTGCAGCGCGCCGGCGCAATGCCACACTGCCGCACATGTTCACTGAAACCCTGTCCGTAATTGCCGTGCTGATTGCGCTGGTCGCGCTGTCGGAGTGGCTTGCACGCCGCACCTGGATGCGTCACCTGGGCGCGGCGCTCCTCGTTATCGTGCTCACGGCGCTGGCTACGAACGTCGGGATCATTCCGGTGTATGGTTCCGCCACGCCGGTATATGGCGTGATTTTTGAGTACATCGCTCCGCTGGGTATTTTCTGGCTGCTGTTGCTGGTGGACCTGAAGAGTGTCATTCGCGTCGGTACGCCGAGCCTGGTGTTGTTTCTGGTTGGTGCGTTTGGCACAACGCTCGGCGTCGTCATCGGACATTGGGCGGTTGGCGGGCAACAGGCTTTCGGTGAATTGCACGCGGCGCTGGCCGGGATGTTCACCGGCACGTATATCGGTGGCAGTGTCAATTTCAACGCCGTAGCGCTGGAGTACGGCGTCGTCGAGAGTCCGGCGCTGTATGCTGGTGCCGCCGCGGTCGACAATGCGATGACGACGGTATGGATGATTGCCTGTGTCGCGCTGCCGCGGTTGCTGGCGGGTTTCTGGCCAGCTCCGGCAGCGGCATCGAAGACGGCAGACGCTGACTTGCCCGTCGACGATGAAATCGAGACGACCACGGTGTTCGACATGTCTCTCGTCATCGGGCTCGGTATTGCCGGTGTGGCAATCGCAAACACCACAGCCGAGCTATTGAATGACACAACGGGGATTGCTATCCCATCGACACTGATTCTGACGACGCTCGCCCTGGCTCTTGCGCAGTTTCCGTTCGTGCAGCGCCTGCGGGGAGCCCGCCTGCTGGGTCTGTTTGCCGTCTACCTGTTCCTGAGCGTTATCGGCGCGCTGTGTGACGTGCAGGCGTTAGCAAAGATGGGGCAGCTCGCACCGGTACTCGGTACCTTTGTTGTCATCCTGGTCGCTGTTCACGGCGCGCTCGTCTTTGGTGCCGCGCGACTCTTCAAGTACGACCTCGCGACCGCAGCGGTTGCGTCACAGGCGAACATTGGTGGTGGTACGTCGGCGCTGGCGCTGGCGCGCAGCCTCGGCCGGGGCGATCTCGAGTTGCCCGCTATACTGATCGGTTCCGTCGGCCTCGTGTTAGGAAATTACCTGGGCTTTCTCGTGGTTGCGTTGCTCGGCGCCTAACGGCACGGTCTGCTCGGTCAGATCCAATTAAGTCGATTCATTCTGCGGCTGATTCACTCAACTGGACGGCGAGTGCTTCCCATGTCGTCACTGGCATTTCACAGTGCGTACCCAGGCATCGATAGGCAACTGTCTCGCCGTTTATTGCAGCCCGGAAACTGAGTGCGCCAGGAAGATCCGGCGCATCCGCATCTATTGCAAAGACCAGTCGTCGCGGCGCGTACAGCCTTGCTGCAGCGTCGCGCCATCGGTTTATCTCCTCTGCGTCTCCGCGAATCACTATGATCTCCGGGTGCTGCAGATATTCCTCAAGTGCGGTGAGGAGACTGACGTGGCCGTGCGGATACTCCGTGATGGCGCGCCAGCTGGCGCGCAAGGCTCGTTCCGCAGCATCGAGGTAGCGGGTATCTCCAAGCAGAAAGCCCAGTCGTTGCAGCGAAAACGCGGCGATGCCGTTGCCGGAAGGCACCGCTTCGTCAGCCAGCGGTTTCGGCCTGTGAATCAGCGCTTCGTGATCATCCGCTGTAAAAAAGAAGCCGCCATCCTCGCGATCCTCGAAGTGGGCCAGCATCAGTTCGGCAACCTGTATCGCGAATTCAAGCAGCGACGAATCCCAGCGAGCCTGCAACAGCTCCAGTAACGCATCGAGGAGAAAAGCATGGTCATCCAGGTACGCCGGGAACCGCGCCTCATCATCCTTGTAACTGGCAAGCAGTCGACCATCGACGAACAGTGTGGAACGCAGAAAGTCCGAGGCGTTCGCCGCTGCTTCAACCAGCTCCGGGCGCTCAAGTGCGCGCCCGGCGATCGCGAGGCCGCGAATCGCGAGCGCGTTCCACGACGTTAACTGTTTCTCGTCGCGCCCCGGCGCTACGCGTTTCGAGCGTTCCTCGAGCAGCGTTGTTTTCGCAACGTTAATCTTCGCGACAACGTCTTTCTCCTTAAGCCCGGTAGCTGCGGCGACATCGCTGATGGATTCGTGCACGGTCAGGTGCCACTGTCCTTCGAAATTGGCGTTCTGGTCCAGTCCAAAGCGTCTGGCAAAGACATCGTAATTATCGCCAAGCAGCTCACGAACCTGCTCGGGCCGCCACAAATAGTAGATGCCCTCGTGACCTTCCGAGTCGGCATCGCGCGTCGCGTAGAAGCCGCCATTGTCGGCTTGCATGTCCGCCAGCATCCAGTCTGCCGTCGCGTTTGCCGCTTCGGCAAACCGCGCGTCGCCGGTGGCAAGTGCCGTTTCGGCATACAGCGCGAGTAACGGGCCGTTGTCATACAGCATTTTTTCAAAGTGCGGAATCTGCCAATAGCGGTCGACGGAGTAGCGGCAGAAGCCGCCACCGACATGATCGAACAGACCACCGTCGGCCATGCGAGTGAGGGTCAGCGTCGCCATAAACAGGGCTTCGACATCTGGCTCCGCATCGTTTGCGCTGGCTCGCCAGTGACGCAGCAGGCGATCGATGGTCGTTGGATGCGGGAACTTTGGCGCCGAGCCAAAGCCGCCGTACTCGCGATCGAAGGTTTGCTCGAAGGTCGCGCGCGCCGTCGCGAGCGGTACAGCATCGAGCACGCTGTCGTCCTCGGCCGGGGCCGGTTCCAGTTTCGAGAATACTTCGACCAGCCTGGCGCTCTGTGAGCGTACTTCGTCACGATTTTCTACATAGTAGCGGGCAACGCTCTGCAGCAATTCGCCGAAAGCCGGCATGCCGTAACGGGCCTCCTTCGGGAAGTAGGTGCCGCCAAAGAAGGGTCGTTGGTCATCGCCATCAAGAAACATCGTGAGCGGCCATCCACCGCCGCGTTGTGTAATCAACTGATGGGCGGTCTGATAAATCTTGTCAACGTCGGGGCGCTCCTCGCGATCGACCTTGATGTTCACGAACAGCTCGTTCATTAATGTCGCCGTTGCATCGTCTTCAAACGACTCGTGCGCCATGACATGACACCAGTGGCAGGCGGAATAGCCTACGGACAGCAGTACCGGCTTGCCGGTTTTTCGCGCAAGCTCAAACGCCTCGTCACCCCACGGGTACCAATCGACCGGATTGTCGGCGTGTTGCTGCAGGTAAGGACTTGATTCCTGTTGAAGGCGGTTCGACATGGTTTTCCTTGGGCCGGGCCCCTATGACGGGCTGAAGAAACTGACTATGATACCTGTCTTGCAGCAATGCCGAGCCAGATTTGATGCTGACCTATCCCGAGATTGACCCGGTTATTTTTTCGATCGGGTTTCTCAAAATCCGTTGGTACGGACTCATGTACGTCATCGGGTTTCTGTTCGCCTGGTGGCTTGCGAGACGCCGCTGTGCACGCCCCGATTCGCCCATCAGCGCGGAGCAAGTGGATGACCTGATCTTCTACGGCATGCTCGGCGTCATTATCGGCGGGCGCTTAGGCTACGCCCTGGTTTATGGCTGGAGTCAGCTAATCAGCGATCCACTGTACCTGTTCAAGATCACCGAGGGCGGCATGTCGTTCCACGGCGGTCTTGCCGGCGTGATGATCGCGATGTGGCTGTATGGCCGAAAACTCGGTCATTCGATCTGGCGGATGACTGATTTCGTCGCACCTGTCGCGCCACTCGGGCTCGGCTTCGGGCGCATCGGCAACTTCATCAACGGAGAGCTGTGGGGAAAACCGACAGACGTGCCCTGGGGCTTTCTCGTGAATGGCCAGGTGCTGCATCCGTCGCAGCTCTACGAGGCCTTGCTCGAGGGTTTTCTGTTGTTCCTGATTCTGTGGTTCTACACGGTGAAACCCCGGCCGTACCTCGCGGCTTCCGGTTTGTTCCTGTTGCTTTATGGCGTCTTTCGCTTCTTTGTCGAGTTCTATCGCGTGCCTGACGCGCACCCGGGTTACCTCGCTTGGGGCTGGGTGACGATGGGCCAGGTCCTGAGCCTGCCGATGGCAATCGCAGGCGCCATCCTGTTGATATTGGCCTATCGTTCGGCCGCTACCGTGGAGGCAAAAGCCTGATATGCGGCAATACCTGGACATGATGCAGCTAGTGCGTGATACGGGCGCACGTAAGGAAGACCGCACCGGTGTAGGAACGCTAAGCGTTTTCGGTCATCAAATGCGCTTCGATCTGAGTGACGGCTTTCCGTTGGTGACGACCAAGAAATTGCACCTGCGCTCGATCATTCATGAGTTGCTTTGGTTCTTGAGTGGCGACAGCAATATCGGCTATCTCAAGGACAACGGTGTCTCGATCTGGGATGGCTGGGCCGATGAAGATGGCGAACTCGGCCCTGTATACGGCGTGCAATGGCGCAGCTGGCCGACGCCGAGCGGCGGTAAGGTCGATCAGATCGCACAGGTCATGGAACAGCTTCGCGACAATCCCGATTCGCGACGAATTATCGTCAATGCCTGGAACGTTGCCGAGATCGATAACATGGCGTTGCCACCGTGCCACTGCCTGTTCCAGTTTTATGTGGCTGACGGCAAGTTGTCTTGCCAGCTCTATCAGCGCAGCTGCGACATCTTTCTGGGCGTGCCGTTTAACATCGCCTCCTATGCGTTACTGACGCATATGCTGGCGCAGCAGGCAGATCTGGGTGTGGGCGATTTCATCTGGACCGGCGGTGATTGCCATCTCTATCAGAATCACCTCGAACAGGCCGATGAGCAATTACGTCGTGAGCCCTTACCGCTGCCACGACTTGCCATCAAGCGTCGGCCGAAGAGCATTTTCGATTATAAGTTTGAGGATTTTGAAATCCTGAACTATGAGTCGCATCCGCATATCAAAGCTGCGGTCGCGATCTAGAGTCGTGACATGATCAGCATCGTCGTCGCTGCGTCGACGAACAACGTAATCGGTGTGCAGGGCGAACTGCCGTGGAAAATCTCTGACGACCTGAAGCGCTTCAAGCAGCTGACAATGGGCAGGCCGATCGTCATGGGTCGCCGCACCTGGGAATCCATCGGTCGGGCGTTGCCGGGGCGACAGAATATCGTGCTCACACGGCAGTCGGATTTACTGGCAGAGGGGTGCGATGTGGTGGCCTCTCCGGCCGAGGCGCTCAGCGTCGCTGGCGACGCTGATGAGATCTTCGTTATCGGTGGTAGCGATATCTATGCGTTGTTTCTGCCGAAATCGACTCGCCTGTACCTGACGCGCGTGCATGTTCATATCGATGGCGATGCGTACTTTCCCGAATTTGACGAACAGGATTGGCAGCTGATCGAAGCTGAGTCTCACGATGCCGACGAGAAAAACCAGTTCGCATTCGAATTCAGGACCTACGAGCGGAAAGACCGGTCCTGATCAAATCGACAGGCGGTGCT
>CAVXCX010000022.1:0-35185 GCA_963760395.1 uncultured Gammaproteobacteria bacterium
AGATTGTTACTGTAACGTGAACCCCGTTCCTTTACCTTGAGCGCCAATTCTGGAATATTGCGGATCGCAACTGGCTGCCGGACGGCAGCCTTAATTCTGGCACGAAGCGAAAGAGGTCCAGCTATGAGAAATTCAAGTCGAATTACGGGCGCAATACCTGCAGCCCTCCTGTTTGTAGGCGCATTGCTGCCTTTCTCCGCGATGGCCGACACCGGTTTCTATATCGGCGGTAGCGCCGGCGGCGCTACGATCGAGGCGGATCTCGGTGGTGTCTTGATTCCCGGTTTGCCCTCCAGCCTCGATGAGGATGACACGGCGCTGAAAGTGTTCATCGGCTACAAGTTCGAGCTGCCGGTTATCAGTCTCGGCATCGAGGGCGGCTACGTCGATCTCGGCGAGCCGGACATCCTTGTGCTCGGCGACCCGCTGAAATTCGATGTCACCGGGCATAAACCTGTGGGGTGTTGCCTCGATTGACCTTGGTTTATTCGATGTCTTCGGCAAGCTGTGGCTACATCTCCTGGGACGTTGAGGCAGACTACCTCGGTGCCAGCGAGAGCGAAACGGTTACAGTTTGTTACTGTAACGTGAACCTCGTTCCTTTACCTTGACCGCCAATTCTGGAATATTGCGGATCGCAACTGGCTGCCGGACGGCAGCCTTAATTCTGGCACGAAGCGAAAGAGGTCCAGCTATGAGAAATTCAAGTCGAATTACGGGCGCAATACCTGCCGCCCTCCTGTTTGTAGGGGCATTGCTGCCTTTCTCCGCGATGGCCGACACCGGCTTCTATATCGGCGGTAGCGCCGGCGGCGCTACGATCGAGGCGGATCTCGGTGGTGTTTCGATTCCCGGTTTGCCCTCCAGCATCGATGAGGATGACACGGCGCTGAAAGTGTTCATCGGTTACAAGTTTGAGCTGCCCGTTATCAGTCTTGGCATCGAGGGCGGCTACGTCGATCTCGGCGAGCCCGACATCAACATTCTCGGCGATGAGCTGCTTATCGATGTTACCGGCGTCAACCTCTGGGGCATTGCTTCGCTCGACTTGGGCCTGTTCGATGTCTTCGGCAAGCTTGGCTACATATCCTGGGATGTCGAGGCCGACTACCTCGGGTCACGCGCGAGCGATGACGGCTCTGATCTTGGCTACGGCCTGGGGGCCGCGTTCGACATTGGTCCCCTGGAAATTCGGGGCGAGTACGAGATCTATGATCTCGACGACACCGATGTATCCATGCTCTCGCTGGGGCTTGCTTACCAGTTCAACTAGTCGTGCCTGGCGGCGGGTTCGTCTATTGAGGCGATACCCGCCACCATCGTGATGTAATAAGTAGTGTGAATCAGCGGTCCTGTCTGTCAAGGTTCATGAACTTGGGCAGAGGTTGACCTCCATGCGATGCGCTCGATCTGTTGTATTCCTGTTACTTCTGCTGGCCAGCCAGGCGCCGGCCAACGCCGCCGATATGGCGCCCGATTGGTCACTGGTTTCGTCGAGCGGTGAAACCGTAAGGCTCAGCGAGGAAGTCAAACAGCAGACGACTGTTTTGTTCTTCTGGGCCACCTGGTGTCCGTATTGCAAGGCCCTGATGCCGCATTTGCAGAGCATCCGTCTCGAATACGGCGACGACGTGGAGATCCTCGCAATAAATTTTCGCGAAGACGGAGATCCGGTCACGTTCATTGAGGATGCCGGTTACGATTTCACCGTTTTGCCGGACGGTGACGCGGTAGCCGAGCGCTATGGCGTGCACGCCACACCGGGGATCATCGTGGTTGATGGGCAACAGGAAATCCGATTCGATCTTCGCAAGTTGCCACGACGAAAATTTCCTTCCGAAGATGTGCAGACTGGTAGCCACAAGCGGAAAGCGGCCTATCGTGCTCCCTACTGGGCCGCCGCGATCCGCAAGAGTCTCGACGAAGTCCTCGGTAGCGAATGAACTAGTCAGGTTTGAGCGCTGCTTCAAGCAGTGCTTCTGCGATCTTGCCCGGACTGGCGTTATCACTGTTGGCCAAAACGACAACCCCTGTGCCGTTGTCGATGTCCAGCAACAGGTGCGTACGATGTGCAGCAAACCAGCCGTCGTGGCGAGCGACCGTCCTGCCTGCAAGGCGTTGTACCTTCAAGCCAAAGCCGCGTCCTGATAGCTGGTCCTGATGCATCAAAGCGCGCATGGCTGGCGATAGCACACCGTCATGCCCGTAACCCAGCAGGAAGTTCGCCAACCGCCCCATATCGTTGGCGCTGGCATAGGCGCCAAAGGCCGGGCTCATCGCCTGAGCGTCGTGGTAGGTACGCTCATGCCGATCGCCCACAGCTTTGCCGACTCCTGCGAACGCTCTTTCCGGACTGGGGATGATGCGGTTAGCAGGCGTGTAACCTTTTGCAATGTCCTGCGCCGGGCCAGGTGCGCCAGACGCGCTCATCTCGAGTGGCGTTAAAAGGCGGTCTCGAAGTGTTTCGCCGTAGCTCTTCCCGGTCGTCTTTTCGATGAGCAGGCCGAGCGCCGCGTAGCCGATGTTGGAATAGTGCGAGGCGAGGCCAGGTGCAGACCGAAGCGAGCTTGTTGCAAGGTAGTTCTCGAGTTCCTGTTTGTCGGGAAAGTCAGCCGAGAACCAGTAGCCGAAATCGCCTTCCCGGCTGAGACCCGAAGAATGAGTGAGTAGATTCGCGACAGTGACCGGCGGAGAATCGGCGGACGCGTCTGTCGCTATGCCAGTGACCGGGTCTTGCAGTGAGAGTTGCTCGGCCTCGACGAGTTGCAGCGTCAGAACAGCTGTCAAAACCTTGGATACTGAGCCGATGTAGAGAACGCTATCCGCTGTGATTGGGGTCGCTGACTCGATATCGGCGAGGCCACTGCCGCCCGAGAATATGACCTCACCATCCTGTACGACTACCGCACTGATGCCGGGCACATCCTGCGACGCACGATAGTCATCGAGGACCGCCTGCAGGTCCGCGTGGCCGGACGCCGCAAGGGCTATGATCAGCAGAGCTACATTGATAATCAGTCGGCGGCCCTGGCTTGCAGCGACACTCCGCCGCAGTCATTTTCCAGGAAATCAATCATGGTTTCGTACAGCGCTATCTGGTGTCGATAGAACAGCGTGCTGTAGAAATGATCGGCACCTTCAAGCTCCAGGTACTTGTAGTTCTTGTTGTGTTTGTCGAGTTCCTTGCGATACCGATTGGAGTGCGTTACCGGTACGCGTTGATCGACGTCGCCATGAATTAACAGGATCGGTACATTGACCTTCGCTACCTCGTCGATCGGGTTGACTGAACCCTCCCGGTAGGCCATCTGGCGTTCTTTTTGTGCGCCACGTAGCTGGTATCGATAGTAGTTGACCTGCTGCAGCTGGTCCGCCACGGCCGCGCCCGCGATAACACACTGGTAAATCTGAGGTTGCCGTGATGCGGCAACAAGCGCCGCATACCCGCCGTACGACCAGCCAAACATCGCCAGACGGTCTGGGTCGGCCAATCCACGCTCGACAAGATACATCGCTGCGTCATCTTTGTCGTCCTGCATTTTGTGACCACCCTGACCACCGTTCTTGAAGCTGATAAGGTGAAAGTCGAGACCGTAGTTGAATGAGCCGCGATACTGTGGTTGCACGACCATGTAGCCGTTGTTGGCTAGCATCTGCGCCCATTCGTCAAACACGACGGCTTCCGTTACGAACGGCCCACCATGCGGCAGCACTATAAGGGGGAACGGCGGATCGCCTTGCGGCACAGTGACGTAGGCGCGAACAGGCACGCCGTCGCGGGCGTCGTAGGTGATGTAATCCAGGTCGGCGAGATTTTCGCTTTCGAGGAGCGGCTGTTTGCTGCCGACCGTTTTGACTTGGCCATTCTTCAGCAGGTAGTAAGTCCCGGGGTCACGAGGTCCGGCGTTGTAGATCGTCATCGTGTTGCCATCACGGGAGCGGCTGTTGATATTTATGTAATGCGCGTACGGAATGATCTGCTCGAGTTGCTTGTAGGTGGCGCCCTCGACTTCGTCGAAGAACTCCGTGTGCAGTTTGTCACTGAAGTAGGTGACACCAACCACTTTATCCGGATGCTCCCAGCTGTTGCTGTGGTACCTGACACCATAGACGTCGACGTCGTTGCGGCGGTAAATCAGCTCATCGAAGTTCTGATTGTCGGTATCGTATGACCAGAGTCCCGTGTTGTCTTTACCGTTATACGCGATCGCCAGCAGATGGCGCGGCTTCGTTTCATCGATACCGACTGATATGACCCGGTCGCTATGCCAGTCATCGGGTCGTGCAGTGAAAGTTGCTCGGCCTCGACGAGCTGCAGTGTCAGAACTGCTGTCAGAACCTTGGACACTGAGCCGATGTAGAGAACGCTATCCGCTGTGATTGGGGTCGCTGACTCGATATCGGCGAGGCCACTGCCGCCCGAGAATATGACCTCACCCTCCTGTACGACTACCGCACTGATGCCGGGCACATCCTGTGACGCACGATAGTCATCGAGGACCGCCTGCAGGTCCGCGTGGCCGGACGCCGCAAGCGCTATGGTTAGCAAAGCTACATTGATAATCAGTCGGTGGCCTTGGCTCGCAGCGACGCTCCGCCGCAGTCATTTTCCAGGAAATCAATCATGGTTTCGTACAGCGCTATTTGATGGCGGTAGAACAGCGTGCTGTAGAAATGATCGGCACCTTCAAGCTCCAGGTACTTGTAGTTCTTGTTGTGTTTGTCGAGTTCCTTGCGATACCGATTGGAGTGCGTTACCGGTACGCGCTGATCGACGTCGCCATGAATTAACAGGATCGGTACGTTGACCTTCGCTACTTCGTCGATCGGGTTGATTGAACCTTCCCGGTAGGCCATCTGGCGTTCTTTTTGTGCGCCACGTAGCTGGTATCGATAGTAGTTGACCTGCTGCAGCTGGTCCGCCACGGCCGCCCCCGCGATAACACACTGGTAGATCTGCGGCTGCCGCGACGCAGCCACCAGCGCCGCATAGCCGCCGTACGACCAGCCGAACATCGCCAACCGGTCCGGATCCGCCAGTCCGCGCTCGACCAGGTACAGTGCGGCATCGTCCTTGTCGTCCTGCATCTTGTGGCCACCCTGACCACCGTTCTTGAAGCTGATGAGGTGGAAGTCGAGGCCGTAATTAAATGAGCCGCGGTATTGCGGTTGCACCACCATGTAGCCGTTATTTGCCAGCATCTGTGCCCATTCGTCAAACACAACGGTTTCCGTTACGAACGGCCCGCCATGTGGCAACACAATAAGGGGGAACGGCGGATCGCCTTGCGGCACAGTGACGTAGGCGCGAACAGGCACGCCGTCGCGGGCGTCGTAGGTGATGTAATCCAGGTCGGCGAGGTTTTCGCTTTCGAGGAGCGGCTGTTTGCTACCGACTGCTTTGATTTGACCATTCTTCAGCAGGTAGTAAGTTCCGGGGTCACGAGGTCCGGCGTTGTAAATCGTCATCGTGTTGCCATCACGGGAGCGGCTGTTGATATTTACGTAATGCGCGTACGGAATGACCTGCTCGAGTTGCCTGTAGGTGGCGCCCTCGACTTCGTCGAAGAACTCCGTGTGAAGTTTGTCACTGAAGTAGGTGACGCCAACTATTTGGTCCGGATGCTCCCAGCTGTTGCTGTGGTACCTGACACCATAGACGTCGACATCGTTGCGGCGGTAAATCAACTCATCGAAGTTTTGATTGTCGGTATCGTAAGACCAGAGTCCCATTTTGTCTTTGCCGTTGTACGCGATTGCCAGCATATGGCGTGGCTTTGTATCATCGATTCCGACCGATAACACTGTTTCGAAGCTGTCCTCG
The DNA here is from genome assembly GCA_963760395.1 of uncultured Gammaproteobacteria bacterium. Lineage (GTDB taxonomy): Bacteria > Pseudomonadota > Gammaproteobacteria > Steroidobacterales > Woeseiaceae > UBA1847. Next base: position 5,825 of record CAVXCX010000022.1, read on the forward strand.
TGCTGGCGGTAGGATACGGTCCAGCCCTTTTCGCCCGGCCAGCGGCTGTAGCCGAGGTATTCGCCTTTCGCGAGATCAAAGCCGCGGGCCTCATATGGACGGCCATGTCCATCGAAGTCGATGTTGCCGACCGACAGCTTGCCGCGAATCAGAAGCTTCTTCGTGCCCGTGTCGAGGTCGAACTCCCAATAGGCGCGAGGGCGATATGCCTCGGAGAGTTTCGACCCCGGGCCATCGGCTTCGCCCTCCTGAAAGGAGATTATGATCTTGCCGGGTTTATTGGGCAGCAGGTTTTCGACGAACGGATTGAGTTCATCGAACGACCTCATTTTCTTCTTCTCGACGTCGACGACGGCAAGACGTGTTTCGTAGACGCCCTGGTTAAAGCCTTCGATCTTGTCGCGAACTTTTTGCCGTAATGTAAAGACGATGTCCTTATTGCTGGCCCAGTAGAAGTTGGTAATTTCCATCGGCTCCGCGTTCAGGCGGAACGGCTCTTTTGCGAGGTTAGCTGCGTCGTATACCTCGAGAACAGGATTACCCTTCTTGGACGGGATCTTCATGAGGCCCAGGTATTCACCGTCCGGTGAAACCTGCGCGTTGTTAATAACCTCGCGCAGCGCCCAGTACTCAAGCGGATAGGGTTTCGGTGCTTCGCCAGCGAGCGAAATACCGAAGGTGAAAAACACCGATAAAATCAGGCAGGCAAATGCGGCAACGCGGCTCGTCATTTTCATACTCCTATTGCTTTGTAAGCGGAGAGCCATAGACGAAAAAAGCCCCACAGGACAGGTCCTGTGGGGCTAATTGTAGCAGATCGCCGAATCGGAGGCGTTCAGCCCGCGTCTGAGACCGCTGAGGCCTGTAATGACACCTGGCCGCAATCGTTCTTCAGATAGTCGATCATCGTTTCGTACAACGTGATCTGATGGTTGAAGAACAGCGTACTGGAGAAATGGTCAGCACCGTCGAGTTCGAGGTACTTGTAGTTCTTGTTGTACTCGTCCAGAAGCTTGCGGTACTTCTTCGCATGTTCGGGTGGAACACGCTGATCGACACTGCCGTGTATCAGCAGCATCGGCACATTGACCTTCTCCGCTTCCTTCAGCGGAGAAATGCTGTCGTCCCACATACGCAGCTGCTCGTCGCGCTGCGCACCGCGCATCTGGAAGCGGTAGTAGTTGACCTGCATGAGCGGGTCGGACACCGCGGCCCCCGCGATAACGCACTGATAGATCTGATCTTCGCGCGATGCCGCAACAAGCGCAGCGTAGCCGCCATAAGACCAGCCAAACATCGCAATTCGGTCGGGATCGACCAGGCCGCGCTCGACCAGGTACTGGGCGCCGTCGTCCTTATCGTCCTGCATCTTGTAGCCGCCCTGGCCGCCGTTCTTGAATGCATCCATGTAGAACTGCATGCCGTAGCCAAGCGAGCCACGGTACTGCGGCTGCAGCACCATGTAGCCGTTATTGGCCAGCATCTGTCCCCACTCATCCCAGCCGACGACCTCCTGTACGAAAGGTCCGCCGTGCGGCAGCACGATCAGAGGGAAGGGCCCCTCGCCCTGCGGTACGGTCAGGTACGCAGGTATCTGACGGCCATCTCGAGCGTCGTACGTGATGTACTGGACGTCAGCGAGGTTTTCGCTTTCGAGCAACGGCTGCCGGCTGCCGACGGACTTGAGTTGACCATCCTTCAGCAGGTAGTAGGTGCCCGGGTCCCGTGGGCCGATGTTATAGATGGTCATCGTATTGCCGTCGCGCGAGCGACTGTTGATACGCGTGTCATACGAGTAGGGAATAATCTGCTCGAGCTGCTCGTAGGTTGCGCCCTCGACCTCGTCGAAATACTCGATGTGCAGCTTGTCCTTGTAATAAGCGACGCCGGCTACTTTGTCCGGTGCTGCCCAGTCATTGCTGTGGTAGCGCAGGCCGGCCACATCTACGTCCGCGCGCCGGTATATCAGCTCGTCAAACGTCCTGTTCTTCGCATTGAATGACCAGAGTCCCTGCATGTCGTTGCCGTTGTTTGCGAGCACGAGCATGTTTCCGGGTTTGGCATCATCGGGTTCCAGAACCTGGAAAGTTTCGAAAGTGTCTTCGCTCTGACGATACATCTCATGCCATTTGTGCTCGCCGGCCTCGCGCGAGTACCAGATGAACTCACCCTTTGACAGATCGAAGCCTCTGGCCAGCCACGGGTTACCGTCGGCGTCGAATTCCACGGCGCCCAGGGCCAACTTGCCTCGGATAAGGAGTTTCTTCGTGCCCCTGTCGAGATCAAACTCCCAGTATGCGCGCGGTCGAAACGCCTCGGAGAGCTTTGAACCTGGACCGTCAGCTTCGCCCTCAGAGAACGAGATGATGATCTTGCTGGGCTTGTTGGGCATCAAGCTCACAATCGTCGGGTTCGACTCGTCGAACTTTTCAATCTTCTCTTTCTTGACGTCGAGGATGGCCAGTCGGTTCTCATAAACGCCCTGGTTGAAGCCATCAATCTTGTCGCGAACTTTCTGGCGCAGCGTGAATACGATGTCCTTGTCACTGACCCAGTAGAAGTTCGTGATTTCCATCGGGTCCGCGTTCAGGCGAAACGGTTCCTTGTCCAGATCGGCCGCTTCATAAACTTCGATGATCGGGTTGCCGTCTTTCGACGGAATCTTCATCAGGCCGAGGTACTTGCCGTCCGGCGAAACCTGCACGTTGCTGATGACTGAGCGCAACGCCCAGTATTCCAGCGGGTATGGCTCAACAGCTTTTGCAGCAGTTATTTTGCCTTGTGCAAGGGCGGCCTGGCCGGCGCCGAACGAGATTGCCAGCAAAATGCCGGCTGCAGTAATTAGTCGTCTATTCATAATTCAGGACTCTTCCAATCGATGATCAGGTGTTTTGATAGGCGCGTGATCCAATGGTTCAACTTGCCGGCCAAAGCGCCAGGCAATAAAAAAGGCCCGCGGAGGTAAGCCCCCGCGGGCCCTATTTTACTCAATTATGAGCAAAATGTGTCGTGATTACTCACCGCCACCAAAGTTGACGGATACGTTAACAAAGTAGGTACGTCCGTTGATGTCGTAGCCGTAGCCAATCGGTGTGTTGTTGATCGACAGAACCTCAGTACCGTCCACAACCGGGGGTTTCTCGTTGAGGACATTACGAATACCGCCGCCAACTGTCCACATATCACCGAAGTAATAAACGGAAGCATTGTGCAGGAAGTAGTTGTCGGTGTCTGCGTAGTCGCGGCACAAGACGTCATTCGGCGGACCGGCACAGGCATCTGAGAAACCGTTAATTGCGTCGTCGAATTCATCAACGCCAGCCGCATCCTGCTTCACAGAAGACAGGTAACGGGTTTCCCACGTAAAGCGCAGGTCGTCGTAGTCGAATCGAATACCGGTACGCACATTCCAGTCAGGGAAGCCCCACTCGCCTTCGAAGTTTTCCGTGTCCTCGTTGCCATCATCGTCGATAAACAGCGTAGAACGCTCGAGGTTACGGTTAGCCGTAATATCGAGACCAACGTCGATCGGACGCTCGAAGACCGTCCAGGTGTCATCGAATGCCACGTTTACGTCAACACCACGCGCTTTCTCACCCTCGCGGTTGATGAAGCCGGAATCGATGATGTCAATAACCGGGTTCGTCGGATCCGTGAGGTCGCGCGCAATACGGCTGCAAAAGACACTGTTACCCGTCAGTGAGCCGTAGCAGTCATTCACGATGAACTGGCCGTTTGGCTCGATGATCGTATTGGTAACGTCGATCTCGTAGTAAGTCGCGCTGAGTGACATATCGAACGCGTTCGTGAACGGCTGGTCCCAGGCGAAACCTGCAGACCATGACTCAGACTCCTCGGCGAACAGGTCGAGTGCGCCGCCTCGTGCGACTTCCGTACTGAAAGTATTGAAGCCGTTGTTGTTGGCCTGTGTCGGGTCGACACCGTTTGCGAGACAGTTGGCCAGCACGAGCGGATCACGCGTATCCAGCGCCGGGTTGTAGCCGCCCGAAAGCGGATCGATAGCATCACCGGGAATGTAGCAAGGATCGAAGATGCTGCCGAAGCCCGACTGCGATTGCAGGAACAGCTCACGCAGGTTCGGTGCACGGAAAGACGTACCGAATGTACCGCGAATCAACAGCGATTCAACCGGGCGCCAACCGAGCTTGAACGACTCGGTGTTATCCGACCCGTAGATACTCATCGTCCGTGTAACGCGTCGACACGTTGAGCGTCAGTTCCTCAAACGCAGGAACGCCGGCGAGCAAGGGAAACTCTACCTCGGCGAACAGCTCGTTCGTGTCTTTCTGACCGACCGCACCGCCGTCACTGAAAAAGCCGAAGAACAGCCCGTCACGTGCTACTGCATCCGGAATCGAGTTGATTTCGTCGATGCGGTGCTCGACACCAAAACCGAATGCGACGGCGCCAGCCGGCAGCTCGAAGATGTCACCGGTAATGTATCCGGAAACAATCGTCTGCTCATACTCGGTGTCGAAGTTACGACCGTCGAACACGTAGGCGCGCTCCGCGGATGTTGCGAAGTCACCAACGACGCCGCCGACCGGGTACAACGACGGCGCGAACAGGTTCACCGGCACGCAGCCCGGTGCAACGTCGCTTCCAAGCTCCGCTGCGGTAAGGCCAGATCTCGGTCCGAACGCGTTAGGATCGTTAATCTCGCACGGCGTATTCGTCAGCGAATAAACGCCAAGCGCGAGATCCAGTCGATCTTCGCGAATGCCCTGACGTTCGGAGAGAGCGCTGGATTTCGTGAAGCTGCCGTAAATGTCGAACGACCAGTTGTCCAAGGTACCAACATTCAGGAATGGCATGTCGCCGCGCAAACCACCGACGAATCGCATTTGATCGCCGGAGACTTTCGTCGTGTTGCGATCGCCCTGAACCGAGACAATCGGCAGGCTGCTTGCGGGACCAATCGGGCCGCTCAGCAGTCCGAAGGTGTCTGGCGTGCAACCCGCCAGCGGAATACCGAAGCTTGCGCAAAGGTCTTCGAAGTTGTTGCCAAACTGCGCGATGTAATTCGGGTTCGTCAGCATGGCGTCCTGAGCAAGGCCGCAGTCGACGCCGTTACCCGTAATCGCAGCCGGGTTACAGATGTTGTACGGGTTGTTCGCCGGTACGTTCGGGAACAGCTGCGGGTGCTGGCCTTTGCGGAAGAAGTCAAACTCAGAGTAGAGCACCTCGAAATACGGCGTGATATTCGCTTCGCCGTCGAACGTGTACTCGCCGAATGCCATAAATTGCAGCGCGTCGGTTTCCGGGAAGAGGTCCGCGTTCTGCTGGTCGGGTTTGCCGTTCAGATCGTAGTCGCGGAAGCTGAGGTCGGTGCTGCCGTCGCCGTTGCCATCAACGCCGAAACCGTAGGTCGATGACTCGGAGAAGTCGATCCAGCCGCCGTTCGTGAAGCCCGGCGTGTAGTAGATGCTGCCCGCGAACGGAACCGAAACACGAGAGGCGAGTGAGCCAAGGCGACACTCGTCCCATGCCATACCGTAAACCTGTGAGTAGAAAACGTCTTGCGAGCGGATTTGACCATTCTCGTCAATTTCGTGGTTCTTCTCGCAGCCTTCCGTCCAGGGACGATCCTGGTACGCAACCGCATCGGTTTTGGTGTACTCGGCGCCAAGGCCGACGAAACCGCGGTCGAAGTTCTTGCCCCAGACAACGCTCAGCGTATTGTCGAGGCCATTGCTGTATTGCGGAACACGTGAGAATGCTTCGAGCTCAAGACCATCGAAGTCCTTACGAAGAATGACGTTGGCAACACCCGCGATAGCGTCCGAGCCGTAAACCGAAGAGGCGCCATCGAGCAGTAGGTCGTACTGCTGAACGAGCGATGCCGGAATCTGGTTCAGGTCAGGTGCAAACGGCGCGCCTTCAACGCCAGCGGGAGCGAGACGGCGACCGTTAACGAGTACCAGCGTACGTGCCTCGCCGAGGCCTCGCAGGCTGATCGTCGAAGATGCCGGGCCGTTATCGAGAACGAAGCCCGAGAACGTCAGGTCGATCTGCTGACCACTGGATGCTGTGGACTCCTGCAGAATATCGGCCGCGTCGATCAAGCCAACTTCGCGGGATACCTGCCCCGTGATGATCTGCAGCGGTGTAATGCTGGAGTAGGTGTCACGTTTCAGGCGTGAACCTGTCGTTACGATCTCTTCGATCGGCGCATCCGCATCATCCTCGTCGTCGTCAGAATCATCCTGAGCGAAAACCTGAGGTGAGATGGCAAGTGCGAACGAAGCAATGAATCCGCCCAGCAGCCTTAGCCACGGTGACGCTTCTGGTCTATCCGTCATGGTGTTTCCCCATATGCCGTTTTGTTTTAGAAATTTGAGTCAATGCGCCCAACTGTTGACGTAACGCGCACCACCCGCTTTTTTGGCCGCTTTGTTGTAGCTTAGCGACATAGCAGACGACGCAGTTTAGCAACGGGATTAACGGCTGTCTATGGAAAGATTACCCAGTGTTGTAACAATGCAACAATAATCCGGGGGCACAAAATACCCCTGTGAGCGGGGGGGTATTGCTGTCGCGCAGTCAGGCGGCGAGATCCTGCAAAAGCTCGATGAGCCTATCGAGCTCTGCGGCCACCTTGGGGGCCCGGTTTATCAGCACTTTCATAGCGTCATCCACCACGCCGGAGGCGTCGCTGAGCAATTCCCGGCCGGCGGGGGTCAGTGCCGCGATGGCGAGACGCGCGTCCCGCTTGCTCTTGAGTGTCGAGACGATGCCGAGCTTTTCCATTGGCCGCAATGCCCGGGTGACCCCGGATGGTGTAAGGCCGACGGCGTCGGCCAGGTCGACGCGACTGGCCTGGGCCCCCGGCGCGTCGCCCAGGGCCCGCAGCAGGCGGTATTCCGCCAGGCTGATGCCGCGAATTGCGCCGAGATTGCTGTCCAGACGTCGTTCGAGGCGTGCCCACGCACTGGCAAAGGCCAGCGCCAGCGCCTGCTCGTTGCTTACCTGCAATTTGCTGATTGGCTTATTCATGAGGGAAGCATAACAAAAGCGTGATTAATCACGCAATAGGCAAGTAAATGATCAGGTTGCTCCGGGCCGGCCAATACGCCAAAGTACGGCCTCTCAGGAATCCCAACCTCGACGAGGCATGCCAGCCGTGTTGCCAGCGCTAGACGAAAACGAAGTCCGCATCCTGGGCGCACTGATCGAAAAATCAGTTGTTACGCCCGACCTGTACCCCCTGACGCTGAACGCGCTTACCAGCGCCTGTAACCAGAAGTCGGCTCGCAATCCGGTCATGGCGTTGCAGCCCGGCGAGGTGCAGCACACGATTCGTGTGCTTGAAAGCAAACATCTTGTGCGCACGGAAGAGAATTTCAAAAGTCGTGCGGAAAAGTACACGCAGCGATTCTGCAACACGCGATACAGCGATCTGAACTTTACCCCGGCCGAGCTCGCAGTCGTTTGCCTGTTACTGCTGCGTGGGCCGCAAACGCCTGGCGAATTGCGTTCGCGAAGCGGACGGCTGCACCAATTTGCGGACAATGGCGAGGTCGTCGGACACCTTGAAGGGACTGATCGATCGGGAAGGCGAACCGTTGCTGGTGGAGTTGCCTCGTGTACCGGGCCGAAAAGACCCGGAGTACATGCATCTTTTTTCCGGCCCGATCGACGTACAGGCTTACGAAAGTGCAGCTCGATCAGATAGCGCCAGCCGCGCGCCCAATAGAGTCAGCGTTGCCGATCTTGCCGAGCGAGTTAGTCGGCTTGAAGCTGAAGTTGCAGAGCTGCGAGACCGTTTGCGCTAGTATTTCGATCGTTGTGGAGTTTTCTGTGTTGTTGCCTGTGAAAACCTGTTTTCGATTCGTCTCATCATTTGTCTTGTTGTCCGCCTTGCTGGTTGGTGTCTTGCTGTCAACGTCGGCGCTGGCGCAGCAGCAGGTTGTTGTAGCGGTTGTTGCCGACGGACCGACGGACCGTTTTGCTTTTCAGCATCAAAAATATATCGACGAACTGTTAACGCTTACCCAGAGCGAATTCGACGTGAGCGTGCGGCGCGTCTACGGAGAATGGACGCGTGAGTCGATCAACGCAGTGCTGGAAGAGACTTTCGCGGACGATGAAATTGACATGGTGCTGGTTACGGGTTTCGTCGCAAACCAGGTTGCCGCAATAAGGCCGCAGTTTTCGAAGCCGACGTTTCTTCCGCAGATCATTGACGTCAGGCTCATTCAGGGAGATTCGAACGTCGGCCGATCCGGTGTTCGCAATCTGAACTACCTCACCGCGTATGCAGACTTCGCCGAAGATCTCGATACCCTGTCACGTATCGTCTCCTATCGTAATCTGGTTCTGTTTGTCGATGCAGGATTGTCATCGGCGATTCCGCAGCTTCGGGATGCGGCTTACGCCGCCAGTGAGGAACGTGGCATCAATCTAGCTTGAAGTTACTCACGATGGCATCGATCATGCCTTGATGAATCGGGTGCCGGCCGAGACCGACGCAATTTTTATTGCCGGCCTGCCGCGCATGCCGGACGCGGATTTTGACCAGCTTATAGAATTGATCAACGCAGCCGGGCTGCCGAGTTACAGTTTCGCCGGCGTCACGGATGTCGAGCGCGGCCTGCTGGTAACGAACTCGGAACCAAAGGATGTCGATCGACAGGCGCGCTTGAACGCCCTGAACATGCAGGCAGTCATGCTGGGCGCGCGCGCCGAGGACCAGCCGACCGCCTCGATTCGCAAGGAGCAGTTGACCATAAACATGGCGACGGCAAGGTATATAGGAGTGTCGCCAAGCTTTGATGTTCTGGATGACGCAGTACTGCTGAACGTAGAGCCCGAAATTCAGGGCCAGCAGTACGGACTCGTCGACATTGCGCGCTTGGCGCTCGACCAGAACCAGAATCTTCTGGCCGAGACCTACGGTGTGCAGGCAGGGCTGCAGGATATTGCGCGCGCAAGGTCGAACCTGTTGCCTCAACTCGGAGCTTCGGCGAGCCAGACGCGTCGCAAGGAGTCGCCGTCGGTAGCATCCGGCATTTTTGCCGAACGCTCCAGTGATACGTCGATCAGCCTTGATCAGCTGCTTTACTCGGATGCAGCCAGCGCCAATCTACAGATACAGAAGCAGCTTCAGCGCAGTCGGCTTTCGAGCCTTGCGGAGTTTCGGCTGGACGTTGTTCAGGCCGCGACCACATCCTATTACACGGTGTTAAACGCCCGATCCCAGCTTGCCGTGCAGGAGAATAACCTGAAGATTACGAGGGCCAATCTCGAGCTCGCTGAGGACCGTGTCCGTCTCGGTACAACATCAAGATCCGATCTTTATCGATGGCAGGCGGAAGTTGCACGGGCGCAGATCCTGGTGTTAAACGCGAGGTCCTCACTGGATCAATCGCAGGAGACGCTCAATCGAATCTTGCACTTGCCACAGGGTGCGGGAATAGCGTTAAAGGAGGCCAGCTTCGACGAACCTTTCGTGATGACCAAAGGCGAATTCGACGAAATGGTGCGTAGCCCGGCGGACTACCAGCGCTTCTCACGATTCTACATAGATCGTGCGCTGCGACAGGCACCGGAGCTCGAACAACTCAATGCACAGATCGCCGCCAAGCGTCGTGAGTTGCTTAGTCAACGTCGAGCGTACTGGTTGCCTGACCTGTCAGTTGGCGGCCGCTACTCGAATAACCTGTCTCAGTCCGGGCTCGGTGCAGGGCCGCAAGCCGGTGAAGATCTGAATGACTGGAGTATCGGTATTCAGGCGACGTTACCTTTGTTTTCGGGTGGCCTCAGAAAGGCCAACGTGTCGAAGGCAAGTTTCGAGCTTCGCCAACTCGAATCACTGCGGGCCTCGACAGAAGAACGTGTCGAAGAAGAGATTCGTAATCAGCTGCACGCTGCTCGGGCCGCGTATCAACAAATCGATCTCGCAGCTGACGCTGCTGAGGCTTCACTGAAGAACTTCGAGCTTGTCAGCGATGCCTACGCGCGCGGCACCGTGAACGTCATCGAACTGCTGGACGCCCAGGACACGAGTCTCACGGCTTCGGCGGCTGAGGCTGAATCCTTGTACAACTTTCTCATAACGATAATGTCGGTGCAGCGAGCGATCGGTGGTTTCGATTACCTGTTGACGTTGGAAGAACGCCAGGAATTGGCGACGGAATATCGCAGGACAATTACGGGAAGCCAATAAATGAGAAACAGCGTTTACCTTTTACTCATCTCGGCGCTGCTGGTGGCCGGCTGCGGCCAGTCCGACGAAGCATTCGAGGAGCGACTGCGCCCGGTACGGTTCGTTACCGTAAGCGACGCAAGTGCTTTCCGCGACCGAAGCTTTTCGGGCACGTCGAAATCGAGTCGTGAGTCGCGCTTGAGCTTTAAAGTGTCTGGCACCATCGTCAGCGTGCCGGTGCAAATCGGTCAGCGCCTGAACGCGGGCGACCTGATCGCGGAGATTGATCCGGCAAGTTATGTGCTGCAGGCACAACAGGCGCAGGCATCGCTGGTTGAAGCGCAGGCGAATGACAGGCGCGCCGCTGCAAACTACGAACGTACCAAGGGCCTCTACGCGAACAGCAATGCGTCGCTAAACGACCTGGACTCGTCGCGTGCGCAGGCCGAGTCTGCAAGCGCGCAAGTCCGTGCGGCGAGTAAGGCGCTGGAAATCGCCAGGCTTAACGTCTCTTACACCAAACTGACGGCCGACACCGGCTGCTCGATTGCATCGTTGAACGTCGAGGTAAATGAGAATGTCGCGGCGGGTCAGCAGGTAGCCGCGGTAAGCTGCGGCGATGCCTACGAGGTAACGCTGGATCTCCCCGAAAGCCTGATCGGAAGTGTCGATGATTCGACGCCCGTGTCGATTCACTTTGGCGCTATTCCAGATACGGAGTTCAGCGGTACGATTTCGGAAATTGCGGTGTCATCGAGTTCCGGCTCGGCCGCGTTTCCCGTCGTTGTGAAAATTGATGGTAGCCATCCATCGCTGCGCTCAGGCCTGGCGGCAGACGTTACGTTCCAGTTTGATTCAGCGGCGTCACAAGGCGGCGGCTTTGTTCTGCCGGTGACGGCCGTTATAAGCGATCCGAGCGGCGCGTTCGTTTTTGTCGCCGAGCCGAACGAAACTGAGGGCGAAGCGGTGGTTCGGCGTCGTGTTGTAAAGCTTGGCGAGCTGACGCAGTCCGGTATAGAGATCGCTGACGGTCTCAAAGTAGGTGACCGTGTGATTACCGCTGGAATCTCGGTGATTCGCGAGGATCAGCGGGTTCTCGTACCAGCGGCCAAATAGGCTCGGGGCAAGTCGTGAATTTAACCGCCGCTGCTATCGATAGAAATCGCGTCACATTGACGATCGTCGGGCTCGTTGTGCTGGGCGGATTGTTCGCGTTTCAGAGCCTGCCGAAAGCGCAGGACCCTGGCTTCATCGTACGTACCGCGGTCATCACCACGCGCTTCCCGGGAGCCAGCCCCGAGCGAGTCGAACTCCTGGTCACGGACAAGATCGAGAAGAAAATACAGGAAATGCCCGAGATCGACTCCATTACCAGCGAGTCGCGCACGGGTATTTCGGTGATCTACGCCAACTTCAAGGAAAGCTACAAGATCATGCGGCCGATCTTCGATGATCTGCGCCGCAAGGTCGACAGCGTATACGCCGACCTTCCACAGGGTACAAAAGTACCTGAAGTGAATGACGAGTTTGGCGACGTGTTCGGCAGCGTCTATACGTTGTCGGGCGATGGATTTTCCTACGCTGAGCTCAAGACAGTGGCCGATGAGCTGCGCGATGAACTCCTCAAAGAACCGGATATCGCCAAAGTCTCGATTCATGGCGCGCAGCAGGAAGTCATCTTTGTTGAATACAACAATTCGACACTCTCCGAGCTCGGGCTTTCACCACAGCAGCTGTCGGCATCGCTGGCGGCCGTCAACATACTTTCATCAGGCGGCGACATCGTCAGTGGCCGGGAAAGAATAACGCTGGAGCCAAGCGGTAATTTCGAGTCGATTGAGGATCTAAAGCGCACAGTGATCCAGCTACCGGGCGGTGCGCTTGTCTACCTCGAGGATATTGTCGATATCTATCGGGGCTACAAGGATCCGCCCGCATCCGTCAGTCGTGTCAACGGCGAGCCGACACTTGCCATTGCTGTCGCCATGCGTGATGGCGGCGATATTCTAAAGCTGGGCGAGCGACTCGATGCGTTGATGCCGGAGCTGGTGGCGAAATACCCCTGGGGCATGACGATTGACAAGGTCTGGTTTCAGGCCGATCTCGTTGAAGCTGTCGTCAGGACGTTCTCGTCGAGCCTCGGCCAGGCGATTCTTATCGTTATCGCCGTGATGGTTGCGTTCCTGGGATTCCGCACCGGTATGGTCGTCGGTTCGCTGATACCGACCACCATCATTGCATCGGTGTTTGCGATGCAGGTATTCGATATCACGATCAATCAGATATCGCTGACTGCCCTGATCATCGCGCTTGGTCTGCTGGTGGACAATGCCATTGTCATCGTCGAGTCGATAATCGTGCGACGCGAGCAGGGTGAGAGCGCGGTAAAGGCGGCGATCGAGTCCGGCAAAGAGTTGAGCGCGCCACTCCTGATTTCGTCGCTCACGACTGCGGCCGCATTCATGCCTATTGCCATGGCCAAGTCAGCGGTCGGCGAATACACATCCGATATTTTCTACGTCGTAGGCATTGCGTTGCTGATTTCGTGGCTACTGGCGATGACCTTCGTGCCGATGCTGACAACCATTGCCTTGAAAGTGAAGCCAATCAGCGGCAACGGTGCACAACAGTTCGACGGTCGCTGGTACGCGTTCTATCGCAATCTGCTGGCGCTATCATTGCGATGTCAGTACCGTTTCTTTGCTGTCATCATCCTGATTTTCGCGATTGCCATCGTCGGTCTTGGGCTGGTTCGCCAGGAGTTCATAGCGCCTTCCGAAGACCCGATCTTTTCTGCAAAACTCGAGCTCCCGCTGGGTACGTCGATCGAAACCAGTCAACAGGTGGTTGCAGAGGTCGATACCTATATTCGGGAAACCTTTTTTGCGCCTGTCAGTGGCGAACCTCGCATTCGAAACTGGCTCACCTTTATCGGTGAGGGAGGGCCGCGCTTCCAGCTCAGTCTGAACCCGCCCAATCCGAATCCGGCCAATTCTTTCCTGATCGCAAACACGATTGATCCGAAGGATGTCGACATAGTTATTGCCGGCATCGAAGACTATGTGCACGACAACCATCCGGACCTGGCGGCGCAGGTGAAGCGCCTGGAAAATGGCCCGCCGGTGGACTATCCGATTATCGTGCGCATCTCTGGCCACGACTTCGACACGCTCTATTCGATCGCGGACCAGGTCACCGGGTTTCTCTACAGCCTGCCGCAGATATCCAACGTGAAGAATTCGTGGGGACTGCAAACCAAAAAACTGACGGTCGACGTCGACCAGGAACTCGCGCGGCGGTCAGGCGTGACCAGCGAAGACGTTGCCTATTCGCTGCAGGCCGGATTGACTGGCATCGACCTGACGCAGTACCGGGAGGCGGATGAACTGATCCCGGTCACATTGCGAACCATCGCCGCCGACCGCCAGGACTTTAGCAAGCTCGACGGCCTTACGGTGTACTCGCAGAGTACCGGCAGCAGCGTGCCGCTCAAGCAGGTCGCCAATGTTGAGCTGACGTTCGAGCCGGGTATCATCGAGCGGCGCGACAGGGATCGCACATTGTCGCTGAACGTGCAGTTGCAGAGCGGCGCGACCGCGGCCGAGGCGGCGAGTGTTCTGAACCCCTGGCTGGAGGATGCGCAAAAACGCTGGCCGGACGGTCACACGTTTGAAATTGGCGGTGAAACGGAAGAGTCGGGTGACGCAAACGCTTCGATCGTCGCCGAATTACCGACCGCCGGAATGCTGATCCTGCTGCTGCTCGTCTGGCAGTTCAATTCCTTGCGAAGGCCTGCAATTATTCTCGCGACAATTCCGCTGGGGCTCATCGGCGTTACCTTCGGCCTGCTTGTCGCCAACTCGACGTTTGGCTTTTTCACGATTCTCGGTCTGATTTCCCTGTCCGGCATCATTATCAATAACGCCATCGTGTTGCTCGACCGCATTGCCATCGAGATTCGCGATTTCGGGCGAACTCAGGCGGAGGCAGTCATGGTGGCCTGTCAGCAGCGCATGCGACCGATCCTGTTAACGACAGCGACTACGGTACTTGGCATGACGCCGTTACTGTGGGGAGGCACCGCCATGTTCAAGACGATGGCGATTACAATTATCTTTGGCCTTGCGTTCGCGACCGCACTGACGTTGCTTGTTGTTCCGGTCATGTACTCGATGTTTTTCAAGGTCTCGTTCGCCAAAAGCCCCTGACATTGGACTCCGGTGCCAGGTTGGGTGCACTGTAGAACTTACAGGAGGAGAACGATATGGAAAATTACGCTGAAAACAAGGTCACGATCGTTGACGTCAAAATGCCGTTCATGTCGATGGTCATCTTCATGGTGAAAGCGACGATCGCGGCGATTCCTGCTTTTGTCATTCTCGCGATTTTAGGCGCAATTATCGGATCGATTTTTGCAGGCGTCGCCGCTCGCTAGCAGGTAGCACCAGGGTTGGCGTTACTGACTCGGTAGAAACTGACTCACACCAATCTTGAACTGCAGGAAGAAGATGCCACTGACGGTGTCATCCATCATCCGCGCGCCGAAGAGACTCTCAACCGCTTTCACGGGCAGGTAGGTAAGGTTTATGCCCATATGTTGGTTGCCGATAGACAAACTGGGCACGGCACCTGGAAACGGCCGGTTGTCGTTGACGTCGCGACGTGTCATCAGGAAGGCATTGATGCCAGCGTCGATATAGAGGCCATTCATGCGTTCGCTTTCGAACAATGTGCGGTGCAGCCCGGCACCCGCCATGTAGGACATTTCCTCACTGCTGTCGCGAAAGCCGTTGACCATGAGCTGCTTCTTCCAGCGCGAGCTGCCGGCAAACTGGTACTCCAGGCCGAGGCCAACGTTGTTTTCGTTCCAGTCCTCGCTGGCATCGACGTGAATCGACTTACCATTGAGAACTGCGCTAAGGCTGCCGGCCAGAGTCGGGGCGAACGGCGTAATGACGAGAAACGTCAGGAGGGCGAGTCTTGCGGCGGCTAATCGAGTCATGCGGAAACACAATGCAAGACATATGCCGAGAAAAATAGTTCTTATTTTTCAGTAAATTACAAAACTAGCTTAAAAAATTTGTAAAGAGACTCGACAGCGTGACGGTACTTTTAGACCGTGGACTGTTTTTTCCGTCGGGAGTGCAGGGAAATCGGTGTTGATTTGCGTTTTGGCCGCTTCACCGCCCGTCCGATGAAATGCCCCTGCGCCAAATCGACGCCAAGCTTGCCGAGCAGGTCCAGGGTCTCGGCGTCCTGCACGTATTCCGCTACCGTCTTCATACCGGCTTCTCGTCCGATCTCGGCAATCAGCCTGATCATCTTCTGGTCGACCGGGTTGTTTGGCAAATCTTTGACAAATGCGCCATCGATCTTGATGTAGTCGAAGTGCAGCTTCTGCAGGTAGCTAAACGAACTGTAGCCGGTACCGAAGTCGTCCAACGCGAACTGGCATCCAAGGCTTCTGATCTCGCTGATTTTTCGTTCGACATGTCGAGGCCTTCGCACGGCAAGGCTTTCGGTTATCTCGAACACGATATTTTCCGGCGGCACGCCATGCTTCTTGAAGACGGTTTCGACGTAGTCAGCAAGGTCGTCGTTTTCGAAGGCGTTTGCCGAGAGGTTGATGGCGAGTTTCAGTCGCGGATTCGTTTTCACTTCCCGGGCGTATGCCTTGGCCGCGTTCAGGATCATCCAGAAATCGATTTCAGTCATCAGGCCGAAGCGTACGGCAGAGGGCAGGAAGACATCTGGCAAGACCAGTTTGTGGTCCTCATTTCGCAGGCGAATGAGGACCTCATGATGCGTAGTCTCGCCGTTATCAATGCGATTGATAGGCTGAAAGCGAAGCTCGAACTCGTCATTGTTGAGCGCTTTTCGCAGGCGATTCATCCAGCCGAGCCCGGTCGATCCTTGTTGCTCCGGATTGCCCACTGGCTTGTAGACATGCATACGATTTCTGCCGGCCATTTTCGCTTCGCGGCAGGCAATGTCGGCCTGGTTGATCAGTTCGTCCTGGTGCAGATCGTCGCCGGCGATCATCGCCATGCCGATGCTGCAATGCACGTGAAACACGCGCTCGTCCTCGATATGCGCCATGCGCCGCATATTTCTGAGTATTGTGTCTGCCGTCGAATGGGCCTCTTCGAGTGAGGTGCGACGTACGATAATCGCGAACTCGTCGCCGCCAAAGCGCGCAACCGTGTCCTTTGCACCAACGCTGCGCGACAGCTCGTCAGCCACCTTTCGTATCAGGCGATCGCCGGCGGGATGACCGCAGGCATCATTGATGTATTTGAACTGGTCGAGATCGACGAAATACAGCGCGCTTACGTGACTGGATTCCATGACGTCGTCGATTTCCAGGGCCAGTTCTTCGAGGAAGCGGCGCCGGTTAAACAGACCAGTAAGGCTGTCATGATTAGCCATCTGCAAAAGTTCTGCGTCTCTCTCGCTAAGCGCCGATGCGGTCGTTTCCAACGCTTCGACTATTTCTGCGATTTCGCGGTGTTCGGCTGGCTCAAACTTCACGCCGAGATTGCCCTTCGCGAGTTCACGTATCGGGCGCTGCAGATTGGAGATCGAGGCTAAAGCCCGCTGCAAGGAATAGCGACCGTACAAAGCAAACAGGGCCAATAGCGCGAGTAGTATCAGCACGGCAACCTTGATGTTTGCGCGCAAACCGTCGTGGAATATTACGAAGTCGAGATTGATACTCACGAATCCGAGCAACTCGGTCTTGACTTGCAGTTCCGGCGCATTCGGGTCGAAGTCGAAAAGGCCGTCAACCGGGATCGATTCTTTCCAAACCGGCGCGAGTATTTCGAAACGTTGCGGATTGAGAATTCCGGTACTCATCAAATACGGTTCTTTATCGCCAACGCGTTCAACCGCACGACGAAGGGCGCTCTGCGACAGTTTTGTGACTTCGCCGGCCTTGTCGTCGTTGCTGAGAGAGAACATCGGCCTGCCATCGGGCGCGAAGTATGAGACGCGGTCGATTTCCGGGTAGCGCTTGACGAAGCTCTCAAGGCGCAAGAGTGCTTCGCCGTCATCGGCAAGAAACAACGGCGAGCCGAGCTCATTGAGTTCCTCGGTCCATTGCAGCGCCCATCGGCCGTAATTTTTCTGCAGAACCCACTGACCTCCCCAATAGAGGCTGGCGACGGCGAGGATTCCTATGAGAGCGGCACTGATGACCTGTATCCACAGTATCTCGTTGACAAGCACGCGCGTGTGAGGCGCCTTGGTGTCACGCCGGAAACGATCGGCGATTTGCCGCAACATTTGTTTGGCCGGATAAACCAATTGTCTGGCCGAATAAATCATCGGTCCGCTACACGAGTCGAGTCATTGGTCGTCACGCGAATTTCACTAAGGGGACTCATTGCCGGCACGTCTTGCAGGTCGCCAGCCTCGATCTTTCGGATGATTTGCGTAACGATCTCGGCTATGTCAGACGCGACGCTGGCAATGCTGACGTCAGCGCCCAGGGCAAGCATTGATTCGCTCGGAACGAGTACAGGTACCTGCTGCTGTTTCGCGGCCGACATCATCTTCTGCAATGCACGCGGACTCAAGACACGGTTATCGGCAAATAGCCAGAAACCGTCGATATTGCGAATCATGCGATTGAAAATGAAAAGCGTTTCCTGGTCTGAATCGGCAATCTGAATCAGGAGCTCAACGCCGTGTTTCTCTGCGGCGAGTTTGGCGTCCGCGATCAGACTGTCATGCCCGCTGCCGACAATTGCACCGATGCGTAAGATGCTTGGATCGAGCTCTTTCCACGCAGCGATCTGTGCATCGAGCGGAGCTACAGCGGAGACACCGCGGCTATTCTCGGTGAGCAGCTTCTGATAATTGAATACCTGGCTGAATACCACCGGCGCTCTGGATAGTGCGACTGCGGACATCGCTGCGCGCATCCCGATCGCGACTACCACCTGCGATTCCGAATCGTTGATCAGATGCAGGATGTTGACCGGTGCACGGGCATCTTCGGCCAAATTGTAGACAGCGTGATTTTCGAATCGCCGCGACAATTCTTCGGCGACGTCAGCGTACGCTGCGATGCCACTTGTCAGTACGATCGCAAGCGCCGGAAGGGCGGGCGGTGTTACGACCAGGGGAGCTGTTCTCGGTTCAGGTTCGGGCAGCGGCGGCAGCACCACAATCTCAGGTTCGGATTCAGGTTCAACCGGTTCGGGAATTGAGGCGATTTCTGGTTCCGGTGCAAGCACCGAACAGCCGGCAGAGGCTATCGCAGTCAGCAGAATCGCAAGCCGCAGCAATCCCGCAATCCCGTTTTCGATCCTTCGCATGCAGAGCGTTCCCTGTGACGGCCCAAAAACCCATTCGCTCGCCGCTTTCCATAGCGACCCCCTTTTTTACGCAAACGGGGTGCTGAATACTGTGCCGCAGGTCCTAAACAGGGGGGATTCGCCGGAAAAACGGTGTTTTGCGCCCAAATAGGCCGCATACGGGGGGTGGGTGCGGCCGGCTAGCGTAGCTGGCTGTCCTTGCTGCCACGGCGGTTGTAGCCGCTGGATTGCACCGTTGCCTTGTCGTGCTCGGTCTGGCAGGCGACGCACAGCCGGACGCCAGGAATCGCCAGCCGACGTGCCTCAGGGATCGGCCGCTCACAGCTTTCGCAATTTTCCAGGCTATCGCCGTGCGGAAGCTGGCCTCGGGAAAATTCAACGGCATCCTTGATCGTTGCGTCGATCTGCTCCTGAACCGCGCCGTCTTTTGCAAAGCCGCCCGCCATAATTGTTACTCCACGCTGCCAACCACTATTCCGCCTTAGTGTAGCGCGGAATCAGCGCGGCGACACTGCAGAGCAGTCCGCCAACGACGACCGTATTTTGCAGCCCGAATGCCGCCGATGCGGTACCGACCACCAGTCCGCCGACGGCAACGCCACCAAACGCAATCATTCCCCACAGGCTACTTACGCGACCGCGCACCTCTTCGTCGACCAGGCCTTGCAGCAGTATTTGCGAACCTACGCCGCCCAGCGACAGGAAGACGCCCAGGACGGTGACAAGCGGAACGGCCACCCAGAATGTGCTATTGGCGCCAAACCCGGCAATCAGGATTCCTGACGCGACGACTGAAAGCCTGACGACGCCGATATGTAGCCAGTGCGTAGTGCGCGCGAGGATCAGTCCGGTTACGACGGCGCCAAAGCCCATCACGGATGTCAATATCGCGAGACCCCACTACCTCGCTGCAGAACGGCATCCGCAAAAGCCGGCAACATTTCGAGTGCGCCGCGACCGAAAACTGATCCGACTGCGATCATGATGAGCAGACCCCGAATGGTTTTGTGATCGCGAACGTAACGAACGCCATCCAGTAATTCTGACCAGACATCGCCAGGCTTTTTCTTGCGACTCGCAAGAGGACGGAGTCTCACAAAAAAGACAGCGGCGACAATTGCGAGGTACGAGATTCCATTAATGATGAACGCGGCGCTTACTCCGAGCGTTGCTATCACGACGCCGGCAATGGCCGGTCCCACCAATCTCGAGACGTTAAAAGAAATGGATGTGCTTGCGATCGCACTCTGTAATTGCTCTTTGCTAACGAGATTAGGCACCAACGTCATGCGCACCGGCGTGTGTGCGCCATCCAGCGCACCTTGAATGAGCGACAACGCAGTGAGAACGGCGATATCAACAAGCCCCAGAGTGGCAAGCGTGCCGAGCGCGAGCATGTTCAGCGAGCTGCCGGAATTGATGACGATGGAGGCGACGCGCCGGTCTACTCTATCCGCTAATACGCCGAAAACAGGGCCGAATAAAACGGCAGGTGCAAATTGTGTAAACGAAATGATGCCGACCCAGAACTCGGAGCCGGTAAGCTGCCAGGCAAACCAGCCAAGCGCGACCCTGTAAACCCACAGCCCGTGCAGCGACACGGTGCTGCCGATCAGGTAGATCAGAAAATTGCGACTTGATAGTGCGGAGCTATTGCTCACTTTGCTGAATGGCCTTCACTGAGAATCACGGGATGGTAGACTCGCTGCCCGGAGGATAGCCAGCCTATGAACAAGATCGCTATAGCAAAGTGGGACGAGTTGAACGACCGTGAGCCAGCCTACGCACTGGTCGCGGACGTTGACCTGGTAGTCGTTCGTTACGATGATGCGGTCACGGTTCTTTATGGCCGGTGCGCACACCGCGGCGCGCTCATGTCGGATGGGCATGTCGACGGCGATAACCTGATTTGCGGGGTGCACGGCTGGGACTATCGTCTCGACACTGGCATTAGCGAATACAATAACAGCGAGACCCTGCCCAGATTCAGCGCCTGGATAGAAGACGGTGACGTCCTGGTCGATGAAAACGAGATTGCGGAATGGGCAAAGAAGCATCCGCAACCTTTCAATCGCGACACCTACCAGGGTCTCTATCAGGATCCGCACGGAATTCCGATCGAGCCGCACGTAAAGTTGATTCGAAAACTCGCGGACGAAGGGTTGACGAAGTTCGGACATCACGGCCCGTCTGCGGCCATGGGTGTGCCGCGCAGCAGCCTGCCGCTCTGGGATGATTTGCAGTTCGTTGTCGGTCAGTTGCACAAATTACCGTTGCTCGATGATGAAGACGTCGGTACCGATCTGGTTATCGGCCCGCGCGCAAACAAACCGTTACGACTCGACATACCGCTGTTCGTTTCAGACATGAGTTTTGGCGCGTTGTCTGAGGAGGCGAAGGTCGCCCTGGCAAAAGGTGCAGAGCTTGCCGGGACCGGCATTTGTTCTGGTGAAGGCGGAATGCTGCCCGAAGAACAGGCGGCAAATTCTCGCTACTTTTATGAACTGGCTTCCGCACGTTTTGGCTTCTCCTGGGACAAGGTTCAGAAAACACAGGCCTTTCACTTCAAGGGTGGGCAGGGTGCCAAGACGGGTACAGGCGGTCATCTGCCAGGGAACAAGGTGCAGGGCAAGATCGCCGAAGTTCGGCAGCTCAAAGAGGGCGAAGCCGCAATTTCACCCGCGCGGTTCCCGGAATGGACGGAGATATCCCAGTTTCGCGACTTTGCCGGGGAGGTACGCGAGAAGACCGGCGGCATCCCTGTAGGCTTCAAGCTCTCCGCGCAGCACATCGAGAAAGATATCGACGCGGCGCTTGAGATAGGTGTCGATTACATCGTCCTCGACGGGCGCGGAGGCGGCACGGGTGCTGCGCCACTGATTTTCAGGGACAACATTTCCGTGCCGACGATACCTGCGCTGGCGCGGGCGCGGCGGCATCTCGATGTGAGTCACGCATCACATGTAACGCTGATCGCGACGGGCGGCTTGCGACACCCGGCTGATTTTGCAAAGGCGATGGCGCTCGGAGCGGACGGCGTTGCGGTGTCGAATGCCGCACTTCAGGCTATTGGCTGCCTCGGTATGCGTGCCTGTCACAGCAACAATTGCCCGGTCGGAATTGCGACACAGAAACCGAATCTTCGCGCACGTCTGCCTGTCGATATTGCCGCCGAACGGCTGGCGCGTTTCTTCGCAGCATCGGTGGAGTTAATGCAGGTGCTGGCGCGCGCGGCGGGGCATCGTCATCTGGGCGACTTCTCGATCGACGACCTCACGACGTTCAAGACCGACATGGCGCAGCTGACAGGCGTGGCTTATGGCGGCGTAACTAACGTAAACAACTACTAGGAGAAATCGTTTGGCTGACTTTGACGGAAAGGTAGCGCTGGTAACAGGTGGCGGCACGGGAATAGGGCGAGCGACCGCAATAGCGTTCGCACGCGAGGGAGCTAAAGTCGTTATCGGCAATCGCAACGTCGAGGCGGGTGAAGCGGTGGTCAAAACGATACAGGATGCCGGTGGTGAGGCGAGTTTTCTGAGAACGGATGTATCTTCCGAAGACGACGTAAAGGCCCTGGTCGATCATGCGGTTTCGACGTACGGACGTTTGGACGCAGCGTTCAACAATGCCGGTGTCGGCGGGCGTCCGGGTCCGCTTGCCGAGCAGACTACGAAGAACTACGACTTCGTGATGGACATCAACGTCAAAGGCGTCTGGCTGTCGATGAAGTACGAAATAGAGGCAATGCTCAGATCCGGTGGCGGTGCCATTGTGAATAATTCTTCGGTAGGCGGATTGCTGGGTTTCGCCGGCGTAGGAATCTATAGCGCCTCCAAGCATGCCGTTATGGGACTGACCAAGAGTGCTGCACTCGAGTATTCGGCCAAAGGGGTGCGCGTCAATGCCGTCAACCCGGCGGTTATTCGTACGCCGATGGCCGAGGGCCTTGCGAAGACGAATCAGATCGAACCCGATGGGTTTGCTGGGATGCATCCGATCGGCCGCATCGGCGAGCCGGAGGAAGTTGCCAGCGCCGTGCTGTTTCTGTGTTCGGACAAGGCATCATTCATGACGGGTACGGCAACCTGCGTCGACGGTGGCTTTACAGTGCAGTAGTGGGCTACTCGTATCGACAGGTCTTTCTTGCGAGCCTGATGGTCTTTGCTATGCAGCATTCCACCATCAGCAGACAGCGAGCAGGGCGTTGGCACTCTCATCGTCCAGGTGCAGGGACTGAAGTCCGATGCCGGCGATCTTCGATTCGTATTGTTCGATTCGAAGGAGAAGTTTCTCAAGAACCCCATCCGCGCCGAGGTCATTGCCATAGCCGGGCGAAAAGGCCGCTGGGTCGTCACCGATATTCCATACGGCACCTACGCCGTTCTTGTTCACCATGACGTTAACGGCAACGGCAAGATGGAGCGCCACTGGTACGGCAAACCCAAGGAGCCTGCGGGCGCCTCGAACGATCCAGCGGCGAGAATGGGGCCGCCGCTGTGGAAGAAAACCCGGTTTGAGCTGGCTTCGGATTCGCTGGAAATCGCGATTACCGTCAAGTAATCGCGTGTTACCGCTTGCCAGGATTACTTCGGTTTCTTGAAACTCTTGGCAAACTCAAGCGGCGCAGCGATTTTGGTGCCCATGACCTTGTCACCCCGCGCCGGCGTCACGCTAAGCGACACCGGGCGCGCAATCGAGAACTTCTCCTGTACCTGGCTGACCTCGATTTCACCGAGCGACGTCATGCTGCCGCCAAGAGAGATACCGGTTTCCGGGTCAATGAGTTCTTCGCCTTGCTGCATGACCTGTAGCCGATCTCCAATAGCTACGGAGTCGGAGCCCAGGTTTGTGTAGATCTGCGCGGCATCCGCTTTAACGATCGAGCCCTCGGCCGGTTTCGAGCCAACCTGTTTGATCAGTTCGAAGACTGCCTGGTTGATTCCTGCGATAACCGCCTGGCCGACAGGAGTCTTCGCGTACTGCGACATAAAGCCGCCGAGTCCGACATCGCCGATAAGGCCGGCGCCGCCAAAGGAAAGGTTGGTTTCCTTAATGACGGCTTCAATCTGTTTGGTAAATGTTATTTCACTGGTTTCTGCATCAATCAAACGAACATTCATGCCGACCCGTCCGGTACTGCTGCCGGCTTTCACGCCTCCGAGCAACGGGACTCTCTTGGTAAGCAGACCGCCAATGCCCTTGTCTGTACCTGAGGTATTGGTTTCGTAGTCCGTAATGACAAGTTGCACCAGGTATTCTGCGCCCAGCACGTTGCCTGTTTTCGCGCCCGAGGGTTTGGCAACACGGCCGGAACTCGCCAGATCCTGCTCGGCCAGTACGTTGCTTAATTCTGTTCGTTCGACAAGTCTGAAGCGGCCGGTTTGCGACAATGAATCGATAACGATGGCCTCGATGCCGTTCACCGGGACTCCCGTCGTAGAGTCGGAGTAGTTGATATCGCCCATCATGGTCGAGACGGTGTAGGAATTAGAAGCACTGTTGTTGTCCACCTCCAGCACACCAAGTCGTGCCTGGCGTCCGACGTACTCGCCCCATTCGATATTGAGAAGATACTTGGTATCTACTTTCTCAATACGTTCGGGCAGGGGAGACTTGCCTTTCTCGCTGACGGAGTAGGCCACGTAGTCTGCCGCCGCGTTGCGCGCCCCGCAGAGTGCCAGAGCGCTGATAAAAACAATCGGTAACATTCTTATTTTCATTTTTCTCTCCAAGAGCTAGCTGTTTTCGACGCACGCCTGCCGTTCCGTGACCGGGGGTCGGTTTCACCCCGCTGCGTAGAGTCCCGTTCGAGTACGCCGAGTCTACCAGTCAATTCAGGCCCGAAAAAATGTATCAGCGTCTGGAGCAACCGTTTTTCGCCGCAAAACCCGTCTGATAGACAAAGACAGCAGCAGGTCTTGCATTGGCACCGGAATAAGACGTGTGCCGGAACAGTCTTTGAGGTCAAGGAGAACGTAATGAAGCGACTGATACTGATGACATTGGCGATAGCGTGTGCAGGTCTCAGCCTGCCTGTCTTGGCGGGCCATGATCATGACAACAATCGTACTACCGCCTGCGAACGCACAGCGCAAAAGATGTTCAAATCCTGCCGATTCGAAGTTAACGAAGAGTTGTATGCGACCACCGCGAAGTGCATTAACTTCGGCGACAGGGATGAGCGAAGTGCCTGCAAGGAGTTGGCGCGGGAGACCTACTGGGAGGATCGTGAGGGTTGCGGTGAGCAGAAAGAAGCCCGGGAGGATGTCTGCGAGCTGCTGAATGAAGATCGCTTCGACCCTGAAGCATTGCTGGATACCGACAATTTTGTTTTGGAGCCGAACGGCGCAAACCCCTTCTTTTCACTGCAGCCGGGACACACCTATGTGGCGAGGGCTGGTGAGGACTTCGAGGAGACCATTGTCGTTACGGTGACCGATGAGGTTCGGGAAATAGTCGGTGTCAATTGCCGCATCGTGGTGGATATCGTTCTGCTTGAGGAAGACGGTGAGTTGGAGGCAGTCGAGGTCACCGATGACTATTACGCGCAGGCTTTGAATGGCGACGTGCACTACTGCGGTGAAGTGGCGCGCAATTTCGAGGACGGCGCCCTGGCAGATCTTGACGGTTCATTCGAGGCAGGCCGCGACTACGCGAAGTCCGGCATCTTGATAAAGGCAAATCCGCTGGCGGGCGATGGTCATCGACAGGAATACCTGCCCGGCGAAGCCGAGGATGTCATCCAATATTTGAACGGCGTCGGCAACCTTACCGCTGTTGGAGCGGGTGAGGGTGGAGAAAACCCGAATTTCCGTTGCGATGATAATCCGAACGGAAACTGCGTAAAGACCGAAGAGTTCATCCCGCCAGAGCCGGACTCGGGCGAGTTTAAATATTTCAAGGCAGGTACCGGCTTCGTCCTCGGCGTTGCTCTGGAAGATGGCGAGCCCACCGGCGAGCGCGACGAAGTGTTGTGCATTGGCGATTCTCTGGACGTGCTCAGTGACGAACCGGACTGTGGAATCGAGGACGCGGACGAGTTGCTGGAGACGCTTTGTAAACTCTCCCCCATCGCTTTCTGCCAGGACGACGACTAGAACGCGCGCCTTGCGGTTAGCGAACAACGGACCCCGGGCTTGCCCCGGGGTTTTTTTCGGGCATCTGTCTTTCGCTCGGGTTTGGGCTATTCGCTGACGTCGGGAATGGTACGATGGCGCATAGCGATGCCAGGTCCTCCCTTGAAAGATCGGCCGGGTCGCATTCTCCTGTCTCTCTGAGCACCGCAATGACACTAGCATCCGCGATCGTTTTGTTATTCCTGGTTATCGACCCGTTTGGCAATGTGCCGTTCTTCGTATCGGCATTAAAACAGGTTGACCCGGCGCGCCGTCGGCGAGTGATCATTCGTGAGCTGCTAATTGCCTATGTGGTTATGGTGGTGTTCCTGTTCTTTGGTGAGCCGTTGCTGCGGGTGCTCGGAATCTCCGGCCCGGCGTTGACGATCGCAGGTGGCGTCATCCTGTTCCTTATCGCCCTTCGCATGGTGTTTCCGAATCGCTTACGCAGTGCAGGCGAAGACCTCGAAGGCGAACCGTTTATCGTGCCGTTGGCAATACCCTATGTCGCCGGGCCATCTGTACTCGCCGTTGAGATGTTGTTGATGAGTGATCAGCCTACCCAGTGGCCGCTTTGGCTGACGGCTGTAACCGTCGCCTGGGCGGCTACCTCGATCATCGTATTCTTCGGCAGCCAGGTGGCAGAGCGCCTGGGTCCACGTGGGCTGGTAGCGATCGAGCGCCTGATGGGTATGATACTGGTAGCCATTGCAATTCAGATGTTCCTGACCGGCGCCGACATGTACTTCGGCCGTGCCTGAGAGCCGTGCCTGAGTGTGCAAGGAGCTGCAGAGGGTTCTGCAAAGTGGGGGTGATCGACCATGAGCTACAAACATTACAAGCCGATTGATCCGCGCGAAGCATTTACTGTCACGGCTCGCGCGCCTGCAAAAGGACGGGCGACGCTCGCGGCGTCAACCGAGGCGGCCTCGATAGCCGCATCGCAGGCTGCATTTCTGCTGGCTGTTCGCGGCGGCCTGCTGGGTTTTGAGCCGACGACTGAAAAATTTCCGGAGTTTCCCTTGCCGAATTTTGCAACGTTGAAGACGGATCACCATGTCAAAGTCGCCGACGCGTGCCATCACCTCGGAGTTAGCGAGAGCGAGCTACGTCAGGAATCGGAGCCCGCGCTTGAGCATCAGATGACGAAAGTTGCTCGAGAAGTGTATCGAAAGCCATCGATTGAAGCGGCTGCCGCACTTTTCGAAGCGGCGATGACCAGTCCACATCCGCTGGTGGCCGTCGCTGCCGCGGCGGGCGCCAGGGAAACAACGCGCCTGCGGCCGAGAATTCGCAAGACCCTCGAGCAGGCGGCGCGGAGCAAAGATCGCCTGGTGTCGAGGCTGGCGCTTGCCGCGATTAGCCATATCGGCCCGATGGAATCGATTGCGGACAAGAAAGTCATCAAGCAACCGAAGTCACGCAAGCGTCGCCGGGCATCCAACACAGCTGTTATCACGCACGGTACCTTCGCCGCGAACGGCACCTGGTACCGCCCTGGCGGGGATTTTTACGATGCGCTAAAAAAACGGCGCCCGGATCTGCATGTGCATGACCAGAGTTTTCGTTGGACTGGCGCCTATTCGGACAAGGCCCGTCGTGCGGATGCCGGGTTGCTGCAACAGTGGATTTCTGACCAGGGCTTAAGCGCCCCGGATTTCTTCGCGCACAGTCACGGTGGCACGGTCGCTCATCTCGCTACCAAGAAAGGCGTGCAGTTCGATCGACTGGTGTTGATGGGCTGGCCTGTACATAGGAAGTGGTATCCGGACTTTGCGAAGGTGAAGCGCATTATTGATATCAGGGTACGACTGGACCTTGTTGTGTTGCTCGACGGAGGGGCACAGCGCTTCCGCAGTAAAGACTTCAAAATCGAAGAACATCGAAATGGCTGGTTTGATCACAGCTCGACACATGAATCCGCTTACTGGGATGACCATGGGCTCTGGGACGTCATCTAGTCACGCAAACCAACGCAGTCTGTCTCCGTTGCGGATCATGATGGCGGGAATATCCTGGCGTTTGTTCGGTTCGCAGCGCGCTGCCGGAACACTTCTGCAGGCGGCTTCGGGGGACGATGAGCAAAATCGCATGCTCGCCGGCATGTCGCTGGTCAAAGGGGGGCGACGTTCGTTCGACCTTATAGAGAACCAGCTTGCAGCGGGGAGGGCGAGTGCGCAGCTGGTGCAGCTGCTACCTGATATTGATGCCGTGCGTGCCCGAGAGGTGCTGCAGAAGGTGTTGCAGGGAGAGCCGGGTGAAATTGCCGAAACGGCGAAACACTGTATTGACCTGCTTGATCGAATCGATCGACTCGATAAGGCCGGGCCCTAAACGGATTCAACCACCTCTTTGGCTTCCGAGTATTTCTTGTAATACAGTTCTTTGGCCTGGCCAATCCAGTCGTCCTGTTCCATACGACCCTTGAATTCTTTTAGTTCAGCGTTCACTCGTGCGATGTCGGCGACGGTGAAGTTGGCTATCTGCTTGAAGCTGTAGATGCCGAGTTCATTCAGCGTGTTCTCAAAAACTTTGCCGATGCCAACTATGGCTTTCAGATCGTCGAAGTCTTTTTCCGGCTCTATCGCTTTCTCCGGCTCTGCCTCTTTCTCCGGCTTCTTGTGGCCGTTCATGGCAGCTCCATCGGTAGCCCGACGTGCCTGCTTGAGTGCCTTGCGTTGCTGCTTCTCCATGTCGGCGAAGTGCTTCTCGACGTCGTCCAACTGCATGCGCAGGGTTTCCGAGTGTTTTTCGTATTGCCCTGCCGCTTGTCGATAGCGTTTCGCGTCTTCTTCATGCTGCCTGCGGCTTTTTTCCATTGAGTCCAGGCAGTGCGAGAGCTCTTTGTTCTGGACCTTCAGTTCATTAAGTTCGGCCAGGTCTCGACGCACGGTCTCGATTTCCTGTTGCGCGAGAACGCAGTCGTGTTTGAGTTCCGCGTTGTCGGCTTCGAGGGATATGACCTTTTGCTCAAGACTGTCCAGGTGTGCAAGGCGGTTTCGTGCCGAGTCGAGCATCTTGTTGACGGATTCGTGCTCCGAACGCGATGCCTGCAGCAAGTTGCTGAACGACTCGTGTTCATGGCGCGCGTCTTCCACCTTCATCTCCAGCGCCTTGCGCTTCTCGAAGGTTTTTGCGAGTTCGCGTTTGTAGACGTTGCTGGATTTGACGAATTCCTCATGTAGCTCTGCAGACTGTCGCTTCATCGCCACCAATGCGTTCTGGAACGTCAACATTTTGGTTTTGAAGCCCTCGCGTTCCGCACGCAGATTGAAGAGGTCCTTAGCCATGAGCTTTTCTTTTTCATGGGCTGAATCGATCGCCGTACGGCCTCTGGTGAGCGCCGTCTCATGCCTGCGAACGACCGCTTCCTGATCCTCGATGTTGGATCGCAGCGTGGCCGTCTCCGCGGTCAGGCGATCGCGCTGGCGAATCATCTCGTCGAGTTTCGTCTGCCAATCGTCGTTGATCGTATCGATCAGGCGATTGTTGCTGGCGCCGCGTATCAGCCAGCCGATGCCGGCACCAATCAAAAGAGCGGCGCCAA
The DNA here is from genome assembly GCA_963760395.1 of uncultured Gammaproteobacteria bacterium. Taxonomy (GTDB): domain Bacteria; phylum Pseudomonadota; class Gammaproteobacteria; order Steroidobacterales; family Woeseiaceae; genus UBA1847. The sequence continues at coordinate 34,982 of CAVXCX010000022.1, forward strand.
CGAATAGCATAAGTTGAGAGGTAAGAGCTTCCATCGCGCCAGTATGCCGGGGACAAGCATTATGGAATATGACCGACTGCACAAAATGGGCCGAAACTGCGCGCATCAAAATCGGTGGAGATCCGACAAGATCTGCAATAAAAACAGATATCTAGTGGTATTCGGCCCAACTTTGCGCCGGCCTGCCTGGATATAGCCCCGGCC
>CAVXCX010000023.1:0-11519 GCA_963760395.1 uncultured Gammaproteobacteria bacterium
AGAAACTCAAGGTAGTGCCCGGCCGTCTCGCCCGGTCGCTCGAGCATCGGGATATGCCCGGTGTTCTCCATGATGACTATCTTCGCCTGCGGCAGCAGCGGCCGCATGACATCGACAGAGCTAACGTCGAGAACGCGATCATACTCACCCCAGAGAATCAGGACCGGCATGTGGATGTCGGGCAAAAGCGGCTCTATGCCAACGGGGCGATCGGCCATGTAATTATCGAAAAAAAATCGATTGAAGGATGAGTTCGCGAACGAGCGTTTCGCAAGCACATCCTTTGCCGGCCACGGAATAAACGGCCGCTTGTGCGAAACGAGGTCCAGTAGCCTGTCGAAGTCGGCCGGTGAGCTCAACGTCAGCGGGCTTTCGCCACGCTCGGCGGCCAGCTGAACCTCCGATGGGTCAGGCGAAGTTACACCCGCATTATTGAACAACGCGAGCGATACGACCTGGCGCGGATAGTGGTGGGCATAAAGTGCCGCAATGTGCCCGCCCATCGAGTTTCCGCCCAGGTGGAAACGCTCGAGCCTCAGGACTTCAGTAAAGGCAAAGACACGATCGCGCTGGGCTCGCAGCGAGTGGTCCCGATCATAGCGGCGATTCGACTCACCGAACCCTGGCAGGTCCGGCGCGATGACCCGAAAATTATCGACCAACGTATTTGCGAAACGGGTCCAGTTGTCCTTGTCGCCACCAAAACCGTGCAAGAGCAGCAGCACCGGCGCGTCGACCGCACCGCCCTCGAGGTAGTGCCAGGTTTCGCCATCAACAACGACCGTCTTGTGTTCAACGCCGCTGCGAAAACGCTCGAGGGCGAATGCTGCGTTCGTCGCGTCCTCTGGAAATACGGCCATCCATGCGGCGAGGCACGCAACACACAATGCGAGAAAAAGCGCGACTTTCTTCAAGAAAAACTCCAAACGCCTCTGGCGCAAAAGGTCAAACGACGTTATTACCGCGGCGTCAGCTTCAAAAGGCGCGCCCCGGCGGAATCTTCCAGTAGCCAGATAGCTCCGTCCGGTCCCTGTTTGACCGCACGGATCCGATTGCCCATCGGGAATCGCTCAGCCTCGCGGGCATTCTCGCCATCAAACTCGATACGCACGAGCGCCTGTCCCGACAGCCCGGCAATGAAGCCGTCGCCATGCCAGTCTGAAAACAACTTCCCGGAATAAATCATGAAACCACCGGGCGAGATCACCGGCGTCCACCAGGTCTTAGGCGCTTCGAATTCCGGCCGAGTGTCGTGGTCCGGTATATCTTTGCCGCTGTAGTGCCGGCCGTTCGATACTATCGGGTAACCGTAGTTCGCGCCGCGCAAAACGCGATTGAGTTCGTCCCCACCACGTGGGCCCATCTCGACATTCCAGAGTTGCCCGTCGGGATCGAACGCAATACCAAGGGGGTTTCTATGCCCGAGCGACCAGATCTGTGCGGCGATCCCGCCACGCTCAGCGAACGGATTATCTGCCGGCACGGAACCGTCATCGTTGAGACGCAGAATTTTGCCGAGGTTGGCATTCATGTCTTGCGCCGGATCGAACTTCTGCCGATCGCCTGACGAAATGAACAACTTTCCGTCTTCTGAGAACAACAGTCGATGCCCGTAGTGGCCTCGGCCAGTGACCTTTGGATGCTGCCGCCAAACGACGGTGATGTCACTCAGCGATTCACTCCCTGCTGTCAGATCAAGAATCGCACAGACTACGATCGCGCCGCGCGTGTCATCATCTCCGGATTCCACGTAGCTCAGGTAGATCTTCCGGTTGTCCGCAAAATCGGGATGCAAAACCACGTCGCCGAAGCCGCCCTGCCCGCCGTAGTCAACCGTGGGTACGTTATTGACAGCGACTGCAGCGCCGTCGTCCGTCGAAACTACTAGCAGACGCCCCTTCTTCTCGGTGACCAGTAAGCGACCGTCAGGAAGAAACGCCATCGCCCATGGTTCGTCAAATTCCGCCAGCGCCGCCACCTTGAAGGGATTATCGCTGGCGCTGCTGGTACACGCTGATATCAGCGCGAGGAGGATTACAACTGGCTTACGGATCATGGTTTCTCCTTCGTATGCTGCCACGCATGGTATCCCGTGAATGCCGGTGACGTCGACAACCGCGGCAATTGGGCATTCGCCCCGTTTTCTCCCCCACGAAGTCCGTAGACGGACGAGGACTGGTAGACTTGCCGCCATGTTATTTTCCAGAGACGTCGACCAACAGCAGGCTGCAACGAGCGGCGCGCCCCAATGCCTCTCTGACACGGGACCATGCCGGCGGTTCCTTTGGCGTGTGAACCCTGCAGTCCGCGGACGGGATTGCACCCGAATCTGACGTGCTAAGTCTCGCGAACATCAGCCTGCGGCGCGGGCGCAAATTACTTGTCAGCAAAGCCAGCTTGCAGGTGCACGCCGGGCAGCGTCTGGGTCTTATCGGTGCCAATGGCAGCGGCAAGTCGTCGTTGTTCGCGATGCTGCTTGGCGAACTCGAACCCGACGACGGTGAGCTCGGCCTGCGTGCCGACGACCAGATCGCTCATGTCGCGCAGGAGAGTCCGCACGGCAGCGGCACGGCCCTCGACTACGTCATGGACGGCGACCAGGAGCTCAGGGAATTGCAGGCGGGCATTGCCGAATGCGAAAGAGACGAGAACGCGGGCGCCGTGCACGCTCTTGTACGAGCGCATGGACACGATCGATGGCTTCAGCGCGGAAGCGCGTGCGGCCAGACTGCTGCACGGCCTCGGCTTTGCCAACAGCGAGCTCAGCAATTCCGTCAACAGTTTCTCTGGCGGGTGGCGCATGCGCCTGAACCTCGCGCGCGCTTTGATGTGTCGCTCTGACATCCTGTTGCTCGATGAACCGACCAACCACCTCGATCTGCCGGCTATCTTATGGCTTGAACGCTGGCTGAGACGCTACGATGGCATCCTGCTGGTCGTATCTCACGACCGTGATTTCCTGGACCAGGTTTGTACCCGAATCGCGCAAATCGAGCACCAGGAAATTCACCTGTTCACCGGCAACTACAGCCAGTTTGAAGCGCAGCGTGCAGAACAGCTTGCGCAGCAACAGGCGATGTACACCCGGCAGCAAAAAGACATCAAGCACATTCAAAGCTACGTTGATCGATTCCGTTACAAAGCGTCCAAAGCACGCCAGGCACAGAGTCGGCTGAAGATGCTGGAGCGTATGCAGCAGATCGCTCCGGCGCATGTCGACTCACCCTTTCGTTTTCATTTCCTGGAACCCAAAAAGCAACCGCAGCACCTCCTCGGCCTTAGCGATGCGGCGTTGGGTTATTCGGATAGCGAAACAGACGCCGTACTCAAAGATGTCGGTCTGAATTTATCAGCCGGCGACCGCATCGGCCTGCTCGGGGTAAACGGCGCGGGCAAGTCGACCCTCGTCAAGGCGCTCGCCACAGGAAGCACGCTGATCAGTGGCGAGCGCGTCCTCAGCAAGGACACCAGGATCGGCTATTTCGCGCAACACCAGCTCGATTTGCTGAGGCCTGAACAAAGTCCGATCGACCATCTTCGCGAATACGCAGCGAACGATCGCGAACAGGATCACCGCAACTATCTTGGCAGCTTCGGTTTTAGTGGCGAGCGTATCTTTGAACCCGTCGCACCTTTCTCGGGTGGCGAGAAAGCCCGGCTGGTGCTCGCGCTGATGATCCGCCAGGAGCCCAACCTGCTGCTGCTGGACGAGCCGACCAACCACCTCGACCTCGAGATGCGCCAGGCATTGAGCGTCGCGCTGATTGAGTATACGGGCGCGCTGGTCGTGATTTCGCACGACCGGCATCTGCTGCGCAGCGTCTGCGATGAACTACTGATCGTCCATGACGGCATTGTCGACCGCTTCACGCGCAGCCTCGATGAGTATCCGGCCTGGCTCAAGGAACGCGAACTCGATCAAGACGCGGCGGCCGCCGATATCGAAAACGATCAGGCGGAAAAACGCCAACCCAGCAAGAAGGAACAACGACAGGCGCAGGCACGGCGGCGCGAACGTCTCAAGCCGCTCATGGACAAGGTCCGCACAATTGAAACGAAACTGGCGCGCTTACGGACGGAAGTCGAAGCGTTCGATGAGCGTCTCGCCGACCCGGACCTCTATTCGGATAATGCCGACTCGGACGAGCTGCAAGAGATCATTCAGCAACAGACGAAAGCAAAAGCAGAGATTCAGGCGCTCGAGTGGGACTGGCTAAATGCAAGTGAAGCGCTGGAGGATGCCGAGCCGACCGCTAGCTGAGTGGCGTTTTCCAGGCTGCATCTTCCTCAGCCAACTCATAGAGTTCAGCCGCGACACGCTGTAGATCATCGGCCGCAACATCGAAGTCGGGTAACGACTGCAGCCTGGGCGCTTCGCGCGCCCTCGGATCACGAAGTTGTTCCGCACCGAGCTGCCATTTCAGGGCGAAGTGGCGCAAGGCATCTCGCGCTGTCGGGCTGGTCGTTAGATCGATACAGTCTGTCGGTACCTCACCGCAAATTACCCAGAATTCCCTGAGATGCGGGCCCGTATCGCGAAGCTGTCCAATCACGATTCTATTTGGCAACGTCCAGGCAACGCGCGCGTCGAACGTGATGCCCTCGATAATGCCGGACCGAGAGACGGTAATGCACGCTTCATCGAGGCAGGTTTTGGCCCACCGCACGATTTCCTCGGTCGAGGTCTCGCTCGCCTCGTCTGTCATACGTTCACCTCCGATGTCACCTGCGATCCGCCGCCGCAAATCATGTTTTCTTCGTTGCAGTTGTCGACTGCCCGGACCATCAAAAAACCTTCTGCGTTCTGACTGGCCTAATTATGCCAGCATCCGAGAGAGTACGTGTGATTCGCCCAACGTACCTGTTAGACGCGCACTGCACGAAGACGTGCGCTCGGAAAGTTCAGCCTGCAGTTCCCTATCGTCGAATTCAGCTTCGACAAGACCGAGCATCGCGTCTGTTGATTCCACGCCTGAGGCGGCGGCAGTTGACTCGAGAGATCGCCGCGAGCGCTTGTTGAGAAGGGTTGACGACGTCATTAGGGCACAATGCCGGCCCCTTGCAGGCGCTCGATCAGCGGTGCAAGTTGGGTCTCGAACCGGCGCCATCGATTTAGTGCGTCCCGATAGATGGGCTTTCGCACCTGCGCAGAGCTCGCGGTGGCGACGGGCGCCTCGTTTCTGTCGAACTCGAGGCATCCCGGCTCCCAGGCAAGTCCGCAGTGGGCAATAATTTCTTTTGACACGCGCTCCTGATTGTCGACGAGTTCTTCGTATGAGACATCGAGTACAATTTCCGGAAACAACGTTCGCCAGTGCTTCATCAATGCATCGTAGGCAATGTAATACTCGGCAAGTTCGTCGAGATCGTAGGAAAACGGGTAGCCCATGCGAAACAGTGCACGGTACATCGCGAGACAACTATCAACGGGGTGTCGCCGGACATGCACGATCGGAGCACCTCGCAACGCCTTCGCAATCAGGCCAATGTAAAGGAAATTAGTTGGCGTTTTGTCGATGAGACGCTGCGCGCCGTAGCCATAGCTGGCCAGACTCTGGACGTAGCTCCGGCCGAGCTTATCGGGATCGATTTGGATAGACGTTTCGAGCTGTCGATGCATGTCGGTAGACCGGCCAAGCCGAGCCAGCGCCATCGCAAAGTCAGGAACCTCGCCCATGCTTTCGACATTGCTGTGACTACTTATGATGCGATCGACGAGCGTTGTTCCGCTTCGCGGCAAGCCCAGCACGAATATCGGGGCGCGATGCTCGGTTGTGGTTGTCACATTGTCAGCGTAATTACGATCGAAAAGTTCCGCAATGCGCTTCATGACGGACACCTCCGTCTGGACGTCATACCGGAACTGACGACGACGGCTGTCGGCACCTCGCTTTAGATAAGAAAAACTGGATTCGTCTTCCCCCAGGTCTTCATGCTCCTTCGCGAGTGCGTAGCACAATGATGCTTCGCCGGCATCGTTTGGAGGTAGCTTATGAAGCGCCGTCTCGAGCTCAGCGATATGATTATCATCCCGGGTTTGCTTGCGGAGCGTCGAACGGTTGTACGAAGCGTCGTAATTGTGGGGATCGAGGTCGATGACCGTGGAGTACGTGTCTTCGGCCTGCTGCAGATCACCCACAGCGACAAATGACGAGGCGAGGTTATACAGGTAGCGCGGGTTATCGCCGTCGAGATTGATCGCGCAACGGTAACAACGGTGCGCGTCTTTGTATTTGCCGGAATTCGCATAAAGACCGGCAACGCTTTGCAGCAGCGCTGCGTCGTTGCGAACGCTTTGCTCGACCTTCACAAGTTGAGCCAGCGCTCGATCGTGTTGTCCACAAAACTGGCAGGCGCCCACGAATTGAATTTGTAAACTGACGACCTTGGGGTCGCGCCGCAGCGCTGTTTCGACCAGTTGCAGCATTTCCTCGAAACGGCCCTGCTGCTGCCGGGCTTTACCCAGCAGCAGCAGGGCATCGTTCGATTCGGGGTTCGACCTTAGGAGGGCCTGGCAGGCGTTCGCTGCTTCTTCAACGCGTCGCTGACTCAGCAGTTCCATGATGTTGCGTACAGCAGATTGATACTGCTCTGAGGGCCCGGTGTTTGATTTCACATCAAATTCGTTAGTCTAGAGACACGCAGACGGTTCGGCCCGACACGAGACACCGTTTATTGCTCTCAAAAGGAAATAGACGAGTTTCGGTCCCTTTCGCTTGTGTCTTTCGGTGAACAAACCCGTTACCGCCTATTTATCGCCTGTATTGCAGGCGAACAGGGTATCACCCCGCATCGAGAATACCAGCGTCGTCAATAATGCGCGGTACACTTCAACCCTGACAAGCTAGAAGGCTGCAGGCAATGAAAATCTGGGTCGATGCGGACGCCTGTCCGGTCGTAATCAAGGAAATCCTGTTTCGCGCAGCGGACCGGGCCGGGGTCCCGCTAACATTGGTGGCCAACCAGCCGCTGAGCATCCCGAATTCGGACTTCATCAACACAGTTCAGGTGCCGCGTGGTTTTGATGTGGCAGACGATGAAATTGTAAAACGGTGCTCGCCCGGTGACCTGGTCATTACCAGCGATATCCCACTCGCCGCCGAGGTCGTCGAGAAAGGCGGTCACGCGTTAAGCCCGCGCGGCGAAATGCACACCACGGAGAATATTCGCGCCCGGCTGAACATGCGGGATTTCCTGGACACGATGCGCGCCAGTGGCGTCGATACCGGCGGACCACCTGCGTTCAGTCAGCGCGACCGGCAAGATTTTGCCAACAATCTCGATCGCTTCCTGACGAAAAATGCTAAAACCTGATTGAGTATTCCAGCCCAAACTGGCGCGGCTTGCTGGGCCATGCAATATCAGCCGGCAGCCCGATGAAGCGGGCTGCAAAAAACCACTCGATGTATTCCTCGTCAAACAGATTGTCGACGTACAGTCGGGTCGACCAGCGTTCTCTCTCTATGGCGAGACTCAGGTTGGTAAGATCGTAAGCAGACTGGGTATCGAGGTTGTCCAGCGTCCAGTAGGTCTTGTCACGGTGCTCGTAGTCGAGCCGAGTAACAAGGTCCATGGAACTGCCGAGCGACTTCGTATGCTGAAGGGCAAGGTTCAGGGTCCAGACCGGCGCACCGGGGACCTTGCGGCCAAGAATCGCGCTGGCCGGCACCAGAACACCGGGAACCGCTTCATACTCGTTGATCTCGCTGTCGGTGAATCCGAAGCCGAAGTTAAGCTGCAAGGTGTCAACCGGCAATGCCGTGATTTCGAGTTCGCCACCCACTATCTCACTCTTCCTGACGTTGATATTCGCCTGCGTTCCAGTTTGGTCGAACAGGAAGTACTGCTGGTCGTCGTAGTCTATGAAAAATAGCGAGAGGCCCGCTCGTAAGCGGCCGTCGAAGCCCGTGCCTTTGAGGCCGGCCTCGTAACTCAGCAGAGATTCTTTATCGAAGCCCGGCTGGAAATTGCTGCCTGGGGCAAGATTGTTGAAACCACCTGCGCGAAAGCCCTTCCCCACCGTGACATAGCCGAGCAGGCCTTCACGGAATCGGTAAGCAAGGCTCGCCTTCGGCTGTAGCTCCGAAAAAGTCTCGCTGCGACCCTGCGTCGTGTCTTTCGGCGTCTCCTCGTCATAACGAAACGCCACCGTTAGCTCGAGGTCGTCGGTGACGTCATAACTGAGACTGCCGAAGGCCGCGAAGTCCTCGAGCTCGAGGTCCTGTGCCGCCGGCGGCACGGGCGTACCGAGGAAGGTGGTTGCAAGCGAGCGGAAACGATCTTGCGTGAAATAGCTGATACCGCCGACCCAGTGGACAGCGCTCTGCTCGTTCGAGGTAAGACGCAGTTCCTGCGCGACTGTCTCAGACTTGTCGATAACAATGATGTCGATGGCCTCGAACAAAGTCTGGTCGAGATCCTGATCATTACCCGAGTCGACATCGGTGTAAGAGGTGATCGACGTCAGCGTTCCCCAGCCAAGGTCATAGTCGATCTTCGCCGAAGTCTCCCAGGACTTTACGAAAGACTTGCCAATGCGATTGGACTGGATCTCGTAGGTTGGATTTCCGAACAGGATCGGTGCCGCTGGCGGTGGCAGCGGCAGGAAACCCTCGCTGCCCGGCATGAAGTACCCCGAGCCACCGTCCTGATCGAGATAGCTGCCGCGCAGATCGACCGTCAGATTATCGCTGGGCTTAAACAACAGGCGTCCGCGAAATGCCGAGGACTCCTTGTAATCGACGTACTGATTGTCGAGGTAGGCGTTCTTCAGCTGTCCCTCGCGGTCCTGGAATCGAAACGATGCGCGATACAACGTACCGCTATCGCCGACCGGGCCCGATGCGCTGCCTGCTACCGTAAAGTCCTGCCCCTGGGCTGCCGAGAGCCGCAGGCCGTATTCTGGGTCCGCAGTTGGCTGGCGGGTCGAAATCAGAACAGCTCCGCCGATCGCGTTGCGTCCATACAAAGCACCTTGCGGACCGCGCAGTACGTCCACGCTCTGGATATCGAACAGTTCCTGCGTCGTTAGAAGATTATTGGTCGCGCTTACCCCGTCGATGCGGAACGACACGGGCGGTTGGCCGGTGCCACGGTTCTGCCGTACACCACGAATTACCAGCGTACTGACACCGACCTCCTGGTCATCGGAAAACCGCAGATTTGGCGTCAGGGATGCGACGCGATTAATACGCTCAATCCGATATCGTTCGATCTCCTGCGCCGTAAAGGGCGTAATCGAGTCCGGTACGTCGGAGAGCTTCTCCGCCCGATATCGAGACGTTACGACGATCTCCTCGATAGCTGTCGCCTCGTCAGTCTGCGCGTAGATTATCCCGGCTGGCGCGACCGCCAGACACATAGTCAGCGCAATCGCAGCACCGTAGGTGCGAAGCGAATAAATCAACAAAGTCTGTTCCTCTAATTTTTTGTTCTTTGTGCCAGGTGGATTTTGGCCGCAAATAGCCGGCCGAGGGGCGATTATGCCAAGTTACCGAAGGAAGACAAATGTGCTGAGCTTCAGCCCCAGGTCATCAAACCAATTACGCCAAACCAGAGCAGATAGCATGCAACGATTGCGTGCACGAAAGAGGTAATACTCGAGTGCCAGTAGTTCGCCCTGTTCATTGCCGAGCCTCGCTCCCGAATCGACGTATATACGCCCAAGGCTGCAAATACGGCGAACAGAATCGAAGACAGCATGATGCCAACCGCGACCGGTGATGGAGTTCCCAATTGCATGAAAGGATCGGACATTCCAAGTGTAAAAAGACCGATCAGTACCGCAAACGACAGCCCCGCCAGCAGCGGCCATACGCGTATTCGAACGGTGGCGCCCGCCGGAATTTTGCCGCGAAGCCTGCGGACGCCCCAGACGAGAAAATAAAGAAACGATGTGGCGATCGCCACTACCCAGACGATTACTACGCCTAGCTGCCCGTACGCAAGCAGCGGTGATACGGGCTTTAGAACGCGACTTCCAGCGTGTACTACCCGACCGGCCAGCGGGTCAACAACCTCGGCAAGCGAAACCAGCCCTGTCTTGTCGTCGCGGTACAGATTTGGCGGTCCCGCGAGATAGGTCGTGGCGTCACCGCCCAGCAGCGGCTTGCGCTGTAGCTTGTCGCCGTCAAACCATAGTTTCTCAATACCGAAAATGCGATCAATGAAGTGGCTGATCTGTTGCCGGGGATTGATCGGGTAGTAAAGACCTTCGATGGAGGACGACTCGACGCCGGGCGATGCACCGGACTCGACAATAACGGCTTCAAGATTTCGAGTTTCAAAGTCGCGAATCAGCTCGCTGATCTTCCAGAATGACGCACCGTCATCCGAATTTACCATGATGGCGTGACCCACGCCGGCTTCGGGCAGGTACGCCAACTCGGTGATACCGCCATTGACGCCTCCGTTATGTTCACGATAGGCCCAGCTTTCATGGATCGACACGTAGTTATTCAGGCCGTAGCCGATTTCCTGGCCCGCTTCGGCTGCGGTTGTTGATTCGGTGCGTTCCATCCGATCGAGCGAGCCTGGCATGATTAGTGGCAGCCCATCGACGGTACCCCGATTCAGGAACAAGGCAACCATCTTCGCCATGTCTTGCGGCGACGCATTGATGGACCCGGAAGGGCGCATAACTATGTGCCAGTAGTTCTGCGGCTGATTGCCATTCATGTACGACGTCACGCCGTGCTTTTCAACATCTGCCGACAGTCGATACGTCATGGTTTCCATCCCCATGGGATCGAAGAAGTTTTCATGAACGTACCTTTCAAATTCCTGGCCCGTGACCTTTTCAACGATATAGGCGGCAACAGGCGGCCCGGCATTGCAGTAAGACATACGCGAACCGGGCTTCCAGCGCGAAATTCGCGAGTGTGGATGAAAATCCAGCCCTTCTTTCAGCGTCAGCGGGGTCGGATCGTTGCTCGCGTATTCTGGCAAATGGATATCGTCCCAGCCCGTCGTATGCTCCAGCAAATGAACGATGCGCACCGGATCCGTTTCTTCCCATTGATTCTCATAGGCAATATCCGGCGCGAGGTCGGCAACGCGATCATCAAGTGACAGCCTGCCCTCTTCAACCAGCTTGAGAACCGAAAGTGCCACGAACATCTTCGACGTTGAGCCTATGCGAAACATTGAGTCCGCATCAGCGTCGATAGAGTCTTCGAGATTAGCCATGCCGAGCGCATCGACCCAGACAGGGCCTGTCTCATCAACCATCGCAATACCGACAGCCGGCAGGTTATTTTCCTCAACGACGTTTGCTACAGCGTCCTGAAGTTCCTGCAGTGTTTGTGGAACGACTTCCGACTCTTCGTCTGCCAGCAATAAGGGCGTCAGCGGTAAGATCAATACAAGAGTCGCGATGGCAGTTAATCTATTCACGCCACCTCTATTGTCATCAAGAAATGCCCACTCGATTTACCGTTGTACGGCAACACGAGCGGTAGTCGCAGCGGAGTGACGAAATCTCCGTCAAGGTGCGGGAAGCCCGTGCAAAACCAGCAGAT
>CAVXCX010000024.1:0-79199 GCA_963760395.1 uncultured Gammaproteobacteria bacterium
AAAAATGGGGTGGACGATGGGACTCGAACCCACGACGACCGGGATCACAACCCGGGGCTCTACCAACTGAGCTACGCCCACCACGGTACTCATAATTTTACATGCCTTACGCCAATTTGGCGCGCCCGGCAGGACTCGAACCTGCAACCCTCAGCTTAGAAGGCTGATGCTCTATCCAGTTGAGCTACGGGCACTCAATTCCAATTTAGCCAAAACTGCGGGTGGTCGGGGCAGAGGGATTCGAACCCCCGACCCTCTGCTCCCAAAGCAGATGCGCTACCAGACTGCGCCATGCCCCGAATCCGGAGTTTTGCCCCACGTCACCAGGCCGGGGCCGGGTTCTGCGGGGGCACGATGATACGGGCGCGGGCAAGGCCAAGCAAGGCTTTATGCCGCCAATTGCTGTGACGTGGCCGCCCGACTCGGGCTCTGGTATCTTGCCGCCTTTAGCTTTATCGACAAACCCGGGAGTACCATGAAAAGAATCGCTTTGACCCTGCTGGTCGCCCTTGCCTCGACGCTGGCTCTCGCAGCAGACAAGGTGCCCGCGCATCCGCACATCGAAATGGTGACCTCTCTCGGCACCATCAAGCTCGAACTGGATGGCAGGCAGGCACCGATCACCGTCGCTCATATCCTGAAGCTCGTCGACAGCGGTTTCTATGACGGCACGGTCTTTCACCGGGTCAGGCCCGGCTTCATGGCCCAGGGCGGCGGCTTCACGCCTGACCTTAAGCCGAAAGAAACAAAAGAGACCATCCCCAATGAGTCCGGCAATGGCATGAGCAACGTTCGCGGCACAATTGCAATGGCGCGTACGGGTGACCCGCATTCCGCCAACTCGCAGTTCTTTATCAATGTCGCCGATAACGAACGTCTCGATCCGACCAAGCGTGCGTACAACGGCAGCTGGGGCTACACGGTCTTCGGTGCCGTGATCGAAGGCATGGATATTGTTGATAAGATCGCGAATTCCAGGACCGGTCCTGCCGGCAAATTTGCCCAGGATGTTCCCGTCGTTCCGATTATCATCAAGAAGATCTCACGTATCACTTACGAGTAAGCTGCAAGCGATGACGACGCTCTTTATCTCCGATCTTCACCTCGAAGCGAGTAAGCCCGAGATCGGTGAACAATTTCTCGGTTTTCTCGAGGGCGAGGCGAGCACAGCCGACGCGCTCTATATTCTCGGCGACCTGTTCGAGTCCTGGGTCGGCGACGATGACCCGAACCCGCACTACGCGGTCATAAAAATCGCACTGAAGAAACTCGTTGACTCAGGTGTACCCGTATTCTTCATGCACGGTAATCGCGACTTCATGATCAGCACACAGTTTGCCGAGGAGACCGGCGTCAGGCTTCTCGACGACCCTGAAACTATCGAGCTTCATGGAGACAAAGTCCTGCTGAGCCACGGCGATGCATTGTGCATCGATGACAAGCAGTATCAGCAGGTTCGGTTAATGACGCGTAATCCGGAGTGGCAGGCGATGATGCGCGCCAAGCCGCTGGCGGAACGGCTCGCATTTGCGGAAAACGCACGCAAGCAGAGCCAGGCATACAACGACTCGGTCGGCGAAGACATCATGGACGTCAATCAGGATGCGGTCGTCGGCACGTTTCGCACGCGCAATATTGATGTTCTTTTACACGGCCATACGCACCGACCAGCGACTCATGAGGTTGACGTCAAAGGCATTAACGGCAAGCGCATCGTCCTGGGGGACTGGTTCGAGCAGGGCAGCGTGCTGCGCTGGGATGAGAGCGGACCGCGACTGGAAGCGCTGCCGAGGTAAGGGCGAGGTAAGGGGACATTCTGTTTTATTGCTTAAGCAATAAAACAGAATGTCCCCAAATCAGGCAGCAATAAAGCAGAATGTCCCCATTTCAGGCGGGCGGCCCCGAATGAAAACGGAAGTCCGGATCCGGCTCGGACACAAGCTGCGCCTCGACGCACTTGAGCTCTTCAAGCCGCGCGTCAATCTCCGCGTCGTCAACGCCGCACTCTGACCGCGCAAATGCGATGTAGTGTTCAAAGTGACGTGCCTCGGATGCCAGCAGGCCCGCATAGAAACGACCGAGCTTCTCCGGTAATTGTGGCGCCAGACGTGCGAAGCGCTCACAGGAACGCGCTTCGATCAATGCACCGATCAACAACATATCCAGCAGCTTGTGTGGCTCTGACTGACGAGCGACATCACGCAAACCGCCAGCGTAGCGTGACGCGCTGAGGCGCTGGAACGGAATCTTCATGTCATCCATCAGCGCACGAACCTGCTCGAAATGCCGTAGTTCTTCGCGCGCAAGTTTAGACATGCGCTGCGCCAGTGCCGCCCGGTCCGGATAGCGGTACAGAAATCCAAGCGCGGTCGATGCCGCCTTGAGCTCACAGTTCGCATGATCGAGCAGCATCTCGGGCAGGCGCTCGCATGCCGCAGAGAGCCATGCATCGGGCGTCGGCTCCTGCAGAAACTGCGCGATCGGTTCAGGCACATCGCAGGCTACAGCCACTCTTCAACCTCCGCGGCATTCTGCAGGCGATCGCCCGGTGCCTTTGCAAGCATCAGGTTGATCAGCATCTGGTACTCGGCAAAACGCAATGGCAATAGCGGGATCGGCGCCATGGCATGCTTATAGATAATGCCCATCGCAGTGTCCGCTGTGTACGGTTTCTTGCCTGTCAACATCTCATAAAAGACGACACCGAGGCTGTAGATATCGCTGCGTTCATCGACGCCGTTACCGTGGCCCTGCTCGGGACTCATGTAATACGGCGTGCCGAAAATCTCGCCCTTGTCCGTGATCTCGGTTTCGAGTTTCGCGCGCTTTGCAAGACCGAAATCGATGAGCGAGATCGAACCGTCCTTTCGCAGCATGATATTGCCGGGCTTGAGGTCTCTGTGCAGTACGCCTTGCGCATGCACGGCCGACAGCGCACTGGCGATCTGCCGCAGGTAGCTGACGGCATCGCGACGCCCGATGCCATTGTCGATCTTGTGGCGAAGATCACCGCCATCGAGGTACTCCATCGCAATATGAGCGTGATCATCGGCCACGCCAAGGTCGTAAATCTTCACGATATTGGGATGATCCATGTCGGCGATCGTCTCGTACTCCTGCAGGAAACGATCGAACGCACCGATACTCGCGTCGCTGCCAGTGTGCTGCCGCAGCACCTTGAGTACGACCAGCAGGTTCTCCGCTTCACGCTCGGCGAGGTACACACCGGCATGCTCGGTCGACCCCAGTCTGCGTATGAAACGGTAGCCCTTGATCAGGGGATGAATTCCGGTCCGGAGGTCGCCGACAAACAGCGAACTCGTCGATGAAAGCGGATTCTTGGAGAGCAACAAATCACTGATACGAACCATCAACGAGGCATGGTTGAATCGATCCCGCATGAAATAGGCATCCGGCCCGAGCTGACGAATCTCGTCCAGGTCATCTTCCGAACCAAAATACACGACCGGCGGCCCGCCGCCTTTGCCAACGAAGCGCCGCAGCGCATCGATGCCTTCACGATCCTCACCGTGTCGATCGCCAACCAGCAACAAATCGTTACCGGCCCCGGAAAACTCATCGGGCAAGTGACCAGCGATCGAGGGATCGTAGTCGGTGATTATCGCGTCGGGCCAGTGCGAGGTCACATGGTGTGCGAGCAGCCGGCGAAAGTCGGCCTGCGCATCGATGATCATGATGCGGATACTCATACCTGAATCGTAGCGCGCATCAATTACGGTACGTGCTGGCCCTCACAACGCAACGACGTTGGAGGCCCGCTTCTGCTTGCCGTGGCGGGACTTCTTGGCCGCGTCATTGCGCCGCATTTCCAGTTCGTCGAGGTATTCTTTCGTAACGTCGCCTGTGACGTATTCGCCGGAAAAACACGAGGTATCGAATTCGCGAATCGCCGAGTTGCCGTGCCGCACCGATCGAATCAGGCCATGCAGGTCCTGGTATATCAAGCGGTCGGCTCCAATGATTTCCTGAATCTCTTCGATCGTCCTGCCATTGGCGATCAACTCGGACACAGCGGGCATATCGATGCCATAAACATTGGGATAACGCACGGGCGGAGCGGCGGACGCAAAGTAGACCTTACTGGCGCCCGCCTCGCGCGCCAGCTTGATGATCTGTTGTGAAGTCGTGCCTCGCACGATCGAGTCATCAACCAGCAGCACGTTCTTGTTGCGAAACTCGAGATCAATGGCATTCAGCTTGCGACGCACCGATTGCGCGCGTTCCGCCTGGCCGGGCATGATAAAGGTGCGCCCGATGTAGCGATTCTTGACAAAGCCCTCGCGATATTTGACGCCAAGGTGATAGGCGACTTGCAGCGCCGCCGTTCTGCTGGTGTCCGGAATCGGTATAACAACATCGATATCGTGATCCGGAAAATCACGCACGATCTTGCCCGCCAGCTGTTCGCCCATCCGCAGGCGGGCCTTATACACGGACAAATCATCGAGTATGGAATCAGGACGCGCGAAGTAGACGTACTCAAAGATGCAGGGCGTATGCGGCGCGTCGCCAGCGTGCGAACGCGAATGCAACGTACCGTCATTTTCGATGAAGATGCATTCACCCGGGCCGACGTCACGTACTCGCTGGAACTGCAGTGAATCCAGAGCTACGCTTTCCGACGCGACCATGTACGCCTTGTGTCCGTCTATGTTGCGCTCTCCAAGCACCAGCGGCCGGATTCCGTTTGGGTCGCGAAAAGCCACGATGCCGAAGCCGATGATCATTGCAACAACAGCATAACCACCGGTGCAGCGCTCATGCACGGCCGCAACCGCATCGAAAATATTCTCCGCCGTCGGGTTGCCGTCAACGACCCGCTGCAGCTCGTGTGCGAAAACATTGAGCAGCACTTCCGAATCTGAATTCGTGGAAAGATGCCGACGGTCTTCGTCGATCAGCAGTTGCGGCGAGCTCGTCATAATTCGTCAGGTTGCCGTTGTGCGCAAGGCAGATGCCATAGGGCGAGTTGACGTAAAAGGGTTGCGCCTCAGATGACTTCGCGCCGCCCGCTGTCGGGTAGCGCACGTGACCGACACCGACGTTTCCCGTTAATCGCATCATATGACGGTGACGAAAGACGTCGCGTACGAGACCATTTGCCTTTCGCTGCGTCAGCCCGTCCTGCTCGTTCCAGGTGACGATACCGGCCGCATCCTGACCTCGGTGCTGCATGACAGTCAAGGCATTGTATAGCGCCTGATTAGCAGCTTGTGTACTGACAACTCCGACAACGCCACACATCGCTAGATCTCTCCGTGACCCTCAGGTCACACCAGGGTTTAAAAGTTCTTCCGGAATGTCGACAGGCAGCGTTTCAGCCTGCTCATCCGGCGTCAGTAATTCCAGGCCTTTCGGCGCCATGACCTTGATCCAGTCGGCGACAACTTCGACGTGCGGAATCGTGCGCGACTGCTGCCACCATTGATCTTTGTCAAAACCCGCGAACTGGCCGCCAATAGTAAAGAGCGCCAGTAACAATATGCCGCGACCCACGCCGAACAGAGCGCCGAGAAAGCGATCCATACCGCTGAGTACTGACATATGCACCAGCTTCGAGATTCCCCAGCCCAGCAAACCACCGATCGACAGAACAATGGCGAATACCAGAATTCGTCCAAACCACATTTGCAGTCCTTCGGAGCTCAGCCAGCTCGAGGACACGTCTCCAACGACGGGACCGAAATACAGCGCCGCCCATATCGCTGCCAGCAGGGCCGCAATCGAGATCCCCTCTTTGACGAGACCACGCATCAGGCCGACGACAATGGAGACGAGCAGAGCAACCGCAATAATTATGTCGATGATCGGCATCGGCGATATCGTTTCAGGTCAACCAGGATCGGGACGATGAGGCACGAGATACTATCACGGGTGCGGAACCACCTGGCCTTCCTGGCCGACCTTCTTAAGCCGGCTTGCCATCGCTTCGGCGCTTTCGCGATCCTTTTGCGGCCCTATACGAACGCGGTGTAGCTGCCCGCCCGACGTTGTTAACTGGCTCAGGAACGCGGCATAGCCCTGTTTGCGAAGATCCGCGGCCAGTTTCTCCGCATTCTCCTTATTCGAGAAACTACCGAGCTGGACGGCCCACATGCCGGTCGTCGATGCCGCAGGTGCCTTGCGGACCTCTGGCTCTGGCTTTGACGCGGGCGGCTTCGTCACCGGCGCAGGTTCGACTTTCTTCTCCACGACGACCGGCGCTTTCTGCTCGGGCTCTGCCTTCGGTGTCTCCGCTTTTGGCCGGGGCTTGGGCCGGCGGCGTCACGATCGGCTCTGGTTTCGCGCTGGCGGCCGGCACCGGTTCGGTACGATTTCGCTCGAGCACGACCGTCTGCGTCTTTTGCGACTCCTGGCCGGGCAACAGCACCGTCTCCGAGACTATGTCGTTTTCGCCCGGCGGGCCGTCCAGAAAGATAGGCACGACAAGCACAACGAACAGCACGAGTACGGCTGCACCGATAATTCGTTCTTTCAATGCTCGTTCCATCATGATCGGGGTCGCGAGTATAGCTCAAGGTTTCGAAGCGCGGGACCAATCACCAAAAACGACCCCGTCAGCAATATTCTGTCATTTTCTGAGGCATTTCGCTGCGCGTATTGCATGGCATCGGCCAGCGATTCAGCGATTCGGCACGGCCTGCCACAGACATTGGCAATGCGTCGCGCAAGTTCGTCGACAGGGATAGCCCTCGGACTGTCAGCGGTTACCGCGATCCAGTGGTCAACGACCGCGTCCAGCGGCCTCGCTATGCCCTCAACATCCTTGTCATCGAGCACTCCGACGATCGCCCAGGTTTGCCCTGTATCCGGCAACGCCGCCAGCGTCTCGGCGAGAACATTGGCGCCTGCCGGATTGTGCGCGACGTCCAGTAACCAGTGAGCTCCACCCGCACTGACTATCTGTAATCGACCCGCTAGCGTCACAGCCGGCAAGACCCGGCTTAACAACTCCGGCTGCAGCGCCTTATGCAGTCCGGCAGCCTCGATGAGCGCGAGTACGCCCGCCGCATTGTCGAGCTGAAACTCGCCGGCGAGGCCCGGCGCGGGCAGCCTCGGTAGCGACGTATCCTGGCCACTCCAGCTCCAGTGGCCATCTTCATGGACCTCGTAATCAAAATCGTGACCCCGAAGTTTCAGGGTCGCTGACAGATCCTTTGCCGTTTGCAGCAGCGATCGCGGTACATCACGAGAACCGAACACTGTTGGCACGCCTTTGCGCATAACGCCGGCTTTCTCGATGGCGATGGTCTCCACGTCCTCACCCAGCCAGTCACAATGATCGAGTGACACATTGGTGATCAGCGACGCCGTCGGTTCGACGGCGTTGCAGGCATCGAGTCGCCCGCCCAGGCCAATCTCGAGTACCCAGACATCAAGATCGAGCTCGGAAAAAACCAGCAGTGCCGCGAGGGTGCCGTATTCAAAATAGGTCAGCAGCAGGTCGTCGCGCACCGCTTCGATACGCTCGAATGCCGCAACGATCTGATCGTCCGAGACAGGCACACCGGCAACAGCGATCCGTTCGTTGTAACGCAGGAGGTGCGGCGAGGTATAGGCACCTACTCGGTAGCCCGCCGCGCCGAGCAACGCGTCGAGCATCGCGACGCTGGAACCCTTGCCATTCGTGCCGGCGACCAGCAGAACATGCTCAGGAGCCTGCAGCAGAAGGCGGTCCATGACCGTTTTGACGCGAGCAAGGCCGAGGTCGATTTCTTTGGGCGAGAGGGTCTCGAGCCACGCGAGCCAGTCAGGCAAGGACGAACCGGTGGGTGGTTTCGTGTCGCGGAGGTTCATGAGAATTGAGAGTCCGCAGATCGCCTCGTCAGTAGCCGCGTTCCGAAGGCAACAGGGTGTCGATTAGCAGGCGACGCAACGCCGGCGTCTACGCCGCAGGGACCGGACTGGGGCGACCTTCAAGCTTGGCAAGCAGGTCAGCGATGGCCGCACGCATCTCGCGACGATCGACAATCATGTCAATCGCACCATGATCGAGCAGGAACTCGCTGCGCTGAAAGCCCTCGGGCAGACTCTGGCCCACCGTTTGTTCAATAACCCGCGGGCCGGCGAAGCCAATCAGCGCCTGCGGCTCCGCGATATTAACGTCGCCGAGCATGGCAAGGCTTGCCGACACACCACCGGTCGTAGGGTCCGTCAGGACCGAGACATACGGGGTGCCTTTTGCGCCGAGATTGGCGAGTGCTGCGGATGTTTTGGCCATCTGCAGCAGCGAAAACAGCGCCTCCTGCATGCGCGCACCGCCACTGGCTGAAAAGCAAATGAACGGCATGTCGTGGTCCGCGGCATGGCGTGCGGCGCGCGCAAAACGCTCACCTACGACAGAGCCCATAGAGCCGCCCATGAAGGCAAATTCAAACGCACAGGCGACGACGGGACGACCATGTAAGGTGCCGGTAACGCTTACCAGCGCGTCCTTCTCTCCGGTCTTTTTCTGGGCCGCCGACAGTCGATCCCGGTAGCGTTTGCTATCTCGGAACTTCAGCGGGTCCTCGGGCTCCAGGTTTGCCGACAACTCCTGCTGTGAGTCTGGATCGAGAAAGTACTCGAGGCGCTTACGCGCACCAATTCGAATGTGATAGTCACACTTCGGACATACCTGCACATTGCGTTCGAGCTCATTGCGATACAGCTGCGCATCGCAGGCAGGGCACTTGATCCAGACGCCTTCCGGCACAGATTTGGAGCGCTTTTCTGTGCTTATGCGCGACGGCATTAATTTTTCGAACCAGCTCATGGCGACATGATATCCGTATAGCCTATCAACAGCCAGCCGCCGGCGAGCCGTAGTGCACCGGCTCCGGAATGTTAAACCCTGCTGGGTAGCCAACCCGTACCAGGGTCAGCCCATGCGGCGGCGCGGCGATACCGCCGGCTTTTCGATCGCGGCGGTCCAGAACATCATTGATCCAGGATTCCTCCTGCTCGCCAAGACCGACGGCAACGAGCGAGCCTGCGATGTTTCTGACCATGTGCTGCAGGAACGCGTTCGCGGTAACCGTCAGGGTAATCCAGTCACCGTCCTGCCGCACTGCGATGGCCGTAATCTCTCTAAGGGCCGTGGAGGCCTGGCAGCCGGCGGCGCGAAAAGCAGAAAAATCATGCCGGCCCAGCAATGCCTGGGCCGCCCGATGCATCGCCTCCGCCGCCAGCGCCTGGTACACCCACCAGGCGCGATTGCGATGCAGCGCGGAGCGCTCCAGCCGATTGAGTATCAGGTAACTGTAGCTGCGCGAGGTCGCAGAAAAGCGCGCGTGAAATTCGTCATCGACACGCTGCGCCCAGCTGACGTTGATGTCGTCTGGCAGGTTGCTGTTGGCGCCGAGCAACCAGCCCCGATCGCTGCGCTCGCTCGCCGAGTCGAAATGAACGACCTGACCGCAGGCATGCACGCCGGTATCTGTGCGGCCTGCGCAAATGACTTCGATCGGCTCATTCGCGACTCGCGTCAACGCTTCCTCGAGACGCTGCTGCACGCCGAGGCCGGTTTTCTGGCGCTGCCAGCCGTTGTAACCCGTGCCGTCGTATTCGATGCCCAGCGCGATGCGAATGTGGAGGGCCGCTTAGCTTGGCAGGGAATCGAGCAGCTGCTGTGCCTGTTGACGCTGACCGTCGTCGCCTTCATCGAGCACTTCCTCGAGAATGCTGCGCGCGCCGGCAGGATCGCCCATGTCGACGTAGGCTCGCGCCAGATCGAGCTTGGTACCCACTTCCGTCATGGTCCGCGCTTCATGCAGGTCGTCGCTCATCTCCTCGGGACCGAGCGACATCGTCGGAACCTCGGCAGTCTTCCCCGAAATCGACGGACGCGGCTGCTCGACCGTGGCGTCATCTCGCAACTGCTCGATGGTATCGCCGGCCTCGCTGACTTTAAGCGCTGCCGTCAGGTCATCAAGATCGAGATCGGCATCCATGGCCGGCATCTCGCCGGTTTCGTCGAGGTCCTGCGCCGGGAACGCATCGGCCGGTAATGCCTCGGTCTTTGCGAAATCGAATTCATCAGCGTCGTCATCCAATGACGCGAGCATGGTCGCCTCGTCGTCACCGAGCTGAGCGCCAACATCCGTGCCGGTCTCTACGGCCATGTCGTCGCTGAGGACCTGTGTCAGGCCGGTCGCGTCGAGCAGGCTGTCGTCGATACTCACTTCCGTTTCCGCAGTCGCATCGTCCTGAGAGAGATCAAGCAACGGGCTGCGGCCGGTCTCGTCGGCCGCCAGATTCATTTCGCCGGTGGCATCAAGGTCGAAAATTTCGCCGAGGTCCAGTCCTTCCCGCACGCCGGTGGCGTTCGGGTCGATTTCCGGATTCTTTCCGGTAACCGAGCCTGTGTCAGTAAAGACATCGGTCAGCACTTCGTTCGTACCGGTAGCGTCCAGATCATCGAGTGAGGCCAGTTCCGTCTCATCCAGGTCGCCGATACCGAGATCAAGATCATCGAGGTTGATTTCGGCCGTTGCGCTGGCGTCCTGGCCGGCATCGGCTGTCGGCAGGCCCAGGGACTCGTCGAGCGACGGCAGTTCAGACGTAGCATCGACTTCGCCAAACGGCTGTTCGATGGTTGGCGTTTCAGCCGTGGCATCGTCTTGCGTCGGCATTTGCAAGGTCTCTGCAGTGCCGCTTGCCTCGATTGTCGGGCTCTCGGCCGTTATGTCCAGATCGAGGTCGATCGCGTCGTCGGCCTTTGCAGTGGTCCCTGCACCCTCCTCTTCAAAGAAGAAATCGACACCATCGTCAGCACCTTCAATAGAGCCAAGATCGATTGCGCCCGATTCACCACCGTCGTCGCCACCAAAGTCCATATCGAGGGCACCGGCTTCATCGCTGTCGGCTTCGAACGCGAGATCGACCGCCTTTGTAGCACCCGCCACACCCGCGCCCGCAAACAGCGCGTGGTCCGCCGCGATCTGCTGGCCCATGATGACGATCTTGTCCCACTCCGATCCCTCGCCACCACCGGCGGAGGCCTTCAGCTTGCTGGCGGCGTCAACGAACGCATCACGATTGCCCCAGACAAAATAGATCTCGCACAGTTTGGACATCAGTGCCGTGTCGTCCGGCTGGCTCTCGAGCGCACCGTTAATCAGATCGGCTGCCTGGTCATAGAGGCCATAAGCCATATGGAAGTCGGCTTCGGCGATTGGATCCGTCTGATCCAGGTTGACCGCCGTCTCACTGCTGAAGGTATCTTCCAGCGAGCCAAATTCGCCAGTTGCCTCATCGTCGCCGATGGCAACCCCGGCCGTAGCCGTAGCAGCGGCGTGCAACCCGGAATCCTCTTCTACAACGACAAAGGCTTCGTCAGCCGTTGGCGCACGCATGGACTCGGTCGACGTCAAGGTGTCCTGCGCCTGCTCATCAGAATCCAGCGCCTCCCATGGAGCAGAGTCACCATCATCGTCGCGGTCGCGACGCATGAACCAAACCAGCAAACCGATGACTACGATCAGTGCCGCGCCAATTCCGGCCCAGATGCTCGTCAGAGCGCCAAGAATCCGATCAACGAGACCAGGCTCCGGCGCCGGGCGCGTTACCGCGGTCTCTGCTTGTGCATCATCCTCTGCGGCTGCATCCGCTTCGCCGTCGACCATCTCGTCTTCGGCGAGTGACTCGTCGTCTTCAGCATACAGGTCGTCGATAGCCGTCTCGTCGGCCATCGCTTCTTCGTCCGCCCCATCAACAAACGGATCATCCGAGACTTCGACGGGTGGCTCGTAAACTTCGCCGCGAATCTCCGCCAGTTCCTGGCGCAGTGTCGCGAGTTCGTCGTCACGAACCTGGATCAGTGACGGCTGATCCGCAACGTCAGCGCTCTCAAGCTCATAGATTCGCTGCTCAATATCGTCTTCGCGGGTCGTTGGCTCCGAGGTCGCGAGGCCATCATCGTAAACCTGGCTTTCGGGTTCTTCATCCGGCGGCACCAGCGTCAGGCTCGGGCGAGTTACGGTTGCAGGCGGTGCCGTATAGGCACTGCCGCCTGACCACGCCTCGTTCTGGCGTTTCACTTCTGCAAAGGCGTTGCCACTGCTGATACGTACGATCTCATCGGCGCTCGGTATTCTGAGCGCTGCGCCGGCACGCAAAACGTTTATGTTGCCGCCAAAGGCATCTCTGTTGGCTTCGAAAATCGCCAGCATTGTCTGGTTCATCGTCAAACGTGAATCCGGACGCACACGGCTCGCGATGCCCCACAGTGTCTCGCTGCGCTGCACGACGTAATCACCGCCGGCACTCGCGTCAAACGGTCTGTCGTCGGCCGGTTGTGCGGGTATTGAGCGAGGTGCACTCGCGCTCGGCGCGGGCTCCGTCCTCGACGGCTGCGACTGTATCACTGGCGCCTGTCGCTCTATGCGACCGCTATCCGCCGGCGCGCTGCGACTCGGCGCCGTTACGGCCGGGGCTTGCTGCGCGGCGGGAGGTGCGAAGGTCGGCGGATCCAGCAGCACGGTGTACTCGCGCAACAGGCGACCGCTGGGCCAACTCGCTTCAACCAGGAACGTGAGAAACGGTTCGGTCATGGCCTGACGCGAACGTATCTGCACTACGCTACCGTTCGCGCCACGAACGATTTTGAATTCGATATCCTGCAAGTAGAACGGACGGTCAATGCCATAACGGGCAAAAGTGTCCGCCGAGGCCAGCGAGACCGTTAGATTCTGCAGTTCGTCGGGCGTGGCAGAAAGCAACGAAATTTCAGCACGTAGCGGCTGGTTCAGCGCCGAATCCAACTGTATGTCACCCAGTCCGATGGCCCAGACCTCGCTCGAAAGCAGGAGGACGAGCACAAGCGAAATATGAGTAAGACGTCGCGACATAATGTAAATCTCCAAACCCCAAAAACCCGACGGCATGTTCCCAACGGGTTGATTTCCCTGACAGACGGACTGACTGGCCAGATGCCTGCGAACTATAGCCTAAAGATAGTTTTTTGCCAATATTTCAGCAATTTGGACGCTATTTAGAGCCGCGCCCTTACGAATGTTATCAGCCACTACCCAAAGGTCGATACCGCGTGGATGAGAGATGTCTTCACGGATTCGACCGACGTAAACCGGGTCCGTGCCCGAGGCTTCCGTTACGGCCGTCGGATACTGCCCGATTTCGACGCCGTCGAGGACCACAATTCCGGGCGATTTCTCCAGTAATTCAGTCACCGCCTGCGCGGATATTTTGTCGCGGGTCTCAATATGCACTGCCTCGGAATGTCCGTAGAAGACCGGAATGCGCACGGCCGTCGGGTTAACCTGTATGCGGTCGTCACCGAGAATCTTGCGCGTTTCCCAGACCATCTTCATCTCTTCGCGGGTGTAGCGGTTGTCCATGAACTGGTCGATATGCGGGATAGCATTGAAGCTGATCTGTTTGGCGTCACCCGTGAGTTCCAGCGGGCGTCCGTTCATCAGCGCCGCCGTCTGCCGCGCCAGTTCTTCAACGGCAGTCCGCCCTGCCCCCGACACTGCCTGGTAGGTGCAGACATTGATGCGCTCAATACCGACAGCGTCATAAATCGGCTTGAGCGCTACCAGCATCTGGATGGTTGAGCAATTGGGATTCGCAATGATGCCGCGCGCCGTGTACGCCGCGATGGCGTCCGCATTGACCTCCGGTACGACCAGCGGAATGTCGTCATCGCGTCGAAAGTGCGAGGTGTTATCAATAACGACACAGCCGGCCGCTGCCGCCTTCGGTGCGAATTCCGCCGATACGGAACCGCCCGCAGAAAACAAGCCAATGGCCACCCTGGAAAAATCAAAGTCGGCGAGGTTTTCCACGTCCAGCTGGCGATTTCCGAAAGCAACGGTCTTGCCAACAGAACGCTCGCTCGCCAGCGCGTAAAGCTTGCCGACCGGAAATTTTCGCTGGCTCAGGATGTCGAGCATCGCTTCGCCGACGACGCCAGTGGCACCGACAACTGCAACATCAATACGATCGGACATGAGAGGTTTTCCTGGAGGGTTCTATAGAGAAGACAATCGCGCCAGTCGGCGCACTAGGACCTGGAGATATCGGGCGTCGCAGAGTCGACGTCCGCATTTTGCGCACGATGACGTAAATAGTGATCCATCAGAACGAGCGCCACCATCGCTTCGGCAATCGGGGTTGCCCGCAAGCCGACACACGGGTCGTGTCGGCCCTTGGTTACGATCTCGGTTTCCTTGCCGGACTTGTCGATGGTTTTGCCGGGTACGGAAATACTCGACGTCGGTTTGAGCGCGATGCTCGCCACGATGTCCTGTCCGGACGAAATGCCACCGAGCGTGCCACCGGCATCGTTCTTGCTAAAGCCGTCCGCACCGAGTTCGTCACGGTGTTCGCTGCCGCGCTGTGTTACCGCTGCAAAACCGGCACCGAGTTCCACCCCTTTTACGGCGTTGATGCTCATAAGTCCGTGCGCGAGGTCGGCCTCCAGCTTGTCGAACACGGGCTCGCCAAGACCGGGCGGAACGTTGTTCGCCAGCACGCTGATTTTCGCGCCGATTGAATCGCCTTCCTCTCGCAACGCGTCCATGAAAGCCTCGAGCTCGCCGAGCCTGTCCGGATCCGCACAAAAGAACGGATTGTCGTCGACGATTGAAAGATCTTTCGCCGACAACTGCAGCGGGCCCAGCTGCGCGACGTAGCCATGAATGCCGACGCCCAATCGTTGCTGCAAGTACTTTCGCGCAATCGCACCGGCGGCAACCCGCATCGTGGTCTCACGTGCCGACGAGCGGCCACCACCCCGATAGTCGCGAATGCCATATTTTTGTTGATAGGTGTAGTCGGCGTGTCCCGGTCGAAACTTGTCCTTGATGTCGCCGTAGTCCCGCGATCGCTGGTCCGTATTCTCGACGATCAGTCCGATTGGCGTGCCGGTGGTCCTGCCTTCGAAAACGCCGGACAGGATCTTGACCTGGTCGGGCTCATTGCGCTGCGTGGTATGACGATTTCGGCCTGGCCTGCGGCGATCGAGATCGACCTGGATATCGGCCTCCGACAATTCCATACCCGGCGGACAGCCGTCGACGATGCACCCCAAAGCGAGGCCATGGCTCTCGCCAAACGTCGTTACCGTGAACAACCTGCCAAAACTGTTGCCAGACACCTTGATTCAACCCTTTTCGACTGCGAGAGACTCGAATACACAAAGATCTTGCCGGGTCAGCAGAAACACACCTGCCCCGCCCTGCTCGAACTCGAGCCAAACAAAACCAACGTCCGGAAATGCTCTTTCGAGCGCCGCCTGACTGTTGCCCACTTCACAGACGAGTATTCCATTGTCGGTGAGAAATCGCGAGGCATCTTTCAGAATGCGTTTGACCGCATCCAGGCCGTCGGCACCCGAGGCCAGACCCAGTTCCGGTTCATGCCGGTACTCGTGGGGCATCGCCTGCAGGTCCTGTTCATCGACGTAAGGTGGGTTGCTGACAATAAGATCGTAGCGTCGCGTACCCAGTTGCTCGAACAGGTCGGAGCGAATCGCCGTAACGCGGTCCGCGACCTCGTGACGTCCTATATTGATCGCCGCGACCGCGAGCGCCTCATCCGAGATATCGACGGCATCAACCTGCGCCTGCGGGAAGGCTTTCGCAAGCGCGATCGCGATGCAGCCGCTGCCTGTGCCGATATCCGCGATACGACTCACATCGGCGGACCCCAGCCACGGTGAGAAGCGGGCGGCAATCAGTTCGGCCAGCGGTGATCTTGGCACCAGCACGCGTTCGTCGACGTAGAATTGCAGCCCGGCAAACCAGGCCTGGTTCAGGAGATAAGCCAGCGGCACTCGCTCGCGAATGCGGCGTTCCGCGAGCGCGTCCAAAGCGTCACGTTGCGCCGCGGTCACCGCATTCGCATACACAGCCGGGGCATCCTCATGCGACAGGCCCAACCTGGCGAAGACGAGCCAGGCTGCCTCGTCCAGGGCATTGTCGGTGCCGTGACCGTAGCTCAGGGATGCCTGGTCGAAACGTTCGGCTAATTCCCGAATTACCTGTTCAACGGTCACTTCGCAGAAATCTTGCTCTGTCATGTACGTGTGGCGCCAAAATGTGCGAATGCGACGGCGAATCTATCACGCAAGACGCCCAACTGCCTGTAGAATTGCGAACTCTTCGAACACCACACACTCTTAAAGTATTCATGAGCCCA
Organism: uncultured Gammaproteobacteria bacterium; assembly: GCA_963760395.1. Taxonomy (GTDB): domain Bacteria; phylum Pseudomonadota; class Gammaproteobacteria; order Steroidobacterales; family Woeseiaceae; genus UBA1847. The sequence goes on from CAVXCX010000024.1 coordinate 16,165, forward strand.
AAGAACCTATTCATCGCAATCATCATGGCCGTAGCACTCGCCATGGGTATCTTCGTCGCCGTGCGCATGCAGACTCCGGCGGAACCGAAACAGGCTTTCATTCTGCCAGCGCCAATGCCGTTGCCCGAGTTCGAGCTTGTCGACCAAACGGGCAATGCCGTGACACGAGATACCTTTCGCGATCATTGGAGCCTGGTGTTTTTCGGTTTTACGCACTGTCCCGACATCTGCCCGACCACGCTACAAGTTCTCGCGACCGCCAGGAAAGACCTGGCAGACAATGGCCAGGAGCCATTGCCGAGGATCGTGTTGGTCAGCGTCGACCCGGAGCGCGACACACCCGAACTAATGGGGCAATACGTCGACTATTTTGGCGATGGCAATCTCGGCGTCACCGGCAATCTCGCAGAGCTGAAAAAGCTGACCACTGCACTGGGAATCTTTTTTGAAAAGCAGGCCGGCGCCGCGGAAAACTACGCCGTCGATCACTCGGCGGCAGTACTCGTCATAAACCCCGCCGGTGAGTTTCACGCGCTTTTCAGTGGCTCACACCAGGTGGATAATGTTGTCCACGACATGCCGCTGATCATGGCAGCCTACTGATGCGCTTTTTTTCATTTTTGGTGTTTGCGTTGATGGCTGCATGTAACGGCGCGCCTCAGCCACCCCTTGTTGCCAGCGACGTCGTGATCACGCGCCCCATGCCTGGCAGAACGATGAGCGCCGGATACCTTTCGTTGACGAATAATTCGGACGAAACTATTCGAATCTCCCGCGTTACCAGCGCACACTACGAGTCCGTACAACTGCATGAGACAACGACCGAAGACGGTATTTCACGAATGCGCGCCATCCCGCTACTCGAAATCCCCGCCGGCGAAACGGTCACCTTTGAGCGCGGCGGCAAGCACCTGATGCTAATGCGACCAACAGGTCCTGTGAATACGGTGTCACTCAGTTTCATGGACGGCAACAATCTGATTCTCGCGGTCGACGCAACGTTCGACTCTCAAACCGACTAACCCTGGCTGACTGACACCAACATGCTTGCAAAACTCTTCGTCCTTCTTCAATACCTGTTGCCGAAACACTGGCTGACGGCGATCGTATATCGTGTCGCGCGCATCAGGAACACGGCTTTCAAGAACTTCCTGATTACGAAGTTCGTCAAACTCTACGATGTCAATGTCGAGGAGATAAAGCTCAAACTCCCCGCTGACTTCGCCACGTTCAACGAGTTCTTCATCCGCGAACTGAACGACGACGCGCGGCCCATCGACGAAGATACGGATTCGATCGTCGCGCCTGCAGACGGCACCGTCAGCCTCGCGGGGTCGCTCAGCAAAGACCGCCTGTTGCAGGCGAAGGGCATCGAATACTCGCTGGATGATTTGCTGGCTACCGATCTCGATGAGGCCACTTCCTACATCAATGGCCGTTTTGCGACGATCTACCTGGCGCCCTACAACTACCATCGTGTACACGCTCCTTTTGACGCGGAGCTGCTGGCGGCGCGTTACGTGCCAGGCGACCTGTTCAGCGTGAACGACGCTACCGCGGCCCGCGTCAAAGGGCTGTTTCGTCGTAACGAGAGGCTCGTGATGCATTTCAGGACGGCGCACGGGCCGGCTGTACTTATTTTTGTCGGTGCCCTCAATGTCGGCAGCATTTCGACACCCTGGTGCGGCGAGATTCGACCCCGCAAGTCCGGCATCGTCGACGCGATCGACATCTCGCGCCATAGCACGACCGTAAAGAAAGGTGATCTGCTCGGCTGGTTCAACATGGGCTCTACCGTCATCCTGCTTCTGCCTGATGGCGTCGGTGAGTGGCAGGGCGGACTGGAGCCCGGCAAGACTCTGCAGATGGGTGAGTCCATCGGGACGTTTTCGGCCAGCGCGGGATGACTCGCTGGCAGCCGTCTGCCGGCGTCGCGGCGGCCCGCAGCCGCGCATCGATGCTGCGGCGCATTCGACAACACTTCGACGCTGCCGGCGTCCTCGAGGTCGATACGCCGGCGTTAAGTCCATTTGCGGTCAGCGATACGCAAATAGAGAGCTTCGAAATTTCGCGAAGCCAGGTGAGTCAGCGCACGCTTTACCTGAATACGTCGCCCGAATTCTGCATGAAACGCCTGCTGGCAGCGGGATACCCGGACATGTTCTCCATCTGCCGTGTCTTTCGTGATGGCGAGTCCGGTCGGCGACATCAACCTGAATTCACGATGCTTGAATGGTATCGACTGGATTTCAGTCTGCGCGAAATTGTTGGCGACACGATCGACGTTATCCATGCCGCTATTTCGAACGATCGACTTGTCGGGGAACCCGACACATTCAACTACCGGGATTATTTCAGGCAGACAATCGATCTCGATCCGATCGCCGCCAGTATCGATGATCTGGCAGAAGCCGCAAATGCGGATATCGACTTGCGCCAATCCATAGGTGAGCATCGCGACGACTGGCTGGACCTGCTGCTGGCGACACGTATCTCGTCGACGTTCGCGAGCGACCGCCTGACCGTATTACAGCATTACCCGGCGAGCCAGGCAGCGCTCGCACGTTTGTGTCCGCAGGATAGTCGGGTAGCCGATCGCTTCGAAGTTTTTTTCGGCGCGATCGAACTGGCCAACGGCTACGTTGAGCTAACGGACGCTGCCGAGCAAGCGGCGCGGATAAACGACGACAATGCGGAGCGCCAGCGGCGCGCTCGTTCGGTACGTCCGCACGACGAATCCCTGTTGGCCGCGCTCGAATCCGGGCTCCCTCGCTGCGCCGGTGTCGCCATGGGCATCGAACGTTTGCAAATGCTCAACGACAATACTGACGATATTCGCGATGTGATTAGTTTCGCTTTTGAGGCGTCGAAATGAATGAGTCGAACTACAAACTACTGGAATCGCAGCTTCGCGCACTGCTCGGCGAAGAAACCGACGCACTTGCGGCTGCCAGCAATTTCGTCGCGCTTTTGTACAACGCGCTGCACGATATCAACTGGCTGGGCATCTACGTGCTGAGAGGCGAGCAACTGGTGCTCGGACCGTTTCAGGGAAAGCCGGCCTGCGTACGCATTGCACTTGGTGCCGGGGTTTGCGGCACGGCCGCGACAACGCTCGAAACGCAACGTGTCGAGGATGTGCACGCATTTCCCGGCCACATCGCCTGCGATCCGGACTCACGCTCGGAACTCGTTGTGCCTTTGCTAACGAATGGCGAGTTGATCGGCGTGTTGGACATCGACAGTCCGTCGACAGGCCGTTTCTCTGCAGCCGATCAGCGCGGTATCGAAAAGATTTGTGAAACGTATTGCCAGCTGCAGGAAATGCGCGCGCGCTTTATTTAAGCGGACGCGTTATCGCTGACGACCTACTTGACGCGCGAGACATACTCGCGAGAGCGAGTATCAACCTTGATCGTTTCGCCCTGATCGACAAACAGCGGAACGCGCACGACGGCGCCTGTCGATAGTGTCGCTGGTTTGCCACCGCCACCGGCCGTGTCACCCTTTACGCCGGGATCAGTCTCTGTAATTACCAGCTCAACGAAATTCGGAGCGCTGACGAGCAGCGGAGAATCATTCCAGAGCGTAATGGCGCAGATGTCACCATCGGTGATCCAGTCTTTGGTTTCGCCCACGGCCTTTTCATCGGCGGCATACTGCTCAAAGGTATCGGCCACCATGAAATGCCAGAACTCGCCATCGCTGTACAGATACTGCATATCAGTCTCGCGAACGTCGGCAGCCTCAACGGACTCGCCGGACTTGAAGGTCTTGTCGACAGTCTTGCCCGTCTTCAGATTGCGTGATGCGCACACGGTTGAATGCCTGGCCTTTGCCTGGTTTGACGAATTCATTTTCGACGATTACACAAGGATCGCCGTCGATCATGATCCGTAGCCCGGATTTGAACTCACTAGTGCCGTAATTCGCCATATCTGCCGCCCTTTTTGCCGTGTCCCCGGCTCCAACGAGGCGCCATCATACCGGAGTCTCCGGGCCTTGCCAGTGGCATTTTCCGACCGGCGTCGAGGCAAATCCAGCCGAAACTTGATGGACGTCACGGTTTTGAGAACCCGGTCGCGACGGCGGGCCCCGATGTGACTAGACTCCTTTACAGAATACGGATATCACGGAATCCCCCGACCTTGCCAAGGATTTGGATTTGAACGGGCGCCAGAGCATTTCAGTAGCCGTCTTGACAACGAATCAGGACGACGTTCAGTTGATCAACAGCACGCTTCGCGATGCGGGGCATGCCGCCCATTGTCACTGGATATCAAGCCCGAATACGCTGGCCGACACACTGTCCGCCGAAAACGTCGAACTCCTCATACTGAACTGCGACCACTACCCTGACGGGATTCGCCAGGTCGTGAAGCAAAAAGATCGCTACAACCCCGAGTTACCGGTTATCGCCATGCAGCAAAAGGCCGAAGAATCGGCTATCGAAAGCGCTATGCGGGCCGGCGCCTGTGACCTCGTCTCGATCAGCATGAAGGCACGCTTGCAGTCGGTGGTATCACGAGAGCTTCGCGCACTGCGGGTCGAGCGCGCCCTGAATTCGACACTGCAGACGGCGACTGAGTACAGACGCCAGCTGCGAGACAATATGGCAGCATCGACGAGCTGCATCGCGCTGGTGCAGGAAGGAATCTTCACAGACGTCAACGACGCCTGGCTCAGGACCTTCAAGTTAAAAGACAAGAACGACCTTATCGGCTTCCCGGTAATGGACAATTTCGAGCCGGAAAGCCAGGCTGCAATGAAGGGAGCGCTGGTCGCCACGGTCGAAGGTAAATGGCAGAAAGGCGAGAAACTCGTTGTCCGTACACATATTGATTCCGGCGACGCCGAGGAGCTGCATCTGCAGTTCAGTCGCATAGATCTCGACGACGGGCCTTGCGTGCAGATTCGTATCGCGCCACAGCTAAAAGTTGCGCAAGAACCGACAAAACTCGTGCATGACGCACTGAAGCGCGACCCTACGACGCTGTTCTTCCATCGCGCGCAGTTTCTGGAGCGCATCACCAAACGACTGAAGAGACGGCCTGCATCCGGCACACATTGCCTGGTCTATATACGGCCCGATAACTTTGGCGACCTCAAACAGCAGATAGGCGTGCTCGATTCCGAAGACCTTCTCGCGCAGTTCGCAGAAGAGGTACGTAAGCGCCTGCACCCGCGCGACGTCGCTGGACGCTTTGAGGGCACAGCACTCATGGCCCTGCTCGAGCGCGGCAGTGACCGCGACGCCCAGGTCTGGGGCAAACAGCTCGCCGATCACATCAGCAGCAGAACATTCGAAGTAGCGGACAAGTCCACACATATGACCTGTACGGTTGGCGCCTGTGGCGTCAGCGAAGTCTTCGGCAGTCTCGAAGAGTTCGTTGCGGCAACCGTTGACGCCTACAATCTCGGCAAGGAGGCCGGTGGCAACACCTCCTGCCTCAGCGAAACGGCCGACGAAGACACCAAGCAGCGCGAATTCGACGCGATCTGGGTCAAGCACCTGAAGTCTGCGCTGATGGATGACCGCTTCCAGCTGGCGCAACTGCCGATTGCTGGCCTGCGCAGCGATTCGGTGCAAATGTTCGATCTGCTGGTGCGCATGATCGACGAGCAAGGCAACTCGGTATTGCCGTCCGAATTCCTGCCCGCCGCTGAACGCAACAACATGATGAAGAATATCGACCGCTGGATGCTGACGGCCGCCATGCGCTTCTGCGGCCAGAGCGAAGCGGATCGCGTATTTGTGCGTCTGTCGAAACAATCCATCACCGATTCTTCAACGGCTGCCTGGCTGCAACAGAAACTCGACGAGGAGAAATTTGACTGCTCGCGACTGGTTATCCAGGTTCCGGAAAGCGACGCAGCCAAGCATATCAAGCAGACGCGATCGATGGTTGCCAGCGCGCGCAAGCTTGGCATCGGTTTCGCATTGGAGCATTACGGAATCGACCAGGAACGCTTTCAGATCCTGGACCTGTTGAAACCCGATTACATCAAGATTGATGGCGAGCTCATGCATACCCTGATGACCGACAAGAAAATGCAGGACGCCGTCGGCAGGATTGTAGCCGCCGCGAAACAGAGAGAGATCAAGACGATTGCCGAACGCGTCGAAAATGCCAACGCTATGGCGGTCTTGTTCCAGCTGGGCCTGGATTACATGCAGGGTCATTATGTTCACGAGCCGGAGGTTGTGCTGCAGGACGCAAAGACTGCGCCGCCAACCTCGCTTGAGGGGCTCGCAAACCAAAAAAGCGCGACGGCCTAGCCGTAAACCAGGCGCTGCGAAAGTGTGACTCGCGTCACACTCCGATTGCGGAACCAAGCGCTAACGAACTCTTTATGCCAGAACATAGAATGGATTCATATTTTCAGGGCGCAATTTTCCTTAATCTTGGCCTCAAGAATCCCCGGAGTAGTTAATGGTGAAGCACGCAATTTCCAGCAAGAGTCGAATGAACCGCATTGCTACGTGCACACATAGGTCGCTATTACCCCTGTTCGCGGTCAGCGGCAGCCTGGCCTGCCTGCCTGCCAATGCACTCGAACTCGGTGACGTCACCGTGGAATCGAGATTGGGGCAACCGCTTCGAGCCAGCATTGCCTATGCCCTCGCACCGCACGAACAGCTTTCGGACTCATGCGTCACCCTGGGCCTCGGCGCCCCGGCAAGCGGGCTGCCTGGCGTAGGCCGCGCAACACTCAGCATTGCGGATGGCACAATCCTGCTCACTGGTAACAGGCCGGTGCGCGAACCGATGGTCAGCGCGATGATCAACGTCGACTGTCCCTATACCGCGAACCTGCGACGTGAGTACCTGATGTTTATCGATCCGGCGAGTCCCGCGTTCGATAGTCAGGCCGCCGCAACGGTTTCATCGCCGAGCAGCGCCAACGCAGCAACTGCTGCAGCGCCCGTTCGACGCACTGCAAGCAGCAACGTGCCGCGTGCCAGGGCGGCAAGCCCCAAGGTCGATCAAAGCCCCATCACAACGTCCGGCCGCTATCGCGTGCAGCCTGGCGACACGCTGTCACAGATCGTGCAGCGTATTGAAAACCGCTCCGCGAGCCTGTGGCCTGCCGTCAACGCAATCTTCGATGCGAATCCGGATGCATTTATCAACGACGACCCGAACAGGCTGAAAGCCGGCAGCTTGCTAACGATACCGGGTTCCGTCAGCTCGCAACCGCAGATCAACGCCGTAGCGGATACGACAAGCGATTCGAGTGTAACGCCGGACATCGCCGCGTCAGCCGATGCCTCGACTGCGAGCCCGGCAATGGAAATCGCGGAATCCGAATCAGTGTCGATCGTATCCGATTCGACTACTGACCTTCGGCCTGCAACTGAAATGGCGCCTGACGATAATCCGTTCGTCGACGGCCGGGAAATACGCACTGAAACGGTGGTCATCCCGGATACCGAACTTGACGGACCCGTTACGATCTCAACGTCACCCAACGTTGCGACAGCGGTCGTTAACAGCGACGCAACGCAGACGACACCCTCCTCATCGTCCTGGCTTCTGTGGCTTGCCGGTAGCGGCCTCGCGCTGATAGCGGCATTGCTGCTTTTCGGCCGATTCTTCCGCGGCAGACCGAGCGAGCCTGAACTGGTCGCAGATGCCCCACAGCGGCGCGCAACCGATCATGAACCGCGTGTTTTGCAGGAAGACAGTGGTATCGAAGTCATTACCCACACCGACTACACGATCGAGGATGACTCGCCGACTTCGGAAAACGTCGCACTCGATGCCGACCTCGTTTTGGGCACGGGCCTCGATACAGGCACGGAGATGGACATGGAAGTCGCCCAGGATTTCGGCTTCGCAACACCGACCGAGCTGGACCTGGAGTTACCGTTCGAGCCGCAGCCGAGCGTTCCCGAATCCGATACGGGTATCTTTGCGACGGATAACGACGAAACCGCCGCGCTCGAGAACGATGGCGTTGCCGACGACGATTACGATCTGTCTGTCGTGCTTGACGCCACCAAAATGCCGCAGCCTGAGGACATTACGCAACAAGACCTGCAGGCCGTCGAAATTGAGCCTGCCGGTGACGCCGGGGAAATCGGGGAAACCGACAACTACCTGATCAACACCCAGGTGGACCTCGAAATCCTGGAACAGGACTACGAAGACGAACTTACCGCAACGCAGGCGCTGAATTCCGAAATCATGCGGGCCGCAGAAGAACTCGCGCTGGATTTAGCGACCGAAGAATCAGGCGACTATGAAATAACCAGCGAGATGACAGCCGCCACGCCATTGGCATCAGTGACGGAGCTCGACGCTACCGCACAGCTGCCACGGCAAGGTGATGACAGCGCCGACAATGAAGACACCGGTATTCACCAAGCCGCGACTGTTGAGATGCCTGCCGCGGAAAACGACGAAACGGCCGAAATGGAAGTAGACGGCGGCAAAGTCGATACCAAGGCGGTTTAAACAAGCACCAAACTCGACTCCAGCAGAGTTGTCAGAACGCTCGTCGCGGCCGGAGTCCGTTGCTACGCGACGCCGATCAGGCGCTCAACCTTTCGCCATCCTTTCGGCAACAGGCTGCCGCGCAGCGCTCGCTCACCGTAGTAGTCGTCCACGTCATCCCACTTGATCGTCATGGTGCGCGTGCCGGTATGCACCTGCAGGCTGCCTTCTTCCGGGACCACGGCGGCGGCGACCATTCTTTCTTCGCCAGTCTGGAATTTCTTGCCAGGTATGTTTATGAGCTTGTTGCCCTTGCCCTTGGCAAGCTCGGGGAGTTCTTCCATCTCGAAGAACAGCAGCCGGCCGATTGAACTCACTGCAGCGATAAGACACTCGCGACCGGCCGGCACCGGCGCCGGCACCACTGCCCTGCCACCTGCTGGCACTCTGAGGATCGCCTTGCCCGCCTTGTTGCGTGACACGAGATCACCCAGCGTCGCCACGAAGCCATAGCCTGCATCGCTGGCGAGCAGGTACTTCTGTTCGGCGTCGCCGATCATGGCGCCGCAAAACGCCGCGCCGTCCGGCGGCTTGAATCGGCTCGACAGCGGTTCGCCCTGCCCGCGGGCCGATGGCAGAGTTCCGGCTATGACGCTGTATACGCGACCGGTGCTGTCGATGAACATTGCGAGCTGATTGCTACGCCCTTGCGCGGCCGCAAGGTAGCCGTCACCGGAACGATAACTCAGCGTTGTCGGATCGATTTCGTGGCCCTTGGCAGCACGTGCGTAACCAGCCTGAGACAATACGACGGTGACCGGCTCACTAGCGACCAGCTCGGTCTCGTCGAGCGCCTGTGCGGCCTCACGCTCGACAATCTCGGTACGCCGATCGTCGCCGTAGGCCTCGGCGTCTTCGAGAATTTCCTTCTTGATCAGCGTCTTCAGCCTGGCAGCGCTTTTGAGCGTCTTCTCGAGCAGATCGCGCTCCTCGGCTAGCTCGTCCTGCTCGCCACGGATCTTCATTTCTTCGAGCTTCGCGAGATTTCGCAATCGCAGGTTCAGGATCGCTTCGGCCTGCACGTCGCTGATTTTGAAACGCTTCATCAGGACCGGCTTCGGCTTGTCCTCTTCGCGAATGATCGCGATGACTTCATCGATATTGAGGTAGGCGATCAGCAAGCCGTCGAGAATATGCAGGCGATCATTGACGATCTGCAGGCGATGGCCAAGGCGATTCTTGACCGTCTGCTTGCGGAACTTCAGCCACTCGGCGAGGAGCTCCACCAGGTTGAACATCTGCGGCTTGCCGTTCAGGCCGATGATATTCATGTTCACGCGCACGGTTCGCTCAAGCGACGTCGTTGAAAACAGGTGCGACATCAATTGCTCGACATCGACGCCGCGCTTCTTGCTGATAACCAGGCGCGTCGGATCTTCGTGATCCGACTCGTCCCGAAGATCGTCGACCTGCGGCAATTTCCTGGCGCGCATTTGCGCGGCAATCTGCTCAAGAATCTTGCCCCCGGAAATCTGGTGCGGCAACGAGCTAATGACGATGTCGCCCTTTTCTACTTTGTACGACGCGCGCAGGCGCAGCGTGCCGCCGCCCGTTGTGTACATGTTGACGATCTCATCACGGGAAGAGACCAGTTCACCGCCGGTCGGGTAATCGGGCGCTTTAACGTGCTTCATCAGCTGCCTGACCGTCGCCTTCGGATTATCAAGCAGGTGCACAAGCGCGCTGGCTACTTCCTTGAGATTGTGTGGCGGCACGTCGGTCGACATGCCGACGGCAATGCCAGCGGTGCCATTGAGCAACAGGTTCGGCAGACGCGCCGGAAGGACCACCGGCTCGTTCATCGTACCGTCGAAGTTCGGTACCCAGTCGACCGTGCCGTCACCAAGTTCCTGCAGCAGGCTTTTCGCGTAAGGCGTCAGCCGCGACTCGGTGTAACGCATGGCAGCAAACGATTTCGGATCGTCGGTCGATCCCCAGTTGCCCTGCCCGTCGACAATCGGGTAGCGGTAGGAGAAGTCCTGGGCCATCAGCACCATGGCTTCGTAACAGGCCGAATCACCGTGCGGATGAAATTTACCGATGACGTCGCCGACCGTGCGTGCGGACTTCTTCGGTTTCGAGCTTGCCGAAAGCCCCAGTTCACTCATCGCATAGATGATACGACGCTGCACCGGTTTGAGGCCGTCACCGATCTGCGGTAGCGCTCGATCGAGAATTACGTACATCGAATAGTCGAGGTAGGCCTTCTCTGTGTAGTCCTTCAGCGACTGCCGCTCTACGCCCTCGAGGTTCAGACTGTTTTGCATTTCAGATTCCCTATACCTCAGCCAGATCGCCCTTGGTCTCAAGCCACTGGCGGCGATCTTTCGCCCGCTTTTTCGCAAGCAGCATGTCCATCATTTGATCGGCGTTGTCCTTGGCATCGACCGTCAGCTGCACGAGGCGTCGCGTATCGCGGTTCATCGTCGTCTCCCTGAGCTGCGATGGGTTCATTTCACCCAATCCCTTGAATCGCGTGACGGATACCTTGGCGCGCTTTTTTTCAGCTGCGATACGGTCGAGGATGCCTTTGCGCTCGCCTTCATCCAGGGCGTAATACACTTCCTTGCCAACGTCGACGCGATACAACGGCGGCATCGCAACGTACACATGGCCGGCCATGACCAACTCGCGGAAGTGCCGCAGGAACAGCGCGCACAGCAGCGTCGCAATATGCAGGCCATCCGAGTCCGCATCGGCGAGGATGCAAACCTTGTGGTAACGAAGCCCGTCGATATCGTTGGTACCCGGATCGACGCCCAGCGCCACGGAGATATCGTGGACTTCCTGCGACGCCAGAATTTCACCGGAATCAACTTCCCAGGTATTCAGGATCTTGCCGCGCAACGGCATAATCGCCTGCGTCGTCCGGTCGCGCGCCTGCTTGGCCGAGCCGCCGGCGGAATCGCCCTCGACGAGAAATATCTCGCAGAGTTCAGGCTCCTGAGACGTACAGTCCGCGAGCTTGCCGGGCAGCGCCGGACCGGACACGATCTTCTTGCGAACAACCTGTTTCGCCGACTTCAAGCGTCGCTGCGCCTTGCCGATCGCAAGCTGTGCAATCTGGTCGCCCGTTTCCGGGTGCTGGTTAAGCCACAGTGCGAAGTTATCCTTGAGGATGCCGGCGACGAACGCGGCAGACTCGCGCGAGGATAGCCGCTCCTTGGTCTGCCCGGAGAACTGCGGGTCTTCGAGCTTCGTGCTCAACACGAAGTTCAGACCGTCCCAGACATCTTCCGGCGCAATACTGACGCCGCGCGGCAGCAGGTTTCTGAAATCGCAAAACTCGCGCAGCGCATTCGTCAGGCCTGTGCGCAGGCCATTGACGTGCGTGCCACCCTGCGGCGTGGGAATCAGGTTCACATAGCTCTCGGTGACGCTGGAACCGATGTCCGTGGTCCACACGAGTGCCCAGTCGAGCGCCTCATTGTTGCCGGTCAGGCTGCCTGCAAACGGTTCCAGCGGCAGCATCTCAGCCGCGCCGATCTCCTCAAGAAGATACTCTTCCAGGCCTCCGGCATAGCACCATTCAAATTTCTCTTTGCTTTTCTCGACTTTGAGACGAACCGTGATGCCCGGACACAGCACTGCCTTGGCGCGCAGCGCATGTTTCAGGCTGGGAACGGAGAACTTTGGCGAGTCGAAGTATTTTTCGTCCGGCCAGAAACGTATGGTCGTGCCGGTATTGGCCTTGCCGACCGAACCAACAACTTCGAGCTTGCCGCGCTTCTTGCCGCCGGCAAAACTCATGTTGTATTCCTTCGCGCCGCGGCGAATCCATACCTCGAGGTTCTTCGACAGTGCGTTTACCACGGAAACGCCAACACCGTGCAAGCCACCGGAGTATTGGTAGGTCTCGTTGGAAAACTTACCGCCAGCGTGCAGCCGCGTAAGAATCAGTTCGACGCCCGGAATTTTTTCCTTGGGGTGCTTGTCGACCGGCATGCCGCGACCATCATCGGAGACTTCGAGCGAGCCGTCTTTGTAGATGGTGACATCGAGTTTCTTGCAATAACCGGCGAGCGCCTCGTCGATACTGTTGTCGATCACTTCGTGAGCGAGGTGGTTCGGCCGCGTCGTATCGGTGTACATGCCCGGCCGACGTCGAACAGGTTCGAGTCCGCTAAGGACCTCAATGTCCGCAGCGTCGTATCGTTTAGTCATCAATCAGATAGCCAGTTATCAGATTGCCAGAAGGGTGCCCGGCGCGATTCTAGCCTGAATGGGTTGCAGGCGCACCCTGTAGAAAACGCGTAAGAGCGGTCGATTAGCGAGCAGCGCGATGAAACAAGTCTCGGCGACCCGCACACGTAGTCTAGTCGAAGTCGGCGACCAATGCGTCGCGAACATTTTCCGCAACGGGGCTCACTTCGACACGATAGTTCTCATGATCGATACCCGCGATCAGTGATGCCCCACCCTTGAGCGCAGCAACCTGCTCGGGCGGAAACTCGAAGCGCATGAAATGCACGGCCGATGTCTTCTCGTCGTCGGAGCGCTCGAGGTCTTCGTCCGCGACCGCGAAAACGCGATCAAAGTCCGCAACCTGCACGTAGACACGATTCTCGACATTTCTTAGCCGCGTCAGCATGGCGCGACGCTCTTCGACCTCCGGAAACTCGACCATGAAGGTTGCTTTCCAGTTGGAACCATCGGGAATCAATGGATTGTAAGCTTCGAGCTCTTCGTTAATGCCGTCTGCCTCAAAAATGCGCTCAATGCGCAGCATTTCCTGGACCTGGTACTGCATGGTCAGAAAATCCTCGAAATACAGTGCGGCATTGGTACCCAACGCCAGGCGACGATTGCGTTTGTGCTCGAGCACTTTCTGCCGAAATGCAGGCCTTGCTTCGGCGTATTGCTCCAGGCTGTAGAGATTGTCACGAGTTAATTTTTGCATGGTTGTCATATTCCGTAAGCCATTCTCAGCAAACTCATTGGGTTATTCGCTTTGTGATCATCCAGGTCCTGAACGATCTGTTCTGCCGCCATAGGGCAGTCGCTGACAAAGTGGTCCGCTTCTGCTTTCTTCAGTTTGTTCACGACTGGACGTGCAATCTTCTTCGACACCTCGTGAAACTCCTTCTTGACCGCATAGGTACCGTCATGGCCGGAGCAGCGTTCGATCGCCTCGACCGTGGTACCGGGTACCAGCTGCAGCGTGTCGCGGGTCTTCAGACCAATGTTTTGCACCCTGAGGTGGCACGGTACCTGGTACGAGACTTTACCGAGCGATTGCTTGAATTCTGTTTTCAGCTCGCCCTCCTTGTGGCGCAGCATCAGGTATTCAAACGGATCGAACATCGCGTCGCGGACCTTCGCAACCTCCGGGTCATCCGGGAACATCAGCGGCAATTCCTGCTTGAACATCAGCGTGCAGGAAGGAATTGGCGTGACAATATCCCAGCCGTCGTCGACCATCGCGGCGAGCACAGGAATATTAATCGCCTTAGCCTTCGCTACTGCCTCCAGGTCGCCGAGCTCCAGCTTTGGCATGCCGCAGCAAACTTCTTTTTCGGCGAGTGCCATCGGGATACCGTTGTGCTCAAAAACCGCCACCAGGTCTTCGTCAATCTCGGGGTGATTCCTGTTGCCGTAGCAGGTCGTGTAAAGAACCACCTTGCCGCGGGTGCTCGCGGTAGCCGTGGGGGTAAGCTCTGAACCGTTCCGGAGTCTCTTGAGTCGTTTTCTCGCAGTGTTCGAGTGGTACGGCGGTACCGGCGCATCGCGATGAACGCCAAGGGCCTTCTCCACCAGCTTGCGGCCCGACTTGCTTCGATTGGTAGCGTTGACCGCGTTCACAACGACGGGAATACCGGCGAGTTTGCCGACCCTGTCAGTCGAACTCAGAACCTTGTCTCGAAACGAGGCGCCTTGCTGTTTGAAGCGCACGGACTTGGCACGCAACATCAGGTGCGGGAAATCGATATTCCATTCATGTGGCGGCACATACGGACACTTGCTCATGTAGCACATGTCGCAGAGATAACAATGGTCTACGACATCCCAATAGACCTTCTTGGGCACACCATCGACTTCCATCGTGTCCGACTCATCGACGGCATCGAACAGCGTGGGAAATGAATTGCAGAGGTTGAAGCAGCGGCGACAACCGTGACAAATGTCGAACACGCGTTCGAGTTCCTCGAACAACGCGGTCTCGTCGTAGAATTCGTCCGACTTCCAGTCGAGCGCGTGCCGCGTCGGCGCCTCGAGGCTGCCTTCGCGTCTGCCTTCGGAGTTACTCATTGCGATAGCCTGGACAAGGCGATGGCTCGGACAAGGTACGCCGGGCCGGCCGGCCCGGCGCCTTCCTGTCAGTGCCTAGTCGTCGAGCGAGTCGAGTGCTTTTTGGAAACGATTGGCGTGCGAGCGTTCCGCCTTCGCCAGTGTCTCGAACCAATCGGCAATTTCGTCGAAGTCCTCATCACGTGCGGTCTTGGCCATGCCCGGGTACATATCCGTGTACTCATGCGTCTCGCCAGCAATCGCGGCTGCCAGATTCAGCGCCGTTGCACCGATCGGCAGGCCAGTCGCCGGATCACCAACTTCTTCGAGGTACTCGAGGTGACCGTGCGCGTGGCCGGTTTCACCTTCAGCCGTTGAGCGGAATACAGCGGCGACGTCGTTGTAACCCTCGACATCCGCTTTCGCTGCAAAATAGAGGTAACGACGGTTTGCCTGTGACTCTCCGGCAAATGCGTCTTTGAGGTTGTTTTCTGTCTTGCTGCCTTTTAGTGACACTGTTTACGTCCCCTCTCAGATGATAATGATTGTTTATTAGACCCAGTCTAATGACTGAAGACTGTATGCCTCCGACCTTTTCGTGTCAACTGTGGAAACCTCGGGCTGGACAGCAATTTGCGAGTCACGATGATTGACGCTGCGCGACGCTCTCTGTAGCGTATCGGCGCACCTCAATACGGAAAACGCCAATGAGCTCCGGGAAGAAATTCAATCTCGAAAAGTCCCTGTCTGACCTCGAATCGCTGGTCGAAGAACTCGAGTCGGGCGACCTGCCGCTTGAGAAAGCCATGAAGAAATTCGAGGAAGGCATCAAGCTCACGCGCGGCTGCCAGAATGCGCTAAAGGAAGCCGAGCAGAAAGTCGAAATCCTTTTGAAAAGTGCGGGAAGCGAGGACCTCGAAGACTTCCTGGTCGACGACGAGGACTGATGGGGACATTCTGCTTTTCGTCAAAGACGAAAAGCAGAATGTCCCCATGCCCCTAATCTTATTCCGCCAACAACGCCATCAGCGCAACCACCGTTGATTCAACACCCGAGCGCACCGCAGGCTCTGGCGAGATCTTGAACAACGGCGAGTGATGGCTCGGTACGGGCGGCCCACCGGCGAGTTCCGTGTCGAAGTCGGCTTGCGGCGTTCCGCCGATCGCCCAGTAGACACTCTGAATGTTCGGGTCAGCGGTAAAGAAAGGAAAGTCCTCCGCCCCCATGCCCTTTGTCGGGATATCGACGACAGCCTCATCGCCCATGGCATCTGTCCACGCGACTTTCAGTCGGCGCGTCAGCTCGGGGCTATTTATCGTCGGCGGTACGCTTTCCTCGGAAATAATGACCTCGGGAAGCATGTCTTCAGGAAGGCCCGCGACGCGCCCCATGTTTTCGGCGATACGCTTGATGCCATTCAACAGAATGGCTCGTGTTTCCTCGCTGGTGTTCCTGACCGTCAGCTGTAAATGCGCCTCATCAGAAATGATGTTGTGCTTGGTGCCCGAGTGAAACGAACCGACCGTCACAACGCCCGGATCCCGCGGCGACAGTTCGCGTGACACCAGCGTTTGCAGAGCCAGTACGATCTGGCTGCCCAGCACGATCGGGTCTTTGCCCCGGTGCGGACTCGCGCCATGTGCACCGACTCCCTTGATGATGATGTCCACCGTATCCGCGCCGGCGTAAGGGCTTCCTTCGGAGACGTTGATAATGCCGGCAACGTTATTCGACGACACGTGAAAAGCCAGCGCGTAATCGGGCTTGCCGAATCGTTTCCAAAGATTGTCATCTTTCATCGCTCGCGCGCCGAGAACCCGTTCCTCGGCCGGCTGCACGATAAGCATCAGCGTGCCGTTCCAGTCGTCTTTTCGTGCCACCATCTGGCGTGCCGTACCAACGAGGCTCGTAATGTGCACGTCATGGCCGCAGGCATGCATGGTGAATACTTCGTTACCGGTGATCGGGTCGGCTTGCGTTGCACGCGACGCGTTCTCCAGGCCTGACTTCTCCTCGACCGGAAGGCCGTCCATATCGGCGCGCATCATGACCAGCGGGCCGGCGCCGTTCTTAAGCATGGCGACAACACCGGTGCCACCGACTTTCTCGGTCACTTCGAATCCCGCAGCCCTGAGCTCACTGGCCATGCGCTTCGCGGTTTCGAACTCAACGGTCGATAACTCGGGATTGCGGTGGAAGTGATCGAACAGACCGGCGAGATAGGCGTCGTAGTCCTTTGCGCACGGCGTCGTTCAGGTCGGCTGCAAACGCCGGCAGAGCGAGGAATATGGCCACGAGGCCTGCGAAGCGTTTCAACATTGGGGTCCCCTTAGAATTCTGATCGATCAGTATTTGTTGCTAATAGTGCAAGTCTGCGCCCGGCAAATCCACTGCCGCGGTAACGCCGAGGCCGCATTCATTCCAGAACTTGTCGAAGATCCCGGTCGTGTCGGCAGGTAGCGCAATACTGACCGCCTTGCCGTTCTTCGGTCGCACAGTCATGGTTTTGCCAAGTTTCGCAGCCTCGAAAATAGCGAATGAGGTCTCTCGCGACTTCACCATGAACATCAGACCATTGTGGATGCTGATCCACTCTTCCCCGGTCTCTTCCGCGCCGTCGATCGAATAGTTCACGTCCCACCACTGTGGCTTACGCGCGCCGCGAATCATCGTGTCCCTGACACTAACCCGCTTGACGGCAACGAATGCGTAGAGCTTGTACTGCTCACAACGAAAGCCGACTCCGAAGGATTTTTTCCGGGTTGTATAGATACCGATACCGAGCGGAGTCTTGCTCCTGCCGAATTTCGTTTTGTAAATGTTGGACCAGCCCCATGCAGGATCGGCAGCATCGCTTTCATCAGCGGCGGCTGCAGCTCCGACCAAGCAGAGCAGGACTACAGAAATATACTGAGTAAGGCAGGACGATCGCATCCCAGTGTTTGTACCAGAAGACACACGGAATTCAAGACTTGCGATCAGCCAGGCGAAGTTTTCCTCGCGGTGGTGACTAGCGTTTCACCGATTCGGTCAGGTCAGGATCTGCGGCTCAGGTATTGCCGCCGCCGCTGCCTTGCAGTCGATTGATCAGGGCACGCAGGAAGACCTTGTTGAAGCGTAGCTGGCATGCGGAGGATACCTGCTCCATCAGCGACGAACTTACTCGCAGTATGGTCACCTGGCCCTGCGCCTTGATGGAGGCCTGCCGCTTGGCGCCGCGGACGTAACTGGTCTCACCAAAACAATCACCATTCGAAAGTGTGCCCAGGCTATTGCCGTTGGCTTGCACGTTCACGCTTCCGGCAACGATGATGTAGAAGCGATCGTCGACCTCGCCTTCGCGCACGATGTCTTCATCGTCCTTGTACTCGTGCCAGTCCGATGCTCGCAATACCTCCCAGATTTCCGCGTGTGAAAATTCGTGGAAGAAGGTGAGCGTGCGCAGCAGATCGAAATGTTCCTGGTTGTCGAGGCTGTCGTACTTCTGTCGCAGGTCCTTGTAGACACGCGTCAGTTCTGCGGCCATCGCATTACCCGTCGTAAGACGTTTGCCCTGATCCTTCTGCATCGTCGTCATGACGACGTGCTCGAGCTCTTCGGGCAGGTCGTCACGATAGGTGTGAATCGGCGGCGGTGTCGCGTAGACAATCTGGTGCAGTAGCTTGGACAGGTTGTCAGCGCGGAACGGGCGAAAGCCGGTCAGCAACTCGTACATGACAGCGCCGAGCGAGTACAGGTCAGAGCGCGGTGTCAGCTCTTCTGACTGTACCTGCTCCGGTGACATGTAACTTGGCGAGCCCGCAATTCCCTCGATGCGGGAAACATCCGAATCACTGACGATTGCGATTCCGAAATCGATGATGCGCACATCGTTGTCGATCGTGAGCATCACGTTACTGGGTTTGATATCGCGATGAATGACGCCACGACCGTGCGCGTAGTGCAGCGCCTTGGCGCATTTGTAGATAATCTCAACTACGTCGTCGACGCGCAGCAAGTTGTCGGGTCGGCAATAGGCGGCCAGTGTCCTGGCGCCCTGGATGTGTTCTGTTACGACGTAATAACTTCCGTCTTCTTCGCCGGCGTCATAGATCGGCATGATGTTCGGGTGCTGCAACATCCCGACCATGTGCGCTTCGTTGAAGAACATCTTGCGAGAGACCTTGGCGCGCTCAGCGTCCTGATCTTCTTCGATGTTGTAAACCTTGATCGCCACGTCGCGACGATAGTAGGGATCGTGAGACAGGTAGACGATACCCGTGCTACCGCGACCAATTTTGTTAATGATGACGTACTTGCCGATTTTTTCGGGCATACCATCCGGGCGTACGATGTCACTTACCTTGGTCGCCATGTTGTCTCAACTGGTTAGATCATTAGCCACCTGTAAAAACCCAGTACTACTGCGGCATACAGCGCGGCTACGAGGTCGTCCAGCATAATTCCCACGCCCCCGCCCAGTCTGTGATCCAGGTCCCGAATCGGCCAGGGTTTGACAATGTCCGCAGCCCGAACAAGGACAAAGGCAAGCAGCCAGCCGACGGGCGTGAGCGGCGCCGCCAGCAGCGTCAGGTACATGCCGGCGATCTCGTCCCAGACGATGCCGCCGTGGTCATGAACGCCAATGCGACGTGCGCTTTCGCCACAAATCCAGATACCAGAGATAACCACGGCCAGCGCCACGGCCAATTGAACATAAAGTCCGAAATCCAGGGTCAGCCAGAACAGCAGTACTCCAGGAATCGAGCCAAAGGTGCCGGGTGCGAACGGAGCCAGGCCGGTGCCGAAGCCAAATGCCAGGAAATTGACCGGATCGGTCAGGACCGCGCGGGCATCGACCTTTTGAGATTTTTGCGGCTGTTGCTTCACAGTAAGTGACGGTACCCGCTGTCGTCATATTCCACAATGACGCCCTGCTTGCGGCAGACGAGTCCGGCATCGGCGACGACAGTACCGATCGCCGTTACGTCCGCAATGTCGGCAACGTCGTCTTCATTCGCCGTGAAGCAGAGTTCGTAGTCGTCGCCCCCGGTCATCGCGAAGCGCAGGCATTCCGTTTCATCGAAGTGCGCCTTCATGGCCGGCGACAATGGCAGCTTTTCGATCTCCAGCTCGGCCCCGACACCGCTCGCTGCCAGCAGCTTCGCGAGATCCCCCGCCAGCCCGTCAGAGACATCGATGGCGGCGCTTGCGCGGCCGACCAGGTTGCGCCCGGTGGCAACGCGCGCGCTGGGTCGCAGGAATCGTGCAGTGAGAAACTCGTCGGGCTCGCCGCGCTCGAGCAGCGCGAGACCGGCCGCCGCATCACCGACCGTGCCCGTTACGAAAATGCTGTCTCCGACGTTGGCACCACTTCGCAATAATGCTTTACCCGTTTCAACAAACGCCGTGAGATGCACTGTCGCCACGACCTGGTTACCGCGGGTCGTATCGCCGCCGATGAGCGCGACATCAAATTCACTGGCTGCGGCAAACAGACCCTCGGCAAATGCGGCGATCCATTCGGTGTCCTTCGGCGGCAGCGTGAGCGCCAGCGTCATATAGGCGGGCTCTGCGCCCATCGCCGCGACGTCAGAGAGATTCACGGCCACAGCGCGATAACCGATGTCAGCGGCAGCAGTTGCAGTGGGAAAATGTACGCCCTCGACCAGCGTATCGATTACCTGTACCTGGTCGCGCCCGTGCTCGGGCCGCAGGACAGCGCCGTCGTCGCCAATGCCAACCGCGATACCCGAAGCACTAATCGGGCGGTCAAAAAAACGGCGTATCAGTTCGAACTCATCCACCGAGGTTCGCTTGTACCTCTACTTCACGTAGCGTTTGCGCCGCAGCATCGAGGCAGGCATTGATGTATTTGTGCCCGTCGAGTGCGCCAAAGCGCCTGGCCAGATTGACACCTTCGTTGATAACGACTTTGTAAGGGATATCGATCCGCGTTTGCAGCTCATAGACGCCTATCAAGAGAATGCCAAACTCAACGGGATCGAGTTGATCGAGCGGTCGGTCGATCAGGGTGTCGATCGTTTTCTCGAGTTCGTCTTGCGACTTGCAAATTGCTTCCAGCTCTTCATCGAAATACGCCTGGTCAACGCGCTCGTAGGCAACCTGATCGCGAAACTGCGATAACAGCTCCGAGCGGGAATGATCGGTGAGCTGTTTTTGATACAGCGCCTGCAATAGCAACTCGCGTGCGCGCGTCCTCGCGCCCGTTCCTTTTGAACTGGCTTGAGTCACGATTTCAAGATTCAGTCGATGAGACGAAGCAGGTTGACCATCTCGATAACGGCAAGCGTGGCTTCTTCACCCTTGTTACCCGCCTTCGTTCCGGCACGCTCTATCGCCTGCTCGATGGTATCGACCGTTAGGACGCCGTTGCCGATCGGGATGCCGTGCTTCTGTACGGCGGCCGTTATGCCTTTGACGCATTCGCCGGCAACGAAGTCGAAGTGCGGCGTGCCGCCGCGAATGACGGCTCCTAGCGCAATAATGCCGTCGACACGCCTGGTCGCCGCAACCTTGTCCAGGGCGAGCGGCATTTCGTACGCCCCTGGCACCCGCACGATTTCGATATCGGCATCGGACGCGCCATGCTGCCGAAGACAGCGCAACGCGCCTTTGATCAGGGAATCAACGATAAATTCGTTGAATCGGGAAGCGACGATTGCGAAACGCCCGTCGCGGACGATCAGGTCGCCCTCTGTGGTCTTGATCTTATCCATGGTTTGGCGCTGTTCTCAGACGTACTCAGTGATCTCGAGGTCGAAACCGGAGATCGCGTACATGTGTTTAGGCGCCGATAATACACGGATTTTGCTGAGCCCGAGGTCGCGGAGGATTTGCGCACCGACACCGTAGGTGCGTAGCACCATGTCGCCGCTGCGATGCTCCTCCAGCTCGTTCCTTTGTTCTCCCAGGGTCTCGACAGAGTCCATAAATTCGCGCGATGACTCCTGGTCGCGCAGCAACACGATAACGCCTGCCTCTTCTTTTGAAATTCGCTCGATCGCGCTGTTCAGCGGCCAGCCGAGCGAGTCACTCTTTACGCCAATAACGTCGCCGAGCGTGTCCTGCAGGTGCACGCGAACCAGCGGTGCGTCGACAGCGCTGAGATCGCCTTTGACGAGGGCTACGTGTACGGACCGATTAATGTGGTCATCGAAGCAATACATTGTGAAGTCGCCAAAATTCGTCTGAATGAGCTGTTCGGCGATTCGCTCTACGTTGCGCTCTTTCTCGAGGCGATATCGAATCAGGTCCGCGATGGTGCCAATACGAATGCCGTGCTTCTTAGCGAATTTCTCGAGGTCCGGACGGCGCGCCATCGAGCCATCCTCGTTGAGAATCTCGACAATTGCGGCCGCCGGCTCCAGGCCCGCGAGCCGGGCAAGATCGCAGCCGGCCTCCGTGTGTCCGGCGCGAGTGAGAACCCCACCGGGCTGTGCCATCACGGGGAAGATATGTCCCGGTTGCCGCAGGTGCTCCGGCTTTGCGCCGGGCGCGACGGCGGCCTGGATCGTCTTCGCGCGATCCGATGCCGAGATGCCGGTCGTAATGCCCTCGGCCGCCTCGATCGAAATCGTGAAATTGGTGGCGTGATGCTCGTCGGTATCGCTGACCATCAGTGGCAGGCGCAGCTGCTTGCAGCGCTCGCGACCCAATGTCAGGCAGATGAGACCGCGTCCATGGGTCGCCATGTAGTTGACGTCCTCGGCGCGAATCTTCTCGGCGGCCATGATGAGATCACCTTCGTTCTCGCGATTCTCGTCGTCAACCATGATGACCATTTTGCCCGCCGCCATGTCGGCAATGATGTCTTCGATGTTGCTGAAGACTGAGGCATGCACGCTGGGGTGCACCGTCGTGTTGTCAGGCATAACCATGCGCCTTTAGAAAGTCCATTGAGATGCCGCTACCGTCCGGATTCAGCAGGCGCTCGGTGTAGCGCGCCAGCAGATCAACCTCGATATTGACGACAGTACCGACCTTGTAGCCATCGATGATCGTGACCTCAGCCGTATGCGGGATGATATTGACGTCAAAGCTGCTTGGCGATACGTCGTTGATGGTAAGGCTAACCCCGTCCATGCACACCGAGCCCTTCTTCGCCACGTAGCGCGCGTATTCCTTGGGAATGTCAACGACGAGGCGTATCGACCGGGCATCGGCGCTACGCGATGTCACCGTGCCGGTGCAATCGACGTGACCGCTGACCAGGTGCCCACCCAGGCGCTCACCAAGGCTGATTGAGGGCTCGATATTCACGGCCGATCCAACCCCGAGCTTACCGAGCGCCGTTACGTTAAGCGTCTCGACGGACACATCCGTATCGAAGCCATTCTCGTGAAATGCCACGGCGGTCAGGCAAACCCCGTTGATAGCGATGCTCTCGCCCAATTCATAGTCCGACCACGGCAGCCCGTTTGAACGGACCGTAAGGCGAACGTCCCCACCTCGCGGCTCGATGGCCCCGATGGTTCCTCTCGCTTTTATGATTCCGGTAAACATCAGTACAGAACTCTGGCAGTTATGCGCGTGTCGTCGCCAAAGCGGCGAACATCGCTGATTTCGAGCGACTTGCGATCCGCAAGCCTGAGCCAGGAAGGCGTCTGGAACATCGTCCTGGTTTCACTGCCCATTATGTGGGGTGCCTGATAAATCACAAGTTCGTCGACGAGTTTCTGCTCGAGCAGATGGCCCGTCAGACCCGGGCCCGCCTCGACCAGTACGTCATTGACACCGCGGCCGGCAAGTTCCGCAAGGACCCGTGACACATCGACTTTTGCGCCGGCATCGCCGAATGAGCGCACCTCGGCACCCGCGCTCTCAAGTGGCCCTGTATCCGGCTGCCCGACACAGCAGACCAGGGTTTCGCCCGACAAATCCAGCATCGCCGCCCGCACCGGCATGCGCAGGTCGCTGTCCAGAACAACCCGCAACGGCTGCAAGCCGCTGAACGTTGACGATGGCAGGCGGACATTCAGCGACGGATCGTCGGCGAGCACCGTGCCAATTCCCGTAAGGATTGCGCCGCTACGCGCGCGCAGGTGCTGCACATCTTCGCGCGCCTCTGCTCCGCTGATCCATTGGCTCTCGCCGGACTTCATCGCAATAGCGCCATCGATGCTCGCGGCAACCTTGACGCGAACCCGCGGCCGACCGCGCGTTATGCGTGCGATATAGCCTGCATTGAGCATTTCTGCCGGAGCTCGCATCAGGCCGACCTCCGTCTCAATGCCAGCGGCCTTCAGGGCAGCCAGCCCGCGACCCGCAACTTCCGGAAACGGATCCTCAACGGCAGCGATCACCCGGGCGATCCCGGCATCGGCCAGTGCGTTTGCGCACGGCGGCGTCTTACCGTGGTGGGCGCAAGGCTCCAGAGTAACGTAAGCCGTGGCACCCCTGGCTTTGTCGCCAGCCGCTGCCAGCGCATTTATCTCGGCATGGGCTTCGCCGGTGCGCTGGTGCCAGCCTTCGCCAACAACGGCCCCGTCATTGACGATCACACAGCCGACCATCGGATTCGGATGCGCAGAATATTGACCGCGGGAGGCAAGCTTAAGCGCGCGGGCCATGTGGCCGCAGTCTGCATCGGAGAACGCCGGCATGCTCAGCCCTTCTTCTTGCCCAGGAGTTCGGGCAGCAGCGACATCTGCTCACGGCTGGCAGCCGTCTCCGAAATCTTCTGCAGCCGCTTTATCTCGTCCTCGAATTCGGTGATGTCCTGAAAGCGTCGATACACCGAGGCAAAGCGTACGTAAGCAACCTCATCGAGGGCGCGTAGCTCTTCCATGACAAGGTCACCAACCAGCCGCGAAGGTACCTCGCGCTCACCCATGGTGCGCAAGCGGTGAATGAGGTGACCGATGGCCTGCTCCAGCTCGTCGCTCGGGACGGGACGCTTCTCGAGGGCGCGTACCATGCTGTTGCGCAGTTTGTTCTCATCGAACGGCTGTCGCGAATTATCACTCTTGATGAGGCGCGGCATAACCAGCTCAGCCGTCTCGAATGTTGTAAATCGTTCGTTGCAGGCGAGGCACTGCCGGCGCCGACGAATTTGCCGACCATCACCCGCGAGTCGCGAGTCAATGACCTTGGTTTCTTCGTTGGCGCAGAACGGACAGTGCATGCGGGTCCAGAATTTATCTGGAAGCAGTGATCAGGCGTATACCGGGAAACGTTGGCAGAGTTCCAGCACCTGCCCCTTAACGCGCTCGATGGTTGCTTCGTTGTCGATATCGTCGAGTATATCGGCTATCCAGCCGCTTAGCTGCCGGGTTTCCTCAGTGCCGAAACCGCGCGTCGTGATTGCCGGCGTACCGAGCCTGAGGCCGCTGGTAACAAACGGCGACTGCGGATCGTTAGGCACCGAGTTCTTGTTCACGGTGATATTCGCGCTACCCAGCGCCGCGTCTGCGGCCTTGCCAGTGATGCCACGATCGATAAGGCTTACCAGCATGAGGTGGTTCTCGGTACCGCCCGAAACAATCGGGTAGCCGCGCTCGCTGAGCACTGCAGCCATTACCTTGGCGTTCTCACACACCTTGCCCTGGTAGTCCTTGAACTCCGGCTCCATCGCCTCTTTAAAAGCGATCGCCTTGGCGGCAATGACATGCATGAGCGGACCGCCCTGCGTACCCGGGAACACCAGCGAGTTGAATTTTTTCGTCAGCTCGTCGTTCTTGCGCGCAAGGATGAGCCCGCCACGCGGACCGCGCAGCGTCTTGTGTGTCGTCGTTGTGCAAACGTCCGCGTACGGTAAGGGACTTGGGTAGTGGCCCGTAGCAACGAGTCCGGCAACATGCGCCATGTCTACCACGAGGTACGCACCTACGCTGTCCGCAATCTGGCGGAAGCGTGCCCAGTCAGCGATCTGCGAGTAAGCCGAGAAACCGGCCACGATCATCTTCGGTTTATGCTCGTAGGCGAGTTCCTGAACACGCTCATAGTCGATCAGCCCGGTGTCCGCCTCGAGACCATACTGGATGGCATTGAACAGCTTGCCCGAGAAGTTGACCTTCGAGCCGTGCGTCAGATGGCCGCCATCGCTCAGGCTCATACCGAGGATCGTGTCGCCGGCCTGCAGCAGCGCCAGGTAGACAGCCGCATTTGCCTGCGATCCGGAATGCGGCTGAACGTTGGCGTAGTCGGCACCAAACAGCTGCATCGCGCGATCTATAGCGAGCCGCTCAGCATCATCGACGTATTCGCAGCCGCCGTAGTAGCGCTTCCCCGGATAGCCTTCTGCATACTTGTTAGTCAACACACTGCCCTGGGCCTCCATGACCCGCGGGCTGGCGTAGTTTTCCGACGCGATGAGTTCGACGTGTTCCTCCTGACGTCGACTTTCCTGCGCAAGCGCTTTGGCAATTTCGGGATCGAAAGACTCTAGCGTCGTCGATGTATCGAACATCCGGGCGTTCTCCGTACGAAGGGGTGGGAGCAAAACAGAGGCGATGTTACCTGTTTGCGCGCGGAGATGGCACCGTTTGGGGGTGTCTACCGCGTTTCTACGAAAGACTGCACGACACGAGTCCAGGCGCGCGCAAGATTGCGCCGATTGTAGCCGCCACCGCCCGTGGCGATGATGCGGCCCTGGCAGTATTTGTCGGCCAGGCGACACAGGGACGCCGCAGCCTCGGCATGTGCCTCTTCGGTCCAGCACAGATGCGTGATCGGATCGCCCTCCAGGCTATCAGCGCCGCACTGCATGATGATGAACTCCGGCTGCATCGACGCAAGGTAGGTTTCCACATTCCGCCACGCCTGGCGAAAATCGGCATCGTCGGCACCTGGTGCCAGCGGGATATTGAGTTTCGTACCCACCGCGGCGCCCGTGCCAGTCTCCTCGCTGGCCCCGGTACCCGGGTACAGGAACCGGCCATCCTCGTGGATATCTGCGAATACGACGTCGGGATCCGACTGAAACCCATAGAAGACACCATCGCCATGGTGTGCATCGATGTCGACATAGGCCACGCGCTGCAGTCCGAACTCGGACCGCAGATATTCGATGGCAATACCGCAGTCGTTAAAAACGCAGAAACCGGCAGCGCCATCTCGCGTGGCGTGATGCAGCCCGGCAATAGGCACGAACGCGCGTTTGTAATTGCCGTGCATGATCTCGTCTACAGCGCAGAGCACTGCACCGACAACGGCCGACGCAGCATCATAAATACCGGGTACGACCGGCGTATCACCCTCATCGAGCCAGCCCCTGCCAGCGGCGGACATTCGTGAGACCTTGTCTATATATTCCGCGGTATGAAAAAGCGCCAGCTCGTCGACGAGTGCCGGACGCGGGTGTGCGTAGTGTATGGCTTCGGCCAGGCCAGCCTTGTCGAGTTCGGCGTGAAAGACATCATGACGATCGGTACCGAATGGGTGCGGATCTCCGAAACCGTAGGCCGCAATCGATTCACCCCGGTAAACCAGCACGGTGTCGCTCACGGGCATGAAAGACCTATAGTGTTTTCTTGTGGGGCAGCATACCTGATAATGCGCGCTCGTTAACCGACGGTCTGACTATGGCACAGTACATCTACACCATGAATCGTGTTGCGAAGGTGGTCGCTCCGAAGCGCCACATCCTTCGCGACATTTCCCTGAGCTTTTTTCCCGGCGCCAAGATTGGCGTGCTTGGCCTCAATGGCTCAGGCAAGTCCACCCTGCTGCGCATAATGGCCGGCCTGGATACCGAGATCGACGGCGAGGCGCGGCCACAGGCAGGCATCAAGATCGGCTACTTGCCGCAGGAACCCGAGCTCGACCCGGACAAGGATGTACGCGGCAACGTCGAGGAAGGCGTTGCTGAAACCAAGGCGTTACTGGATCGTTTCAATGAAATCAGCATGAAATTCGCTGAGCCCATGGATGACGATGAGATGAATACGCTGCTCGAGGAACAGGGCAAGTTGCAGGACGCCATCGACTCGGAGGGCGCCTGGGAACTGGATCGTAAACTCGAAATTGCCGCCGACGCGCTGCGCCTGCCCGAATGGGACGCGGATGTGACCCGGTTGTCTGGCGGTGAACGGCGCCGCGTAGCTTTGTGCCGGCTGTTGCTATCGCAACCTGACATGCTGCTGCTGGATGAGCCAACCAACCATCTGGACGCGGAATCCGTCGCCTGGCTGGAGCGCTTCCTCGACGAATATCCGAGCACCGTCATCGCGGTTACGCATGATCGATACTTCCTCGACAACGTCGCAGGCTGGATACTCGAGCTCGATCGGGGCCATGGCATTCCCTGGGAAGGCAACTACTCCTCCTGGCTTGAGCAAAAGGAGGCACGCCTGCAAACCGAGGAGGCCTCGGAGAAAGCGCGTCGCAAAGCGATGCAGCACGAACTCGAGTGGGTTCGCAGTAATCCCAAGGGACGACAGGCCAAGTCCAAGGCCCGGTTGCGCCAGTTCGAAGAGATTTCGTCGTCAAGCTACCAGAAGCGCAACGAGACCAACGAGATATACATTCCGCCGGGACCTAGACTTGGCGACGTGGTTCTCGAAGTGAACGATCTGAAGAAGGGATTCGGTGACAAACTGCTTATCGATGGTCTGAGCCTGCAGCTGCCACCCGGCGGTATCGTCGGTGTCATTGGGCCGAACGGCGCCGGCAAGACAACTATGTTCCGCATGATCAACGGCACGGAACAACCTGACGCCGGTACGATTCGCCTCGGCGACACGGTAGAGATTGCAAGCGTCGATCAGTCGCGTGACAGCCTGGACGACAATAAGACCGTTTGGGAAGAAATCTCGGATGGCCTGGACCTGATCAACGTCGGCAATTACGAAACATCGTCGCGCGCGTATGTCGGCCGCTTTAACTTTCGTGGCCAGGATCAGCAAAAGAAGATCGGTCTCCTGTCAGGTGGCGAACGCAATCGCGTGCATCTGGCAAAGATGCTTCGCTCTGGCGGCAATCTGCTGCTCCTCGATGAGCCAACCAACGATCTCGACGTCGAGACGTTGCGCGCGCTCGAGGAAGCGTTGCTCGAGTTCCCCGGGTCCGCCGTGGTGATCTCGCACGATCGCTGGTTCCTGGACCGAATTGCAACCCACATCCTGGCCTTCGAAGGCAACAGCGAGGTCGTCTGGTTTGCCGGTAACTACGCAGACTATGAGGAAGACCGGAAACGACGACTTGGCGCAGACGCAGCAAGTCCGCACAGAATCAAGTATAAGAAGTTGAATGCCTGACGCCACACGCTGAGGACAGCCTATGGATATCCTGCTTGCAGCAAGCGCAATATTCACGTTCATCACGCTGTTCTTCGTCGTTTCCATGCTCCGGCATGCGCGGCGCAGACGTCCCCTGCGCGCGACCGGCTCGCTGGCGGGCGGCGCAACTTCGGGGGCGCTCGGCGGTGCCAGCATACTGCTCGCGTTCAGCTATTTCGGATACGGCCAGCTGGTTGACGAACAGGTCGTCAGCCAGATCGAGTTTTCACAATCGGCGCCGGGGGAATACGTTGCACGCCTGATGATCGTCGGTGAATCCGATCGTCTGCTTCCGCTGCGCGGTAACGAATGGCAAATGGACGCGCGCGTCGTCAACTGGAAACCCCCTGCCACACTCCTTGGACTCGACCCTATTTATCAACTCGAGCGCCTCAGCGGACGTTATTCGAGCGTCGACGACGAACTGTCGGAACGACGCACCGTACACGCGCTGTCCGAAGACATGACACTCGATGTCTGGAAAGTTGCGCGGCGTTTTCCGCGCCTGTTACCGGGTGTCGATGCCTACTATGGAACCGCAACGTATTTACCGATGGCCGACGGCGCAAGATTCGAAGTTACGATGACGCGGACGGCGTTGATTGCCCGTCCGGTTAACGATGCGGCACGGCAAGCTGTCGGCGATTGGGGACAGTAAGAATTTCATTATTATGTTAACGACAGATGGCCAAACATAATCTATGGTGCATACTGAAGTAGCTGATTGTTTAGACAATTCTGCCGTCCAACGATAAAAAAACAGATAGGGCGAAATGGCGATAGTTATTGAAGAAGGTCAGGGGATAAAGAGCGAGCTCGAGGAACGCATTGGACTCGAGTGTCCGTACTGCGGCATGTACGCACACATGGCGCCACAAGCGGTGCCGGACGCTGCCTCCCTGCTGCGCGACAAACCCAAACACGTCGGTCTCGTGTACAAGTGCGATGCCTGCGACGCGCCCGTATTTCTGCGTTTCGCAGTCCGCGAGTACAAGGACAATCGCGTCGAGCTATATCGCAATTTCATTGAGCTCGAACGACCTAAGGAACGCTTTTCTTTTTCCTATCTACCGAAACACACCGAAGTACTTTTTCGAGAGGCGCTCGCCTGTTACTCGGGCAATCATTTCAATGCCTTTGCGTCGATGTGCCGGCGCGCATCGACCAGCGCTTTTGAGGCGCTCGGTGATGGCGGCAAACTTCGGGCATTTGAAGAAGTCATGGTTGCGCAGGACATCGCCGGTATCGACGACGAGTCATTTGCACCGATCAAGTCGGTGCTGTTTGGCTCAGGAACACACGAAGATCTGCCGCTGCTCAACCGGGCGCAGGCCGGCATCCTCCTCGAGGTGTTGAAGGATATGTTCTATCAGTGCTTCGTGCGCCACGGGAAACTGTCGCGCGCCATCAAGGTGCGCCGCTTCTTCGTCTCGGAGAATAACGACAACCTGGTCTCCGCCTGAACAACGGGGACATTCTGCTTTCTCTGGAAGATAAACGGGGACATTCTGCTTTTCTCTTCCAGAGAAAAGCAGAATGTCCCCAAGCCTTAGCCGATCGCGACGCGCGCGTTGCGGAACATGCGCATCCAGGGCCCGTCCTCACCCCAATCTCCCGGATGCCAGGAATTCTGGCGGCTGAGGGCGACTCGCTCCGGGTGCGGCATCATGATGGTCACGCGACCATCCTCGTTACTCAGCCCGCAGATACCGTCCACTGAACCGTTGGGGTTTGCCGGGTATTTGTCAGCAACCTCGCCGTAGTTGTCGACGTAGCGCATCGCGACCGTGTACGACGACGCGTAGCGAGATGCGTCATCGACAAAGCTCGCGCGCCCTTCGCCGTGCGATGTCGCGATCGGCATGCGAGACCCGGCCATGTTCTGCAGGAAAAATGATGGGCTCTCGACCACCTCGACCAGGCTGAGGCGGGCCTCAAATTGCTCCGACTTGTTGCGCAGGAATCGTGGCCAGTTTTCCGCACCAGGAATCAGCTCGCGAAGATGTGACATCATCTGGCAACCGTTACAAACACCGAGCGCGAACGTGTCGCGACGCTCAAAGAACGCCGCAAACTCATCTCGCGTTCGCGAATGATAGAGAATCGACTTGGCCCAGCCCCCGCCGGCACCAAGTACGTCGCCGAACGAAAAGCCGCCACATGCGACGAGACCCTGGTATCCCTCCAGCGTCACCTGCCCGCTCAGTAAGTCGCTCATATGAACGTCAACGGCCGAGAAACCGGCGCGCATGAAGGCGGCCGCCATTTCGTTCTGACTGTTGACGCCCTGCTCGCGGAGAATCGCAACGCGCGGTTTTGCAGCGCTGCGATGGGCACGCGTGATGTCATCTTTCGGATCGAACGTCAGTACCGCATTGAGCCCGGGATCGTTTTCATCGAGCAGCGATTCGAACTCTTCGGCAGCAGTTGCCGGATTATCACGTAGTGCCTGGATGCGATAGCTCATGCCGGCCCATTCACGCTGCATGGTTGCACGCGATAACTCAAGCACCACGTCGTCATCGCTACGGACGGTTAGTTTTGCCACTTCCTCGACACGTCCGATCGCCGTAGCACTGATGTTGTGACGATCGATGACCATTTGAACCTGCGTGAGTTTACTCTTGGCAACCTGAATCACTGCACCGGGCTCTTCGCTGAACAGCGCCTCTAGCAGCTCAATACGCGAGCCGGCAAGCGCCAGCGAGACACCAAGCCGGCTGGCGAACATCATTTCAGCGACGCTCGCGAACAGACCGCCGTCGCTGCGATCATGGTAGGCGAGCAGCATGTCGCGGCTGTTCAACTCCTGAATCGCGGCGAATAGCGCTTTGAGTTGCTGCGGGTCATCAAGGTCCGGCGTAGCACCGCCTGTACGTTGATAAGCCTGTGCAAGGCAGGATGCGCCGAGGCGATTTTTGCCGGAACCGAGATCGAACAACAACAGGTAGCTCGGCTCTTCGCAGCGACGTAATTCGGGTGTCAGGTGCCGCGTGACGTCATTGACCGGCGCGAATGCCGAGACAATCAACGACACCGGGGCGACAACCTGGTGCTCGCCCGCGTCGTCGCTCCAGCGTGTACGCATGGACATCGAGTCCTTGCCAACAGGAATTGCAACACCGATCTCACGGCACAATTCGTCGCCCACCGCTTTCACCGTGTCAAAGAGATTTGCATCTTCGCCAGGGTGTCCTGCCGCTGCCATCCAGTTGGCTGACAGACGCACCTTGCTGAGATCGTCGATCGGCGCTGCGACGATATTGGTGATCGCTTCCGCAACTGCCATGCGACCCGACGCCGGGGCATTCATTGCCGCGAGCGGTGTGCGCTCGCCCATCGCCATTGCCTCGCCACTTGTACCACGGAATCCCGATGCCGTAATCGCAACATCGCTGACCGGCACCTGCCAGGGCCCGACCAGCTGATCGCGCGCGGTAAGGCCACCGACTGTCCGATCGCCGATATGGATCAGGAATGACTTATCGGCAACCGCAGGAAAACGCAGCACGCGCATCGCCGCTTCGTGTAGCTCAATGCCGTCCAGGTCGAGGCTTTCACCGGGCAATTCGAGATGCTCGACATTGCGCTCCATTTTCGGCGGATTGCCGAGCAGCATTTGCATCGGCATATCGACGACGCATTCGTCAAAGTCGCGATCATCGACGCGCAGATTACCGTCGTCAGTGAGCGTGCCGATAACCGACACGGGGCAGCGCTCGCGCTCGCACATCGCCCTGAACTGCTCAATGCGATCATCGGCAACGATCAGTACGTAGCGCTCCTGCGCCTCATTGCACCAGATACCCATAGGCGACATGCCGGGCTCGGCGTTGTCAATAAGCCGTAACTCGATTTTCGCACCATGCTGACTATGATCGACCGCCTCAGGAACCGCGTTCGACAGACCGCCGGCACCGACGTCATGAATCAGCAGCATCGGATTGTTATCACCCATCTCCCAGCAGCGATCGATAACCTCCTGAGCGCGCCGTTCCATTTCCGGATTGCCACGCTGTACCGAGGCGAAGTCAAGATCCTCGCTGGACGCACCGCTGGCCAATGAAGACGCAGCACCGCCGCCAAGGCCAATAAGCATCGCAGGCCCGCCGAGGATGACGACGCGGGCGCCGACCGGCACGTCTATTTTATTGGCGTGTTGCGCGCGAACGTTGCCAACGCCGCCGGCGACCATGATCGGTTTGTGATAGCCGCGGATCTCATTCTCCGGTAGTCCCGGTACGCGACTTTCAAACGTGCGAAAGTAGCCGGCGAGATTCGGGCGACCGAATTCATTATTAAAAGCTGCTCCGCCGACAGGACCCTCCGTCATGATTTCCAGCGGCGTCGCCATACGATCGGGATGCGGGAAATCATCCTCCCAGGGCTGCTCGTATCCTGGAATACGAAGGTGAGAAACGCTGAATCCGGAAAGTCCGGCTTTCGGCTTTGCGCCAAGACCCGTCGCGCCTTCATCACGAATTTCGCCACCGGCACCAGTGGCCGCGCCTGCAAACGGAGAAATCGCCGTCGGATGATTGTGCGTTTCCACCTTCATCAGTATGTGGATGGGCTCGTCGACAAAAACGTACTCCCGATCATCCGCCCCGGGCATGAGCCGCGCGCCGTCCCATCCTTCAATCACCGCCGCATTATCACTGTAGGCCGACAGCACGCCGTCGGGCGTCTTCTCCGTCGTCGATTTGATCATTGCGAACAGGCGCTGCGTTTTCTGCTCGCCGTCTATCACCCAGCTGGCGTTAAAAATCTTGTGCCTGCAATGCTCTGAATTGGCCTGCGCAAACATCATGAGCTCTGCATCCGTGGGATCGCGCTCAAGATCGGCATAGCACTCTTGCAGGTAATCGATTTCGTCTTCCGACAATGCGAGCCCCAGGTCTGTATTCGCGGTTGCGAGCGCCTCTCTGCCCTCGGCAGCGAGCGGCACATGCACAACCGGTGAAGGCTCGTGGGCTTCAAACAATGTGGCCGCCTTGCCGACCTCGTCGAATACCGCCTCAGTCATGCGATCGAAGAGCAGCGGACTCAATGTGGCCAATGAATCATCGTCGACTTTGGTGGAAAAGGTCAGGCCGTAGCAGATGCCGCGTTCAACGCGTTCGACAGCGTCGATATCGCACGCTTTGACGATATCCGTTGCCTTGCTCGACCAGGGAGAAATCGTGCCGGGGCGCGGCACAACATACAGCTTGCTTGCGGCTTTGCTGAACTTGCCGGGCTTATCGCCGGACAGCAGCAAGGCATTCAGCCTTTCGCGATCCTGTTTACCAAGCTCAGCGCTGGCGTCCACCAGGTAAATGAAATTCGCGGTAAGCGCTTTGACACGATCATCAACCCGCTGCAGTGCACGGGTCAGTTTCGCGAGGCGGAAATTGGACAGTGCCGACTGTCCGGGCAATTCCAGCATGTTGGTTTTCGGACCTTATTGGCGTTAGCGTGGCATCGGAACCCGGATGATACTCGAACTTCGGTACGGTGTGTCTGCGACCTGCTTGTTGTGCCTATTTGTTGCGGTCGCCGGGCGTATAGACGGGCAAGGGGAACTGGGCGACGTTACCGCCTTCCAGTTTGCTGATCTTGCTGACGCCCTGTTTTTCGACTTCGTCGATGCGAATGATCGAATGCAGCGGCAGATAGGTGCGGCGTACGTTTTCAAACTCGGATTTGATGCGCTCCTCCGACGGATCCACGACCAGCGTCGTGCGCTCCCCGAAAACCAGCTCCTCGACCTCGATGAAGCCAAAGAGCTCCCCGTGATCAACGTGCCGGGCGTAGATCTCGTAGACCTGGCCCTGGCTCATGAAAACGACCTTGAATAGTTGCGTGTTGCTCATAGTGGCGCTGCAGTTTGCCCAAAGGCTACATAATCGCCCCAGTTTACAGGAAATCAAGGCCTTACGGGTTTACCACAGCGTCTATTATGTGAACTGGGTATCAGCGTATCTCCTTGATTATCTGCACAATTAGTTGCTGGCTGAGAGGGAACCCATGGCACTTCAACTAAAGATCGTCAGTGAGCACCGCGAAATTGTCGGTGACGATGCGGAACGCACCTTCTATGAGGAAGGCGGCACCATCGGTCGCTCTCTGCAAAACGACTGGATCCTGCCGGATCCCGACCGCTATATCTCAGGTCGTCACGCGACGATTGACCACAAGGGCGGCGTCTACTATTTGCTGGACACCAGCAGCAACGGCGTCTACTTCAACAATGAGGTTGAGCCTGTCGGCAAAGGCAACCCGCGGCGCCTGTTTGATGGCGATGCTTTTCGCATGGGCGACTTCGAGTTCACGGTGTCGCTGGACTCCGGTGAAAGCCTCGTCATGCCGCTTGATTCAGAACCCTCCGTTGCGCCGGATCACTCCGAGCAGTTCGTCGATGAGGTGTCATTGCGCACCGGGATGAAGCTGCTCGACGAGGAGGAACTGACCGGCGATGACGAATTTCAATCCGTCCTGTTCGGCGACGAAACCCCTGCAAAGGTGTCGCCCGAGCCGGCCAAAAAACCGCCTCCGATGCCCGCAGCGAATGATCCGAAGACAAACTCGAAAGCTGGTAAGCCTGTCAGTGTGTCGGCAGACGATCTGTTTGACTCCTTTCTCGATGGCCTCGGCATAAATCGGGCCGAGCTGCATCCCGCTGTAAATCGTCCGCAAATGATGCTGACTGCAGGGCACGTACTGCGTGAGTTCGTTGAGGGCACAATTTCACTGCTATCCGCGCGTGCAAACCTCAAGAACGCGTTTCGCCTCGACCAGACCACGGTGCTGCCGAGGCACAACAATCCGCTCAAATTCTCAGAAAGCCCGGGCGACTTGATCAAGCAACTGCTGGTTGGCGATGAAGGTGACTACCTGGGCGCGAAAGATGCCGTCCACGAAGCGTGTCATGATCTTCTCAACCACCAGAATGCGTTTCTGGATGCGATGAACAGCGCTTTTATCGAATTCGCGGAACGGTTCGAGCCAGAAGAGCTACAGCAAGGCTTCGATCGTGCCATGAGCGGCGGCAAGTTGTTCTCATTCATGAACAAGTCCAAGTACTGGGACCTGTATCGCGACTTGTATCCCATCATGACCGAAAAAGGCGGCGGTCGCTTCCCGCAGATGTTCAGCGAAGAATTTGTCCGTGCTTATGAACGCCAGGTTGCGGAACTCCAGCGGCACGACCGTGAAAACCTGCCCGTCAGCGCGGCGGCCAATGAGGACGAACCTGATCTGATGGTGACGCAGAAACTGGACCCGAAGAAATTTAGATCGCGCAACGATACAGACGCCGATCAGTCAGATGTTGATCAATCAGATATTGATCGAGTCGACACATTGATCAGGTCGACCAGAGCTTTATCGATGAACTCGACAACAGCATGGCCGGGGAAATCTCCCCCGACCTGCTGAAAGCCTGAACAGCGTTATCAAGCGCGGTTCTGTCGCTTCTCGATAAGATCATCGACGACCGCCGGTTCGGCCAGCGTCGAGGTATCGCCAAGGTTGCCAAAGTCATTAGCTGCTACCTTTCGCAGGATGCGGCGCATGATCTTGCCTGAACGTGTTTTTGGCAAACCGGGTGCCCACTGAATCAGATCCGGCTTGGCAATGGGACCGATCTCCTTGCGAACCCAGGTCTGCAGCTCACGCCGCAGTTCGTCGGTTGCCTCGATGCCTTCCATCAGCGTGACGTAGGCGTAGATACCCTGACCCTTGATGTCATGCGGATAACCCACCACTGCTGCCTCGGCGACGTTGGCATGCGATACCAGCGCGCTCTCGATTTCTGCCGTACCCATGCGGTGGCCGGAAACGTTAAGGACGTCGTCAACTCGCCCGGTGATCCAGTAGTAGCCGTCTTCGTCACGGCGCACGCCGTCGCCCGTAAAGTAGCTGCCCTCGAAGGTCGCAAAGTAGGTATCGACGAAGCGCTGGTGATCCCCGTACACAGAGCGCATCTGGCCGGGCCAGCTATCGGTAATGATCAGGTTGCCCTCGATCGCTCCCTCAAGGACGTTGCCTTCGCCGTCGACGATGACCGGCATGATACCGAACAACGGCTTGGTCGCGGAACCGGGCTTGAGCGCGGTTGCGCCCGGCAGCGGGCTGATAAGAATGCCGCCGGTCTCGGTTTGCCACCAGGTATCAACGATCGGACAACGTGAGTCGCCAACCACGTGGTAGTACCACTCCCAGGCTTCGGGATTGATCGGCTCGCCGACAGAGCCCAGCAGTCGGAGGCTCTTCCTCGAGGTACTCTTCACAGGTTCATCGCCTTCGCGCATCAGCGCACGAATAGCGGTTGGCGCCGTGTAGCAGATATTGACCTGATGCTTGTCGCAGACCTCCCAGAAACGCGACGACGACGGATAGTTAGGCACACCCTCGAACATCAGCGTGATGGCGCCGTTCGCCAGCGGTCCGTAGACGATGTAACTGTGCCCTGTCACCCAGCCCACATCTGCGGTGCACCAGTAAACGTCACCCGGGTGATAGT
Source organism: uncultured Gammaproteobacteria bacterium (assembly GCA_963760395.1). Classification (GTDB taxonomy): domain Bacteria; phylum Pseudomonadota; class Gammaproteobacteria; order Steroidobacterales; family Woeseiaceae; genus UBA1847. Next base: position 53,620 of record CAVXCX010000024.1, read on the forward strand.
CGAACACATACTCGTGGGTCATGGCCGCATAAACGAGGTAGCCGCCGCTGGTGTGCAACACACCTTTTGGCTGACCGGTAGAGCCCGATGTGTACAGAATGAAAAGCGGATCTTCGGCGCCCATTTCCTCGCACGGGCACTCTGCATCGACCTCCTTCTCGATATCGTGCAGCCAGACATCGCGATCGTCGACCCAACCGACATCCGCGCCGGTGTTGCGGACGACCAGCACCTTCTCCAGCGTCGTCACGTCGGGATTGGCCGCCGCCGCATCAACGTTGGCCTTCAGCGGCACGCGTTTGCCACCACGACGCCCCTCATCGGCGGTAACAACGATGTTGGATTCACAATCCTGGATTCTGCCGGCCAGTGCATCTGGCGAGAAGCCACCGAATACGACCGAGTGCACCGCACCAATCCGCGCGCATGCCAACATTGCGACCGCAGCGTCGGGGATCATCGGCATGTAAATAGTGACGCGATCGCCCTTCTTCGCACCGAGCTCCTTGAGTGAATTCGCAAATCGGCAGACGCGTTCATACAATTCGCGGTAGGTGATCTTGAGGTCCGTCCCCGGATCGTCACCTTCCCAGATGATCGCAACATCGTCGCCCTTCTTTTCAAGGTGACGATCGATGCAGTTGTAGCAGACGTTCAGCGAGCCGTCGTAGAACCAGCGAATGTGCAGATCGTCCTTGGCAAACGACACGTCCTTGACCTTGGTAAACGGCTTTATCCAGTCGACACGTTTCGCCTCGTCAGCCCAGAAGCCCTCATTATCTTCGACCGACCGCTTGTACATCGCTTCGTACTTGGCTTCGTCGATTAACGCCTGTTTTGCTACAGCATCCGGAACCGGATAGATTTCATTCGCCATGTTGTTCTGCCTTCCTGGTTTTCTTTAGTTCTGTTCGCGCTGCGTCAGTGTCAATAGGCGCTGCGCCTGAATGAGGTGTGGCCGGTCGATCATCTTGCCATCCATGCCCAGCGTTCCAGCGCCGGGATTCTCCGCGAATAACGCCACGATACGTTCCGCCCACTCGATTTCTGCGACCGTCGGTAAGAATGCCGCGTTGATTACCTCCACCTGCGCCGGGTGTATGGCAAGCATTCCTCGGAAGCCATCCCGGCGTGCATTTTCCGCATAGCGTAGCAGTCCTTCGTTATCACGGAAGTCCGTAAAGACCGTATCCAGTGCTGTAACTTCCGCCGCCGCTGCCGCGAGCAGGCAGAACGACCGGGCCATCTCGTACAGCGGCAGCCAGTTGCCCCCAGCGTCACGATTATTGCTGGCACCAATGGCCGAACTGAGGTCCTCGGCGCCCCATGAAAGGCCGAACAACCGCTCAGTCGCGCCTGCGTAGCCGTGCAGACTGAACAACGCTTCGGGCCGTTCGGTGCAAAGCGCAATGATGCGGGTATGGCCTTGCTCGATACCGAGCTGCTGCTCCAGCGCGTCAAGGCGCCGCGATAGCGCGATCACATCAGCCGCACTCTTTGGCTTCGGCAGTACGATTCCACTGGGCGCGGACGGCAGCACGGCCTCGAGGTCAGCCTCCGCATCTTCGCTATCGAAGGGGTTGATTCGAACCCAGACGTTGTCCTTGCCCTTCAGGTACTCGGCGGCATTCTGACGTGCGATCGGCCGTGCGTCGGCCGCGACCGCGTCTTCGAGATCAAGGATCAGGGCATCTGCGCCGGCATCGCCAGCCTTCGCAAGCTTGCGATCGCTGTCAGCCGGTACAAACAGGAAGCTGCGGTTCATTCAGGTTTTCGCAACATCAGGGCCGAACGCTTACATTCCGCAACGAGTTCGTCGTGCTGGTTGTAGGCCCGATGTGAAAAAATCACGATGCCGTTTTGCGGACGCGACTTACTGTCGCGCAGCTCAAGCACTTCCGTCTCAATGCGTATTGTATCGCCGCAAAACAGCGGTTTCGGAAACCGGACCTCGTCCCAACCGAGATTCGCGACGGTCGTTCCATGGGTCGTGTCATTGACGGAAATTCCGACCATAAAACTTAAGGTCAGGCAGCTATTGATCAGCGGCTTGCCGAATTCCGTGTTCTTCATATACTCCGCATCGAGATGCAATGCGGCCGGGTTATGCGTCATTGTCGTCAGCAACACATTATCGGTTTCGGTAATCGTCCGGCGTATCGGGTGATCGATGATCTGGCCGACGCTGAATTCCTCGAAGTACAGTCCTGGCATTGGCGGCTCGCTACCGGTTTCGGGTAATCTATGATTGTGCCAGCGTCACGCACAGCAATACAGTAGCAAAAAGTCGAAAAGGAGCACGCATGAAGGTTTCAAGACGCGAGTTTACGAAGGCCGGTATAGGTGCGGCGTCGCTGGCTGCGATAGGGGGATGCGGTGCCTTCGCCGAGACCGATAACATGCTGAGAAAGGCAGTTCCGTCATCGGGCCAGACGCTGCCGATCATTGGACTGGGCACCAATCGGTACGGAGTAGACCAGTCCGAATCCGCACGCGCTCCTTTGCGCGCAGCACTTGAACGCTTTCACCGCCTGGGCGGCACCGTCATAGACACGGCACCGATGTACCGCACGTCGGAGTCTGTGCTCGGCGACCTGATTGCCGAGCTTGGCATTCGCGAGGATCTTTTCATCGCGACAAAGACGGACCGCACGGATGGCAGTGCCGCTACGATCGAACAAATGAACGAGTCGATGTCGCGCTTGAAGACAGATCACATTGAGCTGATGCAGGTGCACAATCTTCTCGGCTGGCGTGATGCGTTGCCGGTAATGCGCGAATGGCAGCAGGAAGGTCGTATCCGCTACATCGGCATCACGACATCGCGGGCATCACAATATTCGGAATTTGAACAGGTCATGCAGCAAGAAAAACTGGATTTCATCCAGGTCAACTATTCACTGGAGCAGCGCGAAGCCGCGGAGCGTTTGCTGCCACTGGCTGCAGATCGCGGCATGGCGGTGATTATCAACCGCGCGTTTGGTGGCGGACGAATTTTCGAGAAAGTGGGCGACCAACCGGTTCCCTACTGGGCGGAGGCGTTCGGCTGTCAGAGCTGGGCGCAGTTCCTCCTTAAGTACGCGATCGGCCACCCCGCTGCCACGCTCAGTATTCCGGGAATGACCAAGCTGCATCATGTTGACGACAACTTTGGTGCGGCGCAGGGAAGGTTGCCGGATGCCGATGAACGCGCACGCCAGGAGGCTTTCTTCGACGCGCTTTAGAGGGCCTCGCTGGATTGTAAAACACGCTGCCCGGAAGCAGCCCGTTAATTGACGAAACAATGCGGCATGGGGATTTAGCTGTATGACGGGCTTTGTCGATTTTGTTCGCGCTGTAAACGTGGGCGGTACGGCCAGGCTGCCGCTGGCCGAAGCGCCAGACATCGGCTTTTCGATTTACGACCTGACTATCTCACTAGTAGAGGCAATCAAGATGATCTACCGTTTCCTGTTTTCGCTGCTGTTTCTTTGCTGCTGCAATGCGCAGTTCGCGCTGGCTGAGCCTTTTTCGGCCGAACACCTTGTTCGCCTGGATCGCGTCGGCGCCCCCGCCGTTTCTCCTGACGGCAGCCAGGTTGTCTATACGCTGCGAAAGACAGATATGGAGGCCGGTAAAGGCCGTTACGATTTGTGGCTGTCTGCAACAGCTGGCGGAAAAGCCCGGCCCTTAACCACGCACGCTGCCAACGACAGCGATCCCGCCTGGTCACCGGATGGCCGGTTTGTCTATTTTCTCTCTTCGCGCAGCGATTCCTCACAGCTCTGGCGGATCGCGCTCGCTGGCGGCGAAGCCACCCAGGTAACGGATCTGCCGATCGATGTTGGCAGCTACCGGGTCAGTGCGGACGGTAAGCTGCTGGTGGTTTCGCTGCAGACCTATCTTGATTGTGACGATCTCGCCTGCACGGCGGCACGCGACGAGAAGCTCGGGGAATTGACAACGACGGGTGTCGCTTACGATCGGCTGTTCATGCGGCATTGGGACCATTGGTTGACGGACAAGCGTTCCCGATTATTCGCGATATCGCTTGAAGAAGGTATCGCCACGAACAGCGATGCCGTGCTGGTCAGCAAAGACATCGACGCCGACGTGCCCTCGCGGGTCTGGGGCGGCAACGAAGAGTATGCGGTCTCGGCCGATGGCTCTACCGTGTATTTTGCGGCCCGTATTCGCGACAGCAAGGAGCCGACCTCGACGAACTTCGACATTTATTCGGCACCCGCGAACGGCAAGGGTCGAGCTGTCAATCTCACGCAATCGAACCCTGCCTGGGACACGCAGCCGGTCTTGAGTCCCGACGGCAAGAGCCTTGCCTACCTCGCGATGACGCGCCCGGGGTTCGAGGCAGATCGATTCCGCATAATGATCAGGGACCTGCAGTCCGGCGATACGCGGGAGCTGGCCGCCACGTGGGATCGCTCGCCAGCGTCGATTACTTACTCGCACGATGGCACGGCCCTCTATGCGAACGCCAATGACGTCGGCAACCAGACGCTGTGGCGAATCGATTCAGATACCGGGGCCATGGTCAAACTCGTCGCACAGGGCAGCGTGACTGCTGTCGCCAGCAGCCCGCAAGGCATCGTATTCGCCCGGGATGACCTCATGACGCCCAGCGAACTCTTTGTCTTGGCGGATGGCGGCACGGAGCCGCTGCAGCTCACCGACTTTTCCGGCCCGCAGCTCGAGGGCATTGCCATGGGCGACTACGAGCAGTTCTCGTTTACCGGCGCGAATGATGAAACGGTACACGGTTACGTGGTCAAGCCAGCTGGCTTCAAGGCGGGCAAAAAGTACCCCATCGCCTTCCTGATCCATGGCGGGCCGCAGGGCAGTTTCGGCAACCATTTTCATTATCGATGGAACCCGCAGACCTACGCCGGCCAGGGATTCGCAGCGGTGTTCATCGATTTTCACGGTTCGACGGGCTATGGGCAGGACTTCACGGACAGCATTTCAGGCGACTGGGGCGGCGCGCCCTTACTTGACCTGCAGCTGGGCCTGAAAGCCGCATTGCAGAAATATAAATTCCTGGACGGTGACCGGGCCTGCGCTTTGGGCGCGTCTTACGGCGGCTTCATGATCAACTGGATTGCCGGCAACTGGCCGGAGCGATTCAACTGCCTGGTTAATCATGACGGCGTGTTCGATCAGCGCATGATGTATTACGCCACCGAGGAACTCTGGTTCCCCGAATGGGAGCACGGTGGCCCACCCTTCTCGAACCCTGAGAATTACGAACTGCACAACCCCGTGAATCATGTCGATCGCTGGCAGACTCCGATGCTCGTAATCCACGGGGAACTCGACTATCGGGTGCCAGTAACCCAGGGCATCGGCGCCTTTACCGCCTTGCAGCGCAGAGGCATCCCCAGCAAGTTCCTGTACTTTCCGGATGAAAACCACTGGGTATTGAAACCACAAAACTCGGTGCAGTGGCATAACGTGGTCAACGGATGGCTACACGAATACCTGGATGACTAGGACGGGTCGCCGCGCGGTCCGCGCCGTGCGGCGTGCCGATGTCCAGGCTCTGAGGCCGCGCTAACAATCAGCTCGCGACGTCGGCCAAAAGGCCGGCGTTACTTGCCGGCGCGCTCGATCGCCTCGACGATGAGACGCTTGGCCGTAGCGGCACCGTGCCAGTCACCGATCTTCACCCATTTCCCGGGTTCAAGGTCCTTGTAGTGCTCGAAGAAATGCTCGACCTGCTGCATGGTAATTTCCGGCAGATCCGAGTACTCGTGCACGTGATCGTAGCGTTTGGTCAGGGCATGTGATGGCACCGCAATGATCTTCTCATCCTGTCCGGCGTTGTCTTCCATGATCAGTACGCCGACAGGACGCACGTTGATGACACAGGCAGGCACGAGCTCTCGGGTATTGATGACAAGCACGTCAATTGGGTCACCGTCCTCCGACAACGTATGGGGTACGAAGCCGTAGTTCCCTGGATATGACATCGGCGTGTAAAGAAACCGGTCAACGACGAGTGTTCCGGCATCTTTATCCAGCTCGTACTTGATAGGCTGACCGCCCAATGGGACCTCGATAATGACGTTGACGTCGTCGGGGGGATTATGGCCAATCTCGATGGCTTCGATGCGCATGTGCTTATTTCCTGGTCAACAAATAGCGTGGGTGGCGGGGAGTTTAGCGCGAAGGCTGAGGAATCGTCGCGAAATGCAGTATATTGACGATCCTCAGCGACTGCCAAGAAAGAATTCCAGATGCTAAATTCAAAGTTCACCGGCGCAATTTTCGCCATCGTATTGATCGCGGCCTGCGCGCCCTTTGACGCCGCGAAGCATGATGATGCCGCCGAAACGCACGCCCCTGCCGCAGCGACGGGTGCGTGGGACAAAGGCGCCATGGTCACAGCCGCGAATCCGCATGCTGTTGCCGCAGCCATTCAAATGCTGGAAAAAGGCGGCCATGCGGTCGACGCTGCAATTGCGGCGCATGCGGTGCTTGGCCTGGTCGAGCCGCAGAGCTCCGGTCTCGGTGGTGGCGCGTTTATGCTCGTCTATCAACGTGCAGAGGCAGACTTGAGTTTCCTCGACGGCCGCGAGTCCGCACCAGCGGGCGCGACCGTCGATATGTTTGTACGCGACGGCGAGGTAATGAGTTTTCGGCAGGCCTGGCAAAGCGGGCTCGCGGTCGGCGTACCCGGCGCGGTAGCGCTGTACAAGCGAGCGCACGATGAATACGGCAAGCTGACGTGGGCGGAGTTGTTTCAGCCGGCCATGCAGCTCGCGGAACAGGGTTTCGCCGTGTCGCCACGAATGGCGAAGTCGCTGGAATTTGTGGCGCCGTATAGCCGCCTCGACGAAAACCCGCCAACAGCGGCGTATTTCTACCCTGGCGGCAAAGCACTGCCTGTGGGTCATCTTCTTAAGAACCCGGATTATGCGGCCACCTTGAGCCGCATCGCAAAAGAGGGTATCGACGCATTTTACAAAGGCGAGATCGCCGCAGCTATCGCGCTCGCGGCACAGGAGGGCCCTGATGGTGGTTCTCTGACCGCCGAGGACATTGCCAATTATGAGGTCATTGAGCGGCCCGTCATCTGCGGCAAGTTTCGCGTTCTTAAAATCTGCACGACCTCACCACCCTCCTCAGGGATTGCGCAGATCATGGTCGCAGGCATTTACGATCACCTGGCGTCCGAGGCCGAGGGAGAACGCGGCAGAGTCGCCGCCTTCGTCGACGCACAGCGCCTGGCCTACGCCGACCGAGACCACTATATCGGCGACCCGAAGTCCATCAGCATTCCGCTGGACGACCTTCTCAATCCGGAATACCTGCGACACCGAGCCGGCGAACGTTTTGCACCGGGCGCAGTGCCTCAGCACGGTGATCCCGGAAAAGTCTTGCGCGGCAAACCGGTCGCGAACCTGTTGGCGGAGGACCTGACCTTCGAAACACCGGGCACCAGCCACTTGTCGATCATTGACAATGAAGGCAACGCCATAGCAATGACCGCAACCGTCGAGGGATATTTCGGTTCTTCACGCTGGGCACACGGCTTCCTGCTCAATAACGAGATGACCGATTTCGCCCGCCAGCCGCCAGCAGACGGCAAACCGGTCGCTAACGCGATAGTGCCAGGCAAACGGCCGCGCTCATCGATGTCGCCGACAATGGTATTCGACGAGTCGGACAGCATCCTTATGGTTACCGGCTCGCCAGGCGGAAACTCGATTCCCGCCTACGTATCGAAGACCATCGTTGGCGTGCTCGACTGGGGCCTGTCCGCGCAGGATGCGGTGGATTTCCCGAACATCGTCGCGCGCGGTGAGAAAGTGCGCGTCGAGATCGCCACCGATGAAGGAAAAGCGATCGCCGCGGACCTGCAGCAACGGGGCTACACGGTCGAGGAGCGCGAGGGCGAAAATTCCGGCCTGCACGTTATCGTAGTTCGGCCCGATGGACTCGAAGGTGCGGCCGACAAACGCCGCGAAGGTATCGTCAGGACGACGCAATAAGGCGCAGCGCAACGCGACTTACCGCTTGCGAACGGCACGTAGTCACTGCACTAACGAGTGGCGCTGCGACCAGTGGCACCAGGCTTGCCGGAACAATCAGCGACCAACCTGCGAAGCCGGGATCAGTAAGCTCGAGTACTCCACTCAACGCAGGAACATAAATTGCGGCGAGCACCAATACCAGGCAGATGAGCAGCGCTGCCCAGATCCAGCGGTTGCGCGTGATCTCATTGTCGAAAAACTTCCCGAGCTCATCACGCATATTGAACACGTGCCACATCTGCGCCAGAGCCAGGGTGCAGAACGCCACCGTAACCGCCCGGGCGTTGTCGAAGTCGAGGTAGAAAATCGAGATGGCCATAGCCGCCAGCACCGTCACTGCCATAACGACGCCATACAAGCCGATGCGCAGCCAGTGTGCACGGGTCAGGATGCTTTCAGTCGCTGGCCTTGGCGAGCGACCCATCGACAGTCGCGAGCCCCGACCAACTCCCAACGCCAGCGCGGGAAATACGTCGGTGACCAGGTTCAGGAACAAGATCTGCAACGGCAATAACGGCAACGGCGCACCTGAAACTGTCGCAAGACTGACGACGAGAACCTCGCTGGTATTGCACGACATCAGGTAGATGACGAACTTCCTGATATTGGCGAAGATTGCACGGCCGTGCGCGACGGCGGTAACGATCGTGTTGAACTCGTCGTCCTGCAACACCATCACGGCCGCCTCCTTTGCCACCGCGGTTCCCCGTAACCCCATTGCAATCCCGATGTCAGACTTTTTCAGTGCGGGCGCATCGTTCACGCCGTCGCCGGTCATGGCGACGACATGGCCATTCTGCTGATAAAGGTCGATCAGTTTGAGTTTCTGTTCGGGCGTAACGCGGGAAAACACACGCGCCGCCAGCAGCCTGTCATTTTCTCCTTTGACAAACAACTGATCGACTTCCGGACCGCCGAGGAATCGATCGGACGGGGCCGCACCGTCTACGATGCCGGTTTCAATCGCAATCTGTCTCGCCGTGGCCGCATGATCACCCGTGACCATGACAACCGAGATGCCAGCGTCATGACAGCGGCGGATTGCCAGTGCGACGCCGGCACGCGCAGGATCTTCCATACCCACGATGCCGAGCAAAACCAGCTCCGCGTAGTGGTCGTCAACCTCGGCAGCGCTGATTTTCTCTGCCAGCGCAATCGTACGCAGGCCCTGTGCACCCAGCGACTCCGCGCGCTGCAACCAGCGCTGTCGTTCTGCAGGCGCGAGCGCAATGTCGCTATTGTCGAGTCCGCGAACAGCGGTACATGCTGGCAGGATGCTTTCCGGCGCGCCCTTGACCGCCACGCGAAATCCGCCCGCTTGCTGGTGAACGGTCGCCATCCGTTTCGATTCCGGATCGAACGGGTCTTCGTGAATTTCCGGCTCCAGCGCAAGCTGTTCCTTGCGCCATATGTTACCCACGCCGGCAACAGCAAGCAGCGCCAGCTCGGTGGGATCGCCTACGCCTTTGCTCGCCCCTTTGGGTTCGTTTTCCAGCGACGCGTTGTTGCACAGTGCGCCGCATCTCAGGAGATCCTGCAACACGGCGGCCTGGGCTGCGTCCGGTGCATTGCCGTCAACCTGAAATTTCGTGGTGTTCGTATCACCGGCCTTTACAACGTCAACGTCGAAACCGTTCAGGATTGCTTTTGATACGGTCATGCGGTTTTCAGTCAGCGTCCCCGTCTTGTCGGTAAGAATGACGCTCGTCGCGCCGAGCGTCTCGACCGCTGACAGCCGCGTAATCAGTGCGTTGTGTTTCGCCAGGCGCCACATGCCACGCGCCAGGGCGATCGTGGCGACAATAACGAGACCCTCGGGGATTGCGGCGACTGACAAGGCGATGGCAACTTCGATCGCAAGAAACAGCTCGCGTCCGGCGACTATCCCCGCGACGCCGATTAGCACCGCGATTCCCATGATTAACCAGGCGAGGCCGGCGCCGAGCGCATTCAGTCGCTCTTCGAGCGGCGTCTGATGTTCTTTTGCGGCCACGACCTGCGCGAATATCTTGCCGAACTCGGTATTCGTTCCCGTACCAACAACAACGCCCTTGCCCGTCCCGCGGGTAATGCAGGTGCCTTTGAAAACCATGTTTTTGCGGTCCAGAACCGGCGTTTCCTTGTCCAGTACCAGGTCCTGCTTTTTCACGGGCAACGATTCGCCCGTCAGGGTCGACTCATCAGCGGCGAGTTTCGCTGCTGCAAAGAGACGCAGATCGGCGGGAACGAGGTCGCCGGCCTCGAACAAGACGATATCGCCGGGCACAAGCATGTCAGCCGGCGCCCTGGCGACCTTGCCTTCGCGCAGCAGCACACATTCGGCACGGGCGAACTGCCGCAGCGCTTCCATGGAGCGGATCGCCCGCCACTCGGTGATGAAACCGATCGTCGCATTGATCAGGATCACGGCGAAAATGGCGAGCCCTTCGACAATCTCCGAAAATGCCAGCGCGAGCACACCAGCGAGCCAGCAGCAGCACGATAACAACGCTCTTGAACTGTCCGAGCAGAATGGCAAACACGTTTCGGGGTTGGGTCGGTGCAAGCAGATTCGGTCCCCAGATCCTGCTGCGTTTTGCAGCTTCGCTGGCATCCAGCCCGCGCTCGGCGTCTACAAAGAGCGACTGCAATACCGCTTCCGAACTACAGCTCCACGCGACTAACTCCTGCCGACCGGCCTCGTCGCCCGGTGGTGTTACCGCGGATCGCATAGCAACGGGATCCCGGCATCTGCATACCATGCGACGATGCTGTCCCAGATCTGCTCAGCCGTCTCGGCGTACCAGTAGAGACTCGGGTCCTCAGCATCGATCAGTCCGCTGCTTGCGAGAAACTCCAGGTCAAGGGCTCGTTGCCAGAACTTTTTGCCAACAAGGACGACGGGTAGCGGATCGATCTTCTTACACTGCACCAGGTTCAGGGTCTCGAATAGTTCATCCATCGTGCCGAAACCGCCGGGGAACACGACGAGCGCCCTGGCGCGCAACAGGAAATGCAGTTTACGAATCGCGAAGTACTGAAAGTTAAAGCTGAGTTCCTCGGCGATGTAAGGATTCGGCGCCTGCTCATGCGGCAGGTGGATATTCAGACCGATGCTCTTTGCGCCGACCTCGCTGGCGCCGCGATTCGCCGCCTCCATGATTCCCGGGCCGCCACCCGTCATCAGCGTAAGGCGGCAATCGTCCGGACCCTGCCCGGATCGCCCGACGATCGCGCCGAACTCCCTGGCTATCCGGTAGTAGTCCGCGTCGCCAGTTTCCTCTGCCGGGCTGGATTCCCGAATACGCGTACCGCCAAAGACGACGATAGTTTGCTGAATGCCATACTTTCGCATGACCAGCTCGGCCCGCAGGTACCCCGCGGCCAGGCGACTCGCACGGTCCATGGCATCGGCAGGTACGTCCTGCCCGGCGAACTCGGGAATTTGCAGTTCAATAGTCGTGACCGTCGCCCCTATATGTGAATTTTTTGCCCCCTTTCGGGAATAGACACCGGCGCGTCGAGATCCGCACGCATCTTTTTCGCGAGCGCGCTCTGCGCATCGGCCTCGCCGTGAATCAGGTAGACCGGCGGGTGATTCTGGAATGCCGCGTACCACGCCATCAAATCAGCCTGGTCGCCATGCGCCGAGAGGCCGCCAATCGTGTGTAGCTGACATCGCACACGAACTTCCTCGCCGAACAGCCTGACAGTTTCGGCGCCGTCGACGAGCCGCCGACCGAGCGTGCCGTAAGCCTGAAAACCGACGATCACAAGGTGGCACTCAGGCCGCCATGCGTTGTTCTTCAGGTGGTGCAGGATTCGACCACCGCTACACATACCACTGCCGGCGATAACGATCGCGCCGGACTCGATCTCGTTGATGCGTATCGACTCATCCGGCGTCAGCGTCTGGTGAAAATTTGGCAGCTCGGGCAGATTCGAATCCGGACCGAACAGCTTTACGCCGTAGAGGTGACGATACTTGGCGTATACAGCGGTCGCGGCAATCGCCATGGGGCTATCCAGGTAGATTTGCCAATCGTCGAGATGCCAGCGATCGTAGTTTTCTGCCATCAGGTAAAGCAGATCCTGCGTACGGCCGACCGTGAAGGCCGGAATCAGGATATTGCCGCGCCCGGCTTTCGCAGACTCAAACACTGACGTCAGTTCGTCAATGGTGTCATCGAACGGGCGATGTAAACGATCGCCGTAGGTACTCTCGAGCAGTACGGCGTCTGCGTACGGCAGGACGGCAGGAGGATCCATGACCGGAGCATCGCGGTAGCCCAGGTCGCCGCTAAACGCGAGCGTGCGGTCGCCCGTGTCGTCGGTGTACGTCAGCTCCACAATCGCGGAACCGAGGATATGGCCGGCGTCAAAGAAACGTAGCGTCAATCCGGGCACAACGGTCAATTCATCACCGTAGGCAACACCCTTCAGGTGCTTGAGAGCTTCTTCAGCATCTTCCAGGGTGTACAGCGGCTTTATTAACGGCTGTCCCTTGCGCTGGCGTTTCCTGTTCTTCCACTCCGCCTCCTTCTCATTGAGGTAGCCGGAGTCGGGCCACATGATCTCGCACAGCGATTTGGTCGCATTTTGCACGAAGACAGGCCCACTGTAGCCACGCTTGACCAGCAGCGGTACTCGACCCGAATGATCGATATGCGCATGACTCAGGACGACGGCGTCAATAGTCTCGACCGGCACCGGAAACGGATCACCGTTACGCTGTTCGTTCTCTTCGCCGCCCTGTAACAGCCCGCACTCGAGCAGGACCGTGTACTCGCCCGCGCGGATGACATACAGGGAACCGGTTACTTCGCCTGTGGCGCCGAAAAACTGCAGGTCAAAACCCATCAATCGCCCTCCTCTGATCCGGGCTTCACCGCGACAGCCATGTCGAATAACATTCGCCCTCGTCGCGACGGCATTCGAGCGACTCCTGGCGGCCTCCCAATGATTGTTGAGGCTCGATCAGGAGCTGTCTATCAGGAAAAGGTGCCGGGCATTGTGGTCACCCCGTATTTGCCTGCACCCATCGAACAATGTCGGCCGCGCCCATAGCGCCGGGCTGCCGGGCGACTTCTCTGCCATTCTTGAACACGGCGAGCGTCGGGATGCTCTGGATACGAAACTTTTGAGCGATATCCTGTGCGGCGTCCGTGTTCAGCTTGGCCAGCCTCACCGTGGGCTCCAGTTGCGCGGCTGCCTGCTCGAATGCCGGCGCCATCATCTTGCAGGGCCCGCACCACGGCGCCCAGAAGTCCACGACCACCGGAATATCGTTGCGCATTATGTGCTTGTCGAAGTTGCCGCTGTCGAGTTCAACCGGGTGCGCAGCGAATAATGCGTCTTTGCAACGCCCGCACTGCGGGGCTTCGTCGACACGAGCCGCAGGAATGCGGTTTACGGCGTTGCAGCCGGGGCAAACAATATGTGTCGAATCGGTCACGGCACTCTCCCTGTTGGGCTATGAGTCCTTCAAACCAGGTATCCGGGCGCTGGATATACGGTCGTTCCCGGATGCATGCTCTGCAACCGTTCCCTCACGATTTGGTCAGGACTTGATCAGCATTGGACGTGGGGGCGGGCCGTTTTTTTTCAACAGGCTGCCGCCGCGCCAGGATTGTAGTGCCGCTGGCACGAGCTCAGGAGCGGCGAAGCACGGATCCGCTCAGCAACGCTTTACGATTGGCTGACTCGACATGCCGATCTTCAAGCACACTTTTTTCCTGAATCCGCGACGCGTTCTTGCGTATTATCAAAGCGCAACTTCAGCCAATTCCAGGGGAAACCAGCAGCATGTCGACCATACTGGGTATAGACGTTGGCGGGACCGGCATCAAGGCGGCACTCGTCGATACCGCGAGCGGAGCGCTCACGAGTACCAGGCATCGAATCGAGACTCCGGCCGTCTCGACGCCGGAAAACGTCGCCGCAGCCGTGAAAAGTCTGGTTGCAGAGTTCGATTACTCAGGCGTTGCAGGCTGCTGTTTCCCGTCCGTAATCGTCAACGGCGAAGCGAGAACAGCAGGCAATATCGACCAGGCCTGGCGTGGCACGCCGGTTAACGACGTCTTCAGCCAGGCTACCGGACTTCCGTTTGTCGTTCTCAACGACGCCGATGCTGCCGGGATTGCAGAAATGCAATCGGGCGCGGGCGTCGGGCTGGACGGGATGGTGATCATGGTGACCATCGGCACCGGGCTCGGTACCGGCGTTTTCTACAATGGCAAGCTCATTCCCAATATCGAACTTGGACACATGCCTGGCAAAGATGGCGAGTCGATCGAACGATATGCTGGTAATCGGGCGAGAAAGATCAACGACCTGGCCTGGGACGAATGGGGGAAACGCTTCAACTATTTCCTGGAGAGGGTCGCCCGTGTCATGACACCCGACCACTTCATTCTTGGTGGCGGCGCCAGCAAGAAGTTTGATCGCTTCAAAGACGAGCTCAAGGTGCCGACGAAAATTCACGTCGCAAAATATAGAAACGACGCCGGCATTATCGGCGCCGCGATCGCGGCCGAGCAAGACAGCTAGGTAGAATCGCAAAGATCGGCCGGTGCACAATGCCCCTGGCAGCGATCCGGATTAGCCACTCATTAATACGGCAGCTATCAGTAGCAGAATGACCAGCGCCTGAAGCGCAACGCGTTCCCACATAAATTTTTCAGCGTGCTCCTTGTCATAGGAGCCACCGTGCGCCATAGACCGGAGTCCCAGCGCCAGCACTACAACCGTGGCAATAAGCGCCGCGATAATCAGAATAGTAACCGTTCCCATCTCCACCTCCTCTAATCGCCACAGACGGCTATTTTACAAGAACATTATTAGCGCTGTCGTTCAGCCTGCGCAATCGAGATAAATACAGAGTCAGCCAGCAGAAAACGAAGCAACGGACGTAGCCGGAATATTGCGGGTTCAGGACATCACCCGGATACGATCCCCGGCACCTTTGGACAAGATCCATTGCTCCTGATGGTGATGAACCGTTCGATGATCAACGATTGCAGAGCACCGTCGACCGACCAGGAAAAGCGCCCTTCAAGTTCAACATAGGCGGCCTTGCCCGGCTGAACGGCGCTACGGTATTGATGCCTGAATCGCGCGAAGTCACCGCCTTTGCTCACCGGGGCCATGAAATTCGTCCAGCATTCCGTGAAAGTGGCGCCGGCGCCTTGCAGTCGCATCATGCCGACCATCCTGATGGTATCGGAAAACTCGGTTTCGGCGGGGTCGCGGGTCAATCGATGCTCGAGTTCAGAATCGGTCCGCATGACAAGCGTGTCTGGACCCGGGCGCACGAAAACCCGCCTCGGACCGGCTCCACGAAGTTCGATCGCGGGCTCGTCATCGACCGAGCTCCAGCGGCCGAGACTGTAAGCAGCGGTCGCTTCGTGAGCATCATCCGCCGGATAGCTTTGGCGGAAAAAGAAGCGGCCATCGGAGTGCAGCCAGAGGGTCGAGGCAATACCGGGGCAGCCATCGCAGGGGAATACACCCGCGTAGACGCCGGGCACGGATGCTTCTGTAAGCTGCTGCCGGTACGTCGCTGTCACTACTGTCGCCGCAGCCTCCGATCAGAACGACAAGGAGCAACGTAAGCGTGCGGTTCAAAGACATCGATACCTGAATGGGACGAAACCTCGATTGGACTGATGCGGCAACTGAAATCATGTTACATCCGCCAACGCACGAGTCAAAACCTTCACAATTGCACTCGAATTCGTTGCAGGCATTTCCGGATAGCTACGCGGGCGCAGCGGCCGGCGTTGCTGATCGGCGCAGCCCGGTTGGTCGAACAGGGTCCTCATCCGCAACCACACCCGGCGAAAATCAAAAGATCCCACTAAGGGGTTTTTTGCATTTTGGCGGTGCAGCGAGCCAAAAGCGAACCGCGCTCAGCGAGGGTCTCGGAGTCAGATAGCCGCCGCTCTGGCGAACTCCCGATACGAAACCATTCGCTGCAGCCCCTCATCCCACAGGCAACATCGGAAACACGCCCTGATGTCCTTTAGCGAGAGCGTTATTGTCGCGGGTGATTGAAGCTCTGGAATAGCCTCCATCACCTCGGGAAGTCGATAGAACGGGATACGTACATTGAGGTGATGAACATGATGATAGCCAATGTTGCCGGTGAACCAACGCATGACTTTATTCAGCTTCAAGTAGCTCGACGACTCCATCGCTGCTCGACGACTTGTCCATGTCTCCGTTGGCAAGACTCGCATGTTCTCGAAGCTGTGTTGAGCGAAAGAATAAATAGCTGCCGATCATCGAAGCGATTGTCATTGGCAACAAGACAACAAAAAACGCGACGTCGAAACCACCCAGGATCCACAACGCCGCAATCAGCGTGATGTGACCGAGCAGCACTAGCAGCGAATCCCAATGCCGGGCTGGATTCCTCAAAAGTGGCAGCACCGTAACGCTGAGGAAGAAGATCGTGAAGTACCCGCCCAGAATGGTCAGCGGATGACGCTCAACCCGGTAGGCTATGCGCGCCGCGAGGGAAGCGTCACGCCACATGTCAGTGGTCATCATCGTAAAGGCGCCAACGCTGGCGGCATCAATCTTGCCTACATGACCATGGTGAAAATTGTGGCTGTTCTTCCACGACCGCGGTGGCGTGAGCGCAAATACGGCGTATAGGCGGAACAACCACCATGCGGGTCGAGACCGTGACAAAATCGCGTTGTGCATATAGTCGTGGTACGTGATGAAGGCGCGCAACATCAACAGGGCCGACAAAACGGAGAACAACAGGCGTAATGGCCACGCGGGTGCGAGGGCGGCACCGAATAGCGATGCGAGTAACATCAGGAAAGTCGAACCGACCACCCACCAGCTGGTCTTTACGGACTCAACACCGAACGGCAAGGTTGCCTTGAAAAGGTCCCTGTCTGCCTGCACGTCGGATCTTGTTTCCCGGGTTTCTTCGACCATTTGCCTTGCCTCTCATGTCACTTCTTGCTCGTGGACATTATGAATGGGCAGGTCTGTAAATATTATTCATATTGCGCCAATTACCACTTTGGCCGGGGTGGGCGGTTGCTCGGGTGGTATGGTCGCTTCGCGGCTGCGTTGGTCGAACAGGGTTCGATTCGAGGCCGGCCTGCCGGCTGACAGACGCGCGAGCTGCCGACGGCAACGGTACACTCCTCGATCCCCTGCGCAAGATAGTGCGTCCCCAGCTCTGCTAAAATAACAAATCTATGCTGCATCGATTATCGCTCGCGTTGTGTTTGCTGGTCGCAGTCTCGTTGCAGGGACGAGCGGACGCCGACGCGCAGCTGCCAACGGGCAATAGCTGCGTACAGTGCCATGCCTCCGAGCAGACCGGGTTCAACACGGCGCACGCTTTCGCCGCTGCTGACTGTGTCGCCTGCCACGCGGGCAACGCCGACGGGCAGACCGAGAAAACTGCGCACGCGGGACTGATCGCGTTTCCTGGAAACCTTGCGAATGCCGCACGCGCATGCGGTGCCTGTCATGCCGAGCGGGTGTCCGGGGTGACGAACAACATGATGCATACCGGCCACGGTATCGTTGTGATCACGCGCGATGCACTCGACGATAAGGCCGGCGGCGATACCGTCGCGAGCTTGCAGTCCCTGGGCCACGGTGTTGCTGATTCTCTGCTACGAAAGCAATGCGCAAGCTGCCACCTCGGTCAGCCAAAAACGAAACATGCCCTCGACGTGACGTTCGATCGCGGCGGCGGCTGTCTTGCCTGTCACATCAACGACTACCCGGAGCAGGGGCACCCGACACTGACGACTCGCGTAGAGGACGGCCGCTGCTTTGGCTGCCACTCCCGATCGGGCCGTATTTCGCTGAGTTACGCCGGGCTCGCAGAAGTGGATGCGCCCGTCGACGCAACGTCCCCGGCCACGCTAAAGCTCGCAGACGGCCGCTCGGTCGAGCGTCTGCCCGCCGACGCTCACTACCTGGCGGGCATGAGCTGTATCGACTGTCACACCAGCGTCGGTCTGATGGGAGATGCCGGTGCTGCCGGTCATCAGCGGCAGGGCGTCGACATCCAGTGCACGGACTGTCATGACAACAGGAACCCGCGGGTCACGCTTGCTGGCTGGCCGTCGTTGCTGAGCAGCATGAAGCAACATGTGCCTTTCGACACTAATACTGAAACCCGTTTCCTGACCACAGAGTCGAAAGGCACGCCGTTGTGGCAAATCGAATTAGGTGAAGACGGCGCCCTGCTCCACAGCAAAATCACGAATCGGCAATTGCGTGTTCCACAACTCAAGACGGAGACGCCCGGCCACGACCCGCAGCATGAGCGACTGACCTGCGCAGCCTGTCACAGCCAATGGGCACCACAATGTTTCGGCTGCCACATGGAATACGAGCCGGGTGGCGAACAGTGGGACCATGTCGACAGGAAGGTCACGGCGGGGCGCTGGAGTGACAAACGCTGGCATGTCGACAACGCGCTGCCGACACTTGGCGTCAACCACCAAGGCAAAATTGAGCCGTTCGTTCCCGGAATGATCATGACGGTCGCTCATCCGTCGCTGCCGGAGACGAAGTTCGTACGTCAGTTCGCGCCGCTATCGCCGCATACGACAGGTGCATCACGCAGCTGCGAATCTTGCCATCGCTCAAGCCAGGCGTTAGGACTCGGCGACGGACAACTCACAAACGATGCTGGCAGCCTCAGGTTCACGCCGGCAGAAAGGCAACTGCAAGATGGCCTGCCGGCGGATGCCTGGACCAGCATCAGCAAGTCGCTTGAGGAACGAACGCCCAAGCCCGGTCAGCGACCGCTCAATGCTACCGAGATCCAGGCGATACTTGAGGCCGACATCGGCGCTGGAAAACTCAAAGCGCTTTGAGTTTCGGTTTCTAAAGGCTTGCGATGCCGGAATGTAAGTCGGCAACGACTGACGAAGTGTTTTGCAAGCTTCCCGCTTTCTCCTTCCCGGCCCGATTTCGCCTACGGGTAACTACCGATGATCTGCGCGCTTGACCGTCGTAGCATTGAAGTCAGATAAGGCTTTAGCGAGAGAATGGCCATGCGAAACGTCGTCCGAATGCTAGGATTAATCTCGATTGCTGCAGTTTTCGCTGCCAGCTGCGCCCCGCAGACCGAAGTCGTGAAATTGTATGACGATCCAGCGCGAGCGGCGAAGACCTACAAGCGACTGCTGGTAGTCGCTATTTCCAGCGACTATCGCCACCAACGGCAATTTGAAAGCGAAATAGTACAGAGACTCCGGCAAGTGCAGGTTGATGCGATTCCGAGCTACACGGACCTCGATGCCAGCAGCGGCCTGCTACAGAACGATATCGATCGAGTAGGTCAAGCTGCAGGAGCCGATGGTATTCTGGTGACTCACGTAGCCAGCGTGGATACCAGCATAACAATGCTGGAGGGCCGTGCTGACATAGAGTCAACGTGTCGCGGTGGTGATCCAGTCGATTACTTTTTATACGATCATAAGATCGTCCGCGAACCAGATTCAGTCAAGGTGGCGCATACCGTAGTTGTAATCACGAACATGTACGACGCTGGCAGCCGAAATCGTGTATGGACAATTCAGTCAACCTGCTTCGAGAAGACAAGCATGTCGGACGTGCTTGTGGAAGAGGCGAACGCGATTGTGCGGCAACTGCGCATCGACCAATTGATCTGAATAAGCAACGACCGTTCAAAACCCAAGTTCAGGGGTAACCACTTCTGGCCGTCAGCAACCCGTCGGCCGCCTGCCAGTATGATCAATGCGTATCAGCAGGACTCCTCGCCGGCGGGCGGCAGCGGCTTGAGATCATCGTCCTCTTCTTGCGTGAAGACCGGCGGCACGAAGGGCGCGTTGTCTTCGCTACGCCGCGCAGCGCCCTCCCCGCGTTCACCGACGAAATAACAGCTATAAGCGCGCTGCGCTGAGACCTGCGGGCTTTCGCCATCGAGTTCGTCCGCCGAAATATCGGGATTCAGTATGCGCTGGTGCCAGGCATTGAAACCGCCCGTTACCAGGTGCGCATCAAATCCTGCTAGCCGCAGCATTACCGACGCTTTCGCCGCATTTTCGGAGCCGTTCGAATACAACACGATCTTGCGATCCGTCGGCAGGCGCTTCATCGTTTCGCCCATAACAAGTTCGGCGAGGGGGATGTTCTCCGCATCGCCGATCTGGCCACTCCGATAGTCATCCGGCATGCGAACATCGATGAGCACGAAATCCTCGCGACCCTCGATCAGCCATTCCGCCAGTTCCTCTACGTTGACACGGTCATCCTGGCGCGCCGCCGACTGTGCGATATCGACGAATGATTGCGACATGACAGGCGCTGAAGGCTGGCCACATGCAGCGAGGAGGCCCGCAGCGGTAATCAGTAGGAGCATCTTGCTGAGTTTGTTCATTTGGCAATCCGTTGTGGTTTGGCGCGAGTTTATCCTTCAGTCGTGCAGTCGATCCAGTAACTCGGCATTGTACTGGGTCGGGTAACTGGTCCAGGTGCTCTCCTGGCCAATATCGAGCACGACCTGGCGCAAAACGTAGCCGCCCAGTAGCACCAGCACCGGTGCAACAATCGCCACGCGGTTGGCGAACCCGCGAATCTCCAGCACCTCAAGCAGCAGTGGAACAAGGAGTCCCAGGCCAACGAAGAGCACCCAGAAGACCATGGTATACGGCCCGCCGGTAATACTGCCCAGCGCTTCCAGCTGTTGGCCATTGCCGGTTGCGAGATTGATGACAAATAGCGCGACCAACGCCAGCTCGGCCAAAATAAGCGCGAGATCGATCTTAACGAACAGCACTTTCTCACCGTGTTGTTTGGCGAGCAGCGCGACGAGAGCCGCGGCAGTCGAGAGCCCGGAGATCAGAAATAATGGTCCAAGCACGCCGGAATTCCAGAACGGTCGGGCACTGAACGCGCTCAGCAGGATACCGGTATAGATGCCGAGCGCAATACCGAACGGTATCGCGATCAGCGAGATTTGCCGCCGATGGCTTTCACACCAGTCAAGCGCGATCTGCGCGATTGCGATGCCCTCTGTGAGGCGTGCGACCTGCGGATACCCCCTGCGTAGTGTTGAGAGAATCTGCAGGATCGAAACGGGATAAATGACAAGCAGGATCCAGGCGCCCCAGGACATAGGTGACAGCAGCTGGAACGATGTGTAGAAGCGAAACACGAAAAGCTTGTGCTCGAGATCAAGGAAAAGGGTCGTCATTCCAAGCGACAGCACGACGGGCGCAATGACGGCCAGCTTGGTGCTGGCGAACGGCGCCTCGTCATCGGCTTTGAGTAGCGCCATAGTCGCGACGAAGATCATGATGCCCGCGGTGAGGCCACCGAGAAACAGGTACATCGCGACTTCCCACGTCCAGATATGCAGACCAGGATCAATCAGCGCGTTATTGCGAGCGGTTACCAGTAGTTCTTCCATACTCTACGTGGTGCCTCAAATCAGGTAATAGACATTCGGCTCATTGCCGGTTTCGGGATTTAACACTTTGTGCTTGCGCGTCTTCAGCAGACGACTGACCTCGCTGCTCGGGTCGTCGAGAGAACCGAAATACATGCAACGGGTCGGACAGCTCGAAACACAGGCCGGATCAAGGCCCTTCTCGACACGGTGATGACAAAACGTGCATTTGTCGATGTAGCCATCCGGGTGCATGACCAGGCGTGCATCATAAGGGCAAGCGGCGATACAGGCCTTGCAACCCGTGCACTTGTCAGCATCAACCAGCACGATGTTGGTGTCCTTCCAATTGTGACTCGCGCCGGTCGGGCAAAGTGTCACGCAGGTTGCATTGGAGCAGTGATTACAACGTTCCGATCGGAACTCCGTTGTCAGGTTCGGATAGGTACCGTTCGTGGCCTCGACTACCCAGTCACGGTTGAGTCCTTCGGGTACCTTGTTCTCTGTCTTGCAGGCAACGACACAATCGCCACACCCGATGCAGGTTCGCGTGTCGATCACCATGGCATAACGTGTCATCAATGAATTCCTCAGGCCTGCTCTTTGACAAACGTAACTACGTTTGCTCGCATGCCGGTGCCGCCCATGATTGGGTCAATCTTGATATTACTCATCAGCTCCGAATCATCGGCGCCTGCGCCAGCCGTGAGTCGCAGACGTTTGGATTTGTGGCCGAAACCATGCGCCATGAAGACTGAGTCCGGACCGATGCGTTCGGTAACGCGAACCCGCACCTTGTTGCTGACGACGCCGGTCGGACTGCCGAGACGGACATAGTCACCACTCTCGAGCGACCATTCGCTTGCGACCAGCGGATTCACCCAGAGCTGGTTCTCCGGCGCCAGCTGGAAAAGCAATGGATTGTTGGCGGTCTTGCCGAAGGTGTGCGCAGGCATGCGGCCGTAGTTGAGTCGGTAGAAACCTTTCGGTACCGGCTCCGGCGGCGTGTACCTGGGCATCGGGTCGAATCCTTTCTCGGCCAGCTGCTTGGAGTACAGCTCAATCTTGCCGCTGGGCGTCCGAAAGCGGACGCGTTCGCCATCTCGAAAATACAACGGTGTCTTGCGCTCGAAATTCTTGACACCGATCTTCTGCATCTCATCCAGGGAGCTGCCAATCTGCTGCAGCTGCCAATCGATTTTTTCAGCGTAGTCGTCCCAGGGGAAATACTCATCGAGCCCGAGCTTGTGGCCCAGTTGCTTCGTAATCCACCAACCCGGTTTGCTCTCGTACTTCGGCTCGAAAGCAGGCATACGTAGGGCGATCGATGGATGTCGTTCTCCGGAGTTTCGCAGGTCATCGTAGCGCTCGAGGAAGGTGCACTCCGGCAGTATCACATCCGCGTAACCGGTCATCTCTGAGGGCATCGTCTCAACGACGACCACGAGCTCAAGCGAGTCCGCTGCGGCGGCCAGTTTGCTGCCGACCCCCGGGATCGTCTGCGGCAAGTTGGTACCGTAAACGAGCCAACCCTTGAAAAACGAATCGTCTCCAATAGAGGCGTCAATCACGCCATTGGTAACGCCCTGGCTGGCAAATGGCCATTTGCCGGGGTAGGCATCGGCCGTCTTTGTTTTTGGCTTCGGGTAATCCGGCAGAGGATAGTTCGGCATCGTGACTTTTTCAGGAATATAGAAGCCGCCCTTGCGATTCCAGGAGCCTAGCAGCGCATTCAACATCGCTATCGCGCGACTACGCTGCGTATCGTCGCCATACCAGGTGGCATGCCGGCCCGGATGGACAACTGTCGCCGGCGACGCCTTCGCCATTTCGCGCGCCGTCTCGCGAATGACATCCGGCTTGATGCCAGTCTCGAGATAGACCCATTCGGGAGAGTACTCTCGCACGTGCATTGCCAACTGTTCGATGCCAATCGTGTAGCGCTCTACGTAGTCCTTGTCATACAGACCCTCGTCGATCAGCACATTCATCCAGGCAAGCAGCAGTGCCAAATCGGTACCGGGCTTGATCGGCAACCAGTACTTCGACTTGCCAGCTGGCACTGAAAAACGCGGGTCGACCGTGATCAGCGTAACGTCCTTGTTGAGCGCCTCTGCGAGAGTCTGGACCTGCCCGTTGTGCAGGTTCTCGCCGATGTGTGATCCGAGCAAGACAATACACCTGGCGTTTGCCATGTCTGTGCGCTCCGGAGAACTCGCCGATTCACCCAGTGTCAGTTTGAAGCCGACGTCGCGCGGGCCGCGGCATTGTGCGAAGGCCGGCTCGGCGTGACTATCAGAGCCATAGGCGCGCATCAGGTGACGGAAATGACTGCTGCCCGCACCGTGATTTAGCATAAGCATCCGCTCAGGCCCCGCCGTCTCGGCAATCGACTGCATTTTCGCTGCGATGTAATCGAGCGCCTCATCCCAGGAGGCAGGCCGGAAGGTCTGGCTGCCGTTAACGGTAGTGCGCATGAGCGGCGTTTTCAGACGATCGGGATCGAGGTAAGCACCGGGACCACCGGTTCCGCGCGTGCAGAGTCGGCCGCCGCTATGCAGATCATCCGGATTACCGGTGATTTTCCATAGCTCGTCGTCTTCCTTGAATACCTGGCCCGCACACTTCCAGAAACACATGTCGCAGATAGTCGGCGTGCTGCTAATAACGCCGGTTCCTGGCAACGGTTTGGCCGCACAACCGCCGAGCAGGAACGAGGGAGTGGCGGCGGCGCTGGCACTGAGCAGCGTCGAGACCTTTATGAACTCGCGACGCTTCACTGGAGACCCGCCGCTTTCGGAATAATGTAGTAAGGCGGCTCGAACGTGTCATCAATAAACGACTCCGTCGGGTAGAACGCCAGTACGAATCCGATAACAAGGGCGATTGCGACCAACGTGCCCTGCAACTTCAGAACCTTTCCGGATTGCGGCTCTTCCTCTTCGGATGGCCAGAATCGATGCTGCACTGCACGCATCATCAGGGTTCCGGCAACGGCAATTATCACGATTGCCAGTACCGCCGTACCGAGCTCGATATCGAGCGCCTGGTCGAGGCGAAATACGCCCATGTAATCACTGTTGTAGAAGTCACCCCACACCGGAAACAGGTCGCCAAAAACCAGGCTGCCAATAAGAAAACCAACAATAAAAATCAGTGCATCAAGCTTGCCCGTGGCGACTGAGGCGATGGCAGTCCCGGGACAGTAGCCGCCGATCACCATACCGAGCCCGAACAACAAACCACCGATTGCCATCGGCAGCAGGAAGGTCGGCAGCAGGTAGACTTTCGAAATATCGATAAAGCCAATGAGGCTCAGTCCCCACAGACCAAGCATGCCGGTGACTATCGCCGAGAACATGACGACCGGGACGCCGACATCTTTGAAATAGAATGCCCACGCGATCCTGCGACTGTCCGTAAACCCTGCGTGAAACAACGCGAAGCCGAAAACGACGCCGATCGGCACAGCCAGCCATAGATTCATGGTCGCCGAAATGACGCCGGTCTTTGCAAACGGGGCGATCATATCCATTGCTTTCTCACAAACCAGGCCGCCATCCAGCCGCCCGCAAAAATACACATCATGAATACCCAGGCGCCAACAGAAAGCTCAGCACCGCCGACCAGCGCCTGACCACTGGTGCAACCGCGCGCAAGACGCGCAGCGAAACCTGCAAGGACGCCGCCAATCAGGCCAAGGACGAGGCGATACGCGACAGAGCTGCGCGGACCACGCAGTACCTCAACTCTGAGTTCACCGCTAAGCCAGGCAGCGACAAAGCTGCCAATGACGAGGCCGGCAACGAGAAACACGACATAGTCGTTTAACGGGTGCGCACCGTCCGCGAAGTAGTTGCCGAAATAGCTGCTGTTCTCAGTGGCTGCGGGAAACAGGCCGTGTTGCACCCAGGCGACGATGCGAGTCATGGCCCCACTCGCGCCAATGCCCCGCCCGGCCACGATGAACGCCATCAGCATGCTGATGCCTATGAGGATTCCCGCCGGTACTGGCGGCCATCGCTTGGCGAACTTCATCTGGGTCTCCGGGTGAACAGTAGCTGGACATCAGGTCTTTATATTAGGATTATCTAAATTACGATCTCCGAATCAAATAGGTAGAAATACTTGTTGGAAGATATGGGGCGGAGGACGGCAAA